>NZ_SVFW01000001.1 GCF_015056685.1 Butyrivibrio sp. | reverse complement strand
CTTATTAGTTATACACGTTTTTGAAACTATAGAAAAATCTTATTTTACTATTGACTTTATATTTGCAGGCTCGATTACCTAAATATTTAAGCAACATTTGTAGCAGAGGTGAGCTCATTTACCTTAGCAACTACTGCTGAAGCATCCTCTTTCTGAGTTGCGAGCTTTGCACCAAGGATTTTCTTAGGAAGCTGAAGAGTGCATTTCTTTCCATCTTTTACCATGTAAAGAGATGCAAATGTCTTTTTGTCAATTGCCTTGACATCAGATAACTCTGCAAAGTTGAATTTGATCGCATTTTTGATCTTTGAGTTGTTGAGGCCATCAAGAATAACTACATTTACACCTGTAGCAGTAACACCAAGATAAGCGTTATGTCTTGTCTTAAAACCATCCTTATCTACAATTTCTCCGATGATATAACCGATAGCTCCGAACATTGAAAATACGTTGACACCAGGAATTGTAACTGCATATGCAGTTGCGAGATAGTTTTCTGCTCCGAATGCTTCGTTAAGAAGCCTCATCTTTGCTTCATCATTTACTTTTGCCATTATAAAATTTCCTCCAAATACTTTTTTTATTTTTCCGACAGAGACAAGTATACTATTGCAGTTCATTTTTTCAACACATTTTTTTAATAAAAATTTCATACTTTTTTCGCCGGGTGTTGCGAATTAGAAAAATATAGTGAGGACTAAATGCAATATAATGTCTTTGTAAAACGGACATTTGTCTTTTCTACACAAGAAATAAAATTTAGTTTTGAAATTTTTGTTGATATTTTAGTGATTTTGGGGCTTTTCATATATGTTAAGTTAGGATTATAATTTTTTAAGACTTTAATCTGACAAAGTAAAACGAATCGGAGATTAGAAGATGGCACAGCTTTGGGGTGGAAGATTTACAGGCAGTATAAATGAACTTGCATGGAACTTTAATGCTTCTATTACTTTCGACAAGAGATTTCTGGAAGTCGATGTAAAGGGCAGCAAGGCTCATGCTGAAATGCTTGCAAAACAGGGCATCATCACAATGCAAGAGAAGGAAGACATAGTTAAAGGTCTTGATTCAATATTGGAAGATGTAAAGAGTGGCAAGCTTGAAATAACTACCAAATATGAGGATATTCACAGTTTTCTTGAAGCGAATCTTATAGAGAGAATCGGTGATGCCGGTAAAAAGGTCCACACAGGACGCAGCAGAAATGATCAGGTAGCTCTTGATATGAGGCTCTATGCGAGAGATGAAGTAGAGCATGTGACAGGTCTTTTGACAGATATATTAAAGGTGCTAAACGGTATCATGGGAGAAAACCTTGAGACTTACATGCCGGGATTTACTCATCTTCAGAAGGCACAGCCGGTTACTCTTGCACATCACTTCGGCGCTTACTTTGAGATGTTTAAAAGAGACCTTCTCAGAATGAAGGATATATATAAGAGAATGAACTATTGTCCGCTTGGAGCAGGTGCTTTGGCCGGAACAACTTACCCTTTGGACAGGGAATATACAGCAAAACTTCTTGGGTTCGAGGGACCTACGCTTAACAGCATGGACTCAGTTTCGGACAGAGACTATCTGATCGAGTTTATGTCAGCTCTTTCTATAGTAATGATGCATCTTTCAAGATTCAGTGAAGAAATCATTATCTGGAACAGCAATGAATACAGATTTGTAACTATTGATGATGCCTATTCCACAGGCTCAAGTATTATGCCTCAGAAAAAGAATCCGGATATAGCAGAGCTTGTAAGAGGCAAGACCGGAAGAGTGTATGGCGATCTGATGACTCTTTTAACTACCATGAAGGGCATTCCTCTTGCTTATAACAAGGACATGCAGGAGGATAAAGAGGCCTTCTTTGATGCAGTAGATAATACGTCAAATTGCCTGATCCTTTTCACGCAGATGTTGTCTACTCTTCAGTTTAACAAAGATAACATGAAACGAAGTGCTATGCTTGGCTTTACAAATGCCACAGATGCTGCAGATTATCTGGTAAAAAAGGGTATGCCATTTAGAGATGCCCATTCAGTAATTGGAAGGCTTGTGCTATACTGCATAGATAAAAACTGCGCGATTGATGATCTTGGCATAGAAGAGCTTAAATCTTTTTCTGAACTATTCGATAATGACATATATGAAGAAATTAGCTTGGAGACATGTGTTAACAAGCGTTTAACTATTGGAGCGCCTAGCTTAAAATGCATGTCTGAGATAGTTAAGCTTAATGATGAGTTCATAAATAACCTTGGGTAAATTTACAAATAGCATCGATTGAAAATGTTTATATGCGCCGCTTCATGAAAAACGGAGTTTACAATATTAAGGAGGAGTTTTTATTATGAGTGACAAGTTGAAAGTAGCAGTTCTTGGTGGAACAGGAATGGTTGGACAGAGATTTATTGATATTATCAATAATCATCCTTGGTTTGAAGTAACTACAATTGCAGCAAGCCCACGTTCTGCCGGACAGACCTATGAGGAAGCAGTAGGCAAGAGATGGAAAATGGATAACCCAATTCCTGAGTCTGTAAAGAACCTCGTTGTAAAAGATGTCACAGATGTAAAGGGCGTTTCTGAAGATGTAGATTTTGTCCTTTCTGCAGTTAACATGTCTAAGGATGAGATCAAGCATATTGAAGAGGAATATGCCAAGACTGAGACACCTGTAGTTTCTAACAACAGCGCTCATAGATGGACTCCGGATGTTCCTATGATCATTCCTGAGATCAACCCTGAGCACATGGATGTTATTGAGTTCCAGAAAAAGAGACTTGGCACAACAAATGGTTTCATCGCAGTTAAGCCTAACTGCTCAATCCAGAGCTACACACCAGCTCTTACAGCATGGAAAGAGTACGAGCCATACGAGGTTGTTGCTACAACATATCAGGCTATTTCAGGTGCCGGCAAGAATTTCGAAGAGTGGCCTGAAATGGTTGGCAACGTTATTCCTTTCATCTCAGGTGAGGAAGAGAAGTCAGAAAAAGAGCCACTTAGAATCTGGGGTAAGATTGAAAATGGCGTGATCGTTCCTGCTGATGATGTTAAGATAACATGCCAGTGCATCAGAATCCCTGTTCTTTACGGTCATACAGCTGCTGCATTTGTTAAGTTCAGAAAAAAAGTTTCTAAGGAAGAGCTTATTGAAAAGCTTGTAAACTTCTCAGGACTTCCACAGAAATTGCAGCTTCCTAGCGCACCAAAGCAGTTCATCCAGTACATGCAGGACGACAACAGACCACAGGTTGCTTTGGATGTTAACTATGAAGGCGGCATGGGTGTAAGCATCGGAAGACTTCGTGAGGATACAATCTACGATTACAAGTTTGTAGGTCTTTCACATAATACACTTCGTGGAGCAGCAGGTGGAGCAGTAGAGTGCGCTGAGCTCCTTAAAGCAAGTGGATACATAAATAAAAAGTAATGCTTAGTACTTTAATTATGGGGCTATGGAAGAACAAAGAAGAGAAGATTTATCTTTCTTAAACAGATATTATGAGAGCGGACTTTCCAATATTCTTGTGGTCTACGGCCACAGGAATATTGAGGTTACGCCTCTTTTGACAAAATTCATAGAAAACAGAAGACATTATTTTTTCACTGCTCGTTCCGTATCAGAGAGGGAGCAGCTTTTTCTATGGGCAGGTGAGCTTAGAAGAAATGGGGTTAAGATATCTGAGTTCCCTGATTTTAAAGAGTTTTTTAGTGCGCTTATTGATGGCGTGACTAAGGTTCCACTCATCCTGGTTTTTGATGATTTTGAAAATGTCGTTGGCAAAGCTTCTGAATTTATGAAGCAACTTACTTCGATGCTTTCCGAGAACGGAAGACAGAAACAGATTCTTGTTATTTTGGCGAGCCGGGACATTAACTGGGTTGAGAATAGTATGGTGGCAAATCTTGGAAATCTTGCAGGGAATATCGCAGGATTCAGGAAAATAAAGCCGCTGCCTTTCTCAGAAATGAGAGCTTTTTTTCCAAAAATGTCTTATCGCGATGCGGTGCTCACCTACTCTGTGCTTGGCGGGCAGACGGCTCTTTGGAAGTATTTTGATGATAATCTCTCTTTTAAGGAGAATATCTGTAAGAACTTTCTTGATTCCGGAAGCTTTTTATACGGCGAACCTAAAAGGCTTACAGAGTATACCTTGAGGGAGACAGCTGTTTATAATACGATCATGTCTCAGATGGCCAGAGGCGTTAACAAGCTAAATGACTTGTACCATGCCACAGGCTTTTCAAGAGCAAAGATATCAGTGTATCTGAAAACCCTTATTCATCATGATTTTGCATGCAAGGGTTATTCCTTTGGAAATGCAGGCAGAGAGAATGTTTTAAAGGGTGTTTACAAGATTGCTGACCCTCTTTTGAATTTCTATTTTAAGTTCATTTTTCCAAACGAAAGTAGTCTGCGTTTAATGCCGACTGACAAATTTTATGATATATTTATATCTGCAGGTATTCAAAGTTTTGCAAACGAAAGTTTCAAAGCTGTATGCAGAGAATATATCTTTAGATCCGAAGAAAAAGGTCTTTTCCCATTTGAAATCGGGGATGATGGGCAATGGCTCGGAAAAGATGGTGATATTGATATCATCTTGCAAAGTGATACGGGCGATACAGCGCTGTGTCTTTGCAAGTGGCAGAGTCAGATCACACATTCAGATTTGGATAAACTTGAATCCTGCGCAAGACTAGCAAGACTTGAGGGAGATTATTACTATTTCTTTTCAACCGCAGGATTTGATGCGTGGCTTATGGATGCATCTATGAAATCATCTGGCAAGATACGGTTGATTGGAATAGATGAATTAACAAATGGCTAAAAAACTTATCATAACCGAGAAACCATCTGTGGCAAGAGATTTTGCCAGAGTGCTTAATGTTTCCGGTAATAAAAACGGGTATATTGAGAATGATAATTACGTAATTTCCTGGTGCTTTGGTCACCTTGTGGAGATGGTATACCCTGAAGAATACGATGAAAAATACAAAAAGTGGAAACTGGAGGATTTACCGTTTCTACCTGTTAACTATAAGTATGGCGTTATTAAGGCCAGTGCAGATCAGTATAAGCTTGTGAATTCTCTTTTGCATAGAGAAGACATTGATACTGTCTACTGGGCGGGCGACTCGGGAAAAGAAGGACAGACTATCGAGGAGAACATCAGAAACTACGGTGGTGTCAGAGATGGAATGACTGAGCTGAGAGTCTGGATTGATTCAATGACTGATGAAGAGGTTAAAAGAGGCATAGCAGAGGCAAAGCCTATGTCAGATTATGCACTCCTTGGAGAGTCAGGAATCATGCGTGCTATCGAGGATTACAGCCTTGGTATCAATTTCTCACGTGCCCTGTCAGTAAAATACGGAAAGCTTATAAATGATGCAGCTGCCACAAAGTCATACACAGCCATTGCCATTGGCAGGGTAATGACCTGCGTTTTGGGAATGGTTGTCAGAAGAGAGAGGGAGATCAGAAACTTCGTTAAGACTCCTTTTTACAGGATCGTAGGATCTTTTTCTGACGCAAATATACTTGCTGAGTGGAAGGCTGTTACCGGAACAGCCTTTTTTGAGTCCCCGCTTTTATACAAAGAAAACGGATTCAAAAAGGAAGAGGATGCGAAGGCTTTAATTGATTCTTTGACGGGAAAGCCTGCTGTAATTGACAGTATTGAGACAGGCAATTCCAAAAAGAAAGCACCTCTTTTATACAACCTTACAGAGCTTCAGGCTGAGTGCACCAAGAGGTTTAAGATAAGCCCATCCCAGACCCTTGATATCGCGCAGGAACTCTATGAGAAGAAGCTCACAACATACCCCAGAACTGATGCCAGAGTTCTTACTACAGCTGTGGCAAAAGAAATCTATAAGAATGTAAAGGGATTGTCAGGAGTAGCAGAGGTTTCAGGTTTTTCTGAGCATGTCCTAAAAAATGGTTTGTATAAAGGAATCGAGAAGTCCTATTACACAGATGACAGCAAGGTAACTGATCACTACGCGATCATTCCTACAGGGCAGACGGCAGCCATTAACTCTTTGTCACCTCTTTCAAAGAATGTATATCTTTTGATATGTAAGAGATTTCTGGCTATTTTCTATCCACCTGCAGAGTATAAAACGGCTAAACTCCAGATAGATGTAGGTGGCGAGAAGTTTTTTGCATCAGCAAAAGTAATGACAGCACCGGGATTTAGAGCTGTTTTAGGAATACCTGAAGAGAAGAAAAATACAGGCGATAATGAGAACAGCCAGGGTGAGGCAGGAGATAACACCTCTGACGAAGAGGATGTTGGAATATCAAAAGAGGATTTCATTAAGTTTGTGGAGACAGCTCACAAGGGAGATTCCATATCCGTTAATGGCATGAATATAAGGGAAGGCGCTACAGCGCCGCCAAAGAGATACACTTCCGGTGACCTTGTAATAGCTATGGAGAATGCGGGAAATCTTATCGAAGATGAAGAACTCCGTGAGCAAATCAAAAAGAAGGGCATTGGAACTGCAGCTACAAGGGCAGGTATCATCAAAAAGCTCATCGACATAAAGTATCTGAACCAGAGTAAGAGCCAGATCATAACACCTGAGAATCTGGGAGAGATGATCTACGAGGTTGTTTATCTGACTGTGCCAACGCTTCTTAATCCGGAGATGACAGCCAGCTGGGAAAAAGGCCTTGAGGGTATCTACAACGGCTCAGTTGATGCAAAGGAGTACAGAGGTAAGCTCGAAGACTACATCAGACGTGAGACAGGTAAGCTCATAGAAAAAGACCTCACTCACGATATTGTAAATCATATCAATCAGTTCACAGGTAAAGAGGCAAAGGGCCTGGCTTCGAGAAAACCAATCGGCATAAAGTGCCCTGTTTGTGGTGGAGAGCTTACTACAACTTCCTTTGGATATGGTTGCAGCAACTATTTTGATGAGACCAAAAAGTGCTCATTTAGTATAGGTAAGATTGCAGGAAGAGACTTATCCGAGGAGGAAGTCAAAAAGCTTTTGACTGAAGGCAAGACTGATGTGCTCGATGGATTTTCAAGTAAGAAGAAACAGAAGTTCAGTGCAATTCTTATCTTTGCCAAGGATGCAGATGGAAAGCCTGTTATTAGCTTTAACTTTGAAGATGTTCCTACCGAATATGTGGAGGACTTAAAGTGTCCTGCTTGCGGCGGAAGAATCATAAAGACCGGCTATGGCATCACCTGCGAGAACAGGGCCAAAGAAGAGAATCCATGTTATTTCAGCATCGGTGAAATAGCAGGCAAAAAGCTTGATATAGAGACCCTTAGGACGCTTATCAATGAGAGAAAGACAGATGTCATAAAGGGCTTTAAGAGTAAGAGCAAAAAGAGCTTTGATGCAAAGCTTGAATTAAAGACCGTTGAAGACGGAAAGCTCTCAATAGTGTTTGATTTTGACGGCATAGAACCTGATTATCTAAAAGATGTTGTCTGCCCTGACTGCGGTGGCCGGATCATCAAAAAGAGCATAGGCTTTGGATGCGAGAATTTTAGAGCAGAGGACCCTGAGTCATGTAAGTTCTTTATCGGTAAGATTGCATCCAAGCAGCTCTCTGAAGCTAATGTAATCGAACTTTTAAAAGAGGGACATACATCAACTATAAGGGGCTTTAAGGGCAAGACCAACAAGAAATTTGATGCGTGCCTGGTGCTTAAGAAAAATGAAGAAGGCAAGAGCGAGATTTCTTTTGACTTCGAAAATGTTGAAGCACAGGTAGTCAAGGATGTAGTGTGCCCGGTCTGTGGCGGCGAGATAATCAAGACATCTTTTGGCTATGGCTGCAAGAACTACAACAGGGACGACCCTGAAAACAGCTGTAAGTTCAATATTGGTCAGATCGCGGGAGTTAAGCTAAAAGACGCCCAGGTTAAAGAGCTTTTGGGCGCTGGCATTACTTCCAAGATAAGCGGCTTTAAGTCAAAGAGTGGCAAGAAGTTTGAGGCGGCACTTGCTCTTAGCAAGGATGAAGACGGCAAAGTAACCGGCATAAGGTTTGTCTTTGAAAATGAGGACGAAGTTTTAGAAGACTTAAAGTGCCCAATCTGCGGCAAACCTATCATTAAAGGTCACATGGGTTATCGCTGTGAGGACTACAAAAAGGGCGACGAAGGTTGCAGCTTCTTTGTTGGTAAGATCGCTGGAATTGACATCGATAAAGAGCAGTTTGCAAAGCTCATCAATGAGAAGAAGACTGACACGATCTCAGGGTTTATCAGCAAGAAAGGAACTCCTTTCGATGCAAAGCTGGCTTTTGATGAGAAGTTTAATATAGTATTTGATTTTAATAATTAAAAATTATATAAAAGGGGGTTACAAAAAATGGGAGAACACGAGCATCATGAACATGAACATGGGAGTGAGCACGAACATGAGCATCATCACCATGAGCACGGAGGGATTGAGACAAAGGAAAAAGCAGTAGCTCTTTTGAATCATATGAGTGCCCACAATGAGGCTCATGCTGAGGAGCTTTTGAAGGTTGCAGATAAACTTAAAGATTTTGGAAATGGGGAAGCTTCAGCAAAAGTTCTTGAAGCAGCAGAATTCTTTAAAAAGGGTAATGAATTACTTAGAGAAGCCTGCGAATGTGCTTCTAAAGAGAAGGAGTGATAAATTATGTGTTTATCAACAGCTTATAGAGACTCGAAACCTGATGAGATCCTTATGGAATACGTAAGCTCAATAAGTGTAAATGGGGACAAGATAACGCTTACTGACATGATGGGAGAGCAAAAGACATTTACCGGAAGCCTTAAGTTCGCAGATCTTACAGGGGCTGTAATAAAGATTGATTGTTGAGGGTTGGTATACAGCATCTTCTATGATTTAACAGTGTCGTAGGTAGATAAGGGAGAGTATTATTGCGTGAGGTTTTACTCATAGCAAAATGCTCTCTCTTTGTGTATGCGCAAGTGTTTTGAAGACACAGGGACGGTTCTAATGACTTATTAAAAGCAAGTCACTCAACCATCCATTTAACTTCTTAGAAAAGTATAGGTTGTAGCTGCGTACGCCACCATTGACTGAGCCTGAGGAAAACGTCTTGTCAACTCTGCCGACGGTGAGGATGATGGGAACAGTAGATAGATTCATGCACCGTCGGATTCAGCATTGTAGCGTTTTCCGCAGAACCCGTCAATGGCAAGCACCTTGCGGTGTGGCTGGGGATTATTGCCTCAGGCTCTGACTCCGAGAACAGTAGAAGGCTGGAATTGAATCGACATGGGCCTTGGAGCAATTTAAAAACATGACCTGGTAAGGTTTATACTGTTGCATGTGGGATAAGTGCGAGAGTATTGTAATTCTTATCCCACTTGTATATTTGTGTTTTTACTGAGATGTGGGATAAGAGTTGAACTTTTAACTATAGTTATCCCACATTTTCAGGTTCCTTATACATTTTTAAAGAGCATTGCGGGTAAAAAGAACAAAGTGAAGGTTTTTACCCATGAGTTAGTGAATGATTTGGGTAAGGAAATAAAAGAGATGATTTTTACCCGAGAATTATTGGACAAGCTTGGGCAAATATGAAAATAATGATAGGTTTACCCAATGATTATTTGATAACTCGGGTAAAAGTCAGAGAAAATTAAATATTGCCCATGGGCACAAATAAAACACGGGTAAAAGGTCAGAAAATTAAAAAATTACCCGTAGGTAGAAAAAGTGTCCGCCCCAACTGTTCCTGGATTCAGAGCCTGAGGCAGAAAAAACCAGCTACACCGCAGGTGTATAAAGTGATGTAATGACAGTTTTATATTGTTGCAGAAATCACTTAAAAAAATTTGAATATCTTTTTTGAGTAAAATTCAATAGGGCAGTATATTAAAAAAATATAAATAGGTTGTTAACTATTGATAAAATGTCAAATAGCTGACGTTATATGATAGATTTTGTGATTTTAGAATGGTAACCTTATTTATGAGGAAAAATCTATCATATTATTAGGAGCGGGATAATGGGAAAGAACTGTTTATTATATAAGTTTGCTATAAAAGCGATTGGAACTGCAATTGCTGTCAGCCTGATCGTTAATCCAATTGTTTGTTTTGCTAATGAAAATGCAGTTACATTAGAGAAAGTAGAAGAAAGTGTTGCAGATAACAATATGAACGATATTGGAGAGACAGCAGAAGATAGTAATAAGGACGATATTGAAGAAAAAGTAGAAGAAAATAAAGAGGAAAGTACTCTGCAGGCGACATATAGCTATGTGGTTGGAGATCAGAACTTTAAAAGAGAGAAAAATGAAGAAGAGGATTCTGTAGATGAAATCCAGGTAATTGCAGATGAAGAAGTAGCAAGGAGCGCGGCATATGATGAAAAGAGAAACGACTTTGAGCTCCTGCTGCTGATCATACTTGCATCCATATCAAGTCTTGCTGCAGTAGAGGTTGCAAGAAGAAGGATTAAAAATAGAGTTTGAAAAAGTATACTTTTTGTTTTATAGCAGTAAATCCATATTGAGTATGCTATAAAGCCTGTTCATAGAGTAATGTGGGATAAGTGCTTAAATAATGTGCTTTTTATCCCACTCTTCTTATCATTTTTGTTAACAATTCTGCTGGTTTGTAGGATAAGAACTTTGTTTTTTTCACGTTTATCCTACTTTCTGGTAAATCGCAGTGTTCAGAAGGTCAAAATTATGGGATAACTTCGATAGAATTTCATGTTTTATCCCACACCTCTGAAAATCGGCCTGGATAGAATGGGATAAGTCTTACAGTTTTTTCAATCTTATCCTACATCCCAGCTACTCCCACATTTATCCAATGTTAAATCGCCCCCACAGATAACCATTGTAATGATTTATAAGAATTATTATACTCATTCAATTCTTATCATTCCGCCTGTATAACAGTCACTACTGTTCTCGGATTCAGAGCCCGAGGCCCTTGTACCAAGCCACACCGCAGGTGCCTGCCATTGACGGGTTCTGAGGAAAACGCTACAATGCTGAATCCGACGGTGCATGAATGGATCTACTGTTCCCATCATCCTCACCGTCGGCCCGCAGACCAGGGCGTTTTCCTCAGGTTCAGTCAATGGTGGCGGCCGGTCCCATTACAAATAATACAAAAGCCTTGTTTTCTTTTTGGAAAGGAAAACAAGGCTTACTTTATTATTTTTTCAAAACTATATCATATTGATTATGAAACTGTGTATTTAGAAATCTTCAGAAACATTCTCCTTTTTGGTGTAAGGAGTGAGAGTGTTGTCTTTGCGCTTCATGTTGTCGTAGCGCTTTATCATCATAGGCTCCCAGATGTAAAAAAGAAATTTGCCGTCCAGGTCAAAATAGAACACTGCAAAGAGAATTCCATAGATGACAGCGAAGATTCCAAATATTTTAAAGAAGAATTTTGTCAGTTTATTCATATCGTTTGTCCTTATGAATTTATTATTTTTGTAGCTTTATAATTGTGAATAGCCTTAACAGCAAAGCTTGTCTTTAAGCATTATCATAATTAGTTATATCTGATCACCAGCTCTGGTCATCGTCGAAATCAAGAAGTGAAGGATCCAGAGGAGTTTCTCTCATTACTGTTGTCATGTAATCGTTGATGATGCGACGGATCTCTTTTCTGGAGACTGTGCGCTTATCAGGAAGAGCGTGAGGAACCCAGATTGCGTGGATGTTGCGCTTTCTGAATTCGTCTTCAAATACGCCGTGGATACCCTGCATTCCTTTGCACTGTAGCTGATCGTACATGATGACCATATCGCAGTTGAAGCGTTCCATGTAATCAAAGAGTGACAAAATGTGCTCGTGTCCGCCAACAGCCATGGCTCTCATAGGTGCCTTCTCGTTGAACCAGGAAAGATCCTCAAGAGCGTGCTCGTAAGTATCGGTTCTGAGGTACTGATCAAACATAAGAGAGTCCATGTTTATTACGCAGTTGATTCCCCAGCAGTTGTAAGCCCACGTGCACCAGTTTGAATAGTACAAAGGAGCGCAGCTCCAGGCAATCGCGCGGTGCCTTGTCTTTGGGAAGGTTTCAATCTTGTTCTTTACAGTCTTGTTCATGATGCGCTTTACATGCTCATCCATTTCATGCCAGATTGGCCTGTCACCGTCCTGAGAATAGTAGATTCTGTAAAGAGCCTGTGCAACACCATTGATAGGATAATACTTGGTGTTGGCTGCAACGTCCCATTTTTCCCATTCAAACTCAGTAAGCTTGTTAAAGCTCTTAGCCCATTTAACGTATTCATCCCAGTCAAATTTAACTCCATACTGTTCCTCGATGAATTTCCAGCAGCCTTCGATCTCTTTCTGACAGTGCTCCTGAACAAGAGGATCATCGTATCTCATGGGCTGTGGCATTGCATAAAGAGGTCTGTTGAGGAACCAGTCCTGAAGAACTGAAGTAGCAACAGAACCATCGCATGCTTCATTGGAAGTCACCATAGTGGGAGCGTAGTCCGGATAATCATCAAGGACAAAGAGTCCGTATTCCGCCTGACACATTGGACATGGGTCTGCAGGAAGACCGATGGACTGCGCTGCATCAATATAGTTAAGAACCGTGTGGTTATTTACATGAACTGAAACGAAGTAAGGAATCATCTCAAGAGCCACATCTTCAAGCTCTTTCCTGAATGGGTAAAAGATATTTCCACTTACTGTTTCGTTGTGAGCAATGTTCTTGTTCCATCTTTCAGGAGTTTTGCCGCCATGCAACTTTTTGTCTGAAGCAAACATGCACATGAACTGACGGATTGTCTCACTTACCATGCCTCTGTAGTGCCAGGCAGAAGCAGCAAGAGCATCTCCGCGCATGCCCTCAAGACCTCTGTCGAACCAGTGCATAACGGAAAGGTAAGTCTGGCCCATCCATCTGTATCTGAAGGTTCCTTTTGCAAAATCAACAAGTGACTTTGGACCTTCACCGCCATACTTCATGATGTCGGTTACCATATGAGCGTAGTTGTAAAGCCAGATCATGTTGAAGTAGTACATGGTGTCCTTTACGCCTCGCCATTCACGGTGTTTGTAAAGACCTGTGCCGTCAACATAGAGCTTTCCAAGATTTCTTTCTTCATGAGGTTTTCCGTACCAGAAGTCCTTGAGCTCTTTTTTCAGATCCTTTGGCTTATTCTTTTCCTCAGGGCTTTTCTCCACTACGAAAAGCTTCCTGTAAGTATCTTTTATCTCTGATAGTTTCATGTCTTAGGCCCCCTCTTTACGTAAGTTTTTAAGCTCAATACTTTCTACAAAGGCCTGGAACCTGGTCCTTAACTGGCCAACAGCGTTGTTGACGTACTCTTTCTCGATGGAGCATACAGGAATACCAAAGTCTCTTGGAATTATGAGAGTATCGATCGTGCGTTCATAGCTCCAGTACTCGCAGAATTTCATCTGCGAAATGATGATTCCGTCTACGTCATATTCCTTAGCAAGGTCAGCCAGATACTGCTTTCTTTCACGCATTATATGCTGCTCCATGAAACGAGGACACATACTGGTTTCAAGATAATGTCTTGCTATTGCGCGAAGTGGTGTCTCGCCTTCTTTTACCACAATTTCCTCGCGACCCGGAAGAGAGCCGTAGCAGTGCCTGTCTGCGACGACAAGGGCGCCGCACTCCTCGATAAGCTTAATGAAGTCAGGGTCATCTTCCTCAGATCCAGTCAAAAGAACTTTCACTCGATAATTCTTTTTGACATCCGGTTCTCTTGTCTTTAGCTGCTCTGCAATATCACGGAGTTTATCGATGATAAGGTGCTTAGGGCATGTGAGAGTTGTGAGCATTATGATAGAAAATTCCCAACCTGTGATTGTTGGATTTTTAAGCTTTCTGTAGCTGCCGATCTCCTGGATGAGTCTGCAGACTTCATTGTGCTGCTCAATAGCCTTTAAAAGAGCTTCATCACTTGTATCGATTCCAAATTTTTCGTGAAGCTTGTCAAGGACATGGACCTTGAGCTGCTGTTCATAGTGATCAATTGAATTAGTATTTTTCTTAAATGGTACATCTGTGAATTCACAGAAGAAATCAGGATTATGAATTACATCCATAAGCTGGAGATGCTCTTGGAAACGGCAGGTTACCGTACATGTTTCAGTTGCCATTTGAGCGTCAAGAAAATTAAAGCCCCCCTCTAAGGCCCTTTCTAAAAGGCATCTTCCGTACATGCATGTTCTGTTTGTCATGTAGTATGTTGCCATTTCAGGCGAAGTGGAGCGCGGAGCGCGAAGACGCACAGAAAAACAACCCGGCAGATCCAATAAAACTTCAGGCATAAAATAACAGGTATAGCCTAAAGCTTTAAGCCCCTCATCTCTACCTTTTTTCACTAATGGGTTGGCAGCTTCCTGTAAAAGGTCCTCGAACTCAAAAATGTGAACGAGATCTTTCATATGATGTTTTCCCCCTACTCTATTTATGTTGTGGACTTAGAATGTCCAGAGTTTCCCTGAATGAAAAGAAATGCCAAAGATTTCTAAAATTAATCATAGCATAGTTTATTTACAAAGTTTACTTTTTTTTCATAAATATGTACTAAATTTAACTAAATTGTATTATGATATTAATATATTCTTTGTGCAAAAGTCTAATAAGGGGGGAGAAATGGCTAATACAGTCGTAATTGCGCTTACAGGCAAAGGAGGCGTGGGGAAGACTTCGCTTTGTGCTGCAATAGTGCGCGTTCTTACTGAAGAGAAAAAAGATTCTAAAATTCTGGCAATTGATGCTGACCCTGCAGTGGGACTTTTGATCTCACTTGGGGCAAAATCTTCTTATACCCTTGATCAGATCAGAAAAAGTGTAGCAGATGATGTAACAGGGAAACTACGTGATACTCAGGATATTTTGGCTGAGGCAAAGTTCAAGATAATGGATGCCATTGAAGAGCAGAACGGCTTTGCTTTTCTGGCAATTGGAAGACCTGAGGCCGCAGGCTGCTATTGTGCGATAAATGCTTATCTGAAAAAAGTCATCGAGATGGTGGCAAACGATTTTGACTATGTCGTTATTGACGGCGAAGCCGGTATTGAGCAGATAAACAGAAGAGTTCTTGAAAAGGTTACGCATCTTATCTGCGTTTCGGACCAGAGCAGGAAAGGACTTGATATCATCGGAACCATCAAGAATGTAGCTGATGAGCTTGTTATGTACGATGAGATTGGTCTTATAGTAAACAGGGCACCGCTCCCTGAAAAAGTTACGGAAAAAGAGATTGGCGGCGTAAGAGTTATTTCAGTCATTCCGCAGGATGATGATATGACTGAAAATGATATTGAGGGCAAGAACATATTTGAGCTTCCGGAAGGCTCCACGATCTTGGAAGGAACCAGGGCAGCTCTTAAAAATCTAAACATCATCTGATGTTGGAAGGGGGATAAATTGCAAGATTTAAAGCATCTGATTACTTTTGAAAATTTGCTGGATGATGCGGCAAATGAAATGGTAAAAGAAGCTCAAAGTCAGGGGGAGTATGCAATTGGGTATACCTGCTATCACATGCCAGAAGTACTCCTTAACGTGGACAACTGCTTTTCAGTCCGCATGAGAGCGCCAAGGACAGGTTCCATTGACATATCGACTTACTATATGTCCAATTATACCTGCGAGTTTGCCAGATCTCTCCTTGAAAGAGGAATTGAGGGCGGGTACGGATTCCTTGACGGAATAGCAGGTGTTGATGCGTGTTCAGCCATGAACAGATGCTATGAGCACCTGGAGATACTGGATTGTAATAAAAAACCACACTTTTTTGTTACGCATACAGACGTTCCATACAAGGTAGAGAACTACAATGTTGATCAGGTTGCAACACAGATGAGACTTCGCCTTTTGGATGTGATGCATGAAAAGCTCGGAACTGATGTCTCTGACAGCGCTATCAGAAAAGCTGTTGAAGAACACAACAGACTTTGCCGGGTGATCACAGAGATTGGCAATCTTAGAAAGCTGGATAATCCGCCGGTAACAGGCTATGAGTTCCATGTAATATGCCTCGTAAGTTATTGCTGTCCGACGAAAAAGATACTTCCGCTGCTTGAAGAAACCTTAGAGGAGATCAAGGCAAGAAAGACTGATCCTAAGCCTTTCTACAGGGCAAGAGTAGTGGTTGTGGGCTCTGAAGTTGATGACCTTGATTTTACAAGACTTCTTGAAGAGTCAGGAGCCATGGTAGTTGCTGACAGATACTGCTACGGATCATTCCCGGGAAGGGAAGAGATAGTCCTTAATGATGATGAGGACATCCTAAAGCAGATTGCAAGGCACTACATGAAGACCAGCGAATGCCCAAGGTACATGGCTGAAGAGAAGATCACTCAGAGGCGCGAGACAGCTGACAGACTGGCAAAAGAATTTAAGGCAGACGGAATCATCTATGAACAGATGAAGTACTGCGATTTCTGGGCATTTGAAAGACCGCTTGCAAGTCACATTCTCACTGAAGAGTACGGTTGGCCTACACTTTCAATTGACAGATCTTACAATGTACATAACTCCGGTCAGCTGCGGACCAGATTCCAGGCCTTTGTTGAAGCTCTTGAGATCAAGAGGATAAGAAACAGTGCCAGAAAGGAGGCCGTCCTATGAAATATATAGACCCCAAAAATTTCAGATTAAAGGATGAGATCGACTGGAAGGCTCAGGCTGAGAATATAAAAGAAATAGCCGGGATTGTCGGAGAAATTGCAAAAGAAACCGACTGGAAGGATGTTGCAAAGTCCATCGGGAAAGATGCAAAGGGCTTTAAAAAGAGGCTCCTTCATGAGGCAGATCTTTTGAAAAACATGTCTCTTGATGAGATAAAAGATCTTGTGATAAACGGAGAAAAGCAGCTCGGAAAGCTCTATGCCACAGGAAAAATGGCTACAGTAAGAAGAGAGTGGCGTGGCGTAAAAGACACAGCGGTTGACTTTTATGAATGGGGAAGAATGTGGGCGATGCTTCTTGCCACATTTTCAAAAGACCTTGTGCCAGCCATGATGGGAGCTGTTCACTACAGATGGATGATCTCATATTTCTGTTGTCACTCCTTTATGGATAAAAACACAATGGGACTTCGCGGAAGAGCGCTGAAGATGCACCACGAGCTTATCTATGCAATATTCAGATATGTTGCAGAGAATCTCGTTCTTCTTATGAAATCCGATGAAAAGGTTGGAAACAGCACAGCACTTTCCAAAAAGATAGTTCTTTTTGATGAGATGACAATGTCTCAGATAATGGCAGGATTCCCTGATCTTATCGGAATTCCTTACCAGCTTATGCCGGTATTTCTTTTGTCTGAGATCGATCAGCTGGCATGTATGCCATATATTGACGCAATTGAGTCATATGGACTTCCGTCAGACACATGTCCTGTACCGTCTTCAGAATGCGGAGCGGTTGTGGTTGATGCCCTTCCTCACATGGGGGCGTGCTTCATTTCAAGCTCAATGCCTTGTGACGGTTCAGTAATGGCATCATCTTACACAAGCAGAAGATTCAAGGATCTTCCTACATATCACCTGGCTTTCCCGGTAAGGTATGAGGACGAGTCCATCATGGATGCGGCGGTAAAAGACATAAGAGGATGCATAAAGTTCATCGAAGAAAACACCGGAGCTAAGTGGAGCTGGGATGCATATTTTGCAGCAATGAAGCGCTTTAACGAAGAAACAAAGTATGAGCTTCAAAAGTGGGAGATAAACCAGACACCACATCCACAGCTGATAGGACCATGCTACGAACTCTTTAGAAAGTGGAACTACGAGATGGATGGCGGCCTTGATCCAAGGATCATTTCTACATTCAAAAAGGTCGACCAGCTCATGCTAAAGGCCTACGAGCATAGGGATGAAGCATGGAGAGGCAAGATGAAATACAGAGCGATCGTTTGGTCGATACCTGCTCACTATTATGCTAACTTCTCCAACTGGATGGCCAATTGCTGGGGCGTAGATATCCTTGTTGAGATGGAATCACTTAACTTTACGAAGCCTCTTGAAACGGAAAATAAGGACGAGGCACTTAAGGACCTGGCTAGACTCTATGAGCGAATGGTCATGAGAAGGCATACCAATGGCGGTTACGACCACGTTGTTACAGAGCTCTGGAGACAGTGCGAGATCTGGAATGTAGACTTTGTTCTCATGTATCAGCATGTATCCTGCAAGAACATGGCTACTGTTCAGGGACTTTTTGAGGAACAGGCAAGAGAGAGGGGCATCAAGCTTCTTTGGTGCAGCCACGACCTGATGGATCCAAGAACAGTTTCAAGAAAAGACATGCGAGCAACAGTCAATGAGTTTATGAGAACCGTGATGAAGGCCGAGCCTGTGGATCCTTCATTGGTTGATTTTGAAGATGACACTACTTGGTAGAATTGGAGGGAGATTATAATGAAATACTTTGGAGGATGTGACGTAGGATCAACCTACACAAAAGCCGTTATTGTTGATGAGAACGGTAAGATGGTTGCAAACACTACACTTAAGAGCAAGATTGTAGCACAGGAATCAGCTGAGATGGCCATGAAGGAGGTTGTATCTCAGGTACCTGAACTTCACGATACAAGAGATCTTTCATACCTTATCGGTACAGGATACGGACGAAACAAGGTTCCATTTGCGGATGAGAATATTTCAGAGATCTCATGCCACGCTATGGGCGTACATGTAACAAATCCAAACGTTAAAGCCATTATTGATATCGGTGGACAGGACGTTAAGGGTATCGCCATTGATACAGACGGAACAGTTAAAAACTTCGCCATGAACGATAAATGTGCTGCCGGAACTGGAAGATTCTTTGAGGCTATGGCTCGTTCCTTTGAAATGTCTCTTGAAGACTTCTCAAAGCTTTCTCTTTCTGCAAAGAACGTTATTCCTATCACTGCTCAGTGCACTGTTTTCGCTGAGTCAGAGGTTATCACACTTGTTGGTGAAGGAAAGCCTATGGATGAGATTGCAGCCGGAATCGAGATGGCAGTAGCAAAGAGATGCTTTGTTATGTCCAAGAAGGCCGGAGCAACTGATTCCATCACACTTTCTGGTGGATGCGCTAAAAACGATGGACTTAAGGCTGCGATTGAGCAGGTTCTTAAGCTGAAAGTTGTTGAGCTTTCAGTTGATCCTCAGCTTATGGGAGCCCTTGGAGCAGCAGAGTACGCAAGACAAAAGGGACTTGCAAGTTAAAAGACTTTTGTAGATTTGAAAGGAAAACTTTCGATGAATAAGGTATTCAAGACATTTTTTACGATCTTTAAAATACTGTCAATTGTTACGGGAGTTCTCTTCATAATTTATTTCTGGAATCTGGATCAGAAGCTTATGGCGTGGGCTTATGTTCAGGTCAATAAGATCTTTGACAGAAAGAAAGCAGACATTAAATTCTAACGGAGCCCTTTTTATGAAACTTTATGACAGCATAATCGCGGAGACCATGGAGAAGGTTTCTGCAAAGACTTATAAAAAATATTCCTATGACAGGAATAGTGCATGGAAACTCCTTGATAACACGGAGTTCATCATGCAAAGAGATGCAGCCTTAGAGCTTGGCGGAATGCGTGAGCCCTCAGTAAACTATACCTGCGTGACTACTGATTCCGATATTTCTGAGGATGAGATATTGGTGGTGGGAAAAGACATTACTGAAATAAATGGAAGTATTTCTTTTGCCCGGGTGATCATTCTGGAAACAAGCGATCTTGGAGAAGAGACAGACAGCGAAAAAGCCTTTGGAACCATAAGAAATCTTGATTTTGTAAGATACCATGTATATCCGGAAGGGTATATGGTCAGAGTATCTGCCAGCAGTAACCTTGAGCAGGTAAGGGTCAGCAAGGATGCTCTTAAAAGAGGTATCTCTTTTAGCAGGGTTGGAAGTTCGTACATATCCAAGTATAAAGAGCTTCCGGAGGTAAAAAAGGTCAGAGTCATTTTTATTACTGACAAAGAGCTGGTCGAGAGCCTTGTTCCAA
The DNA here is from genome assembly GCF_015056685.1 of Butyrivibrio sp. Lineage (GTDB taxonomy): Bacteria > Bacillota > Clostridia > Lachnospirales > Lachnospiraceae > Butyrivibrio. The sequence continues at coordinate 186,072 of NZ_SVFW01000001.1, read as the reverse complement.
ACGCAGACAAGGTAGACAAGATCACAAGGACGCTTACGAAAATACTTGACGGGATGCCCACAGATTGCGGACATTGCAGCATGAAAGCGGTGTGCGACGAGGTTGATGGTCTTAAGGAATTGCATCTTAAGAAGAAAAACTGAAACACTATAGACACTAAAGGGGGATGACAATGAAGCAGGAATATGAGGCGCTTTTTACGCCTTGGAAAATTGGAAACCTGGAAATAAAGAACAGAATTGTTTTGGCACCTATGGGCGGAACCTGCATCTTTGGCTGGATGGAGCCCACAGGAAGCCATTTTGATAAGGAGGCAGCAAGGCTTTTACTTAAGATTGCAAAACACGATTGCGGCCTTGTGATTCCGGGTATAGCACCTGTTAAGGATATGCTTGGGGGAAAGTGGCTTTACCAGAATAAAAAGAAATTTAAAGAACTGGCAGAGTTTATGGATGAATTTCATAAGACCGGCGCCAAGATGTTCATACAGATGACAGCAGGCTTTGGAAGATCAATGGCACTTACAGCACCTCTTGCCATGCTTGCAAAAAATAAAGCGCTCAATACTCTTGCAAAACCTATTATCGATGCAGAGTATCTGACTGCAGCGCCTTCAGTTCTGCCAAACAGATGGGCAGATGACGTTACTACAAGGGCCATCACCAAGAAAGAGATTGAGCAGATAATCTATGCTTTTGGCGAGACAGCAAGACTTTGCAAAGAGGCAGGAGTAGACGGAGTTGAAGTGCACGCGGTCCATGAAGGATATCTTTTGGATCAGTTCACTTTAAAATACACCAACCACAGAACTGACGAATACGGCGGCTCTTTTGAGAACCGATACAGATTTGCAGCTGAGATCGTAAAAGAGATAAAGAAGACCTGCGGAGACGACTATCCGGTATCTCTGCGATATTCCGTAAGATCAATGACAAAGGCTTTCCAGTACGGCGCTATGCCGGGAGAAGACTTTGAGGAGATCGGTCGTGACATGGAAGAGTCTGAAAAGGCAGTTAAGTTCCTTCAGGATGCAGGCTATGACATGCTAAACTGCGACAACGGAACTTATGATGCCTGGTACTGGGCACATCCACCACAGTATATGCCTGTTAATTGCAACCTCGAGGACGTAGAGCACATCAAAAAGTTCGTAGATATCCCGGTTGTATGTGCAGGTAAAATGGAACCCCTTGCCGGAGCAAAAGCAATCCGTGAAGGCGGAATCGACGCTATGGCTGTGGGCAGACAGTTCCTTGCAGATCCTAAGTGGGTTACCAAGATTGAGAGAGAAAAAGAAGCTGATATCAGGCCATGTATCTGTTGTCATTCAGCATGCTTTAACCTTACAAAGCACAATGGAACAGCCAATGACCAGGATCTTTCAGAGTCTGCAGGAATGTGTAGATGTGCGGTCAATCCCCGCTCTATGCAGTCAGTTAAGTACAGAGTCATTCAGACCAGGAAACCTAAGAAGGTTGCCATTATCGGTGGCGGTGTAGGTGGAATGGAGGCTGCAAGAATACTGGCACTTCGCGGACACAAACCTGTGATCTATGAAAAGACTAGTGAACTTGGCGGAGTATTTATCGCCGCAGCTGCACCTGAATTCAAGGAAAAGGATAAAGAATTCATTGCATGGCAGAAGAGACAGATTGGTAAGCTCGGTGTAGAAGTTCACTTCAATACTGAAATTAAGGCCGGAAGCCTTCCTCAGGCTGATGAGTACATAATTGCAACAGGCGCTGAGGCTAACAGGATTCCAATTCCCGGAGCAGCCGAATATGCTATGGATGCTACAGATTATCTTCTTGATAAAAAGAAAGTAGGAGATAATGTAGTCATCATCGGCGGTGGGCTTACAGGTTGCGAGATTGCGCTGGATCTTTTCCGCAAGGGAAAGCACCCTCAGATCGTTGAGATGAAGGATGACCTGATCGCAGTCAAGAACATGTGCCTTGCAAACACCAGCTACTTAAGAGACTGCTTTAAGACCAATGAAGTTCCGGTTTATCTAAATGCATCTGTTAAGAGTATTTCACCAAACGAAGTTGAAATCGGACTTAAGGATGGAAGGGTAAAGAAACTTCCTGCAGATTCAGTCATCATGTCAGTAGGTTATCATCCGATACCTATCATGAAAGAGGCCAAAAACGTTCATCTCCTCGGAGACTGCCAGAAGGTAGGCAATATCAGAAGCGCCATCTGGGGCGCTTGGGATATCGCGATGAAGATTTAAAAATGTAGATCAAAGGATTGCTGTTCAGTTTATAAAATAATAATAGTTTATTTATAAATATATTTTGCCATGTCGCTTATTACGTCGTATATAATGATACCAAAGGATATATATGGATGGAGGTAAGCGACATGGCAAATATGGAATTGAATAAAAACATGGTTTCTAATAATGATTTAGAACAGGTTACAGGTGGAATTGATCAGGCAACACAGCAGAAACTGGCTGAGAAAATTAAAAAAAATGGTGTTATTATGGCAGCACCCCAAAATACTTCGGTCGAGAATGGCAAGTTATTTGCATGTGAAGATCATACTGGGGATAACACTGGCAAGATATGATCTTAGCAGAATAGGCACATACAGTGATTTGCCTATTCTGTAATCCGTAAAAGCTCCTCTTTAGTAAGATTATTTTTGATAATTGTATTAATTCCATACTCCTTTGAAGTTGCAGCTGAGGATTCCTTAGCTGCAATTGTTATTATATGGATATTACTGAATTTGTCCCTTCTTCTGAGATATTTTATGAAAAGAATGTCGTCGGAGTTTTTTTCATCAAAATCCATTATGATCATATGGATAGAGGCATAGAGCTGGCAAAGATATGGAAGTGCCTCTCCGGATTCCATATTATAGATGTCGTAGTTATCGCTAAAAGCGTCATTCACAAGAGAAGATAGAGCGCTATCATCATGAGTAAGGAGCATGACAACAGGTTTTTGCGGCACTTCAAGTCTATGAGTACTCCACACAGTACTCATATTTTTTCCGCAAAGTTTTGAGGTGTAAAGGGCATCATCAGCCACTTTAAACAAAACCGCAAGATCACTTTCAAGACTGTCGAAAGCTGCTCCTATGCTGACGGTAAAATTAGCCAAACCATTAATTGAAAAATCAGTGAGAAACATTTGCAGGTTTCTGAGTTTAAATGCAGTAAGGTCCAGACTTCTTGCATCCGGAATAAAGAGGACAAATTCATCCCCGCCGTATCTTCCAACAATATCTCCCGAATGTATATTCATGTCCAAAAGGTCTCCGATATGTTTTAAAACCTGATCGCCAACATCATGACCGAGATTATCGTTTACTTTTTTGAAATCATCTACATCAATGACACAAAGGGCATAGTTTTGATGTGAGTGATTATTATCCAGCCATTCATGAACTTTTTTATAAAAGGTTCTTTTGTTATGGGTGTGGGTAAGAGAGTCGTAGCTGCTAAGTTCAGAAAGCTTTATCCTGGCAAGTCCTTCGTTACAACGCATATCGATGATTATTCTGCCCAGCAAAAGTGCAATAAAATATGCGGCAATTGCACGGTATATATCAACTGACAGAACCTTGGCCGGCTCTAGAGTTACGGCTATTATTGCATAAACGATGAGAAAGAAAGTTGCATAAAGGCTGGTTTTATAAATCCGGTCAATGTAAACCATAGGAAAAGCTATGAGGAAAAAAGGAAACCATAAAGACTGTTTACCGGGATAAGCAATCAGGTCCATTATAATTACGCATACAAAAAGCAACATATAAAATGACAGACACAGGAGCTTGGAAACATGTGGTGATATGTCATTTCTTTTTCTGATAAATAAATTTATCCAAAAGTAGACTATAAGAATAATTGGAGTAAGAACATAGTATTTGATTGAATACTTGAATGTGGGCAGCATAAAAAGCGCCAAAAAGAACATAACAATATAAACAATAGAAATATACATGCAGGTTCTTCTTAGCATGAATAAATTATTGTTTACTATGTCTTTTTCGCAAAGCCTGAAATATTCTTTGATTTTCTTTAGCTGTTCGCTATTTCTTTTGAAATGATCAACAAAAATATTGCTCATGCCAAAATTATAGCATCTTAGCAAAATGGCATGTATAAAGATTTTGTAAATTGAAAGTTGCTGCTTGCATATTTAGGCAGGCATCTTTTTATAATGATGCAAATAAAGTCCACTTTAACAGGGAGTTAGCTTTCGTATTTTTCCAGTTTTAAAATATATAATTGCTTCCAGAACTGTTATGTGATATTCTGACATGGCTGCAAAAAATCTTATGCAGCTTCAAATCCAATCGGAAAAGGCTTAGCAGTTCTTGCATATGCTTTTTTTCACAGGTTTTGTAATTATTCTTTTAGAAAGGGGCATATGTGTATGTCAGAAGAAAACAATCAGATCAGTAACAGAAAAGAAAAGGACAGTGGTGCAAAGATCATATTTGATAACGCAAATCTATGTGCGCTGCTTTTGAGGAATTACTCCAATATTGAAGCGCTGAAAGATGTGAGGGCAGAAGATATTGAGGACGTTACTGAAAGGTACATCCCGATGTTTACAGAGGAGCGAAACGCAGATGTAGTCAAGAAAGTACGCATTAGAGACGGCAGTGAAATATTCATTGCATTAATTGAACACAAGGCGCAGGTGGATTATAATGTATGTATGCAGGTTCTCCGTTATATGGTGTTTATTTGGGAGGATTATGCAAAGCAGCAGGAGAAAATTCACAAAGGAATAAGCAAGTCCAGGGATTTTAAGTATCCGCCTGTATTTCCAATCGTTTATTATAACGGTGTAAATAAATGGACGGTGGATAAAACTTTCTCATCGAGGATTGCACTTGGAGATGTGTTTTCCAAGTATATTCCTCAGTTTGAGTATCACCTTGTAAATACGGGGGATTATAATCGCGAGGAACTACTTAATAGAGAAGATGGACTTTCTTTGATAATGCTGATAAATAAACTTAGGGATGCCGCAGATTTTAATTCACTGGGGCTGCCTAAGGATTATCTTGACAACATAGCGTTCAAATCTCCGGAAGATGTTCTAGAGACACTGGCAAGAGTAATTGCGGTAGTACTCAGAAAACAGTTCGTTCCGGAAGATGAGATTCAAGGCTTTGTGAGCCACATAAAGGAGCGGGATATGAGTGATCTTTTTGAGGGATGGAAAGGCTTTAATGTACAGGAAGAGAGACAAAAAGGCAAGGAAATAGGAAAAGACTTAACACGTATAAATCTTATTTGCAAAAAGCTTTCAAAAGGAAAAAGTATAAAAACAATTGCATCAGAGATTGAAGAGGATGAAGCGTTTGTAAAAGAGATAAGTTTTCTAGCAGAAAAGTATCTTCCGGACTATGATGAAGAGAAGATATATGAGGAGTGGAAACAGAAAGAGATAATTGAAAATCCAAAATAAAATAAGCAAAAAAAGTAAACCATGATAAAATATAAGTGTTGTATGTGATGGAAAGTATTTTAGGGGGGTGCATCTTATGCCGCAAAGAAATACAATCGCTGACAGCACAGCTAGCTGCGCCTTTTTTTCGTATAAAACCGCATATATTTGTGATGGATAACCGCCTTACTTGACGGGGGGACTATACCCTGTCAGATTCGGCGGTCTTTTTTATATAAAAATTATTTTCTAGGAGGGAATTTGTAATGAAACAAAAAAGAAAATCAGGAAGGAAGCTGCTGAGCTTTTTGCTCACGCTGGCTCTTGTTCTCGGACTTATGCCGGGCATGAGCCTGACGGCGCTGGCTTGGGACGGTGATCCTTATGCCAGTCTGGTGAATACCATAACAGTAGTAAAGTTTGACAGCAAGGATTGGTACCTGATTGAGGATAACTCGACGGCAGTTGATGCCGGGACAGTTACCTTGCTTTCAAAGGAATGTGTTGCTGCATCGATGTATGACAGCAATGGCCAAAGCAATACTTATAGCGGTTCTACAGTGGAAACAGCTGTAAACAATTACTACACGAACAGTATTTCGGACAACGTAAAGTCTGCAATTGTTGACAGCAAAATGTTTCTTCTGACAACGGATCAGGCAAATACAATCGATCAAGTGAATTCGGAAGTGCTGAAATGCAATAAAGCAAGTGGAGCGGATGACAATGTATGGTGGCTCTGCTCGCCAGGCGACGGTGATTTCTTCGCGGCGTGCGTGGTCGTCGATGACACCTACGTGGAAGACCTTGGCTACTATGTGGCGAACACGCTTGGTGTTCGCCCCGCTTTAAAGCTTGATCTGAGCAAGGTGGTGTTTGATTCTACATCAAATACATTCTCTGTTGCCTGTGGCAATGTGGATGTTACAGGAATATCGTTGACTCCGCTCGCCAAGCAGACAATCAATGTGGGTGAGAAAGTGTCATTCACGGCATCTGTATCTCCTGACAATGCCACGGACAAGAAGGTGAAGTGGAGAGTTGGCGGAAACGACGCGAGTGCTGTGAAGCTGTATTCTGATGAGGCTTGCACCACCGAGGTCGGCGCGGACGCCACCGATAAACTGACCGTCTACGCCAAAGGCGAGTCGGCAGGCAGCGCTCTCGTCGCCGCTACCAGCAATGCGGACAGCACCAAGAGCGTAACCTGCGACGTGACGGTGACGGTTGGCAAGGCGAATGCTGTCGCTGCGACGGTTACCGCGAACAGTCGCACTTACGACGGGACGGAGAAGCCACTGGTGACCGTGACCGGCGAAGCCACAGGCGGTGAAATGCAGTACGCCCTCGGCACCGCTAGCGAAGCTACACAACCTTATACCACATCCATCCCTACCGCCACCGACGCCGGAACCTACTATGTATGGTATAAAGCTGTGGGAGATGCTATTCATAGCGATTCGAATCCAGCTGTAGTTACAATTATCATATCTGAAGAAACACCGGTAGAACCTGAAATTAAAGAAGGCGATATAGAAGCTAAAAAGGAAGGTAGTGCACATGATGATGAAAAGATATCTATAGATAATGATCTTACAGAGATACGAGAGATAGTTTCAGGCGAGGCGTCAGTTGATGATAGTGACACGGTAAGGCTTATTCTTAATACAAATAGTGTTGATGAAAACGCTGATGAAAATAAGGAGGCAGTGGACTCTATTAAATCAATGATAGAAGCTGATAACCTGAATATTGGAAGCTTTTTAGATATTACCCTTTCGTTTATAGTTGAAGATGCAAACGGAACTGAAAAATCCAGTGGACAGTTGGCAGAATTAAATGGTAGATCATTAAGTGTCAGGTTCCCTATTCCATCCAAACTCCAAGCATCAGGAAGACTCTTTAGAATATTCCGATTCCATGGTGGAAAAGCAGAAGAAGTAGGTTCTGGAAGAGGAGATGCGGTTGTTTTATCATTGGATAAGTTTTCAATCTATGCAATAGCATATGAAGACGGCGCAGCACCAGAAGAAACTAAAGAGTCAGAAAAGAAGGTGGTAAAGCCTCACACCCACACCTATGCATGGGATAAGGTTGAAGCAACTGAAAGTCAGGATGGTGAACTTAGATATCAGTGTACAGAGTGCTATGACATCCTTGTGAGGGTCCCGCTTTCTGCTTACTACGTATTCAACGCCAATACAGTTGATAAGATAAACAAGGCAAAGCAGGGCGAGACAGTCAAGATCACAACTGACAGATGGATCTCTTTCCACAAGATGGTATTCGATGCCCTTGCAGCAAGACCTGATGTTAGCCTTGAAGTAAGCTTCCTTGATGGAGAATACAAAGGAAGCCGCGTATCCTTTACAATCCCTGCAGGAGCTGATAATAGCGATCTCTTTACAGAAAACAATTTCGCAGGATTTATGTATCTTGGCAACAAATATGGCTTAACAGCTGAAGAAAACTGATATTAATTGTTGAGAATATAAGGTAGTAATGAAATTTATGAAGAAGGTGCTCACTTACCTATTAAGGTAGGCGGGCGCCTTTTTGATATATCTATATTTTCTGGAACTGGAATGGAGTGGAGCGAAAATTGTTGAAAAAAATTATTGATAACAAAATAGAAATGTGATGCCTGTTATGATATATTGTAAGCGTATGCTAACATAAGAAGGAGGCAATTTATGAAAGATTATTTACAGATTGTACAGGTTATTGGTAGAGAAATTCTTGATTCAAGAGGAAATCCTACTGTTGAGGCAGAGGTTACTCTTGCTGATGGAACAGTAGCGACAGGTACAGCACCAAGTGGAGCATCAACAGGTGAGTTTGAGGCATTGGAGCTTAGAGACGGAGATAAGTCAAGATACCTTGGAAAAGGTGTTACAAAAGCTGTAGAGAATATCAATACCATTATCAATGATGCTATAGAAGGGTTGGATGCTTCTGATACATATGCTGTTGATGCAGCTATGATTAAAGCTGATGGAACAAAGGATAAGTCAAAGCTTGGAGCAAATGCTATTTTGGCAGTTTCTATTGCAACAGCGAGAGCAGCTGCAAAGAGTCTTGATATTCCTCTTTACAGATTCCTTGGCGGTGTATCAGGAAACAGACTTCCTGTTCCTATGATGAATATCTTAAATGGTGGAGCTCATGCAGATAGTGCGGTAGATACACAGGAATTTATGATCATGCCTGTTGGAGCTCCTTCATTTAAGGAAGCACTTCGCTGGTGTGCAGAAGTTTTCCATAATCTGAAAAAGCTCATCAAGGATATGGGAGATGTTACAGCCGTTGGTGATGAGGGAGGATTTGCTCCTAATCAGTTAAAGAGCGATGAGGAAGCTATCGAAAAGATCCTTGAAGCAATAAAGGCAGCTGGATTTGAGCCGGGCAAAGACTTCATGATTGCTATGGATGCTGCTGCATCTGAGTGGAAGAGCGAGAAAGGAAAGGGCTTCTATAAGCAGCCTAAGTCAGGAAAAGAGTTCACATCAGATGAGCTTATTGCTCACTGGGAGAGTCTTGTTGACAAGTATCCGATCATTTCCATCGAAGACGGACTTGATGAGGAAGACTGGGAAGGCTGGCAGAAAATGACAGCCAAGATTGGTAACAAGGTTCAGCTCGTGGGAGATGACCTGTTTGTTACTAACACTGAGAGACTTAGTAAGGGAATTTCTCTTGGCGCAGGAAACTCTATCCTAATTAAGCTTAACCAGATTGGTTCTGTATCAGAGACTCTTGAAGCCATCAAGATGGCTCACAATGCAGGCTATACTGCTATTTCTTCTCATCGTTCAGGAGAGACCGCAGATACAACAATTGCAGACCTGGCTGTTGCGCTTAACACATGCCAGATCAAGACCGGTGCTCCCAGCCGTTCAGAGCGTGTAGCCAAGTACAATCAGCTTCTCAGAATTGAAGAGATGCTTGGCGACAGCGCAGTATATCCCGGAATGGATGCATTTCATGTAAAGAAATGATTGTTTTATCATACTTTGCTTTTTACTTATATTAACAATTTCAAAAAAACTGAAACATAGGATAATTGCTTGAGAATATCAGCGATTATCCTATGTTTTATTTTGAGAATGTGACAAGTTAGAATCGCTTATTGCGTAAAAAAGGAAGTTTATTATAATTGAAAATGTGGCTAAAATGGATTTTAGTCAGAGAGTATTTTGGGGGAAGGAAAAGAAATAATGATAACCTACAAGTGTAGAAATTGCGGGGCTCAGCTGAAGGTTTCTGACGCTGGTGGATTTAGCTGCAGTTATTGCGGTTGCAGAGCCTTTATGTCTGATTCGGAACTAAGGGGTAACGAAGCATTCAGGCAAAAGATCCTTTCTTTTTACATGGCAAAAGCCATGGCCAGGGAAGATGATTATTCTGGGGATGATCTTTGGGAAGAGACGGGAAACGTCTCATTCATAATGGACAATTCAAAACCACTTACAATTGCATATATGGATAAATATATATATCCGGGCATGGAATGTTTTTTGGCAAAAAAGAGTGTTGTCTATGTATTTGATGATGACAAAGAGGCAGATATGTTCATGAAAGGGCTCCTTAGTCTGACATTCCCAGAGGCTGATATGAAGCTGGACAGGTGTTTTCCTATGCTGACACAGAGGCTCCATCTTAAGGACGGTAGGGAAGTACTTGTTTTTGTGCGTAAGCCATACTTTTATCCGGTGGAAGTTTTTGCACCTTTAAAGGCAGAGCATCTTGCCTGGGTGATTTCCCGTATGGAAAATATCTGCTGCGCATTGGAATTTTCAGAAATATCTCATGGGGATATCAGTACAGCCAGCGTATTTGTAAATCCTGTGACTCATGAGGGAATGCTCTTTGGTGATTACAGGAATGTTAAGCGATTCTCAACGCAAGGAGACCTTAAAAAGATCAGGGAAACAGCAAAGCAGGTAATGGAAAGAGATAGTGGCCCTTCGGAGCTTTTTGCTTTCCTTGATTCAAAACCAAGAGCAAATGCATATGAAGACTTTGAGTACTGGGATACTGTTATTGAAAAAGGCTTTGGCGGCCACAAGTTTGTGAGGTTTTAAGCCTTTGTTAATAAAAATGTATGTTGATCAATGATCAAAAAAGAAAAGTATGAAAAAAGGGGAAAAAGAAAATGGGATATGGAAGTTATTCAGCATCAGATTGGGTTAAGCTAAAAAACAGCAGAAATCTGTCAAGAAATCAGAGTGTAGAAGAGGTTTTTACAAAAAAACAGTGCGATCCAAAATATGATCCAAAATATATAGGAACAAGAGAGTGCTTCGATTCAGAAGATCATCCAAATACAACACCTATCGTTGTTGGCCTTGATGTCACTGGGTCTATGGGATATCTGGCAGTTGAAGTTGCTACAAATGCTTTAAATGAGCTTATCACAAAATTGTACTCTACAGGAGCTGTAGAAGATCCGGCTTTAATGTGCGCAGCATACGGTGATTATTTGGATGCTTCACCACTTCAGGTTACTCAGTTTGAATCTGATATTCGTATAGCGCAGCAACTTTTGGATATTTATTTTGAAAACCAGGGCTATGGTGAAGTAGTACCAACCTGCCTTTGGGAGTTCCTTGCCCATCACACGAACATTGATGCCATCAATAAGAGAAATGAAAAGGGATTTCTTTTTACTATTGGTGACAAGGCAACAATCAGAAAAGAGTATGTAAAAGATACCATTGAAAGAGTTATCGGTGATAAAACCGGATATATTTCAAGGGAAGCGGTGCTTGCTGCTGTTCAGAAAAAGTTTAATGTGTTTCACATTATGATTGACCACGGAAACATTGAAAATCAGGAGCTTTTGGCTGGGCACACGATCATTATTGAAAGGCAGTATATCGGCAATATTCCTGAAATAATCATTAGCACAATTCAGTTGCAGAAGGGTAAAAAACTTGACGAAGTGTTGGAGCAGTGGGAGGAGCTTGACAGACCTTCTATAAGTGCTGCGCTTTCACGACTTTCTTTTGAAGATAACGGAATCAGTTTATGAAAGCAATTGCCGTCATTGGTAAAAACTTTGGAGATGAAGGTAAAGGCCTTGTCTGTGCCTCTTTTGCCAAAAAAGAAAAAATAACGCTGATAGTTAAGCATAACGGAGGCGGCCAGGCCGGGCATACAGTAGAGGATGAGAGCGGAAAGCGGTTCATCCATCATCAGATAGGGTCCGGGGCTGAGTATGGCGCAGATACACTTTTAGCAGATACGTTTTTAGTTGATCTTTTTCAGCTTGGCAATGAACTGGAAGAGTTTGAGGCTGTATATGGTTTTACTCCTAAGATATACGCTGAAAAAGATACGAGGATCACAATCATAGATGATGTGCTTCGAAATATGTTCATTGAATCTGCCAGAGGAAAAGAGCGGCACGGAAGCTGCGGAATGGGCATCAATGAATGTATAAACAGGCATGAAAATGGACTTGTTCTTACAGTTGCTGATGTTCGTGATAAGTCTCTAAAAGAGCTGTTTGATATACTGGTCGATTTTAGAGAAAAATATGGTCAGAGAGATCTTGACTCTATATGTGACCTGTTTGAACGCAACAATCCTGGAAGAAGAGCGGATTATTATGATATGCTCACAAACAGTGAAGTCCTTGCAAATTTTGCAGAAAGCATAAAGGAGACGGTGAAGCACATTGAAATAATAGATGCTTCTTCTGATTTCCTGCTTGGCTATAAACAGGTTGTTTTTGAGACAGGACAGGGGCTTTTGCTTGATAATGACTACAAAAAGTTTGCTCCGTACCTTACACCGTCAAAGACAGGTCTTTGGAATATAGCATCTTTTCTTGATGAAAGAAATTTGAAACTTGATAGAGCGGTCTATGTTACCAGATCTTATGTTACAAGGCATGGTAACGGACCACTTCCGGGAGAGTGTGACAGAAATGAATTTCCCGAAGTAACCATGGACCTTACCAACATAGATAATGAGTGGCAGGGCTCTATCAGATATGCAAGGCATCGGGATATTGAAGACTTTGTACTACCTGTAAAAGAGGATTATAGAAGCGTAGGGCAGTTTAGAAGCGTGAAAGAAACGGAGCTTTCTATCTTTATTACGCATCTTAATGAAACTGACGGCTCCATTTATTTTAAGGATGGAGAGATTCCTTTTGATAAGCTAAAAGATATTCTGAAAACTAAATATGGCTTTTCCAATGTATGTGGCTTTTGGGAAAGATACTAAAATACAACTTAGAGGCTATAAACAAGAATGCTTACGCCATCGGCGTAAGCATTCGTAACAAGGATCAATTCTTTTGAACCAATTATTGTTTAATGATTTAATTCTTTTTTACTACGTGATCTTTATCCTTAAAGATATGTCCTTCAGGAATGCAGCCGCGCACAGAAGAGAGGGGATATACATTGCAATTTCTTCCGATAACTGTTCCTGGGTTAAGAACTGAGTTACAGCCAACTTCAACGTTGTCGCCGAGCATTGCGCCCATTTTCTTAAGACCTGTCTCTACCTTGTCATCAGCGCCGTTCTTAACTACTACCAAAGTCTTGTCGCTCTTTACATTTGATGTGATAGAGCCCGCTCCCATATGAGCCTTGAATCCAAGAATTGAATCTCCGACGTAGTTATAATGAGGAACCTGAACCTTGTTGAAAAGAATTACATTCTTAAGCTCGGTTGAATTTCCAACAACAGCTCCTTTACCAACGATTGCGCTTCCTCTTATGAATGCGCACTGTCTGACTTCTGCATCCTCATCTATTATGCATGGTCCTCCAAGGTAAGCGGAATCAAATACTTTGGCGCTTTTTGCAATCCATACATTTTCACCGCGTTTTTCATATTTATCAGCTGGAAGGCTGTTTCCAAGTTCAATGATGTAATCCTTGATACCTGCAAGAAGCTCCCATGGATATTCCTTTGTTTTCATATAATCAGCAGCGATAGTCTCATTTAGATCATACATATTTGAAATCTTAAATTCTTCCATGTTAAATACCTCACCTATATTTTTGAATTAACAAGACAATAATAACATATCTGAGAAGATAAGACTAAAAAATCTGTTAAAAAATAAACAACGTTATTGAAATTAGCATCATTATGTGCAAAAATAATGATGGTGTTTTCTGAGGGTATGTTTTCAGAAGGCATTATCTTTGGCCTGATGCTTGGCATGCATCGAATTATGGCCAGTCTAAAATTAGGTAGCAAGTAATGAAAGTTACTTCACAATACGAAAGGAGATTTTTTCATGATTTACTCTACAGAGGTAAAAAACATGTGCCCTGTTACACAAGGGGTACACCATGGTGCAGCTCCCATTCCGGAAGAGGCTAAGTGGGTTAAGTCAAAAGAAATAAAGGATATTTCCGGCTATACACATGGTATCGGCTGGTGTGCTCCACAGCAGGGCTGCTGTAAGCTTTCCTTAAATGTTAAGGACGGTATTATTCAGGAGGCACTTGTTGAGACTATTGGATGTTCAGGAATGACACATTCAGCAGCTATGGCTTCTGAAATTCTTCCAGGACTTACAGTTCTTGAAGCTCTTAACACAGACCTTGTTTGTGACGCTATCAACACAGCTATGAGAGAGCTCTTCCTTCAGATCGTTTACGGCAGAACACAGTCTGCATTCTCAGAGGATGGTCTTCAGATCGGTGCTGGTCTTGAGGATCTTGGTAAGGGTAACCGTTCAATGGTTGGTACAACATACGGTACACTTGAAAAGGGACCTCGTTACCTTGAACTTACAGATGGTTACATCACAGACATCGCTCTTGATGAGAACGATGAGATCATCGGATACAAGTATGTTAACTTTGGTAAGATGATGGACTTCATCAAAGCTGGTGATGATGCAAACACAGCTCTTGAGAAGGCTAAGGGACAGTATGGACGTGTTGCAGATGCAGTTCGTTGCATCGACCCAAGAAATGAGTAATAGGTAAGGAGGAAAATATACAATGGCTTTATTTGAATCATATGAAAGAAGAGAGCCCCAGATCCTGGCTTGCCTTAAGGAGTATGGAATTTCTTCTATCGAAGAGTGTAAAGATATTACAATGGCAGCTGGCATCGATGTTTACAAGCTTATCGAAGGCATCCAGCCAATCTGCTTCGAAAACGCAAAGTGGGCTTACACAGTAGGTGCTGCTATCGCAATCAAAAAGAACTGCCGTAAGGCTGCTGACGCTGCTGCAGCAATCGGAATTGGTCTTCAGGCTTTCTGTATCCCTGGATCAGTTGCTGACAGACGTAAAGTAGGTCTTGGACATGGTAATCTTGGAAAGATGCTTCTTGAAGAGGATACAGAGTGCTTCGCATTCCTTGCTGGTCACGAGTCATTCGCAGCTGCTGAGGGTGCTATCGGTATCGCAGAGAAGGCTAACAAGGTTCGTCAGAAACCTCTTAGAGTTATTCTTAACGGTCTTGGAAAAGACGCTGCTCAGATCATTTCTCGTATCAACGGATTCACATATGTTGAGACAGAGTATGATTACTACACAGGCGAAGTTAAGGAAGTATTCAGAAAGTGCTATTCTAAGGATGCTAATTCACCTCGTGCAAAGGTTAACTGCTACGGCGCTAATGACGTACAGGAAGGTGTAGCTATCATGTGGAAGGAGAACGTTGACGTATCTATCACAGGTAACTCAACAAATCCTACAAGATTCCAGCACCCAGTTGCAGGTACATACAAGAAAGAGCGTATTGAAGCTGGTAAGAAGTACTTCTCAGTAGCATCAGGCGGTGGTACAGGTCGTACACTTCACCCAGATAACATGGCAGCTGGTCCTGCTTCTTATGGTATGACAGATACTATGGGACGTATGCATTCAGATGCTCAGTTCGCTGGTTCTTCATCAGTTCCTGCTCACGTAGAGATGATGGGTCTTATCGGAGCTGGTAACAACCCTATGGTTGGTATGACAGTTTCAACAGCCGTTTCTATCGAAGAGGCTGCAAAGGCTGGTAAGTTCTGACCATGATGACTTGACGAGGTCTTGTCGAGTCTAGTCAGCATGGTCGTTCGGGCGAGCACGAAGTGCGAGAGCCGAACTTCCAAATGTCATTCGGTCGAGCACGAAGTGCGAGAGCCGAACTTCCTTGTTAAAGTATGTAAAAAGCGAGTGCCGTGCACTCGCTTTTTTTTACCTCCTTTTATCGGGGTGTTGTTCGTAGAATTTGTTTTTGTCTTTATACATGCGCTCGTCGGCATATCTCATGGCAAGACGCAGGTTTCCGGAATCGGAATCATGGTAGTAGCCTATTGCAAAATGAAGCCACTCCGGGTCTGATGCCTTTTCTCTAAGGCATTTTATCTTTTCTTCAAAATCCTTTTCAGTATCGAAGGAGATGATAGTAAATTCATCACCGCCTGCCCTGTAAATCTTGTCTGTTGCAAAAACTTCTTTTAACACATCAGCAGCATAAACAAGAAGTTTATCTCCCTGTTCGTGACCGCCAGTATCATTTATTGTCTTAAGACCATTCAGGTCACAGAAGGCTACGTTGAAAGGTCTTGGGTTAAATTCAAGTTTAAGCGCCAGCTCGTCTACATTTACGTTCATACAGTTTCTGTTAAATACTCCTGTAAGCATATCAACGTTACTGAGATACTCGAGCCTTTGTAAAAACAGGTGGTTAGCAACTTCAGATGATAAAAAGAATGAGATAAGTTCAATAGTTTCTTTTATCCTTACAAGATGACTTACATCGAAGTTGGTGATGTAGAGGTAACCTATTGTTTCTCCGTTGTGAGTAAAGGGAACAAGACACAGGCTTTGAACTTTATTTATTCTCAAGGTCTTAACCCAGGCAGGGGCCTTTTCCTCGTAGTAATCCATGTCATGTTCATCTTTTATGATGATACTGTTTGTCTTTTTTACAAGCTCTTCCCAGCTCTCAATTATCTCATATGGGAATTTAGAAAATATACCACGTATATCGTTTGAAGGGTCTGAGGATGCAGCACTTATGATGTCAAAAGTACGGAATTCTTTGTCAATAGTAAGAGTGCTTGCTGCATATGAATTCGTGTACTCTAAGATGTCTTTAGTTACAATTTCCATGCTATCAAGGAATTTGTGCTCGTTTCTAAGTTCAAGACAGGTCTTTATAACAAAGCTTGCAATGTCAGGGGAAACAGCTGCAAATTTGCCTGTATCCATTTCTTTATTCAGAGTATAAGAGAACTGGCAGTAGGAGATACCAGGATCATCGCTCTTCTCTGTTATGGGATTAAGGATGTCCTGAGTCCAGAAACCATACATTTTTGAGGTATCAACATATGTATTTATAAATTCGCCCTTCCACGCAGCTCTAAAGCATACATCTTCGAAATTTGGCTCTTTCGGAAGATGCATAGTATAGAGGTTTCCTTCAATTGTCTTTTCAAAGTTGTCGAAAGAAATATTTGCATCATTTTCTGTTCCCGCAAACATTTCATAATAGCTTTTTTTAAAAACGTTATTGATAACAGCAAAACGCACTTCACCGCAATTACCATACGCATCTTTTTCTACAGACATAATGGCACTTGGGATAGGTATCTGATTTATAAACGCTTTTAAAATTGTGTATTTTTCATTTGTCATATTATTTAATCATCTCCGGGTGTTCATAATAGAATTCTTCTTTGAATTCCTGACCGTACTGATTTGCAAATCTCATAGCTGTATGAAGTGAGCCATCTGTGGCGTCGGTATAGTAACCTACTGTGAAATATACCCATTCAGGATCTGAAGCCTTCTCTTTTAAGGTGTCGATCTTTTTGCTGAATTCTTCTTCAGAGCTGTTTGTTGATATTACTGCAAATTCATCGCCTGCAGATCTGTAAATAAAATCATCTTTAAATACTTCGCGAAGTATCTTTCCTGCATCTCTAAGAAGATTATTTCCAGCATCATGTCCCTGATTTATATTGATGGTTTTTAAGGTGCTCAAGGTACAGAAAGCAACACTGTAAGGAACAGGAGCCATCTTAAGTTCCATGGCAAGTTCGTCAACCTTTGTGTTCATGGCGTTTCTGTTTTGAACACCGGTACGGATATCAAGGGAACTCAGACTTCTTAATTTTTCAATAAAGATGTGGTGCGCTACCTCTGAAGCCAGGAAGAAAGCAACCATCTCAATTGTGTCTTTGAATCGTGCCAGTTGAGTTACGTCGAAATTGGTTATGAAAAGATATCCGATTATCATGTTCTGGTGAATGAAAGGCGCAAGGCAAAGGCTCTTTACATCATTTGCCCTAAGTGTCTTTACCCATTCCGGTGCGCGCTTTTCGATATCGCACATATCCTGTTCGTTTCTGATTATGATGCAATCTGTGCCCGAAATAAGGTCTTCCCATGATTCTACTATTTCATATGGGATGTCAGTGAAGATGTCATGAATGCTAACAAGGTTATTTCTAACGGATTCACTGATAACTTCGAACTGATAGAGATCTTTTGAGATTGTGACTATAGATGTGGCAAAAGAATCAGTGAATTCGCGGATTTCTTTTGTTACGAGCTCCATAGTGGTGTAGAAATCGTCATTTTTCCTGAGGTTAAGGCAGGTCCTGATGACAAAGCTTGCTATATCCGGTGAAATAATGGAGTACTTGCCGGAATCCATTTCTTTACTGAGATTGTAGATAAACTGGCAATATCCGATTTTGGAATCACCATTATTGTTTATGGGAATGACTATATCTTCAGTCCAATAGCCATAAAGCCTTGTTGTGTCGACATAGGCGTGATAGTGCTCGTTATTCCAGGCTGCTTTAAACAATATATCTTCAAATTTTGGATCTCTTGGTATTTTCAGGTCATAGGGCTGGCCTTCAACGTCTTCTCCGGTCATACTGAATTTGTCGTTTGTTGCAACCATGAGAATCTTCCCGCAGGTCCCGTCATCATTTTTTTCAACTGACAAAATAGCAGAGGGCATGTTGCACATGTTCACTATAGTTTTAAGTGTTTCATAATCGATACCAGACATTTTATCCTCCAAAGATTTCTGAAAATAACGGCATCACGATAATATTTATACTATTATATAATAGCATATAGGGACTTAAAATTTTTAATATCTCAATGTATAAATTATGAAATTCCTATTAAATAATCATTACAATGATACTTTAAAAAGAGGTATACAATTGATATAATGATTTTTGAGCGGCATGGCTTGACTGTGCCGCTTTTACTATAATTATCACAGCATTGGATCAGGATTTTTTTACATATGAACAATAAAACAGAAAAGACAATCAATCATAAATTTAATACAAAATCTGAACTTGTGTGGTTTTTCCTTAGAGGAAGTAAGACTTTCTTTTGCCTTTCAGTCATTCTTTCCTTTGGGATAACTTTTTTTGAACTCATAAGTCCCAAGATAGTTCAGTACACGGTCGATTATCTACTAGTTGATGTTCCGGATGAAAGTGGGAGCATACCTGCGTATTTGAGACTTCTATTGAATGCAATAGGTGACAGGGCATTTCTTAAAGATCATATCTATATCATGGCCCTTTTAGTTGCTCTATTTGCTCTTTTATCAGCAATATGCAGATATTTGTTTAAGGTGTGCAATGCTCATGCTGCGGAGAGGCTTATCCAGAGGATGCGAGATAAACTTTTTGAGCATATCATGCATCTGACTTTTTCCTGGCACAGTGAGAATCATACAGGTGATATCATCCAGAGGTGCACTTCAGACGTTGATACTGTAAAGATGTTTATATCAGAACAGCTCTTGTCTTTAGTCAGGATCATTATCAGGATCATCATTGCCATGTATTTTATGATCCAGATAAACGGTGTGCTTTCTATTTTTTCTGCGGTGTTCATTCCTATTGTGGTATTGTATTCATTCATTTTTCACAACAAGATCAGCAGAAGCTTTGAAAAAGCTGACAGTGAGGAAGGAAGGCTATCAGCTACAGCCCAGGAAAATCTCACAGGTGTGAGGGTTGTCAGGGCCTTTGGAAGAGAGCAGTATGAAAAGGAAAGATTTGAAAAACAGAACTATGAGTACACAAATCTCTGGATAGAGATCATGAGGATATTGTCCTTGTTCTGGTCTTCAAACGATCTGATCTCAGGATGCCAGGTTATGCTGGTAACTGTTGTGGGCGCGGTTTTTGCAGTAAATGGGAATATTACGGTTGGTGAGTATATTGCATTTGTTTCATACAACGCTATGCTTACATGGCCTGTAAGGGCGCTTGGAAGAATCATTTCTGAGATGAGTAAGGCCGGAGTTTCTATTGAACGTATCAGATATATCATGAATTCTGAAGTTGAGAAGGATAAAGAAAATGCAAAAGAAGTACCAATGAATCAGGATATTTCTTTTGAAAATGTTTCTTTTACCTATGGAAATGGTTCTGAAGAAGTTCTAAATAATGTAAGCTTCACCATAAAAGCAGGAACAACGGTTGGAATTCTGGGCGGAACAGGGTCGGGTAAATCAACGCTCATGTATCTTTTGGACAGACTGTATGACCTTCCTGAAGGCTGCGGAAAAATAACAGTCGGAGATACTGATATTAAGGACATCAAGGCAAGTCATTTAAGAAAGAACATTGGCCTTGTGCTTCAGGAACCCTTCCTGTTTTCGAGGACCTTGTCTGAAAATATAGGAATAACCCTTAAGGATAATGACCTTAAACAGGTAAGGGATGCTGCGAAGGTAGCCGCTTTGGATGAGACTATCCAGAATTTTGGGCAGGGGTATGACACCTATGTAGGCGAGCGAGGTGTGACATTGTCAGGAGGACAGAAGCAGAGAACTGCTATAGCGCAGGTTCTGGTCTCAAAGCCTCCTGTAATGATATTTGATGATTCGCTTTCTGCTGTGGATACAGGAACAGATGCAAAGATAAGGCGTGGCCTTTTAGAGTCTACTTACGATACAACAGTGGTCCTTATTTCTCACAGAATAACGACTCTTATGCATGCGGATCACATTATAGTTCTTGATCACGGGAAAGTTGCGGAAGAGGGCCCACACGACGTGCTTTTAAAGAACAACGGTATTTATAAAAAAATCTACGATATACAGATGCAGGGAATATGAAAAACGAACAATTAACAAAACTACCATTTTTTGGAATACCAAAACTATATCCATTTATTAAGCCATATCTTCCCAAGATAGTATTTATGGTCACTCTGGGAATACTAAGTTCTCTCGTTGATTCCATTTATCCTATCTTTAACAGGTATGCCCTTGATAATTTTGTAGGTAAAAAGACATTAGAAGGCCTTGGAGGCTTTGTGATCCTTTACCTTGTTATCCTTATTCTGCAGGTAATTGATAATTATATTTCTACTTATGTCTGCGGGCAGGTTGAGATGAGTATGGACAGAGATCTTAGGAATGCTTCTTTTAACCATTTGCAGGAGCTTTCATTTGCATATTTTAACCAGAATAATGTGGGCTATATTCATGCAAGGGTAATGAGCGATACGGGCAAGATCGGAGTAATGGTATCATGGCGAATGATGGACATTATATGGAATGGATCATATATTGTCTGCGTTCTTATTATGATGCTGTTCCTCAATGTGAAACTGGCGCTTTATGTAATAGTTCTTGTTCCTGTGGCAGCTCTTTTCTCTATGTACTTCCAGAAAAAACTCATCGTTCTTAACAGAAAGATTCGTGAGATAAATTCTACTATTACAAGTAATTTCAATGAGGGAATTACCGGTGCTAAAGCAATCAAAACCCTGGTTGTAGAAGATAAGATCCAAAATGATTTTGAAAAAGATACCGGAAATATGTACAGGACTTCGGTACACACAGCGCATTTCTCTGCGCTTTTCACATCATCGATAACTTTAATGTCCTCATTGGCTCTTTCTCTTGTACTGTGGAGAGGCGGCCTTGCAACTATGGAGGGGGTTATCCAGATTGGTACGCTCTCTGTGTTCCTGTCTTATGCGCTTGGCCTTATGGAACCGGTTCAGAACGTTATCGTCACAATATCTGAGCTTATAAGTGTTCAGGTAAATGTCGAGAGATTTTTTAAGCTTATAGAGACTGAGTCTGACGTTTCAGACAGACCGGATGTCATAGAAAAATATGGAGATACCTTTAATCCAAAGAAAGAAAATTGGGAAGAGCTCTATGGCGATGTTGAGTTCAAGGATGTGACCTTTAAGTATCCTGATGGGGATGAGTATGTTCTTGAGCATTTTAATCTCAAAGTTCCACAGGGGACCAATGTTGCCATCGTTGGTGAAACTGGTGCAGGGAAGTCAACTCTGGTAAATCTTGTTTGCAGATTTTTTAAGCCCACGAGCGGAAGCGTCCTCATAGATGGAAAAGATGCTGCGGACAGGTCTCAGTTATGGCTTCACAGTAACATCGGATATGTTCTGCAGACACCACATCTTTTTTCAGGAACAGTAAGGGATAATCTAAGGTATGGTAAGCCTGACGCTACGGATGACGAGATTTGGGAGGCTTTGCGCCTTGTGTCTGCCGAGGCAATTGTTAAGCGCATGGATAAGGGGCTTGACAGCGATGTTGGAGAAGACGGCGGAATGCTCTCAACCGGTGAAAAGCAGCTTTTGTCTTTTGCCAGGGCAATTCTTTCTGATCCCAAGATCCTTATTCTGGATGAGGCCACAGCTTCTATTGATACTGTGACTGAAAAGGCTATTCAGGATGCCATTGTTACTGTTACTAAGGGAAGAACGTCTTTTGTTATTGCACACAGACTTTCAACTATCGTTGATGCAGATATCATTTTAGTTGTTCAGGATGGTAAAATAATAGAGAGAGGAACCCACAAGGAGCTTATGAAGCTCAAAGGGTTCTATCACGAGCTCTTTACAAGGCAGTTTGCTGATGAAGCTTTTAATCAGACAGCAGGATGAATAAGGGTGGCAGACTAATATGATGGATATAGCGGTATTTAGTGATATACATGGTAATCATTCGGCGCTTCAGGCGTGCATTGATTACGCAATGGGGAAGGGAATCACAAGATTTGTACTTCTTGGAGACTACGTTACAGACTGCCCCAATCCCCAGAAGACCATGGAACAGATATATGTGCTTAAGCAGTATTTTGAGACTTATATTATTAGGGGAAACAGAGAGGAGTACCTTCTCAACTACAGAAAAAATGGAGAGGGTAATTGGAAAAAGGGGTCAGCCAGCGGCTCGCTTTTGTACACCTATGAGAATCTGACTGATAAGGATTTTAATTTTTTTGCTTCCCTTCCAAATTATGGAATATATGAGCAAAAGGGCTTTCCGGGCTTTGAATATTGC
Source organism: Butyrivibrio sp. (assembly GCF_015056685.1). GTDB lineage: Bacteria > Bacillota > Clostridia > Lachnospirales > Lachnospiraceae > Butyrivibrio. The sequence goes on along the minus strand of NZ_SVFW01000001.1, from coordinate 163,354 downwards.
CATGGGTCTCCTAATGAGACTTCAGAGCTTCTTTTCAGAGAGAAAAGAAATACCAAAAAGGTGCTGTCTCACCTAAAGACGGGAGTTCTTTTACACGGTCATAATCATGTGCAGGACACTTATATTTACAGAGGAAAAAAGGCAGTAAATCCGGGATCTGTGGGCATTCCGTGGTACCACGATGGCAAGACTCAGTTTTGCATTCTCCATGGAAACGGAAAGACCTGGGAAGAAGAGTACGTGCAGCTGGACTATGACAGAAAAGAAATCCTAAGGGAATTCAAAAATTCTGAGCTTAAGACCTATGCTCCTGCCTGGGCTGCGGTCACCATGCATACCATAAGGACCGGCATTGATCTTAACCAGACTGTTCTTCTTCGCGCAATGAGGCTTTGCGAGCAGGAAAGGGGCGTTGTTAAATGGCCTAACATTCCTGAGAAGTACTGGGCTATTGCCCTTAAGGAAAACTATATCGATCTAAACGGAAAAGAGATACCTCGTAATGAAGAGGGATAAAGAAAGGCGCATCGTTTTGATGCGCCTATAATTATGCAGAGATTACGGAATTTCTTCCCTGACTCTTGGCTGCATAGAGCCTGGTGTCAGCTTCTTTTAAAAGATCATATGGTGTCATGTCTTCTTCGCAGGTGGCGGTTCCAAAAGAAGACGTAACTTTTATATCATTCCCACCAAAAGAGAATATGTTATCAGATATTTCATCGCAGATATCGCGTATGATACGGCAAAACTCATCGTAACTTTGTGTCTCTTTTGACAGAATAAGAAATTCTTCGCCGCCCCATCTTCCGCAACATATCTCGCTGTGAGATGAGAGGATCTTTGCAATCTCGATCAGTACATGGTCCCCCATGAGATGACCATAGGTGTCATTGATGTTCTTGAAATGGTCAACGTCCATGATCGCTACATTTTTATAGGACTCATCATATATCAGCTTTTGAATGTACTGGCGGTTATAAAGACCCGTCAAATAATCTGTATTGGCAAGATCATGGAGCCTGTTGGTATTTTCTTTAATGTTCACACAGTATACTGTTGTGTAAACAATAATAAAAGAAAAGGCTATAAGGCCATTTGTATAATACATAAAAGTAGACATTGAATCAGAAGCAACATAGCCGATTGGAAGAAAACCGTTCTCATTAAAACCATACAGTGCTATGAAGGTTACAATGTACAGCAGTACAAGTATGTTTGCCAGTACGCTTTGTATCTTTGACTGAAGAGGCATAAAATATGGTGTGATAACTGAAAGCACACAAGGGAAAAGCCAAAGCCAGTATCCACATTTATATCCCATGAAAACAGTAGCAAAAATAATATGAAAATAGATCTCAAAATGTGCTATCCATACAAGTAATACATTATGTCCTGTGGCATTTAAAACGAACTCTATTAGATAAATTCCAATGCTTACAAGATTGATGTAGATCATTGGAGTACAGAACGAATATGTATAAATACCTTCAAGGATGATATGTATCAAAAGAAGTACTGTAGCCGTTTTAGTAATAAATTCTTTATCTTCAAGGTCGTATTGAACTTTTTCTCTTTTTACCAGACCTGCAAGAAAAAAATTGTCAAATGAATTATCCATTTAATTTACCCACAAAATAATAACTTTTTATCTTTAAACAGATATATTATATTTGTTCGAATGAAAATGTCTAGTTCAATATAGTAAATCACTAAAGAAAAAGCACAAAAAAGCCCTGAAAACAGAATTTTCAGAGCCTTAATGTCATAAAATAATGATTTCTCTTAAACAGTTGTGTCAAGAGCAACTGAAGTGTCAGCCGCAGTGGTTTTGTTCGCGTCTTTGTCATAGCTTTTCAGCTGATCGTCAAGCCATGAAGATTTGTATTTGTTATATTTATCAGCTGTAACAGTAGAGTCAGAAGAGGAGCCTGATCGTCCAACACTATCAAGGAAATTGGTTTTATGCGTAACAGTCTTCTTTGTAGCGCTTGTTGCTGATTCAGAATCAGTAGCAACCGTAGTTGAGCCGGTTTCCCTGTATGCGTTCAGAGCATTCTGATTACCTACTTTTTTTACATAGGATTTCATAAGGGAGCCATATGCGCCGCTCTTGATACTGGAGTAATCGGTCAAAAGATTACTCATATCATTAACATAATTATATGAGCCGGACAGGCTGCTAAATATATTTGCCATGTTCGCACCTCCTTGCAAAAAATGCATTCTTAAGGCTTCCGTGCCATAAGCATAGTATCAGTACTACTCATACTATTAAGGATATTATCACAGAAAAGATATGGATTATCAATTTACTGCAAATTAAATAAATATAAAAAATTGATATAGAAGATATGCTGATAAACAGTAGGGTTAAACTATGCTAAAAGAAATAAAAAGGTAGAAAACGTGAGAAAAAATGAGAAAATAAGAGTAAAATACTGAATATATAAAAATATAGCCAATTATTCAGCTTGCGCAAGTAAGATTAACATACTAATATATGTTCTTAGAGATTAGCACTCAAAGCTATCGAGTGCTAACAATAAGTAAAACAATAATCTAAAGATTATATAAAGGAGGCATTTACAATGAAGTTAGAACCACTTTCAGACAGAGTTGTTTTAAAGCAGCTTGAGGCAGAAGAGACCACAAAGTCAGGTATCGTTCTTCCAGGAGCAGAGAAAGAGAAGCCACAGCAGGCAGAGGTCATTGCAGTAGGTCCTGGCGGAATCGTTGATGGCAAGGAAGTAAAAATGCAGGTTAAGAAGGGTGACAATGTCATCTATTCAAAATATTCAGGAACAGAAGTTAAGCTTGATGATGTTACATACATCATTGTTAAGCAGAACGATATTCTTGCAATCATTAAATAATCCAGAGACTTTATCAAAGGTCGTATGATCCGGATTAAGTTTTTAATATAATACTTTGGAGGAAAACAAAATGGCTAAGACAATTAAGTACGGCGCAGACGCCCGCACAGCTATGGTAGAAGGCGTTAATAAGCTTGCAGATACAGTTAGAGTAACAATCGGACCTAAGGGAAGAAACGTAGTTCTTGATAAGAGCTATGGTGCACCTACAATCACAAACGATGGTGTTACAATTGCAAAAGAGATCGAGCTTGAAGATGCATATGAGAACATGGGCGCTCAGCTCGTAAAAGAAGTTGCTACAAAGACAAATGATGTAGCAGGTGATGGTACAACAACAGCTACAGTTCTTGCACAGGCTATGATCAATGAAGGTGTTAAGAACCTCGCTGCAGGTGCTAACCCAATCGTTCTTCGTAAAGGTATGAAGAAGGCTACTGATGCAGCAGTTGCATCTATCAGCAAGATGGCTACAAAGGTTAAAGGAAAAGAGCAGATCATGAGAGTTGCTGCTGTTTCATCAGGAGATGATGAAGTAGGACAGATGATCGCAGATGCAATGGAAAAGGTTTCTAACGATGGTGTTATCACAATCGAAGAGTCCAAGACAATGCAGACAGAGCTTGACCTTGTAGAAGGTATGCAGTTCGACAGAGGATATATCTCAGCTTACATGGCAACAGATATGGATAAGATGGAAGCAACACTTGAAGATCCATACATCCTCATTACAGATAAAAAGATTTCAAATATTCAGGATATTCTTCCACTTCTTGAGCAGATCGTTAAGACTGGTTCTAAGCTTCTTATCATCGCTGAGGATGTTGATGGTGAGGCTCTTACAACTCTTATCGTTAACAAGCTCCGTGGAACATTCAATGTAGTAGCTGTTAAGGCTCCTGGATATGGTGATCGCAGAAAGGCTATGCTTGAAGATATCGCTATCCTTACAGGTGGTAAGGTTATTTCTTCAGATCTTGGCCTTGAGCTTAAGGATACAACAATGGATGACCTTGGTAGAGCAAAGAGCATCAAGGTTGAAAAAGAGAAGACAACAATCGTTGATGGTCTTGGAAACAAGGATGACATCAAGTCAAGAGTATCTCAGATCAAGAAGCAGATCGAAGAGACAACATCTGATTTCGATAAGGAAAAACTTCAGGAGAGACTTGCTAAGCTCGCTGGTGGTGTTGCAGTTATCAGAGTTGGTGCTGCTACAGAGACAGAGATGAAAGAAGCTAAGTACAGAATGGAAGATGCTCTTAACGCTACAAGAGCAGCCGTTGAAGAAGGCATCATCTTTGGTGGTGGTAGCGCATACATCCATGCATCTAAGGAAGTTGCTAAACTTGCTGATTCACTTGAAGGTGATGAGAAGACAGGTGCAAAGGTAGTTCTTAAGGCACTTGAAGCTCCTCTTTACCACATTGCTAACAATGCAGGTCTTGACGGATCAGTTATCGTTAACAAGGTTAAAGAGTCTAAGCAGGGTATCGGCTTCAACGCATACACAGAAGAGTATGTAGATATGGTTAAGGACGGAATCATCGATCCTGCCAAGGTTACAAGATCAGCTCTTCAGAATGCTACATCTGTAGCATCAAGCTTCCTTACAACAGAAGCAGCTGTAGCTACAATCAAAGAGCCAGTTCCTCCAATGCCAGCAGGCGGCGCAGGAATGGGAATGGGCATGTGAGCGATAACGAGCCAAACTCCAATACATAATCAAAACCGCTTTAGCGGTAACAATAGAGAAAACCACGGAACCAAGTTTACTTGGTATTCCGTGGTTTTTCTATTGTTATATGTGCGCTGCACATTTTTCCATCCCTGCAAAAAATACCCCCTTTATTTTGCGCATTTATTGTGTATAAAACCACTAAAAATCTGCTATACTCATATTATAAAACATAAGGAGGGGAGTTATGGATATATCAATGCAAATTGTCTGGCTGATTGCAGCTATAGTCTTTGGCGTTCTTGAACTTATTACCACCAGCATTTTTAGTATATGGTTTGTATTTGGAGCTGTTGTGGCTATGATCACGGCATTGTTTAATGCTCCGGTTCTTTTTCAGATAATTGTTTTTATTGTCGTATCAGCGGTTTCTCTTTTATTTACAAGGCCTTTAGCAACTAAATATCTGAATAGTAAAACAATTAAAACTAATGTCGATTCACTTGTTGGAAGAACACTTATTGCTAAGACTGAGATTGATAACCTTAAGATGAGCGGAAAGGCAGATCTTGATGGTACAACCTGGATAGTTGTAAGCGACGACGATTCAGTTATAGCTGCAGGTGAAGAGATTGAAGTAGTAAAGGTTGAAGGAGCAAAACTTATAGTTAAGAAAAAAGAAGCAGGAGGGCAATGATATGGGTTCAGTATCGAAGGTTTATTTTACCAGAAACATTACACCCCAGCAGGTTGTTAAGATGTATGATACTCTTGGCAAGAAGCTTACAGGTAAGATTGCAGTTAAGGTTCATTCCGGTGAAGATGGCAATCAGAATTATCTGAAGCCTGAGTTTTGGAAACCTATGGTTGAACATGTTGGAGGCACTGTCGTTGAGTGTAATACTGCCTATGATGGCGAACGTAACAGCACAGAAAAACATGTGAAACTTATTAAAAAGCATGGCTGGAATGATTTCTTTGTAGTTGATCTTATGGATGCTGAGGGACCAGATGCTGTACTTCCCATCACTCATGCTAACCATTTGAAAAATGATATCGTGGGCAAGAATCTTCTTAACTATGATTCAATGCTTGTGCTGTCACATTTCAAGGGACATCCAATGGGCGGATACGGCGGTGCGTTAAAACAGCTTTCTATAGGTTGTGCATCAACTGCTGGAAAAGTAAATATTCATTCGGGCGGAAAACTTACAAAGACTGATGATCAGGCTATTGTATGGGATAATCATGCTGCCCAGGACGATTTTCTTGAGTCTATGGCAGAGGCTGCATCTGCTGTAGTAGAGCACTTTAAAGGAAATATGGTCTTTGTGAATGTAATGAAGAATATGTCTGTTGACTGTGACTGCTGCGCAGTTGCTGAAGATCCTTGTATGGCTGATGTTGGAATCCTGATTTCGACAGACCCGATCGCTATCGACAGGGCTTGCATGGATCTTGTTTATAAATCAGACGATCCGGGAAGAGATCATTTCCTTGAGAGAGTACAAACGAGAAACGGAGAACATACGATTGATGCTGCCGCAGAAATGGGATTTGGCGTAAAAGAGTATGAGCTCATTTCTATAGATTAAAAATTAAATGTTGGGGCATGTTTTTTTAACATGACAAAAGGAGGAAAAATGATAGCAGTAATTATTTTAGTTATTCTTATTATTGCGCTTATCGCAACCAATATCAGGGTTGTTCCACAGGCGCATTCTTTCGTAGTTGAAAGACTTGGAGCATACAAGGAGACGTGGGATGTTGGTCTTCATATCAAAGTTCCTTTTATCGACAGAGTTGCCCGTCAGGTTGATCTTAAAGAGCAGTATTGCGATTTCCCACCTCAGCCTGTTATTACACAGGACAACGTAACAATGCAGATTGACTCAATTGTTTTCTTCAGAATTTCAGATCCTATGGCCTATGCTTACGGTGTAAGAAATCCTATCGGAGCCATTGAAAATCTTACAGCAACAACACTTCGTAATGTTATCGGATCACTTACACTTGATGAAACACTTACTTCCCGTGATCAGATCAATGCACAGATGCAGGATGCGCTTGATATCGCAACAGATCCTTGGGGAATAAAGATTACAAGAGTTGAGCTTAAGAACATCAATCCTCCTGAGCAGATCAGAGATGCAATGGAGAAACAGATGAAGGCTGAACGTGAGAAGAGAGAAAAAATTCTTTTTGCTGAAGGTGAAAAGCAGTCTCAGATCACAGTTGCAGAAGGTGAGAAGCAGAGTAAGATCCTCCAGGCCGAAGCTGATAAGCAGGCTACGATCCTTAGAGCTGAAGCTGAGAAGGAAAAGAGAATCAGAGAAGCTGAAGGTCAGGCTGAAGCTATCAGAAGCATTCAGAAGGCTAATGCGGATGGTATCAGCATGCTTAAGTCTGCCGGGGCAGATGAATCAGTTCTTACTCTCAAGAGTCTTGAAGCATTTGAAAAGGCTGCTGACGGCCAGGCTACAAAGATCATTGTACCTTCCAATATTCAAGGAATTGCAGGTCTTGCCGGCTCTCTTAAAGAAATTGTGAAATAATTTAAAAAATATAGCGAAAATCGGCATTATATAGTATTATTACATTACTGTGTAATTTGATAAAACAAGGGGTTGTACGTTCCTTTGGAACGTGCTACTCCTTTTCGCATGTTTAAGATATTTTGGGAGGGTATGTAGTTGGATCTTGAGAGGCAGAAAAGAGCGCCTATATACGAAGCGCTTGAGAGATTTAGAAAGCAGCGTGTGGTTCCATTTGATGTTCCGGGACACAAAAGGGGAAGAGGAAACGCTGAGCTGGTTAGTTTTCTTGGTGAGAGGTGTGTCGGAATCGATGTGAATTCCATGAAGCCTCTGGATAATCTTTGTCACCCGGTATCTGTTATTAAGGAAGCTGAAGAGCTTATGGCTGATGCATTCGGAGCTGCGCATGCATTTATGATGGTCAACGGTACTACAAGCGCAGTTCAGGCAATGGTTCTTTCTAATGTTAAAATGGGTGAAAAGATCATTATGCCCAGAAACGTTCACAAGAGCGCGATCAATGCCCTTATACTTTGTGGCGCAGTTCCTGTATATATTGATCCTAAGGTTGATACTAAACTCGGTATTCCTTTGGGAATGGAAATAGCAGATGTTAAAAGAGCTGTAAAAGAGAATCCGGATGCAAAGGCAATTCTTATCAACAACCCTTCTTATTATGGAATTTGCTCAGACCTTAAGGCAATTGTAGAATTAGCACATGAAAATGGCATGAAGGCTCTTGTAGATGAAGCTCACGGAACACATCTGTACTTTGGCCCGGGACTTCCTCTTAATGCAATGGCTGCAGGTGCTGATATGGCGGCCATCAGTATGCATAAGTCAGGTGGAAGCCTTACGCAGAGTTCTATTCTTTTATGCGGAAAGGATGCTAATATAGGATATATAAGCCGCATAGTTAATCTGACTCAGACCACAAGTGCCAGCTATCTTCTTCTTGGAAGCCTTGATATTTCCAGAAGAAACCTTGCACTTAACGGCTATAGCAGCTTTGAAAAAGTGACAAAGATGGCTCAGTATGCAAGAGAAGAGATCAACGACATCGGTGGTTACTATGCATACGGCAACGAGCTTAAAAACGGCGGAAGTATTTTTGATTTTGATGAGACTAAACTGGTTGTAAATACCAGAAGCATAGGTCTTACCGGTATTGAGGTTTACGACCTTTTAAGAGATGAGTATGACATTCAGATGGAGTTTGGTGATCTCTCCAATGTCATGGCATATATTTCAATAGGTGACAGACTTCAGGATATTGAGCGTCTTGCCGGAGCTTTAGCAGATATAAGACGTCTTTATGCTAAGCCTGAACAGAGCTTTTTCTCTGCAGAGTATGTAACTCCTATTGTTAAGGCGACTCCTCAGGAAGCCTTCTATGCAGAAAAAGAGCAGCTTCCAATCGACAACTGCGTTGGCAGGATAAGCGCAGAGTCTGTTATGTGTTACCCGCCGGGAATCCCGATTCTTTCTCCTGGAGAAGTAATAACAGCAGACATTTTGGATTATATTAAGACAGCAAGAGAAAAAGGTTGCTCAATGCAAGGCCCTGAAAGTGAAGATATATCTAAACTCTTTGTGCTGAAATAACCTTTTGATAATAACTGAAGTATATAGGAGGAAAATCATGGCCGAGATGGATTATTGGTTTAGTGATATGCATACAGGCAATGTCAAAATAAGCATAAGACTTGCCAAGCAGCTTTTTTCAGGAACAAGTGAGTTTCAGAGAATTGATGTTTTTGATTCTCCTGAGTTCGGTAAATTCCTGACCTCAGATGGAAATATTATCTTTTCAGAGAAGGATGAGTTTACTTATGACGAGATGATCGTTCATGTGCCTATGGCAGTTCATCCTAAAGTCCAGAGGGTCCTTGTACTTGGTGGCGGAGACGGCGGTGTTGCCAGAGAGCTTTGCCATTATGATGAGATAAAGGTTATAGATGTAGTTGAGCCTGACAACATGTTTGTGGATGTTTGCAAACAGTATTTCCCTGACAATGCTATAGGACTTGAGGATGACAGAGTTCATATTTTCTATCAGGATGGCCTTAAATATCTCAGAAAATGTGAAGACATGTATGACCTCATAATAAATGATGCCACAGAGCCTTTGGGACATGAGGCAGGTCTTTTCACAAAAGAGTTTTATGGAAGCTGCTACAAGGCGCTTCATGATGATGGAATCATGGTTTATCAGCATGGAAGTCCTTTCTATGATGAGGACGAGGAAAGCTGCAGAGCCATGCATAGAAAGGCTTACAGAGTATTCCCTATAAACAGAGTTTATCAGGCACACATTCCTACATGTCCTGCCGGATACTGGCTCTTTGGATTTGCCAGCAAAAAATATCATCCTCTAAAGGACTTTAATCCTGACAGATGGGATGAGAGAGGCATTAAGACCTGGTACTATACAACTCACTTACATAAGGGAGCATTCATGCTTCCTAAATATGTAGAGGATCTTCTTCAGGAAGAAGAGGACATGAGCAGGTAAAATAGATTTAAGCGAAGAAAACGGAGGGTATATAGATGAGTAGATTATTGGTTATCGGATGTGGCGGCGTTGCACAGGTTGCAATCCAGAAATGCTGCCAGAACAGCAAGGTGTTCACAGAGATGTGCCTTGCCAGCAGAACTGTTTCTAAATGTGATGCTCTTAAGGAAAAACTTGAGAAGCAGGGAACAAGTGTAAAGATTACTACAGCAACTGTAAATGCTGATGATGTCAATGATGTTATTAAACTTATTAAGGAGTACAAGCCTGAAGCTGTGCTCAATGTTGCACTTCCTTATCAGGATCTTGTTATCATGGATGCATGTCTTGAGTGCAAGGTTGATTACATCGATACAGCAAACTATGAGCCTGAGGATACAGACGAGCCTGTATGGCGTGCTGCATATGAGAAGAGATGCAAGGAAAAGGGCTTTACAGCTTACTTTGATTACAGTTATCAGTGGGCATACATGGACAAGTTCAAGGAAGCCGGAATCACAGGCCTTCTTGGAACAGGTTTTGATCCCGGTGTAACAAGTGTATTTACAGCTTATGCTAAAAAGCACTATTTCGATGAGATCCACACTATTGATATCCTGGACTGCAATGGTGGCGATCATGGTTATGCTTTTGCTACAAACTTCAATCCTGAGATCAATCTTCGTGAAGTAAGCGCAAATGGAAGCTACTGGGAGGATGGCCACTGGGTTGAGACAAAGCCTATGGAGATAAAGAGAGTATACGACTTCCCACAGGTTGGACAAAAAGACATGTACCTCCTTCACCACGAAGAGATTGAAGCTCTTGGTAAAAATTTCCCTGAGGTTAAGAGAATTCGTTTCTTTATGACATTTGGCCAGAGCTATCTTGACCATATGCGTTGCCTTGAGGATGTTGGAATGCTTTCAACAAGTCCTATCAATTTCGAAGGCAAAGAGATTGTGCCTATCCAGTTCCTGAAAGCTCTTTTACCTGATCCTGCAAGCCTTGGACCTAGAACAGTCGGAAAGACTAACATCGGATGTATATTCCGCGGAATTAAGGATGGAAAAGAGAGAACAATTTATATCTACAACGTATGTGACCATCAGGAGTGCTATAAGGAACTTGGCAGTCAGGCAATCAGCTACACAACAGGTGTTCCTGCTATGATCGGAACTGCACTTGTTCTTAGTGGTAAGTGGAAGAAGCCAGGTGTATATACAACTGATGAGTTTGATCCTGATCCATACATGGATATGCTGGGCGAATATGGCCTTCCATGGGTTGTTGATGAGAATCCACAGCTTGTTGACTGATATGGGATTGATATTTATAGCTGTATTGATGAGGGGAAATTATGAATCTATCTGAAATACGTACGCCGGCGTATGTTATTGATGAAAAGAAATTACGCGAGAATCTTGAAATTCTTGACAGAGTACAAAAAGAGTCAGGAGCTAAAATACTCCTGGCTCAAAAGGCGTACTCTATCTATCAGACATATCCATTGATATCAAAATATTTAACTGGTGCGACAGCTTCGGGGCTTTTCGAGGCGAGGCTTGCTCACGAAGAGATGCAGGGCGAGAATCATGTTTTTGAACCTGCTTTTGGTGATGAAGAGATGGTTGAACTATGTGATATTTGTGATTACATTGTTTTTAATTCTCTTAATCAGCTTGAACATCACAGACCTGTGTGGGAGAAAAAAACTGCCGAAGGAAAGGTCTCTGTCGGTCTTAGGATAAACCCTGAGTTCAGCACTCAGGAGGAGCATGAGATCTATGATCCCTGTGCAAAAGGATCAAGGCTTGGAATAAGGCTAAAGGATATGCCTGAAAGACTACCTTCAGGTGTTGAGGGCCTTCATTTCCATACACTTTGCGAGCAGGGATTTGAGCCTTTAGAGACCACATTTTTAAAAGTTGAAGAAGAGTTTAAGAGATTCTTTCCAAGTCCTGTACAGGAAAATCTTGAAAGATCTGATGAGGATACACGTGGCAAGATCAAATGGATCAATCTTGGTGGTGGACATCATATAACAAGGGAAGATTACGATGTTGATGGTCTTATCAGACTTGTAAAAAGAATCAGGCAGACCTATGGAATAGAGGTTTATCTTGAGCCGGGAGAGGCAATCGCGCTTGATGCAGGATACCTTGTGACTACTGTCATGGATATTGTAGAAACTGAAAGGATACCTGTACTTATTCTTGATACTTCTGCAGCCTGCCATATGCCTGACGTTTTGGAGATGCCATATAGGCCGCCACTTAGAGATGGTGAGGAACCAGGGGAGATGAACTATACTTACAGATTATCTTCCAGAACATGCCTTGCAGGGGATGTAATTGGCGACTACAGTTTTGAAGAGCCAAAGCACATTGGAGACAGGTTAGTGTTTGAGGATATGGCAATTTACAGCATGGTTAAAAACAATACCTTTAACGGAATGCCTTTGCCGGATATAGATATTCTTCATGAGGATGGAAGCGTTGATGTAATAAAGCGATTCGGCTATGAAGACTTTAAGTGCAGGCTTTAATCTTTTAAAATACAAATTTAGTTTATATGGGAAAAGAAATGGAAATAATTAGTGCAAAAACTCCTCTTACAGACGGGTTTTATATGCCGGCAGAATATGATAAACATGCAGGAACGCTTATGATTTATCCTACCAGACCCGGAAGCTGGGGAAAGGATAGAAGTGGTGCTCTTAATAACTTTGGATGCATATTTTTGGAAATCATAAAAAGAGAAAATTTATATCTCTTGGTTTCTGACGAATTTTATCAGGAGGCGTCTGCTTTTGTCTATAAGATCATAAATGAGTATTGCGATGAACTTAAAGTGTCGGGGAAGTATAATGAGGTATTTGAGAGATATATAGGTTCTTCTGATGAAGATGAACTAATACTTGAAGATATTTTGGAAGAGCGATGCTTTTTGATAAAGATTGATTCCGATGATGCCTGGGCAAGGGATGTCGGACCAACTTTTGTTGTGAATAATAAGCGTGATATTCGTGGAATAAACTGGAAGTTTAACGCCTGGGGCGGTGAGGTTGACGGTCTGTATGCTTCATGGGATAAGGATGATGCCTTGGCTGCAGCTTTTTGCAAAGCTATCGGTACTGACATGTATGATGCAACATCTTTTGTGCTTGAAGGAGGATCTATACATACTGACGGGGAAGGCACTCTTATGGTAACTGAAAGCTGCCTTTTGAGTCCTGGGAGAAATCCATCACTTAGCAAAGAGCAGATAGAAAAGACTTTAAAAGAGTACCTTGGCATTTCAAAAGTTCTTTGGCTCCCAAGAGGAATCTACAATGATGAGACTAATGAGCATGTAGACAATGTGTGCGCTTTTATTGCACCTTCAGAGGTTGTGCTTGCCTGGACTGATGATGTAAATGATCCTCAGTATGAACTTTCTAAGGCTTGTCTTGATTATCTGGAAAAAGAGACGGATGCAAAGGGAAGAAAGATCAAGGTTCATAAACTGCCGATTCCTGGGCATCCGGTATTGGTAAGTGCTTTGGATCTTCAAAACTATGAGTTTGAAGAGGGCGAAGATATGAGAGATGAAGGAGAGCGCCTGGCAGCCAGCTATGTGAATTTTTACTTTATAAACGGAGCAGCGCTTGTTCCTCAGTTTGGCGATGATAATGCTGAGAGTGATAAGAAAGCTTTGGAAATACTAAAAAAGATCTGCCCTGATAGGGAGATAATCGGTATTCCTGCCAGAGATATTCTTTTAGGCGGTGGCAATATTCATTGTATTACACAACAGATTCCTGCCAGGAAATAAGTAAAAAGGAATGCGGTGAGAAATATGGATAATAAGATAAAAGTTGCCTGTGTCCAGTTTGCATGCGGCTCTGTTGCTGCAACTGATGAGGAACAGGTAAAAAGAAATATAGAGAAAGCGGGCCAGCTTACAAGAGAAGCTGCGGCAAATGGCGCAAAGATAATTCTTTTGTCAGAGCTTTTTGAGAGAAAGTATTTCTGCCAGGAGAGGCGCTATGACTACTATGAGCTTGCAGTGCCTGTCTTGGAGAATCCTGCAGTTATTTATTTTAAAGAGCTTTGCAAAGAGCTTAAGGTTGTTATGCCCATAAGCATTTTTGAAAAGGATGGCAATGTTTTTTATAATTCGGTTGCAATGATAGATGCTGACGGAGAGGTTTTGGATGTGTACCGCAAAACTCATATACCCGATGACCATTATTATCAGGAAAAATTCTACTTTACTCCTGGAAATACTGGTTTTAAGGTGTTTGAGACTGCTTATGGAAATGTGGGAGTTGGAATATGCTGGGATCAGTGGTTTCCTGAAACTGCAAGATGTCTTGCCTTAAAGGGTGCTGATATTATACTGTATCCTACTGCCATTGGTTCAGAGCCTATATTGGAAGTTGACAGCTCAGGACATTGGATGAGAACAATGCAGGGACATTCTGCTGCTAATATTATCCCTGTGGCGGCTGCCAACAGAATAGGAAGAGAGGATGTTGAACCGACAGAAGAAAATGGCGGACAAAAATCAAGTCTTACTTTCTATGGATGCAGCTTTTTGACTGATGAAACAGGGGATATTGTTTCAAGGGCAGGTCGCGATACAGAAGAAATAATATATGCAGAGTATGATTTTGAAGAAAATAGAAAAATGAGAGCTTCCTGGGGACTTTTCAGAGACAGGAGACCCGAGTGTTATAAAACTATTACAGACTAATAAATAACTTGTTATGAATTGTTGGGGGAATTATGACAGTTGATGCTTACTTTAATCCGGATTTTACTATAACAAAGAAACTTATTTTTTTATTATTATCTTTTGCAGGGATGCTTGTTTGTAGTCTTGGCATATTCATCTATTCAAAAGTCTACGCCCGGAAATATCCATCAGATAAAAGAGAAGAGTATCTCAGCATAGATTTTGAGATAAGGCTTCAGAAATTTTTTGAGATGCTCATTGCAGGAACAGCCGTAATGTCTTTTTCCTGCGCGTATGTGATCATCAATCATGTATACAGCCTTGTTGCCTCAGGAAAGGCAACAAATCTTACGAGAATTGAGCGGTATCTTACAAGTACCTGGGCAGATGGTAAAGATTTTATCCTACTGTTTCTGATTCTTTTTTCATGTGTCATAAATACGGTGCTTGATGGCTTTATTATAAGGCTAAAGGTCCTGACAAGTGAAGAAAAAGCAACAATGCGTATGCTGGCGATGTTCTATGTTATTCTGATACTTATGTATTTAAACAACATAGGCGATGAAAGTGAATATGGTCCTGTAATGATGTATTATTTTGGTCTTATGATAGGACGTTTTGTTTACTTTGATGCTTCTTTCAAGGATTTTGTAACAAACATAAAAAACGTTATCATAAACCTTCCATACATGCTTATTGATATAGCGCTCACAGGACTTTTGTGCTATATAGGCTTTGTATCGGGGTACTTTCTTGAAAGAAACTACTATATTGTAGGCCTGTTTCATACACAGATATTTATTCTTGCTTGTACCTTTATAATTCACCATGCAATGCGCTTGTTTTACTTTAATAAAAAGCATTGATATTGATATAAAAAAAGCCTCTTCCGCAGTGGAAGGGGCTTTTGCTATAAAGAAAAGAGATTATTTTGCTTTTTCTTTGATGGCCTTGAGTTCGTCTACTGAGAATGTGTAGGCTTTGTTGCAGAAGTGGCAGCGAAGCTCAATATCCTTGCCATCGTCTATCATTTCCTGAATATCTTTTTTGCCGATGAGCATGAGAGCTCTTTCTACCCGGTCTTTATCACAGTTGCAATAGAAGTTAAGATCAACCTTATCTGTAAATTCAATATCAAATCCCTCAAGGACTATCTTAAGGAGATCTTCAGGTGTCTTACCGGCTTTTAAGATATCTGTGACTGATGAAAACTTCTGAAGATTGAACTCAAGGTGAGTGATAGTCTGTTCATCAGCAAAGGGCAGAAGCTGAATGATAAATCCGCCTGCTGCTATAACTGAAAGACTTTCTCTTTCTACAAGAACACCAAGGCCAACTGAGGAAGGAGTCTGCTCTGATTTTGTGAAATAGTATGTGAGATCTTCAGCAACTTCACCAGAGTAGAGGGGAACCTGACCAACATAAGGCTCTTTAAGGCCCATATCCCTTATTACTGTCAGGGTTCCTTCACCGATTCCACCGCCTACATTCAGATGACCTGCTGCATTGGGCTCCATGATGACATATGGATTAACTGCGTATCCCTTTACATTACCGTGTCTGTCTGCTGTGGCAAGAACTCCTTTTAAAGGACCATCGCCGTCCATTTTTACGGTGATAAGGTCATCGTCGTTATCCATCATTGTTCCCATCATAGCAGTACCTGTCATGAGTCTGCCAAGAGCTGCAGCTGCTATTGGGGAGAGATTATGCGCTTTCCTTGCATATTCTGCTAAATCTTTGGTGGTTGCTGCAAAAGCTCTAATCTGTGCATTTCCTGCTGTTGCACGAACCATGTAATCTTTATATGACATAAGTTTATACCTCATCTTTCAAATACTAAGCTTTTCCATGATAATTTATTTTACCGGATATGTAAACAGTAAAGCTTAATCAAAATTTAATAAAAATAATATCGATATTACAGGAATTATAATTCGGTTTGCAATATAATAATAAATAGTAGTCTGTATTTTATATATTAGTGTTCGGTGAAGCAGGAGGGATAAATGGAAGTCAAAGAAAGAAATGGTAAGCTTGTCTTAAAGCTCATTATTGCAGCAGTGCTGGCTATTATTTTTGTGGCAACTGTTTTGACTATAATTAGTGGCATTGAGATTAACAGTATATATAGTGATATGGTTCAGGAAGAACTCAGGGTTGCTGCTGAACAGCTTAACAGTGAAATGAGCAATGTCTGGGATGGCGATTGGAGCCTAAGTGATGGTAACCTGTATAAGGGCGATGAAAATATCATGGAAGAATATAATGAGATCATGGAAGAAATGAAATCTCTTACCGGGATCGAATATTCTGTTTTCTATGGCAAAACAAGACAAATCACAACCCTTCTTGATGGTAACGGGAATAAAGCTGTAGGTTATGATGTATCTGATACTGTATATAATCAGGTTGTTGGGAATAAGTCAGAATACTATGCAAAGAGCATTCCGGCAGGGACCAATGAAAATTATTATTTATACTACCTTCCTCTCATGAATGATGACGGTACAGCCATCGGTATGGTATTTGCAGGAAGAGAGAGCGATTCAGTAGATGGCAAGGTCAGAGGTATCATTATCACGATGTCCGTTATTTCTATTATCCTTGCTCTTGCTACTTCAGCAGTTGGCTATTTTGTAGCCAATACTGTATCGGTCAAGATGAAAGCAATTGCAGATGAACTTGGAAACCTTTCAAGAGGTGAGCTAAAGCTCAATATTGACGAGAAATCTTTACAGAGAACTGATGAGATAGGTCTTTTGGCTGATGGGGCAAAGACACTTAGCGATAAGCTTGGTGATGTCATTACAAGAACCATGGACATGTCCAATGAGCTAAAAAAATCAGGCGCGGAGCTTGCAGATTCTGCTAATCAGGCGTCAACAGCTTCAGGTCAGGTGAGTCAGGCTGTGGACGATATTTCAAAGGGTGCTGTAAATCAGGCGGAGAGTGTTGAAACGGCTGCAGGAAATACTCAGGATATCGGCAAAGATATTGAGCAGGTAGCAGATAATGTTAAACAGCTTAATTCATATTCTGAACAGATGAAGACCTCCTGCGAGGCAGCTATGGAAGCTCTTACCAAGCTGATAGAACAGAGTACTGAGGTTCAGGAATCCGTTAAAGATATTGGGGCAACTATCGATTCAACCAACGAATCGGCAAAAGAAATCTCGAAGTTTTCAGAGGCTATTACAGAGATCGCCAGCCAGACAAATCTTTTGTCGCTTAATGCTTCTATTGAGGCAGCAAGAGCAGGCGATGCAGGTAAAGGCTTTGCAGTTGTTGCAACTGAGATTGGACAGCTTGCTGTACAGAGTAGCAACAGCGCAGAAGAAATAAAGAAGATAGTTGAAAAACTTGTGGCTGATTCAGAAGCTTCTGTAGAAGTAATGCAGAGGCTCAATGCCAGCTTTGACCAGCAGTCTCAGCAGCTTGATGATACTAAGACCAACATGCAGAGCATGGCTGAAAATGTAGACAATGTTGCTGATAGTACTGGAAACATTGCAGGATATGTTGATCAGCTCAATGTAGCTAAAGACAAGCTTGTTGAGATCATATCTGACCTTTCTGCTATTTCTGAAGAAAATGCTGCTTCTACAGAGGAAACCAACGCATCCATGCAGGAGCTCAATGCAACCTTTGCAATTATTACAGAATCGGCAGATAAACTTCAGGAGCTGGCTTCAAGTATGACCGACGTAATAAGCTATTTCAAGCCATAACAGAGCTCTTTTCCAATTGACATATATTTAACGTGTGGCTATAATATCTTTTGTAGAATTATTAACAAACACGCATATTTATATGTATAAGATAGGAGCAGATATGGCAGAAAAAGAAATTTCTCAAGCGGTTATCGCAAGGCTTCCTAGGTATTTCAGATATTTGGGAGACCTTAAAGAGAAGGGTGTTGAGAGAATTTCCTCTCAAGAACTATCAAGCATCATGAAGGTTACTGCTTCACAGATAAGACAGGACTTTAACAATTTTGGTGGCTTTGGACAGCAGGGATACGGATATAATGTAAGCTACCTTTATGAAGAGATCAGTAAGATCCTTGGCATCGATAAGCAGCACAGCTTAGTTATCATCGGTGCAGGACACCTTGGTAAAGCTATCGCAGGTTATACCAACTTTACAAGAAGAGGTTTCGTGTTTAAGGGCGCTTTTGACTGCAATCCATCACTTTATGGCACCAAGATCCGAGATGTAGAAGTAAGACCTATCGAAGAGATGGAGCAGTTTGTAAGGGACAACAACATAGAAATAGCAGTTCTTACTATTCCTAAGGATCAGGCAGTTCCAATGGCACATAAGCTTGCACAGTGTGGCATCAAGGCTATATGGAATTTTGCCCATGTTGATCTGGAAGTTCCTGACAATATTCAGGTAGAAAATGTTCATTTATCTGACAGCCTGATGAAATTATCATATAATATTAATAGATACGAAAAAAACATTTAATAGTGAGAGAAACTGATGGCAAAGAGTGATGAAGTGTATATGTCTGCTCTTGAGGGGAAAAGTATTCCTATACTGACGCTGGATAATAAATGGCATCAGTTATTTACTCAGACAGAAATGACACCTGAGATCGAGCAGCTAGCAGATCAACTTAATGCACTCGTAGAACGTGATGGTAAGATCCGAAGCGAGACTAAGGATATCAAGAAGCTTAAGAAAAAGCTTCTTGGTGAAATTGTGCCGCTCAGAGATAAAGCCAACAAGTCGGCCAATTCAGCCGCCATCGAAAAAGAAATACAGGATAGAACCAGACTTATAAATGATTGTAATGACAGGCTTGATTCCCATCAGGATGAACTTCTTGATCTGTCCAGAGAGATATATGATGTTGACTATAAGCTCATGATCGAGACTATGAAGGTGTGTTATGAGACACTTCATGAGAATACAGATTATATCAAGACCATGGATGAGTGGATCTCAAAGGTCAGAGTTGAGCTAAAGAAAAATGTTATCCGTCTTCAGGAAACTGAAATGGAGAATTATAATCTATATTCTTATATGCATCAGATTTTTGGACCGGAAGTTATCGAGATTTTTGATCTGAAGTATGATCCTGATAGAAGACATCCAATAAGAAGACCTCTTGCAGGTGACGAGTCGGAATATGTTGAATAAATTAGGCTGCCCTTTGGCAGCCTGCTTTTATATTGGGGAGGGGCAAGAATGAAGTATGCAGTGAGCAGTCAGGAAATGAAGATCTATGACAGAAATACTTCTGAAGTTTTTGGTATTTCCAGTGAAGTATTGATGGAAAGAGCATCTCTAAAGGTTGTGGAAAAAATAGATCTGTGGGCAAAAGAAAGACAGTGCGAGCGAAGATATAGAGCACTTATTTTTGCAGGTGTAGGAAATAATGGTGGCGACGGTGCTGTTATTGCAAGACTTCTTAAACAAAAGGGCTATATTGTCACTTTGGTGGTTGTAGGGGATCCCACCAAAATGAGTGACCTTCTTCTTAAACAGCTTAAGACCTGTGAAAAATATGGAATCACAACTGACACATTTTCCAATGTGACGGGCAACCTTTACTCCTTGGAATGGGATATCATTATAGATGCATTATTCGGAATCGGATTATCACGGAATATTACCGGGAGCTTTTTAAAGGCAGTTGAGTATATAAATGCCTGTAAAGAAGAAAAAAAGAGCGACATGCTTGTTATATCAGTTGATATACCTTCCGGTGTTAATGCTGATAACGGCAAGGTTATGGGAACTGCTGTAAGAGCAGATGTCACAGTTACCTTTAACCAGGTTAAACTCGGCGAGATCCTTTATCCCGGATGTGAGTACTGCGGCAATCTCTATGTGGAAGATGCAGGAATAACTGATGATAGCTTTTTGGGAAGAGAGCCGTCAGCTTTTTACTATGATGAAAAGATAACTGAGCTTCTTCCTAAGAGACGCAAAGATGCCAACAAGGGAACCAACGGAAAAGTGCTTATAGTTGCCGGCTCCAAGAATGTCAGCGGAGCCTGTGTACTGGCAGCAAGTGCTTGCATTCGCTCAGGTGCGGGAATGGTCAAGATCATGACTGCTATTGAGAATGCAGAAATTGTTAAGTCACTTCTTCCTGAAGCTCTTATTGATGTATATGAAGATTTTGAGCCTGTGGCTGATAAGCTCATAAAGGATATTGAATGGGCAGATGCTGTGGTCATAGGACCTGGAATCGGGATTGATATGAAGGGCGATGAGCTTCTTGGTATCATTCTTAATAACTGTAATAAGCACCTTGTAATGGACGCAGATGCGCTTAATCTTGTAGCTATGAACATCGAGTACAGAAGGCTTTTGTCTCATTACTCAGTTGGAGGCAGAAAGCTTGTTTTAACGCCCCATTTGGCAGAATTTTCAAGACTCTTTGGAAAGCCTGTCAGTGATTGCAAGGAGAATATCCTTTTTTATCCAAAAGAACTTGCAAAAGAGCTCAGATGTACTGTTGTCTGCAAGGATGCCAGAACTATAGTGAGTGACAGCAACGAGAAAAAGATATATATTAATGTGAGCGGTAATGATGGTATGGCGACTGCCGGATCGGGAGATGTATTATCCGGCATAATTGGAGCACTTGTGTGCCTTGAAAACACCAGCTTTGAGGCTGCGTGTCTTGGCACATATATCCATGGCGCCTGTGGTGATAATGCCGCTGCGAAGCATGGTAAATATGCTATGGTCGCATCTGATATTGCGGCCGAACTTGAAGATATACTGAGGTGAAGTTTAGAAATGTTAGAAGAATTTTCCAGAGTTTATGCCAAGATTGACTTAAAGGCAATTGATTATAATTTGGAGAGCATGAGAAAGAATATTCCTGCCGGAACCAAAATAATGGCGGTTGTTAAGACAGATGCCTACGGTCATGGCGCAGTCAGAATAGCTCAGGAGCTGGAAAACAAGGATTATATCTGGGGATATGCTGTAGCTACAGCAGAGGAAGCTTTTGAACTTAGAGATAATGCTATTAAAAAACCTATTCTTATTTTAGGATACACTTTTTCATATGCTTATGAGAGGCTATTGATAGAAGGTATAAGACCTGCAGTATTTAGAATAGATATGGCAAAAGAGCTTGATGCCTGTGCCAAAAAGCTACTTGAAAGAGGCGATATAAGTAAAAAGCCTGAGATTCATATAGCTGTTGATACAGGAATGTCACGTATAGGAATTACTCCGGATGAAGATGGGGTAGAGTTTATAAGGAAAGTAGCTGCTCTTAAAAATCTGGATATTGAAGGTGTGTTCACACATTTTGCAAGGGCCGATGAAAAAGATCTTACAAATGCAAAAGAGAGAGAACTTGTATTTAAAGACTTTGTTGACAGGGCTGAGGCTGAGTGCGGAATTAAGATAAAGTTACGACACTGCGCAAATAGTGCCAGCATAATATCTATTCCAGAAAGTTCAATGGATATGGTGCGTGCAGGTGTGACAATGTATGGAATGTGGCCATCAGAGGATGTTCCTAAGAATATAGTAGATCTAAAGCCAACCCTCGAACTTATCAGTCATATAGTTATGATAAAGACTGTACCGGCAGGAACCCCTGTAAGCTATGGCGGAACATATGTGACTGAAAGGGAGACTAAGATAGCAACGATTCCTGTCGGATATGGTGATGGCTATCCAAGAAGTCTTTCAAACAAAGGCTATGTTCTTATCCATGGCGAAAGAGCCAATATCATTGGCAGAGTATGTATGGATCAGTTTATGGTTGATGTAACACATATAGACAATGTTAAAGAGGGAGATGAGGTTATTCTCATTGGAAAAGATGAAAAATCAGGAAATGAGATAACTGCTGAAATGCTCGGAGAAATAAGCGGAAGATTTAACTACGAGCTTACCTGCAATATAAACAAAAGAGTTCCAAGGGTATTTGTTTAAAGGGAAAATTTTGATTTGTACAAGATAACTATTTTGGAGGATGAGCAAAGTCAGCTTGATAAACTGCTGGGAGTCTTATCCAGATACAGAAAAGAAAATCCATCATTTGAATATAGTGTTGATACGTACGATAGAGGAATCAATCTTTTGACTTCTTATAAGCAGGATGCAGATATTCTGTTTTTGGATATCAAAGTGCCTGATATGCTTGGAATGGATGTAGCAAAAAAGATAAGACTTCGTGATGAAAAAGTCATGATCATCTTTGTTACAAACCTCACTCAATATGCGGTTGAAGGGTATTCGGTCAATGCTTTTGACTATATCTTAAAACCACTTCAGTATGCTTCTTTTTCAGCAAAACTTTCAAGAGCATTAAAGACATTGTCATACAGGAATCCCGGAGTCCTCATTGAGCTGAAAAACAAAGAGTCTGGAAGACGCGTTAGTGCTGACAGTATTACTTATGTTGAAAGCTCAGGACATGACATTCTTTTTCATATGGGGCATGAGACTGTCCGACAATGGGGAACACTTGGCAAATATGAGCTTCTCCTTAAAGAGGCTAAGTTTGCAAGATGCAATGCCAGTTTTCTTGTGAATCTCAAATATGTTGAGGTAATAAGAAAGGACGATGTTATAGTTGCCGGAGAGGCAATACCTATATCCAGGGGCAAGAGAAAAGAGTTTCTTGCGGCTTTTGCCCAGTACAAAGGAGGAACGTTATGATGCCAATATGGTATATGGAGCATAGGACAAGTATCCTTCTTTTCCAGTCAGTTATAGGTGTTTTGCCATTTGCAGGTTATCTTAGCAAGAAAAAGAATTTTGCTGTTCGATTTATTATAGGAACTATCTTTGGAATATGTTTAATTGAATTATTTGTACATACAGGCATACTGGACATAAATATGCTCAGAAGCGGTATTACGAGGGCAGTAGCATCACTTTTGGTGTTTTTCGTTACAATAATTGTCTGTTATCTGGCTTTTGATGAGAATTTTTACACGGCGCTTTTTGTAGCATCATCGGGTTATATAGCTCAAGATATATCCGGGACTGTAAAGACTGTTATAAAGCTCGTTCCGGGGATTGGTGAAATGAGCTCTGTGCTAAACGGCGTTATAATTCTCGATGTTTTTATTTATGGTCTGGTATATCTTCTTTTGTTTATTATGTTCAGGCCCTTTACCAGAAAAAGAGAGAGCATTTTTCATAATAAAGAAAAAGCTGTATTCTCAGCAATTGCTTTAGTTTTTTGTATTGGAATGGCAAGACTTTCGCAAGATAATTATGACAGAAATTTGCTTGCGATAGGTGCAGAGGCTATTTATCAGATCCTTTGTGATTTCTTTATCCTGCTTCTTCAGTTCGGTGTTATGGAAAGAGTTGAGCTCAGGAATGGTGTTGATACCATGAAAGAGCTTATGCATCAGCAGTATGACCAGATGAAGCGAAGCAAAGAGAGCATTGAACTGGTAAATGAAAAGTACCATGATCTTAAGGGGATTCTTGATGGTTACGAGCTTGAACTTCCTAAAGATCAGCTGCGAGCTTTAAAAAAGAAAATTGAAGAGTATGAGGAATTTGTGAGTACCGGAAATCATATTCTTGATGTGGTAATAGCTGAAAAGAAAGAATTATGTAGCAGGGAAAATATTGAGCTTACAACCCTTGTAAATGGAGCAGAGCTTTCATTTATGGATGATGTTGATATCTACAGCCTTTTTGGCAATGCCTTCAACAACGCTATTCATGCTACCAAGAAACTTCCGGAAGATGAAAGATTTATTATGCTCACTGTTTCAAGCGGCGGTGGTACTACTACGATCCATATCGAGAATTCCTTTCATGGAAATGTTGTTATGGAAAATGGTATTCCTAAGAGCCAGAGAGATCCGAGATATCATGGATTTGGAATGAAGAGTATGGAGCGAATAGTTAAAAAGTATGATGGAACTATCGCTGTGAAAGCAGAAGGGAAAGTCTTTAATCTGGATATTATCATGCTTTAGTTTTTTTAATTGAAAATTATGATGTAGAATGTACTGATTGTGCGGTTCGTCTTTAGACGGGCCGCATTTTTTGTTATTTTTTAAGAAAAAATTTTGGAGGTATTCTTTATGAAAAAGTTAGGGGCAATAGCTATGGCTATATTGTTGGGAACAACGATTTTAGCAGGCTGCGGAAAGAATGCGGCACCAGTTAGTGAATCTGCGACTGCATCAAGTGAGTCCATTTCAGTCACTGCTGAAGAATTTGACCTTACAAGTGATGGAAAGAAGATTTATGGCATGATGTACAAGCCTGAGGATGGTAAGGAAAAGCATCCCACAGTGGTTTTGTGTCATGGTTACAACACAAATGCTGATATGCTTGACGGTTATGGAAAGTCATGGGCTAAAAAGGGTTACCTTTGCTACGCATTTGATTTTTGCGGTGGAAGTATTGGATCAAGATCTGAAGGTTCAAGTCTTGATATGAGTGTACTTACGGAAGTTCAGAATTTATCAGATGTTATGGATCAGCTTTTAGAGCTTGACTATGTTGATTCTTCAAATTTCTTTTTGATGGGACAGAGCCAGGGTGGATTCGTTGCGGCTCTTACTGCAGCAAAGAGATCAGAACAGGTAAAAGCACTTGTTTTATATTTCCCTGCACTTTCAATTCCTGAAGGACGCAGATCTCTTTACAGTTCTTTGGACGAAGTTCCCGATGAAGAAGAAATTATGGGTATGACAATCGGAAGAAAGTATACAGAGGATGTATTTAATCTCGATGCCTATGAAGAAATATCCAAATATCACGGTGATGTTCTTATCTGTCATGGAGACAAGGATCAGGTAGTTGATCTTAGTTATTCAGAAAAGGCTGTTGAAGTATACGATCATGCTGAACTTAAAGTGATTGAGTACGCCGAGCATGGTTTCCAGGCAAAAACTGCAAAAAAAGCAACAGAGTATACTCTTGAGTTTTTGGATGCTCATTTGGATTGATAAATAGAAAAAGGTCAATGATTTTTTTGTACAGCAAATTATGATGTGAGAAATACCATTTTTGATGTACGTATGTAAATGAAAATTTGTAGATGTTAAATTGTGAAAAGTAAAAAACATATAATTTTTGGAGGAAATCAAAAATGAAGAAAGTTTCAAAGTTTTTAGCAGTTCTTATGGCTCTTGTAATGACTTGTGCAAGTCTTACAGCGTGTGGAAGCTCAGCTTCTCTTAGCAAGGCATTTACTTGCGGCAACTCTTTTTACATCGATGCTATCGGCTGGTACAGCAGTGATGTAGTAACTCTTAAGGTTAACAGCGACAACACATATGAGCTCACATATCAGGAGCACATTTTTGGAACAACAGATCCTGGAGTTAAGGGACTTAGAACAGTTGTTTATACAGGTAAGTGCACATCAGCAGCTTCAGCAGATGGTTGGGCAACTCATGTAGACTATACACTTCAGCCTGCTGACAGAATTTATTTCGAGCAGCATGAAAAAGGATACGGTAGAAGCAATATTGCTGGTCACTGTGTTCTTGATACAGCAAACTGGACAGACGACATGAAGGAAATCGCTGATCCTGAGAATGGTGCTATGGATGGAAAAGCATTCCTTTCAAAGTATGCTGAGACACTTACTATCACAGTTGAGGATCCTTCACTTGATCCTGAAGATGTAAGTCTTGGATACAGAATTATCACAATGCCAGAGATTAAGCTCATAACAGAGGCTTGATGGAGGATTTATTTTGAAGAAGAAAAAGAATGTACTTTGGGTAGTCCTTAGTATTGTTTTTACGCTTTTCTTCCTTATCACATTGATTGGTGGCCCCATTGCCAACAACTACTCCCAGATCATAAATATGGTCCTGGGAGTAGAAGGGTCTAAAGTCATAGGTGACGAAGGAATTACATATTTTGAGCCTGATTACACAAGTGATCAGCAGGTTGACGAAGGACAGAAGGTGGTAGAAAGCGTTGTTGCAAATGGCGCAGTTCTACTTATGAATAAAGATAATGCCCTTCCTCTTAAATCAGGTGACAAGATCACACTGGCTAGTATCAATTCATCTAAATTTGTTTACGGTGGTACCGGTTCAGGAGGAATGAACACTGACGGTGTTGACAGCCTTAAGGATGCACTTGAAAAAGATGGATTTGAAGTTAATCCAACCATGTGGTCTTTTTATACAGAAGGCGCTGGTAAGGAATATGGCAGAATTCTTGCTTCAGGAAGTTTGAATAACTATATTTTTGAAAATAGCGAGTTCAAGGTTAATGAAGTACCTGTCAGCAAATATTCAAGTAATGAATGGGATTCAATTAAAAGCTATGGTGATGCAGCTGTAGTTGTTTTTTCAAGAGTGTGCGGCGAAGGAGCCGATCTTCCATGGTATGGAGCAGGAGATGCTGATGGTAATATCCTGCAGCTTTCCAAGGATGAAAAAGATCTTTTAGCTAAACTTTCAGAGCTTAAGGCAAACGGATCTTTAAAGAAGATTGTAGTTCTTTTGAACGCTGCAAATGCGATTGAGCTTGATTTTCTCAATCCTGATATATGCGGAGTTGATTATGGAATTGATGCCTGTATGTGGATTGGAGAAGTAGGTCAGGGAATCAGTGCAGTTGGTGAACTTTTGAATGGTACAGTTAATCCATCAGGTAAACTGGTAGATACCTATTGCTATGATAACCTCACTTCACCTGCGCTTCAGAATGCTCATGCAACATCTTATACAAATTCCAAGTCAAAAGGTTTGTCTTTTTCTGAAGGTAATAATGAATATTACGTTGCATATCAGGAAGGCATCTATGTGGGTTACCGTTACTATGAGACCCGTTATGAAGATGTAGTAATGGGAACTGAAAATGTTGGTGAATATGATTATGCATCTACAGTTGCATATCCTTTTGGTTACGGTCTTAGTTATAGCGATATCTCCTATGAGAGCATCGCAATGGAAGAAGATGGCGATAATTTGAAATTTACTGTTAATGTAAGCAATAGCTCAAATGTTGACGGAAGAGAAGCTGTACAGATCTATATGCAGTCACCATACACCGATTATGATAGGTTAAATGGTGTAGAGAAGGCTTCTGTTGAGCTTGTTGGATTTACAAAGGTAGATGTACCTGCAGGTGGAAGTGCTGTTGCAGAAATAACAGTTCCGAAGACTGAACTTAGAGCTTATGATGCAAATACAGCAGGAACCTATATTTTAGATGCTGGTGATTACTATTTCACGTCAGCAAATGGTTCACATGAAGCGTTAAATAATATTCTGGCAGCAAAAGACTATACAGTAGAAAATGGCATGACTTCTGATGGTAATAGAGATATGGTTTGCCAGTACAATGTTCCCATTCAGGATAACACTGTTTTTGCTACAGCTATAACAGGAAACGAGATTCAGAACCAGTTAGACCATGCAGACCTCAATAGAAGGGAAGGCGATAATGGTGATGGTATCGTTTATCTGACAAGATCTGACTGGGAAGGAACAATGCCTGTTGCTAACATTACAAATGATAGCTATGAGGCAGCTTACAAGATGTCTGCATCTGATGACATGGTTGCACAGATGAACGAAGTTTATACAAAGAATACTGATGGTGAAATGCCTGTTGTTGGTAAGGAAGGAAATCTTAATCTTGCCCAGTTTGTAGGTGTTCCAATTGATGGAAGCATTGAAATTGATGGCAAGACTTACACATGGGATGATCTTGTTGATCAGATTTCTTTTAACGAAATGGCAAAGCTTATTGGCCAGACATATCATTCTACAGCTCCTGTAGCTTCAGTATCAAAGCCTGCTACAAAGGATGAGAATGGTCCACAGGGTATTACGGCTACACTTACAGGCGGTGGATCTTCTACAAGTTATACTTCTGAAGATCTTATGGCTGCATCATTTGATGCTGAAGTAGCAACAGCTGTTGGCCGCAGCATGGGTAACGACTGTTTGCTGGCAAATGGCAAGGCATATTCAGGAATTTATGGTCCTGGTGTAAATATTCATAGAACACCATACAGTGGCAGAAACTTTGAATATTATTCTGAGGATCCATTTATTTCAGGTAAGATATGTGCTGCTGAAGTTTCTGGTATTCAGAGTAAAGGTGTATATGTTTATTTGAAGCATTTTGCACTCAATGACCAGGAAACAGCCAGAGATGGTATCTGTGTATGGACAAATGAGCAGGCAGCCAGAGAGCTTTATCTTCAGGCCTTTGAGTACCCTGTAGTTGAAGCATCTGCTTATTGTGTCATGACAGGCTTTAACAGACTTGGTTGCGTTTGGGCTGGTGGAGATTATGGTCTCATTACAGGAATTCTTCGCGGAGAGTGGGGAATGCCCGGATTTGTGCTGACTGACTTCTCAAACAACAACAATTACATGGATGTATTAAATGGTCTTATGGCAGGTGGAGATGGCTGGGATTGCAACGATGGCGCAAAGTGGACACAGAAGCTTGTCGAATACAAGGATGATCCTACAGTTGTTGCAGCAATGAAGGAAGCTACTAAGCACATCCTTTATACGACAGCCAATTCAAATGCAATGAACGGTGTTTCTGCAAATATGCAGGTTGTAGAAGTTGTCACATGGTGGCAGATACTTATAATTGTTCTCGATGTTGTATTTGGAATCCTTGCAGCATTTAGTATATTCATGCTTGTTCACAGTATTAAAAAGAATAAATAATATAATATGAATTAAAAGTCTCAAAAATATAATTTTTGGGACTTTTAGTTTAAATATTGGGGTGAAAAGATGAAAAAAGGAAATTGGGTAGTCCTATTTTTAGTTATAGTATTCATTTCGTTTAACAGTATGGCTTGTGGTAACACAGCATCAACAGATAATTCAAAGGCAGCAAAAGCAAATTCTCCTTGGTTTACAGAGGGGCGAAGTCTTGAGAAGAATGATGATTTTGAATCTACTGAATATTACTTGGAAAATAGTGTGACAGGACGACACATCTATTCAGTTGAAACGAAACCAACTGGAATTGCTGATGGTGAAAAAGTACCGGTTGTTATATATACACATGGTCAAAGTGGTTATGCTACAAATTTTTATGCCATATATTCAAGACTTGCGAAGGAAAAGATAGCTGCTTTTTCTTTTGAATGTTGTGGTGGAAATAAAAGCGGGGCAAAAAGCGAGGGAAGTAAGCTGTTTCCAGCTCATTACACATCAAGAATGACTGATCTTGAAACTGTACTTGCCAAGGTGAAAACATTGGATTATGTAGACACCGATAGGATTTTTTTATTTGGCGAAAGCTACGGAGGAGTAACATCTTCATTTGTTGCTGCAAGTCATAATGAAATAGCAGGACTGATTCTTTTGTCAACTGGAATAAATGAGCAAATGATGGCGCGAGAAGAGGATGATGAAACATACATTCCCGAAAATGATTCCGATGAACCATTCGAAAAGATAAAAGGATATACCGGGGATGTAATATTATTTAATGGCGAGCAGGACTTTGCATATGAGGGCGGAAAGAATCAGATTGATGCCTATAATAAGCGAAGCGAAGGAAGTGCAGTCTTTTATTCTTTGCCTAATTCAGGACACAGCTATTCAGAACTTGATGATGCTGGTAAGGAATTTGTTATTACGACTATGATTGATTTTATTGGGGAGAGATGAATATGAGAAAAGGTATTACTATAGCAATTTGTTTAGCAATGACTATTGTTTCTGCTGTTGGGTGTGGGAAAGAATCTACAAAACAAGAAGTAAAACAGGATATAGATGTTACAACATATTATGTTAAACATAAATTTCCTGAGGAAAAGTTAAATGAAACTGAGACTCTTATTACTTCGCCGGCCGGGAGTATTCTGAGTACAGATACAAAATTTGTCAAATATGATTTGATGGATTCAAAGTGTGATAAAAAAGGCAGAATTGAAAAAGTTGAATACTCTACTGATGTGTATGAAGATGGGAAAACATATGATAAATATGTGAATGTTTATCTGCCAAGTGATTATGATGAAAACAGGACAGAACCTTATAATGTGCTCTATTTTCAGCACGGAAATAAGCTTTCCAATGATTATTTTTTACAGGAAGAGTATAAAAACCGTTTAGATAATCTTTTTGCATCCGGAAAAGTAGACCCGGTAATTCTGGTATTTACTACTTATTATCTTGAGCCTGATAAGGCAGATGAAATAAGGAAGACTGAGCCGGACGCCCCTGCTGGAGATGGAAACTATACCGGGGTACCTGCTAATTTTTGGAAAGAAGTCGTAGAAGATATAATTCCGACGGTAGAGGCAAAATATAATACATATACAGAAAGCTTTGACCAGGATGGGCTTATTGCGTCAAGAGATCATAGAGGTTTTTCTGGTTATTCACGTGGAAGCTGTTGTACATGGTATATGTTCCATTCAGCTCTTCCGTATTTTAAGTGGTGGGCTCCTATGAGTGCAAGTTGCGTAGCCGGAAAGCAGATAAGCGAAAATCCTACTGATGAGGAGGCTTATCAGTATTTGAAGGAAGCGGTAGATGATAATCCGGATATGGATTTCTTTATATATGTTGGAAGTGGTGGTCCCACAGATGCTGGTTCACTTAGAACACAGATGGCATATTTTGAAAAGCAGCCAATTTTCTCATACGGTGATGATCCAAACACTAATAATTTGTATTATGTGCTTTCAAATTTTGAGCATGGAGATCTTTATGCACCTTACTATTACTACAATAGCTTGCAGGTGTTATTTAAAAATTAAACTATATTTTTGCGAGTGGCATGCGCCTTGCTCTCTTTCATGTTTATTCAAAACAGAAAACAGGGCGCATTATTTCATCTTAACTGTCTATTTATGAAAATTTCCGTTTGGCTTTATCGTACTGGACATTTATTTCTTGAAGAGCAGCAGTGTCACCGTCCATGTTATCAGGATGGTAGAGTTTTACGAGAGACTTGTATTTTTTATCAACGCTTTCTTTTGTAGTACAACCGGCAAAGAAGTCAAAAGAACTTGATGTAGCTTGTGTAGCGCTACCATAAGTGTTCTTATTGTATTTTGAATTATTGTATCTTTTGCCATTGCCTGAGTTGTTATAGTCATACTCGTCATTATCTATATCATCGTAGTCATCCTCAGGCTCATCATCGTAGTCTACATCGTCATCCTCATATGCTTCATCTTTATCATATTCATCATCGTATTCTTCATCGTAGTCCTCATCATAATCTTCATCGTCGTAGTCTTCGTCATCGTAGTCTTCGTCATCGTAATCTTCTTCATCATAATCCTCGTATTCGTAGTCCTCATCTTCATAATCATCATCTTCATCTTCATAGAATGAGGCTCTTTTACTGCGACGATGATCGTGTTCATCCTCGGAATCGGCATAGGATCTGTTCTTGAGCCATTTTTCATAGTCTTTTTCATAATGTCTTTTGCCTGCATCAGGGAAAAGATGGTAATAGCGGTCAAGGGCCTGAGACACAAAACCTTTACCGATAAAGGCTCTTAAAACGTAAATTACAGCATCTGCAATGATACAGAAGAAAATTATCTTGCTAAATGACATGAATACTGAGATGGAAAGAAGAATGGTTCCAACAGGGATTATCATTATGATGGTCAGTATCAAAAGAAAAATATAAAGAGGAGCACCTTTATATGAGTAAACCGATTCAATCCACCAGGTCCTGATATCGTTGTAAAAGGAAGTAACAACATAGTTATTTTTGGTAAAACTGTTGTTGGCCTCTTTTACCATCTCCTCAGGAATATTCAGGTCACTGCCCTGGATATCTAAAGAGTGGGGCGCCTGAACCTGAGGATCAGGGCCGGCTCCTATAGATAATAGCCCGAAGTTTCCTCCAAAGAGCAGAAACACGTTTATACATAGTAATAGAAAAAATGAAATTGATGTAACAGGAAGAATACAGAAAAACAGCTTAAGAAATCTGACATAAGCTCTTATAAACCAGGAAAGCATTGAGAAGAATGCCTTTAAAACTGAAACAACAATACTTGAGATGGCATTAACGGCCATCATTAAAAAAGAAACCATAATTACTAAAACTCCTTACCCTAAATCCCCACACAAAGAAAATTTTATATGAAAAATGAAAAGGTGTCGAGAGTCTTGAAGAAGTCTCTTTTAAATGATAAGGTAAAAAGTGGCGTTTAGCCGGAAAAGGTGAGTGTATGAAAATATTAAAAAAGCTTTTGGAAAAATATCCATGGATAAAATATTTGGCAGGGCTGGTTCCTTTTATTCTTGCATGCATAGGTTATGCGCAGTCCGGGGAGATGAATGCATTTCAGGTAATCTATGCTGCTATAGCAATCTATTTTGTAAATCCTGTTTCTGATTATGAAACTCCAATCATTTTGTTTGCTAAAATAGCTGCCGTTGTAGTTACAGCTGGAATTATTTTGAGCTTTGTGAAATATGCTTTTTACAAGATTGAGCATTTCTTTTCAAGGTTTTCAAAGGATGCAACAGTAGTTTACACAGACAATGAACTTGGAAGGGCGCTTGGAAGTACTTTGAAGCATGGTTATGTTGTTGATGGACTTTCAAAGCCTGAGAGAGTAAAGAATCATATTCTAATGCTCTCAGACGATGCGGAGAGCATTAGATTTGTCAGCCAGAATGTTAAGGCTTTGGCTAATAAGAATGTATATATGATGATGAACAGTCTTGATTCATCACTTCTCAAGGCAGGCAATCTTATTAATACCCAGATGCATTTCTTTAATGTTAATGACCTTATGGCAAGAGATTTTTGGAAAAAGAATAATCTATATGACCACAGGGATGAAAACTACAAAATTGCTATAGTTGGCTCAGGTGATGTAGCTTTTGCTATTTTTAAATATGGCTATCTGAATAATCTTTATAGCTTAAAGCAATCCTTTGAGTATCATATCTGGGGGATGGAAGGCTCAAGAGCAGACTTTTTGAAGAATCTTTCCACTGAGAATAACGATAAGATTATTGTTCATGAGAATCCATGGGATATGGAAATGGATATTCTTGCTGATATGGACAGGCTTATCTACACTGAAAAAGAGGACCAGATTGATTTTATCCAAAAGGTCCTTTATGTTAATCCTCTTGCTGAGATCCATTGCTATTCAGATGAAAAGATAAGTTACGCCGATATTTATGTATCAGATAAGATCATGGTATTTGGTGATATGGAGAACATTCTCACTGAAGATAATGTCAAGAGTGAAAAGCTCTATAGACAGGGTAAGCTCTTTAACTATGACTACGCACTTAGATACAGCAACAGGACTGCGCCTTCTGATTATGAAAAAGAAATGGAAGACGAATGGAAGAAACTTGATGGATTTAAGAAGAGTTCAAGCATAGCAAGAGCAGATCATTATTGGATTGAAAAGCGCCTAAAAAATGATGGCGTTATGGATGAGGACAGTGAGGATGCCTGGAGAATCGAGCATATCAGATGGAGCAGATTTCATCTTGTTAATCATTGGTCTTTTGCTGAAAAAAGGGATAACAGCCGCAGAAAGCACAATCTTCTTATTCCTTATGAAAATCTTCCTATGTCAGAAAAAGAGAAGGATGGCATTTATGACAGCACAATAAAGGCAGAAATTGACAGGCTTGATAGAGAAAACTAAAATGTGTTATAGTTTAATTTGATATTATGCGTCTTTTTGCAGGTAGGAGGATTGATTATGGACGAAGGCTTGCCTTCTGTCATTTTTATTGCAGTACTTATAGTTCTTTTTATTGATATACTTATTCATTCCATTTTCCGCGCTGTATGGCACTTCAAGGGCGATGAAATGGAAAAAGAAGAGAATGTCAGGGTATTTAAGTTTTTTAATGATGATGCCACAAGTATCGAAGGCTTTCTTATCAATGTTTTTTATAAAGCCATTTTATATTTGTGCGGAGATCGCGGTGATGCCAGCCTTTCGGATGTGACTGAGGAAGAGATCAAGTCTATGGTTACAGAAGGTCAGGAACATGGCGTTATCCTGGAGTCAGAAGCAGATATGATATCTAATATTTTTGAGCTCTCAGATAAGGAAGCTCAGGATATCATGACAAATAGAAATGCCATGGTGGCTATCGATGCAAACATGACCCTTAAAGAAGCTATTAACTTCATGATGGAGACCAATAACAGCAGATTCCCTGTATATCTTGATGATATCGACCACATAATTGGCATAATGCATATAAGAGATGCCATGAAAAAGCTCTCAGAGGAAACAGATGAGGAGCTTCCTATAAGGAAGATAAAAGGCCTTCTTCGTCAGCCTAAATTTGTACCTGAGACAAGGAATATCGATTCTCTTTTTCGTAGCATGCAGTCATCTAAAACTCAGATGGTCATAGTAATTGATGAATATGGCCAGACTGCAGGACTTGTGTCTATGGAGGATATCTTAGAGGAAATAGTAGGTAATATCCTTGATGAATATGATGAGGATGAGAACTATATTAAACCTACCAAGAACAAAGGCGAATTTATCGTCGATGGTATGACTCCTTTAGAAGTCCTTGAAAAGAAATTTGAAATTTCATTTGAGGATTCTGAGTTTGAAACAATAAACGGTTATCTTATTTCCAAATTGGACAGGATACCGGAAAGTGACGAAGAATTTGATACTTCAGTTGAAGGCTATAATTTCAAGATCCTTTCTGTACAGAATCATATGATCCAGAGCGTTCTTATGACAAAGCTCCCGGAAGATGAGACGGGCAGTGAGGAAAAAGAATTAGAAATAGCAAAATAGTTAATTATTATGAAAGGAAGTTTTTATGTCAGGACATTCAAAATTTGCTAACATCAAGCACAAAAAAGAAAAGAATGATGCAGCAAAGGGAAAGATTTTTACTATTATCGGTAGAGAAATTGCCGTTGCAGTAAAGGAAGGTGGACCAGATCCAGCTAACAACTTTAAGCTTGCACAGGTTATTGCAAAGGCTAAGGCAAACAACATGCCTAACGATACAATTGATCGTGGAATCAAGAAAGCATCAGGTGCTGACGGAGCAGTTGATTACAAGAATATTACTTATGAAGGATATGGCCCTGGCGGAACAGCTATCATTGTTGAGGCACTTACAGACAACCAGAACAGAACAGCTTCAAACGTTAAGAGTGCATTCACTAAGGGAAATGGTAACGTTGGAACACCTGGATGTGTATCTTACATGTTCGATAAGAAAGGTCAGATCATTATCGATAAGGAAGAGTGCAAAATGTCTTCTGATGACCTTATGATGCTTGTTCTTGATGCAGGCGCTGATGATTTCAATGAGGAAGAGGACAGCTATGAGATCCTTACTTCTCCTGAGAATTTCCAGCCTGTAGTTGAGGCACTCGGCAGAGAGAATGTTGAGTCTGTTTCAGCAGAAGTAACAATGATTCCTCAGAACTACGTATCTGTAACAGATGCTGATACAGTTAAGTATCTTCAGAGAATCCTTGATCTTCTTGATGAGGACGACGATGTTCAGGCTGTTTACCATAACTGGGAAGAGGCAGACGAATAATTATTATTTTTAATATTTGATAGGCGGGGGGAGTCCTAAAATGAAACTGAAACGTATGTGGCCAGCGTATTGCATCTGGGCTTTGTTTATTATTTTTGATGTGGTGATGGTAGCGAGTTCCAGCTTCTTTTTAGGACTTTTTCCGTCTGATAAAAAAATAATGTATACAGCAGTTCTGACGGTTCTGGGAATTCTTTTGATGTCAGTGCTGATGGTGTTTTTTGGAAAGTTATATGACAGCATTGAAGATGGGGTTGCTTCAAGAGAAAATCTTTTTGACATTCTTTATGGGCTTTTGCTGGGAATCATAGTTGCCAGTGCATTTATTTTAAGGATGAAGGTCTGTGCCAATGGGGCTCTTGAAGTTTCCGGTAAGCTTTCTCTTTATGAAAATGCTGTGATCGGCGGTACAAATGTAACTTCCGAAAATGATCTGTTGTCTATCGTATACACCTTTATTCTCAGAGGTATTCTTTTTCTTACAGGTAATGACATAAACGTTGCGCTGTTCTTTGAGATTGTTTCATTCTGCATTTTTATCCTGTTTTCATCGGCTTCGGTAAAAATGTTATTAGGAAGCCTTCCGTCTATTGTTTTTGCTTCCTTTGTTTCATTTATGCCGATATTTGTTGACAGGTTCAGAATACCTTCTCTTGGAACTGACAATCTTTTTTATGCAATGTTCTCTATAGAACTCTTTTTGATAGCGGCGCTTTTGAGAGGCACATACCGTGGACGCTTTATATCAAAAGTTTGGATCATTTGGTATCTGATTGTTGGTGCTGTAATTGGTTTTATGGGCTATACAGATGCCGGAACACTTTTTACTATTGCACCATTTGTTTTCTCTATTCTGTTTATTGTCGGACAGCAGTTAAAGAGTGGGCTGTTTAAATTAGTATTTGTTTTACTTGGTGGCGTATGTAGTTTCTTTGGAATGATCATCCAGGAGCTTGGACCTGAAAATACGCTTAATACATTAGTGAAATGGGCTACATATTATTTTAAGAATCTTAATACCTTTAGCCTTTTCATGATCTATACGGATTATAAGATAATATATCTTGTTACTGTTATTGCCATGTCTGGTGTTATCATTGGATTTTGGAAAAACAGAAAGATTGACAGAGTTTCTCCATGGCTTTTATCTATGCTTATCATTTATGTAACAGTTCCTTTTATGGGAGCTACACAGATGAATTCTCAGATAATGGTCACTATATTCTATGGCTTCGTACTTGCCTGCGTAGTCAGCCTTATTACAGTATCTCCGGAAGATGATGGACTTATTGTGATAGAGGATGAAGAGAATATAGAACAGGAGGAAACACAGGCAGAGGCAGCTGAAGAAAGCGCTGACGATGCTGATGAGGGCAAGGAAGAAATTGAGGATATTGCAAAAGAAATAGTGAATAAAAAAGTTAGTGAAGTTATAACAAAGGAAAAAGAAGTCAAAGAAGAACAGCGCTTCGTGCCGGAAGGAATGGTACTTCCTATGGAAACTGAGGCGGATTTAGGCGAACGAGACGAGGTACCACGGATGAAGATGCCTAAATTTGAGGGAACGATCTCCATTGATAGAAAAGAGATCGAACAGGCCCTTAAGGATGATTTTGATATTCCGCTTAAGCCAGGCGATGATTTTGACTTTTAAAATATATAATTTGAAGGGACAATTATGAGAATAGAAGATTTGGACGCTTATGAGATAGTTGAAAAGAGAAGAATAGAAGATCTCAACTCTGAAAGCTATCTTTTAAGCCATAAAAAGACAAAGGCAAGAATTGCTCTTTTGTCTAATGATGAAGAGAATAAGGTTTTTTCTATTGGATTTAGGACACCACCAAAGGATTCTACAGGTGTTGCTCATATTATTGAGCATACAGTTCTTTGCGGGTCAAAAGAATTTCCAATAAAGGATCCTTTTGTAGAGCTTGTTAAGGGATCACTCAATACATTTTTAAATGCTATGACTTATCCGGATAAGACCGTGTATCCTATTGCCAGCTGCAATGATGCTGACTTTCAGAATCTGATGCACGTTTATCTAGATGCGGTTTTTTATCCCAATATATATAAGACTGATAAGATTTTTAAGCAGGAAGGCTGGCATTATGAGATGGAGGATGAGTCCTCTGATCTTACAATTAACGGTGTTGTCTACAATGAGATGAAAGGTGCATTTTCTTCTGCAGATGATGTCCTTTCAAGAGAAATTCAGAATTCTCTTTATCCTGACACTACTTATGGTTTTGAGTCAGGTGGAGATCCTGATCATATTTATGAGCTCACTTATGAGGATTATCTTGATTTCCACAGGAAATATTATCATCCTTCAAACAGCTATATTTATTTATATGGAAACATGGATATGGCTGAAAAGCTTGATTATATCGATAAAAACTATCTCTCGAAGTTTGATTATCTTAAAGTTGATTCTGAGATTGCAACGCAGGAAGGATTTTCTTCTCCTAAGGAGGTCAGAAAGCCTTATTCAATCCTTGAGTCTGACAGCGAGTCAAAGAACACATATCTTTCTTACAACTGCAGCATAGGTTCAACCTTAGACAGAAAGACATATATTGCATTTGATATTCTGGATTATGCTCTTTGTTCAGCTCCGGGAGCCCCTATAAAGAAGGCTCTTATTGACAAGGGAATCGGACAGGATGTTTACAGTGAGTATGATAATGGAATCAAACAGCCTGTATTTTCAATAATTGCCAAAAATGCTGACAGTTCTCAGAAGGACGAATTTGTAAAAACTATCGTTGAAGTTCTTGAAAAGCAGGTTAAGGATGGCATTGACAAGAAAGCTCTGATGGCCGGACTTAACTATGATGAGTTTAAGTATAGAGAAGCTGATTTTGGAAGATTTCCAAAGGGACTTCTGTATGGCCTTCAGATCTATGACAGCTGGCTCTATGATGACAAACTGCCATGGATTCACGTTGAAGCAAACAATACCTTTGCTGAACTGAAGAAAGAGGTTGATGGAGACTACTTTGAAAAGCTCATTGTTAAGTATCTTCTTAACAACAATCATAAGACAGTACTTATGCTTGAGCCTGAAAAAGGTCTTACTGAGAAAAAAGATGCGGAGCTTTCAAAAAAGCTTGCTGCTTACAAGGATTCCTTATCTGCAGATGAGATAAAGAGAATTGTAAAAGAGACTAAAGAGCTCAAGGAATATCAGGAAACACCTGATGATCCTGAGGACCTTAAAAAGATTCCGCTTCTTAAGCTTGAAGACCTTAAAAAGGAAGCTGAACAGTTCAAATATGAAGAAAGAGAAATGGATGGTGTTAAGATTCTTTTCCATGACATTTTTACTAATGGAATTGACTATCTGACATTTGTCTTTGACCTTAAGAATATAGATGCAAAGGACCTTCCATATGCTGCAGTGCTTAAAAAAGTGCTTGGCATGATGGATACTGAACACTATACATATGGAGATCTTTACAACGAGATCAATATACGAACAGGTGGAATAAGCGGATCTATCAGCACTTATACAGATTCTTTCGATGTTAAGAAATTTGAAACTGCCTTTGAGATCAGCGTGAAGGTGCTTCATGATAACCTTTCATACGCTTTTGAACTGGTAAAAGAGATCCTTACATGCACTAAGTTTGATGATACAAAGAGATTAAAAGAGATATTTGGTGAGCAGTATGCAAGACTATCATCTGATCTTTCATCTGCAGGTCATCAGACAGCGGCTCTTCGTGCTATGTCCTATGTTTCGCCGGCTGCCTTTGTTTCAGATCAGGTAAGTGGTATTGGATACTTCAGAACTCTTGAGGAACTTCTGAAAAAAGTTGAAACAGATGAAGGAGCAAAGGAAATATCTGAGCATCTTTATAGACTTTGCAAGCTTATCTTCAGACCAGAGAACCTTTTGGTTGATATAACCGGAACTGAAAAAGAGTATGAGAATGTTCCAAAGGAGAGCGTTTTGTTCTCTAAATCTCTTTTCACAGAAGAATGCGAGAAGGGCCATTTGGAGATCACAACTAGCAGGAAAAATGAGGCGTTTATTACTGCAGGACAGGTTCAGTATGTCTGCAGAGCCGGCAATTATGCGAATAAAGGACTTAAGTACAATGGAGCCCTTAGAGTATTGAAGGTAATGATGGGCTATGATTATCTTTGGAGAAATATCAGAGTACTTGGCGGTGCATACGGATGCATGAGCAGCTATGCTAAAAATGGCGACAGTGCATTTGTGACTTATAGAGATCCTAATCTCCAGAATAGTATTGATGTATTTGAGAAGGCATCTGATTATCTTAAGAACTTTGAGGCAGATGACAGAGTAATCCTTCAGTATATAATTGGCGCGATATCTGATCTCGACACACCAAAGACACCTTCAGGCAAGGGGACTTATGGGCTTACAGCTTATATGTGTCACGCTAAAATGGAGAATATTCAGAAAAGCCGTGATGAACTTTTGGGGACGACCAAGGAGACAATCAGAAGTCTTGCTGCGTATGTTGACGCGTTTATGGAAGATAACTGCGTTTGCGTTATCGGAACAGCAGACAAGATAGAAGAAAGCAGGAGTTTGTTCAACGTTGTTGAGCAGCTTGTAAAGGCTTAAAAGGGGGATTTGTTATGAAAAAGGGTAGCATTAAAGCTTTATTGTTAGGGGTTACAATTGGAGCAACAATAGGTCTTTGCGCATGCGGAAACAGCGGATATACAGGCTCTAACTATGCAGAGGAATCTGTAGCCGAGTCTGCGTATGACGCTAAGGGCTACAACGCTTATGAGACCATGGATGCAGATGCTGCTGAGGCTCCGGGTGAATCTGCTCAGGTTCCGGAAAAGTCAGACAGAAAGCTCATTACAACCGTAAACTTAAGCACTGAAACAGAAGATCTTGATAAGACAATGGCACAGGTTGAGAACAAGACCAAGGAGCTTGGTGGTTACATTGAGAACAGCAGCATCTATAACGGAAGCACTTATTCCTCATATAAAGAAAGCAGAAGTGCCAGCTACACCATCAGAATTCCTGCTGATAAGCTTGATCTTTTTATAGAATCTGTTGAAGAGGGAACCAACATTACTAACAAGTCAGTTAGTGTTGATGATGTCACACTTCAGTATGTTGATATAGAAAGCAAGAAGAAAGCATTAAAGACAGAGGAGCAAAGACTTTTAGAGATACTTGAAAAGGCTGAGACAGTTGAAGACATTATAAAGGTTGAGGAAAGACTTTCTGATGTAAGGTATGAGCTTGAAAGCATTGAATCACAGCTACGAACCTATGACAACAAGGTCGATTACAGCACAGTTTATATGGATGTCTCAGAAGTTGAGCAGTATACGCCGGCTGAGAAAAAAGGCGTGATCGAGAGAATTGCTGAAGGATTTGTATACAACTTTAAAGAAGTGATCAATGCGCTTGTTGAGCTCTTTATATGGATAGTGATACATATCCCTCAGATAATAATTCTTTTGCTCCTATGCTTGGCAGCCATATTTGGTTGCAGAGTATATGCTTCTTCCAGAAAAAAGAAGCGCGAAATGAAAATGAGAGCATATATGCAGGCTCAGGGACAGGTCCAGCCACAGGCTCAACCATCGGCAGGCCAGGTAAATACACAAGGAAATGATAATGGAAATAAACAATAGTTTTAAAACAGGCTTTATAACTTTAATTGGTCGCCCAAATGTGGGTAAATCTACACTTATGAACCATCTTATTGGACAAAAAATTGCTATAACTTCCAATAAGCCACAGACCACAAGAAACAGGATCATGACTGTTTATACAGATGATGATGCACAGATGATATTTCTTGATACGCCGGGCATCAATGAAACCAAGAATGCTCTTGGCGAATATATGTCAAAGGTTGCCAAAAGTGCCATAGAAGAAGTAGATATGGTACTTTGGCTTGTAGAGCCCAGCACTTATATCGGTGAAGTAGAGAGATCAATTATTGAAGAATTAAAGACATTAAAAAAGCCTGTGATCCTTGTAATAAATAAGATAGATACTGTTCCGGCTGAAAAGCTTGAGCTTTTTGAAAATGCCTATAAGAAAGAAATGTCTTTTTCTAAGATAGTTCATGTAGCAGCCCTTAAGGGACAGAATATTGACGGTGTGATGGATGTCATCAAGGAATTCTTACCTGTGGGACCTCCATTTTATGACGAGGATACAATTACAGATCAGCCTGAACGAGATATTGTAGCTGAAATAATCAGAGAAAAGGCTCTTAGACTTTTAAAGGATGAGGTTCCTCATGGAATAGCAGTTACTATTGAAAGCATGAAGATGCGTGAGAAAAAGGCTGTAGAGGAAAAGAGTAAGAAAAAAAGGCATTATCATCCTCCAAAACAGGCAGCTTTAGACCTTGATGCAATGCTTAAGGATGCAGCTATTGATTCATCGAGCGGAATGATGGATATAGATGCGACCATTATTTGCGAAAAGGATTCTCATAAAGGAATTGTTATAGGTAAAGGCGGAGCAATGCTCAAAAAAATTGGGACTGCAGCCAGAAAAGATA
Organism: Butyrivibrio sp.; assembly: GCF_015056685.1. Lineage (GTDB taxonomy): Bacteria > Bacillota > Clostridia > Lachnospirales > Lachnospiraceae > Butyrivibrio. Next base: position 121,053 of record NZ_SVFW01000001.1, on the reverse strand, counting down.
TTGAGGATCTCTTGCAGTGTCAGGTTAATCTTCAGATATGGGTTAAAGTCAGAAAAGACTGGAGAGATGACAAGACTCAGATGAAGAGTTTTGGATATGATGTGAATAGCTTTAAAAAGTAAGGATTTTTATGGAAGAACTTGTCTATGTACGTGGAATTATAATAAAGCATTCACCTGTAGGCGATTACGACCTTGTGGCAACTATTTTTACAGCTGAAAGAGGTAAGATAACAGCTTTTGCCAGAAATGCCAGAAAGCCTGGAAACAGGCTTTCCGGTAACGTTGAGCCATTTAGTTTTGGTACATTTAAGCTGTATGAAGGAAGAAATTCCTATACTATTGTTGAAGCAAATATAGAAAACTACTTCGAGGGATTCAGACAGAATTTTGAAAGTGCCTGTTATGGCTCTTATTTTTTGGAAATTGTCAGTTTTTATACGAGAGAAAATAACGAGGATAAAGAACTCCTTAATCTATTGTATGTTTCACTGAAAGCTCTTTTGAAAAATAATATTCCCAACAAGCTTGTAAGATGTGTGTTTGAACTTAGAACATTAAAAACTCAGGGAGAATATCCGGGAATTCCGGAGAATATGAATCTTCTTGATTCCACCAGGTATGCAATGAATTATATTGCGACAAGTAATCTTGAAAAGCTTTATACTTTCACGGTTACGGATGAAGTTCTTTCAGAACTTGAAAAAATATCGAGCCGCTATATAGGAGATAGTATAGACAGACCACTTAAGAGTCTTGAAATGCTTAATATGATATAACAATATGTTCTATTGAAAAAGAAAAACTATTTGGATATAATTACTTTGTTTGTTTTGAGGAAAAATCTATGAACGGGTTTATTATGAAAAGATTTGTCGGAGTTATCAGCGCGTTCATGTTGCTGTCATGTCTGTTTGGATGTGGAAGTAATGAAGGACAGCTTACAACTGTAGCACTAGATAAAAATGGGAAGATCACCAATACAATTTATGAAGACTTTTCAGAAGAGTATTATGATGTCACTGAACTGACTCAGATGACAGAGAATGAGATTTCTTCTTTTAACGCAGAAAGACTTACTGAAAAGATCACATTGGATGCAGTTGATAAGATATCTGATGGAAATGCTGTTAAAATGGTCTTAAAATTTGCAACACCGACAGATTATGCCGAGTTTAACAACACAGTTCTTTATTATGGAACTGTACAGGATGCGCTTGACAGAGGTTATTCTATATCATCAGATCTTATTGATGAAAATGGCCTTAAGATAAACTCAGATGCTTTAGAAGATAATAAGGACAATCATATTATTATTACTAAAGACAGATCGGTATTTATTACACCTTACAATATAGTATATTCTTCAAACGGAGTTTCTTTAAAAGGAAAAAAAGAAGCTGTTTTGTCTTCATCAACAAGTGAAGAAATACAGCTCATTCTTTCAAAATAATTTTTTTATTAAAATCACTTGCTTGTGATTGATTGGAGGAACATGGAAGCAAAAGCAAAATCAATGGAAAAGATCATAGCACTGGCCAAGGGAAGAGGATTTGTTTACCCTGGTTCTGAGATTTATGGAGGTCTTGCCAATACCTGGGATTACGGTAACCTTGGTGTTGAGCTTAAGAATAACGTAAAAAAGGCATGGTGGCAGAAGTTTGTACAGGAGAACCCTTACAACGTCGGCGTTGATTGTGCGATCTTAATGAATCCTAAGACATGGATTGCATCAGGTCATTTAGGAGGCTTTTCTGATCCTCTTATGGATTGTAAGGAATGCCATGAGAGATTCAGAGCAGACAAGATCATAGAAGATTTTGCTTCTGAGAATGGAATTACTCTTGAATCTTCAGTTGATGGCTGGAGCCATGAAGAAATGGAAAACTTCATCAAAGAGCACAGCGTTCCATGTCCAACATGTGGCAAGCATAACTTTACAAGCATCAGAGAGTTCAACCTTATGTTCAAGACATTCCAGGGTGTAACAGAAGATGCTAAGGATACAGTTTATCTTCGTCCTGAGACAGCACAGGGTATTTTCGTAAACTTCAAGAATGTTCAGCGTTCTTCACGTAAAAAAGTGCCTTTTGGTATTTGCCAGATCGGTAAGAGTTTCAGAAATGAGATCACACCTGGTAACTTCACTTTCAGAACAAGAGAGTTTGAGCAGATGGAGCTTGAGTTCTTCTGCAAGCCTGGTACACAGACAGAATGGTTTGAGTATTGGAGAAAGACATGTTATGAATGGCTTCTTTCTCTTGGTATCGACAAAGAGCACCTCAGACTTCGTGATCATGATCCTGAGGAACTTTCATTCTATAGTGATCACACAACTGATATTGAGTATGCATTCCCATTCACAGATTGGGGTGAGCTTTGGGGCATTGCTTCAAGAACAGATTACGACCTTACAAGACATCAGGAGACATCTGGTGAGCCTATGGAATACTTCGATGATGAGACTAATGAGAAGTACATCCCATATGTAGTTGAGCCTTCTCTTGGAGCTGATAGAGTAACACTTGCATTCCTTTGCGAAGCATATGATGAAGAGAATATTGGAACAGAAGAGAAGCCAGATATGCGTACAGTTCTTCACTTCCATCCAGCAATTGCACCTGTTAAGATCGGTGTTCTTCCTCTTTCAAAGAAACTCAATGAAGGTGCTGAGAAGATTTATGCTCAGCTTTCAAAGAAATATAACTGCGAGTTTGATGATCGTGGAAACATCGGTAAGAGATATCGTCGTCAGGATGAGATCGGAACACCATTCTGCATCACATACGATTTTGATTCAGAAGAGGATCACAAGGTTACAGTTAGATTTAGAGACAGCATGGAGCAGGAGCGTATCGCTATCGATGAGCTTGATGCTTACTTCGCTGATAAGTTTACATTTTAAGGAGTTTGTTTGATTATGAAGCAATATACTGCTAACGAGCTTAGAAAAGCTTGGAAAGATTTTTATATTAAAAGAGGCCACGTTGACTGTGGTGCTGTATCTCTTGTTTCTGACGGTTCAACAGGTGTTATGTTCAACGTTGCAGGAATGCAGCCACTTATGCCTTATCTTTTAGGTAAAAAGCATCCTCTTGGAACAAGACTTTGCAATGTTCAGGGATGTGTTCGTACTAACGATATTGATTCTGTTGGTGATAAGAGCCATGGAACATTCTTTGAAATGATGGGAAGCTGGTCTCTTGGAGACTATTTCAAAAAAGAGCGTTGCCAGTGGAGTTTTGAACTCCTTACTGAGCTCTTTGGCTTTGACGCTGATCATCTTGCAGCTACTGTATTTGCAGGTGATGAGAATGCACCAAGAGATGAAGAAGGTGCTAAATACCGTATTGAGTCAGGTTTCAAGCCTGAGAACATTTATTATCTTCCTGCTGAAGACAACTGGTGGGGACTTGAATATGGTCCATGCGGTCCTGACAGTGAGATGTTCTATGTGAAGGATATTCCTGATTGCGGCCCTAACTGCGGTCCTGGATGTCACTGTGGCAAGTATACTGAGATCGGTAATGATGTTTTCATGCAGTATGAGAAGCACCATGACGGACATCTTACACCACTTGCTCAGAAGAACGTTGATACAGGTTGGGGACTTGAGCGTATTCTTGCTTTCCTTAACGGTACTGATGACGTTTATAAGATCGATCTTCATGCTCCTGTAATTTCTTACATAGAAAAAGAGAGCGGAATTAAATATGACACTGATGAGAAGAGCACAAGATCAATGAGAATTTTCGCTGATCATACACGTACATCTGTTATGCTCATTGGTGATGAAGCTAAGCTTTTACCTTCTAACACAGGCGCCGGATATATACTTAGAAGACTTATCCGTCGTGCAGTCAGACATGCAAGAGCTCTTGGACTTAAGAAAGAACATATTCTTGGAGTAGCTTCAATTTATCTTGATGAGTATTCTGAGAGCTATGAGAATCTTGTTAAGAACCGTAGCTTTGTTCTTCAGGAACTTGGAAGAGAGATCGACCGTTTTGAGTCTACTCTTGAAAATGGTATGAAAGAGTTCAAGAAGATCCTTGATAAGACAACTTCTGAAGGAAAGAAAGCAATCGAAGGAAAAGATGCATTCTTCCTTTATGATACATTTGGATTCCCTGTAGAGCTTACTGTAGAGCTTGCAGAGGAAGAGGGCTTTACTGTTGATGAGAAGGGCTTTGCCGTTGCAATGGAAGAGCAGAAACAGAAAGCCAGAGACAATCAGAATTTCGCTGCAAATCTTACAACAGGCGCAGGCTTATTCGATGAACTTGCAGAGGATATTAAGTGTGAATTTGTAGGATATGATTCTCTTTCATGCGAAGGCAGCGTTGTTGCTATGGCAGGCGCAGAGGCACTTACAGACAGCCTTTCAGAGGGACAGCAGGGAACAATCATTACTGATAAGACATCCTTCTATGGCACAATGGGTGGCCAGGTTGGAGATATCGGTGAGATAACAGGAAAAGATGGAGCTAAGTTCAAAGTATCAGAAACTGTTAAAGTTGCCGGTGGAAGAACAGCTCATGTTGGAACTGTTGTAAAGGGAAGTTTTAAGGTATCTGACAAGGTAACTTTGGATGTTGACGCTGAGAACAGAGCTAAAACATGCAGAAACCATTCAGCTACACACCTTCTTCAGAAAGCTCTTCAGGAAGTTCTGGGCGATGGCGTTGAGCAGGCCGGTTCTTATCAGGATCCTGACAAGACAAGATTTGACTTTAGCTATCATCAGGCTATGACTGCTGAAGAGATCAAGAAAGTTGAAGATATAGTTAATGCCAAGATTTTGGAAGCACTTCCTGTTGTTACAAAGGAAATGACTTTGGAAGAAGCCAAGAAGACAGGAGCTATGGCTCTGTTTGGCGAGAAGTATGGCGATACAGTAAGAGTTGTAAATATGGGAGACTTCTCTATTGAGCTCTGTGGTGGTACACATGTATCTAATACAAGCCATATCGGTCTCTTTAAGATCGTAGCAGAGAGCGGTGTTGCAGCAGGCGTTCGTCGTATAGAAGCGCTTACTGGAAGCAACGCAAGAGATTACTATCTGAATGTAGAGCAGACACTTAATGCATCAGCTAAACTTGTTAAGGCAAACGCTTCTGATCTCGTTGAGCATATCAAGAAGCTTCAGGATGAGCTTAAGGCACTTAGAAGTGAGAATGAGTCACTTAAGAGCAAAGAGGCACAGGCTGCACTTGGCGATGTTACAGATCAGGTTAAGGAAGTTGCAGGAGTTAAGCTCCTTGCTACATCTGTTAAGGGCGTAGACATGAACGGTCTCCGTGATCTTGGAGATCAGATGAAGACAAAGCTTGGCGAAGGCGTTGTAGTTCTTATTTCTGAAACTGATGGTAAGGTTAACCTTATTACAATGGCTACAGATGAAGCTCTTGCAAAGGGAGCTCATGCAGGTAACCTTATCAAAGCAATTGCGCCAATAGTAGGAGGCGGCGGTGGCGGTCGTCCTAACATGGCTCAGGCTGGTGGTAAGAATCCTGCCGGAATTAATGATGCTCTTGCAGAGGCAGAAAAAGTTCTTGCAAATCAGATAAAATAATTCTTGACGCATATACTTTTTGTGATATAATTGATAATGTTATGTGAGCTATCATGCTCAGAATAAGCATAATAAATAACCCAATCAGTCATGTACTTGAAGGGACTGAAGGGAGGGTAAGAGTAGAGATGTCAACTGTAGTAGTAAAAGAAAACGAGACTTTGGATAGCGCACTGCGTCGTTTTAAGAGAAGTTGCGCAAAGGCTGGTATCCAGCAGGAGATCCGTAAGAGAGAACACTACGAGAAGCCTAGCGTTAGACGCAAGAAAAAGTCTGAAGCAGCAAGAAAGCGCAAATATAACTAAATCTAATAAAAAGCCTTTGGTTTATGCCAAAGGCTTTTTTGCTGCACAAGGATAATATGTTTTTTGACCTTGGGGTTTTATCTATGATAAAATAATCGTCGTATGTCATTTATGCTTAGAAAGAAAAAAGAGTATGGCTATATATTTAGTAATTGCACTTATCGTGCTGATCATAATATGCGTTCTGATTATTTATCATGATACACATAGTTTTGTTGTGAGGAATTACGAGGTAAGCTCTGACAAAGTAAAAGGCAACTTTAAGTTTGTTTTTCTTTCAGACCTTCATGGTTATGTTTTGGGCCAAAATAATGAAAAGCTTATAGCTGCTATAGATGAGATAAATCCTGATGCTATAATTTGCGGCGGAGATATGTTTACAGCCCATGCCAAAGACGGAAAGATTAAATTCGAGCCTGGATTTGATCTTATCAAGAATCTTTCCGGCAAATATAAGGTCTATTATGGAAATGGTAATCATGAGTACAAGGTGAAGGCCTTCACGAAAGAATTCGGTAATTTCTATGATAGGTATAAGAGCAGACTGAAAAAAGAGGGAGTTGTCTTTTTGGAGAATGACTCTGTTTTGATTGAAGATAAAAACATAAGGATCACAGGTCTTGACCTGAATCTTGATTACTTTAGAAAAGTAGTGAAAAGAAAAATGGATCCTTCACTGATGGGAAGACTTGTCGGCAATATTAATGACAAAGAAAAAGGGGAGTTCAGACTTTTAATCGCCCATAATCCTCAGTATTTTGAAAATTATGCTTCGTGGGGAGCTGATCTTACCGTGTCAGGACATGTTCATGGCGGCATTGTGAGACTTCCTATTCTTGGCGGTGTAATTTCTCCGTCGATAGCTCTTTTTCCAAAGTATGATGGAGGTTTGTATAGAAAAGGTGATAAGACAATGATCCTTGGCAGAGGACTTGGAACTCATACTATACATGTGAGATTTTTTAATCCCGGGGAAGTTTGCGTAGTGAATATAAAAGGCGGGATTTGAGATATTTGGTATGAATTGTTTTGTGAGGAGATTTTATGTCACTAGAGATTAAGCTTCAGGTCTTTGAGGGGCCAATGGACCTTTTGATGCACCTGATAGATAAAAACCAGATAGATATCTATGATATTCCTATTGTGACCATTACGGAACAGTACATGGAATACATCAATGCCATGCAAAAAGAGGATATGGAAGTTACCAGCGAGTTCCTGGTAATGGCTGCAACTCTTATTGATATCAAGTGCAAAATGCTTCTTCCTAAAGAAGTCAACGAGGACGGAGAGGAAGAGGATCCAAGAGCTGAACTTGTTGAAAAGCTTCTTGAGTATAAAATGTACAAATATATGGCCTATGAACTTAAAGACAGGCAGATGGATGCGGGCTTGTCCTGGTTCAGACATAAGGATATTCCCAAAGAGGTAAAAGAATACGAGGCGCCAATAGATTTTAGCGATCTTATTGGTGATGCGACTCTCACAAAGCTCAACGAGATCTTCCAGGAACTTTTAAAAAGGCAGGAAGATAAGGTGGATCCAATCCGTAGTAAGTTTGGAAATATTGAGAAAGAAACTGTGGATATGGATGCCAAGACGCTTTATATCAAGGCATATATTAGAGAGCATAAGAGTTTTAGCTTTAGACAGCTCTTGGAAAAACAACACAGTAAGACAGAGGTTATTGTTACGTTCCTTATAGTGCTTGAGGAAATGAAGCTTGGAGAAATAGAGATACAGCAGGACGGAACCTTTGCAGATATAATAATTACTTCCAGAAAGGCAAGCTGATATTATGACAAAAGAAGAAGGCGCAGGAATAGTAGAGGCTATTCTTTTTACCATGGGTGATTCAGTTGAGATAAGCGCTCTGGCCAAGGCAATGGAGACTGAATCAAAAGAGATAAAGAAATATATTGAGTATTTAAAAGAGAAATATGAGAAAAAGGACAGCGGTATAGGTATCATAGAACTTGAGAACGCTGTTCAGCTTTGTACCAAAAAAGAAATGTATGAATATTTGGTAAAGATTGCGAAAACTCCTAAAAAGGCGGTTCTGACTGACTCTCTAATGGAAACACTTTCCATAATCGCGTACAAGCAGCCAATCACAAGGCTTGAAGTGGAAAAAATAAGAGGAGTAAACAGTGATCACGCAGTTAACAGGCTTGTGGAGTTTGGACTTGTTCAGGAGCTTGGCAGACTGGATGCTCCCGGAAGACCACTGCTTTTTGGAACAACAGAAGAGTTCTTAAGGAGCTTTGGAGTAAGGAGCCTTGAAGAGCTTCCAACAATAGGCCCTGTGCAGGTTGAAGAGTTCAAGGCACAGGCTGAAGAGGAAGTAAATGTAAAATTGGATATCTAATTTATTAAAAGATAGGGAAAATACTGAATTTTTATGTATTTTCTCTTTTTTTTGGCTTTTTTTATGATATACTATACTCTGACTTAAGTTGCGGGTTTATGCGATTTGAGATTGTGAAAAAATGCACAATAATCAAATAACATAGTTGCACACATTCACATAAAATTTATTGGAGGTTAAACACATGAGTAGTTCTTCACAAGCGAGTCAAAGAATAAATGCTTTGCTCGACGAAAACAGTTTCGTTGAAATTGGCGGCCTTGTGACAGCCAGAAACACAGATTTCAATCTGAAACAGGAAGAAACACCATCTGATGGAGTAGTTACCGGATATGGTGTTATCGACGGCAATCTTGTATATGTATACAGTCAGGATGCGTCAGTACTTGGCGGTTCTATTGGCGAAATGCATGCAAAGAAGATCGTTCGCCTGTATGAGCTGGCAATCAAGACAGGTTCACCTGTGATCGGTCTTATCGATTCAGCAGGACTTCGTCTTCAGGAGGCAACAGATGCACTTAATGCATTTGGAGAAATTTATCTTAAGCAGGTGGAGGCTTCCGGAGTTGTTCCACAGATAACAGCCATCTTCGGCACATGTGGTGGAGGACTTGCACTTATTCCTTCGATCACTGACTTTACATTCATGGAAGCTGATAAGGCAAAACTTTTTGTTAATTCTCCTAACGTACTTGCAGGAAATTACAAAGAGAAATGCGATACATCAGCTGCTAAATGGCAGGCTTCAGAGGTAGGTAATGTTGATGTTGTAACAGATGAGGCATCTATCTATACTCAGATCAGAGAGCTTGTTTCAATCCTTCCTTCAAACAATGAGGACAGCGATTCATATCAGGAATGCACTGATGATCTTAACAGAGCATGCGAGAACCTTGACGGCGCAGCTGCAGATCCTGCACTTGTTGCTGCACAGGTTTCTGATAATGGTCTTTTCTTTGAGACAAAGAGAGATTATGCAAAAGAGATGGTTACTGGATTTATCAGACTTAATGGCGCAACAGTAGGCCTTGTTGGTAACCGTACAGCTATTTTTGATGAAAACGGCAAAGAGGCAGAGAAGTTTGAAGACAAGCTTACTGCACATGCTTGTGAGAAGGCTGCAGATTTTGTTAATTTCTGTGATGCTTTTGATATCCCTGTTCTTACACTTACAAACGCAACAGGCTTTGGCTCATCAAAGTGTGATGAGAGACATGTAGCTAAGGCTGCAGGAAAGCTTGTTTATGCACTTGCAAATGCTACAGTTCCTAAGGTTAACCTTGTAACTGGTAAGGCTTTTGGTAGTGCTTACGTTATCATGAACTCTAAGGCAATCGGTGCAGATGTAACTATCAGCTGGCCTGATACACAGATCGGTACAATGGATGCAAATCTTGCTGCCAAGATCATGTGCGATGGAAAAGATGCTGAGACAGTAGCAAAGGCTGCATCTGATTATGCACAGCTTCAGAACAATGTTAAGAGTGCTGCAGCAAGAGGCTATGTTGATGAGATCATCGAGCCTGCTGATACAAGAAAGTATGTTATTGGCGCATTCGAGATGCTTTTTACAAAGAGAGATGAGCGTCCTGCTAAGAAACACGGCACAGTTTAATGAAGGGAGCACTCAAAATGAAGAGTAAATTTTTGGTTTTGGGAGTTGTTCTTAGCTGCTTCCTAAGTCTGAGTGCCTGTGGACAGGAAACAAAGACAAAGACAATCGATAGCAGCAAGTACCCAGCTGAAATGTTCAACGAGTCTTCTATTGTTTCTTACATGAATAACTTAGAGGATCAGAATTTCGAAGCATGGTACGCGGACGGAATTACTCCTGACAATTTCGAAGAAAAACTTTATGTTGCACTTGCCATGAAGTTTAGAACTGAAACTTCAAACGGAATGGAGAGAACTGTACTTGATGGCGTTGATGAAGATTTTTACAATGCTATAAAGTCTGGTTACACAAGCTGGTATAAAGCCCTTGATGAGATCGGTTATACCAGTGATGCAACACTTGCTGATGAGCTTTATATTTCAGATGTTAATTACTACACTAACGATGATGAGCAGCTTGTAATTGATGCTACACTTCAGGGCACAAAGCACTCCGCATTGTTCCAGGTATATATGAACAATGAGACAATGGCTACTGATATGGGTATCACAGTTAATAAGTCAAGCGCTGAGAAACTTGAGAATGCCGGTCTTAATACACTTCTTGGTATGGGAATGGCTTTCTCGGTTCTTATTATCATTTCACTTATTATATCTCTGTTCCCTATCTTTATTGGTGGAAACAAGAAAAAGAAAGTTAATGATAAAGAACTTGCAAAAGAAGCAATGGACAACACAATCAGCCAGATCGAAGAGAAAGAAGATCTTGTTGGTGATGCTGAGCTTGTTGCAGTTATAGCAGCTGCTATTGCAGCTTATGAAGGAAGTGCAAGCACAGATGGCTTCCAGGTTAGATCAATCAGAAAAGTAAATAAAAATTGGAAAAGATAAGGAGTATACACAATGAAGAACTATACAATAACCGTTAACGGAAACGTATATGATGTAACAGTAGAAGAAGGCGCAGGTTCAGGAGCAGCTCCTGTAGCAGCTGCAGCTCCTGCAGTTAAGGCTCCAGCAGCTCCTGCAAAGAAGGCAAGCGCTGGCGCAGGTTCAATCAAGGTTGAAGCTGGTGCAGCAGGAAAAGTACTTAAGATCAATGCTAGTGTTGGTCAGGCTGTAAAGAAGGGTGACACAGTTGTTACTATCGAATCAATGAAGATGGAGATCCCTATGGTTGCTCCTGCAGATGGAACTGTAGCAAGTGTTGATGTTGCTGCTGGCGATTCTGTTGAGGCTGGAACTGTTCTTGCAACTCTTAACTAATTAAATTGTCAGAGAATATTATTGTTGTTTTATAAAAACAGAAATGAGGATAAAAAATGGATTACGTTGTTAATACATTATCTAATCTCTGGCAGCAAACTGCATTTACAACCATGACTCCTGGTAACTATATCATGGTAGTTGTTGCTCTTGTGTTTATGTATCTTGCTATAGCTAAGGGATTTGAGCCTTTACTTTTGGTACCAATTTCATTTGGTATGCTTCTTGTTAATATCTATCCGGATATTATGGCAGAGCCTGTAGGCGGAGCAGCCGGCGGACTTTTACATTATTTCTATATCCTGGATGAATATGCAATTCTTCCTTCACTGATATTCCTTGGTGTTGGAGCGATGACAGACTTTGGACCACTTATTGCAAACCCTATCAGCTTCCTTATGGGAGCAGGTGCTCAGTTTGGTATTTTCGCTGCTTATTTCATGGCTATTTTCTTTGGCTTTAATGATCAGCAGGCTGCAGCAGTATCTATTATCGGTGGTGCAGATGGCCCTACTTCAATCTTCCTTGCAAGTAAGCTTCATCAGACTTCAATCTTAGGACCTATTGCCGTTGCTGCTTATTCATACATGGCTTTGGTTCCTATGATCCAGCCACCTATCATGAAGGCTCTTACTACAGATAAAGAGAGAAAGATCAGAATGTCTCAGCTTCGTGAAGTATCTAAGCTTGAGAAGATTCTTTTCCCTATCATCGTTACTATCGTAGTAAGCATGATTCTTCCTACAACAGCACCTCTTATTGGTATGTTGATGCTGGGAAATCTCTTTAGAGAGTCAGGAGTTGTTCGTCAGCTTCAGGAAACAGCTTCTAATGCACTTATGTATATCGTAGTTATCCTTCTTGGTACATCAGTAGGTGCTACAACAAGTGCTGAGGCCTTCCTTAACACAACAACTCTTATCATAGTAGTACTTGGACTTATAGCATTCGCATTTGGTACAGCAGCCGGATGTCTTTTAGGAAAGCTCCTTTGCTTTATTACAAAGGGCAAGATCAATCCTCTTATCGGTTCAGCGGGTGTATCTGCTGTTCCTATGGCTGCACGTGTATCACAGAAGGTTGGTGCAGAGTATGATCCATCAAACTTCCTGCTCATGCATGCTATGGGACCTAACGTAGCCGGTGTTATTGGTACAGCCGTTGTTGCTGGAACATTCATGGCTGTCTTCGGTGTATAAAAAGACTTTTTATAATTTAGAAAGGATGTAATAGATATGGCAGAATTAGAGAGAAAACCAGTTCGTATCAATGAGACTGTTCTGCGTGATGCTCATCAGTCACTTATTGCAACAAGAATGCCTACAGAGGTTATGTTGCCTATCATTGATACAATGGATAAGGTTGGATATAACGCAGTAGAGTGCTGGGGCGGTGCTACATTTGACGCTTGCATGAGATTCCTTAAGGAAGACCCATGGGAGAGACTTAGAAAACTCCGTGACGGCTTTAAGAACACAAAACTTCAGATGCTTTTAAGAGGACAGAATATCCTTGGTTACAAGCATTATCCAGATGACGTAGTAGAGTATTTCGTACAGAAGTCTATTGCAAACGGTATTGATATCATCAGAATCTTTGACTGTCTTAATGACCTTAGAAACCTTGAGGCTTCAGTTAAGGCTTGTAAGAAAGAGGGCGGTCATGCTCAGATAGCTCTTGCTTACACACTTGGTGATGCTTATACAGAAGAGTACTGGATGAACATTGCAAAGGAAATCGAGTCAATGGGTGCAGATTCTATCTGTATCAAGGATATGGCAGGACTTCTTCTTCCTTACGAGGCAGAGAAGCTTGTTAAGGCACTTAAGAGTGCTACAAAACTTCCTATTGACCTTCACACACATTACACTTCAGGTGTTGCCAGCATGACTTACATGAAGGCTGCTGAAGCAGGTGTTGATATTATTGACTGTGCTATTTCTCCATTTGCACTTGGAACATCACAGCCAGCTACAGAAGTTATGGTAGAAGCATTCAAGGGACAACCTTTCGAGACTGGTCTTGATCAGAAACTTCTTGCTAAGATCGCAGATCACTTCAGACCATACAGAGAAGAGTGCCTTGCTAGCGGACTTATGGACCCTAAGGTTCTTGGTGTTAATATCAAGACTCTTATGTATCAGGTTCCTGGTGGAATGCTTTCAAACATGGTTTCACAGCTTAAAGAGCAGAACGCAAGCGATAAGTATGATACAGTTCTTGAGGAAATCCCACGTGTTCGTAAGGACTTTGGTGAGCCACCTCTTGTTACACCATCATCACAGATCGTTGGTACTCAGGCCGTTATGAATGTACTTATGGGTGAGAGATACAAGGTTGCTACTGACCAGACTAAGGACCTTCTTGCCGGTGAGTATGGTAAGACAATTAAGCCATTCAATCCAGAAGTTCAGAAGAAGATCATTGGCGACAGAGAGGTTATCACATGCAGACCTGCAGATAAGCTCGAGCCAGGACTTCAGAAGTTTGAGAAAGAAGTTGCACAGTGGAAACAGCAGGATGAGGATACTCTTTCTTATGCATTGTTCCCACAGGTTGCTACAGACTTCTTCAAGTATCGTCTTGCACAGCAGGAAAAAGTTGATGTTACAGCTGCTGATACAAAGAATGGTGCATACCCAGTGTGATCAATCACATATTGTAACGGGATAAATGAATAATAAAAGATGGAATTTTGTTATATTTACATACAAAATTCCATCTTTTTTAATTTTTTTACATGATTCATTTGAACAAGCATATGTTAAAATATTAGTATGAATGAGTATAGACGTCATAGACAAAATAGAAAACCGGTCGAAATAGGCGAGCGTCAGGTAAGAGAACTTAGAAAAACAGATCTCAACCGACAGATGCTGGCCTTAGATGAATGCAATGGATTCAGGATCAGACCAGGCTTTTATAATATGAATGGTGCGACCATGTTGGCAGATGGTGTAAACTTTACTGCTTATTCTAAGGGCGCAACATCAATTACACTTCTTTTGTATAACCGAGGAGAGGCAACTCCTTTTGCACATATTCCTTTCCCTGAGAGCTACAGGATAGGAAATGTGTATTCGATGATAGTATTTGGCCTTGATATTGAGAATATAGAGTACTGTTATAGCGTTGATGGTCCCTGGGACCCGGAAAAAGGCCTTTTATTCAATAAAGACCATCTTCTTTTGGATCCTTATGCAAAGGCGGTTTCAGGCCAAAGAATATGGGGACAGAGCCCCAATAAGGATGGCGCTTACAGAGCCAGGATCGTAAGAAATAATTTTGAATGGAATGATACAAACAGTCTGTGTACACCTATGAATGACACCGTTATTTACGAGATGCATGTTCGTGGATTTACCATGGATCCTTCATCAGGTGTAAAGTGCAGAGGCACATTCGAAGGCATAAAAGAAAAGGCTGAATACCTTAGAAAGCTTGGTATCTCGGCTGTGGAGCTTATGCCTATTTTTGAATTTGATGAAACAAGGGATAAACGAATTGTAAATGGTAAGACTCTCCTTGATTACTGGGGATATAATACCATCAGTTTTTTTGCCCCCAATACAAGCTATGCTTCTGAAAGTGAGTACAATAAAGAGGGCGTAGAATTAAAACGCATGATAAAAGCTCTTAAGGATAACGGAATTGAAGTTATCCTTGATGTTGTGTTCAATCACACAGCTGAAGGTAATGAAAACGGACCATTTATATCATTTAAAGGCTTTGATAATAATATCTATTATCTGCTGACACCTTATGGACAATATTACAATTTCAGTGGTTGCGGAAATACCATGAACTGTAATCATCCCATGGTACAGGAACTGATAGTAGAGTGCCTTAGATACTGGGCTATTGAATACAGAGTGGATGGATTCAGATTTGATCTTGCAAGTATCCTTGGAAGAGACCAGGATGGTTCTCCAATGGAAAGACCACCTCTTATCCAGAGACTTGCCTATGACCCCATTCTTGGAAATGTAAAGCTTATCGCTGAGGCATGGGATGCCGGCGGAATGTATCAGGTTGGTAATTTCCCTGCATGGAAAAGATGGGCTGAGTGGAACGGAAAATACCGAGATGATATAAGATCTTATCTAAAGGGCGATATATGGGCTGCTCCTGAAGCTGTAAAGCGCATCACAGGATCCATGGACATGTATGGCGGCTCATACCTTGGATATGATTCTTCAGTAAACTTCATTACCTGTCACGACGGATTTACTCTTTATGACCTGTATTCTTACAATGGTAAGCACAATGAAGATAATGGCTGGAATAATACAGATGGAGCCAATGATAACAGAAGCTGGAACTGCGGAGCTGAAGGAGAGACCACAGATAAAAATATCCTGGACCTCAGGTTCAAAATGATGAGAAATGCCATAACGGTTCTTATGTGCAGCCGTGGAACTCCGATGATCTATGCGGGAGATGAATTTGGCAATACTCAGTTTGGCAATAATAATGCTTATTGCCAGGATAATGAGATATCTTGGCTTAACTGGGATCTTTTAAAAAAGAACAAAAACTATTTTGACTTCTATAGAAATATGATCCAGTTTAGAAGAAAACATCCGGCTATAAGAAAGGATTTACTGCCTTCACATTGTGGCTACCCTCATATTAGTATTCATACAGAAAATCCTGATAATGGGAACATTACAAAGGATTCGAGGGTAATCTGTGTAAGATACGCCGGATTTATTGAAAAAAAGAATCATGATGATATAGTTTATGTTGCGATCAATGCATACTGGGAGGATATTCAGATCATGCTTCCGAATCCTCCGGAAGGTGCGTATTGGTCACTTTGCGTTGATACAGGTGATGAGAGCGGCAAGCATTTTTATAACAGACCTAAGCCTCTTACCTGGAGAAACAGGACATTGAAAGCCAGAAGTGTAAACGTATTTATTGTTTCTTTTGGAGCGGAGTATGGCGTCTAATAAAGAAAATAAAGACAAGTTTATAGTCGGTGGCTACGAGTTTTTAACAGAAACAGATGCTGAAAAGGGCACACTTGATCTTTCAAAGATAAAAGTTCTGGAGACCAAGGTTAAGGTCAGCAGACCTGATGATATGCTGGCAGTTTATGAAAAGGCAATTCAAAACAGAATTTTTAAAACTCCTCTTGGATGGAGATATCTGACTGACCTTAGAGAAAAGCTTCTTGAAAAAGGTTTTGAAGAGCAGGACCTGATTCCTATACCACTGGAGATTCCTATGACCAGGCAGTCTTCTCTTGATAAGCTTTCCTCGAAAAAGAAGGAGAATCCATCAGGAGAAAAAGTACATTTTGGAAGAATTTTATCTATTGTTCTTAACGTAGCGCTTATTATTGTGGTAATCTTAATGTTTGTAATTGCTTCTACCAGCGAAAATGATAATATCATTAATTACAAAAGAAATATCACAAACCGCTACTCTGCTTGGGATGAAGAACTAAAAGAGCGAGAAAAGGCTGTGCGTGAAGCAGAAAAAAGGCTTGGCATCGCTGACTCTAAAGGGTATGATGAGGGAGATGTAAGTTACTGATTTTAGGAGGACATAATTAATGGATGATCTTAAGATACTTGTTGTTGATGACGAGAGCAGAATGAGAAAACTCGTCAAAGACTTTTTGATAAAAGATGGATATATAGTTCTTGAAGCAGGCGATGGACAGCAGGCACTTGATATGTTTTATGAGGATAAGGATATAGCTCTTATCATTTTGGACGTTATGATGCCAAAGCGTGACGGATGGGAAGTCTGCAGAGAGATCAGAACTAATTCCAAGGTTCCGATCATTATGCTTACAGCAAAATCTGAGGAAAGAGATGAGCTTCTCGGATTTGAACTTGGAGTAGATGAATATATCTCAAAACCATTTAGTCCAAAGATTCTTGCTGCAAGAGTTTCAGCTATTCTTAGAAGAACTAATCAGGCAGCAAATAACCAGGTCATGGAACTTGGCGGTATTGTTGTAAACAAGGTTGCACATAGCGTATTTGTGGATGGAAAAGAGATTGAACTTAGCTATAAGGAATTCGAGCTTCTTTCATTCTTCTTTGAAAATAAGGGAGTTGCTCTTTCAAGAGAAAAGATCCTTAACAACGTTTGGAATTATGACTATTTTGGAGATGCCCGTACTATCGATACCCATGTTAAAAAGCTTCGTGGCAAACTGGGATCTAAGGGCGATATGATCAAGACAATTTGGGGAATGGGGTATAAATTTGAAGAAAACTGATGCTCCTATAGAAAAAACCAAAACTCATTCCATAAGATTTGAAATCAGTTCAGCATTTATTTTTACTTTGATAATGGCGTTTGGTTTTTGCCTGGTAATAAATCTTTTCTTCATGGAACAGTTTTATGTTCAAAACAAGAGAGAAGCGATCATTCAGGCTTATAGAAGCATTGCACAGGCCATAAGCGACGGTGACATTACCTCAGAGGAATTCGATGTTGAGATCACCCACATCTGTGAGCGATACAATATTGAGATGATAGTTCTTGATGCTGATTCTTTAACTATAAAATCTTCTGCCAATAATGCTGAGCAGCTGACCAAGATCTTGTGGGACAATATCCTTGATTCAGATAATAACAATGATAAGGAGATCATTGATATTGGAGAGGGCTACACTCTTCAGATTGAAAAAGACCGCGCTACCGGGCGAAAATATCTGGAAATGTGGGGCGTTGTAGGTGCAGGAAACCTTATTCTTGTTCGCTCCACTATGGAAAGTATCAAGGATAGTGTATCGATATCTAACACCTTCATGGCATATGTAGGTGTTATTGCTATTGTTGTAGGTTCTGTGGTTATTCTTTATATATCCAAAAAGATAACCGATCCTATTAAGCGTCTTTATCTTATTTCTGATAAGATGAAGAACCTGAACTTTGAAGCCAAGTATGAAAATACAGAGAACTATAACAACGAGATTGATATTCTTGGGCAAAACATGAACGAACTTTCTGAGACTCTTGAGCAGACTATCAAAGAGCTCAAAAATGCGAATATTACCTTGAAACAGGATATCGCTCAGAAGGAAGAAATTGATGAAATGAGAAAAGAATTTCTTTCTAACGTATCCCATGAGCTTAAGACACCAATTGCTCTGATACAAGGTTATGCAGAGGGACTCAGGGAAGGAATAAATGACGATCCTGAGAGCAGGGATTTTTATTGCGATGTCATCATGGACGAAGCGTCCAAGATGAATATAATGGTAAAAAAGCTTCTTACCTTGAATCAGCTTGAATTTGGTAATGAGAAAGCCAATATGGACAGATTTGATATTGTCGAATTGGTCCGTAACTATATTAAATCTGCAGAGCTACTGGCAAGGCAAAAAGAAGCTACAATACAATTTGATGTTGAGGAGCCTATATTTGTTTGGGGTGATGAATTCAAGGTAGAGGAGGTCTTGCAGAATTATTACAGTAACGCTCTTAACCACATTGACGGCGAAAAGATCATAGAGATAAAAGTGGTCAAACTTGATAATCATGCAAGAGTTTCAGTATTTAACACAGGAAAACCTATTCCCAAGGAAAGTATTGGACATATTTGGGAGAAATTTTATAAGGTTGATAAGGCCAGAACCAGAGAGTACGGGGGAAGCGGTGTAGGCTTGTCAATCGTAAAGGCTATAATGGAGAGTATGAATCAGGCTTACGGCGTGATCAACTATGACAACGGTGTTGAGTTTTACTTTGAACTAGAGACAGAATAAAGTAATGATATGAGGGTACTTTTATGAGGGTTAAAAGAGCTGTATTACTTTCACTTACTGTTATGATCGTCTTATCACTTTCAGGCTGCGGAGAAAAATTTCCGGAGCTTACTGAAGATGAGTATAAACAGACTGTCGAATTTGCTGTAGGTCTTTTGATGAAGTATTCAAATAACGATAAAGAGAAACTGACCTACGTCGATGCGAAAGAAGTTCAAAAAGAGCGCGAAAAAGAGGCAAGAAAAGCAGCTAAGGATGAACAGAAACAACAGGAAAGTCAGACTACAACCACTCAGCCGACCAGTACTGTCAGAGTGGAAGAGGTTGTACCAACAACAGATTCAAGCGAAGAGCTTCCTGAAGAACCGGATAAAACAGATGATATTGCGTCAGCAATCGGTTCATCTGAGACAGATACTGAAGTGGGAGCTGCAGCTACAACTGCATCTACAGCTGCCCAGGAAACTGATGAGGAAGAAAAACCAACTGAAGTAAGCAGCAATGCAATTGTGCTTTCGTCAGATCAGACTCAGGAAATAGAAAGCGACATATTCCTTTCTTACCAGGGATATTCTGTTTCAAGTACATATCCTGAAAGCTCAAAGAGCTATGTTGTAAATGCTGATAAGGGCAAAAAACTTCTGGTTTTGAGATTTGACCTTTATAATGCATCAGGTTCTACCAAAAAGATCAATATGATAAATCAAAAGCTTCTTTTCCAGATACTTTTAAATGGCAAGAATTTGGGCTATTCGGCTGTTACTTTTTTACCTAATGATCTGTCGTCATATATTGGTGAGATTGAGTCAAAGGCCCATGAGAGCCTTGTTATACTTACTCAGATAAGCGAAGATGATTCCACATCTATCAAGTCACTTGGAATGATAGTCAGCATGAATGGCACTGAGCAGGAAGTTGCCCTTAAGTAAATGGCTTGTCAAAATGCTAACAATTGATATATACTATGCAAGGAATTACAAAGCTTTTTAATTGCTTTTAACGTATTACACGTGAAATGGAGGATATATAATGAGAGGTTCTAAACCAACAGTTCTTTTGATCCTTGATGGATACGGACTTAATGATAATCCAGAAGGAAATGCTATTGCAATGGCTAAGACTCCTGTAATGGATGGTCTTATGAAGGATTATCCTTTTGTAAAGGGATATGCTTCAGGTCTTGCTGTAGGTCTTCCTGACGGACAGATGGGTAACTCAGAGGTTGGACATATGAATATGGGTGCCGGCCGTATTGTTTACCAGGAACTTACAAGAATCACAAAATCTATTGAAGACGGTGATTTCTTCACAAACGAAGGGCTCCTGGCAGCTATCAATAACTGCAAAGAGAAAAATTCAGCTCTTCATCTGTACGGTCTTGTTTCTGATGGTGGTGTACACAGCCACATTACACATATCTATGGACTTTTAGAGCTTGCAAAAAAGAACGGACTTGATAAGGTATTTGTTCACTGCTTCCTTGATGGTAGAGATACTCCACCTGAAAGTGGAATTGATTTTGTAGCACAGCTTGAGAACAAGATGAAAGAGCTTGGTGTTGGCCAGATTGCTTCTATCTCAGGTCGTTACTATGCAATGGACAGAGATAATAACTATGACCGTGTTGAGGTTGCTTATAACGCTATCACAAAGGGCGAGGGCAACAAGGCAAACAGTGCTCATGAGTGCATGGAGCAGTCATATAAGGATGGCAAGACAGATGAGTTTGTTATCCCTACAGTTATCATGAAGAATGGTGCTCCTGTAGCAACAGTTAAGGATGGAGATTCTATTATTTTCTATAATTTCCGTCCAGACAGAGCAAGAGAGATCACACATTGCTTCTGCGATGATGAGTTTGATAAGTTTAACAGAGGAAAGCGTCTTGATGTTACATATGTATGCTTCACAGATTATGATCCTCTTATCCCTAATAAGGAAGTTGCATTTAAGAAGGTTCTTCTTAACAACACATTTGGCGAGTGGCTTGCTGCTAAGGGAATGAAGCAGGCACGTATCGCAGAGACTGAGAAGTATGCTCATGTTACATTCTTCTTTAACGGTGGTGTTGAACAGCCAAACGAGGGCGAGGACAGAGTACTTGTTAACAGCCCTAAGGATGTTCCTACATACGACCTTAAGCCTCAGATGAGTGCACCTGAAGTTTGTGAGAAGATTCTTGATGCTATAAATTCTCAGAAATATGATGTTATCATTGCTAACTTTGCTAACCCTGATATGGTTGGACATACAGGTGTTATTCCAGCTGCTGTAAAGGCTATTGAAACAGTTGATGAGTGTGTTGGCAAGATTGTTGATGCTATAAAGGCAACAAACGGAACAATGTTTATCTGCGCTGACCACGGTAACGCTGATATGATGATCGATTATGAAACAGGTGAGCCTTGGACAGCTCATACAACAAATCCTGTTCCATTTATCCTTGTTAATTATGATGAGGCTTATACTCTTAGAGAGAATGGATGCCTTGCAGATATCATTCCTACACTTATCGAGTGTATGGGCGAGGAACAGCCAAAAGAGATGACAGGAAAGTCACTTCTTATCAAGAAATAAGACTGTATTGTTTGACGATATTGCATAAATATGATAAAGTAATACGTGCTTGTGACTTTAAAAAATTAGCAAGACTATTTTTATACAGGTACTGGGAGGGAAGTTTTTCGTGAGTGCTTTAGATTATGTTTTCGGAGTAGTATTTATTATAGTATGTGCCGCATTGGTTGTTCTTGTACTTGCACAGGAAGGCAAGAATCAGGGACTTGGAGCAATTCAGGGAACAGTAGAGAATACATACTGGAGCAAAAACAAAGGCCGTTCAAGAGAGGGTGTTCTTAAGAAAGCTACATTTGTTTTATCAGTTTTGTTTATCGTATTTAGCGTAATTCTCAACATGAATATGTTCTAAAAATTTTATTTTTGCTATGTGAGGCACTCTAGAAATAGGGTGCCTTTTAAAATTTTATGGGCACTTGCTGAGGTATTTATGAGTAAGGGAAAAAAGTTAAAAAGAGTAGAAGAAAGTTCTTTTGGAACTTCAAAGAAGCATAAAAACTATATAGTAGGACAGTTCGTAGCAAACCCAAGAGGCTTTGGTTTTGTTGAAGTAGAAGGAATGGATGAAGACATCTTTATTCCTGAAGAGTATGTTCATGGCGCCTTTCATTCAGATACTGTAGAAGTTGAGATTTTGCCTGAATCAACAGGTAAGAGACAGGAAGGCCGTATCAGGAACATTCTTGTAAGAGGAATGGAAGAGCTTGTGGGAACATACCAGGGTGAAAAGAATTTTGGCTTTGTTATTCCTGATAATTCTAAAGTACTTCAGGATATCTTTATTCCAATCGAACATCATGGCAGCGCTGTGACCGGTGATAAAGTAGTTGTAACAATCACAGATTATGGTAACCAGGCCCTTCATAGAAAGCCTGAGGGCAAGGTTAAAGAGGTTATCGGCAATATAAATGACCCCGGAGTTGATATATTATCAATTGTAAAGAACTATGATATTCCTTATGAATTTCCTGAGAAGGTCATAAATCAGGCCAACAGATGCCCTGATCAGATAAGCGAAGCCGACATGTACGGCAGAGAGGACCTTCGCGATGTAATGATGGTAACGATCGACGGCGAGGACGCAAAAGACCTTGATGATGCAGTCAGCCTTACAATAGATGATAAGGGACTTTATCATTTGGGAGTTCATATTGCTGACGTTACAAATTATGTGCAGGAGAGCTCGGCTCTTGACAGAGAAGCTCTTAAAAGAGGAACAAGTGTCTATCTGGTGGACAGAGTAATTCCTATGCTTCCACACAGACTTTCAAACGGCATCTGTTCATTGAATCACGGAGAGGACAGACTTGCACTCAGCTGTCTTATGACAATAGATAAGAGTGGTAAAGTTATAGATCATGATATTGTTGAGTCTGTGATCAATGTCAATGAAAGGATGTCCTATACAAGCGTTGCCAAGATTCTTGAAGATAAAGATGAAGAGGAAACTCTGAAGTACAAAGAACTGGTTCCTATGTTCGAGGAAATGGCTGAGCTTTCAAGTATCCTTAGAAAGAAAAGAGAATCCAAGGGCGCAATTGACTTTGATTTTCCTGAGACCAAGATTATTTTGGATGAAGAAGGAAATCCGATCGATATAGTTCCTCATGAGAGAAATACTGCAACAAAGCTCATCGAGGACTTTATGCTTGCTGCAAACCAGACAGTTGCAGAACATTTCTTTTACCTGCAGAGTCCTTTTGTATATCGTATCCATGAGCAGCCGGATCCAGAGAAAATCAGCTCCCTTGCTGCATTTGTCAATAATCTTGGATACCACATCAGAACCAGAAAGGATGAAGGTGTAAGGCCAAAAGAGCTTCAGAAGCTCTTAAAAGGCATAGAGGGTACAAAAGAAGAGGCTGTTATCAGCAGAATGACCTTAAGAAGCATGATGCAGGCCAAGTACAGCACAGAGTGTACAGGACATTTCGGACTTGCTTTTGACTATTATTGCCACTTTACGTCTCCTATAAGGCGATATCCTGACCTTCAGATCCACAGAATCATCAAGGACCACCTGAGGGGAAGAATGACAGCGGCCAAGTTCTCGCACTATGAAGAGATTCTTGATGAGGTTGCAAAGCACTCTTCAGAAACTGAAAGAAGAGCTGAGGAAGCCGAAAGAGAGACTGATAAACTTAAGAAGGCTCAATATATGGAAAACCATATAGGTGAGCGCTTTGAAGGCATTGTTTCCGGAGTTACAGCCTGGGGATTATTTGTTGAGCTTGAGAATTCCTGTGAGGGCATGGTCAGAGCTGCAGCTATGAGCGATGATTTTTATGTGTATGATGAAGAAAACATGAAGCTTGTAGGCGAGAGAACTCATAAGGAGTATACTCTTGGTCAGAGAGTTATGATCAAGGTAGCCGGTGCTGACAGACTTACAAAATCTATTGATTTTAAACTTGTTTTGTCTGAAGATGAAGACGATGAGTTTGACTATGATGGATTTGAAGATATTCCAAAGGCCAAAAAGATTGCGCAGGACAGAGCGAAAAAGGTCAGAAAGCTAGGCGAGATTGCGCAGGAAGAAAGAAGCAGCGAGGATAATGGTGGCGACGAAATCATTGATGCAGCCCACTCTGAGGGACGCCTTGTAGAGTATAACGGCAAGCTTATTGATCTTAGCGAGTATGAACCCGACGCATTAACCGGTGAGTTCAGGAAAAAGCGTAAATCAGGAAGCGATAAAGGAAAAGGCAGGAAAAATGCCCCATCCAATAAGGAAAAAGCTAAGTCTTCCCGAAAGGTATATAAGGTTCATAAATATAAAAAGTCTGCTACAAGCAAGGCAGCAAGAAGTGCTCAGGGAAAGGGCAGAAAAAAGAAAAAGTAAACTATTGGTATATGGAATAAATATATACAATGGTATATGCTTAATAAAAAAACGTAGGTGTAATATGGCAGAAGATAATAAGGCAAGGAAGCTCGTTGCAAACAATAAAAAAGCATATCATGACTATTTTATCGAGGAAAAATACGAAGCAGGAATTGAACTGTTTGGAACAGAAGTAAAATCTATCAGACAGGGAAAATGCAGTATAAAAGAGGCTTGGATCAGCATAGATAAAGGTGAGGCTTTTATCATGGGCATGAATATCAGTCCATATGAGAAAGGAAATATTTTCAATAAAGATCCCCTTCGTGTAAAGAGACTTCTTTTACATAAAGCTGAAATAAGAAAGCTGGATCAGCAGAAGATGGTTCAGGGATACACCCTTGTACCACTTGAAGTTTATTTTAAAAACGGCAGAGTGAAAGTTGAAGTGGGCCTTGCAAAAGGTAAAAAGCTCTATGATAAACGAGCAGATATGGCCAAGAAAGATCAGCAAAGAGAGGCTGAAAAAGAGTTTAAGGTCAAATTTAAATAAAAACTAAACTGCCAGTGTATTGATTTTATCTGTGCTTACCGATATAATGGGTAAGCACAACTAAATAAGGGTTAGTAAAGGTTTCGACAGGGATTTTGAAGCTGGAGAAGCTATCCGCAGGATGGTCGCGTTAAACCTCAAATTAAAATTAAACGCTAACGATAATTTAGCACTCGCTGCCTAAGTGCAGCCCGTCAGCCCGTGTGCACCTACACACTCGGTAACTGGCGTCAAACTTTGTAGGAAACGACATAGTCTAAGCTTTGCGGTTATGGTCGTATCATGAAGCTACCGATTATCTGCAGTTGCTTGTTACCGCAGGTAAGAGGGAACAGAGATGCAGAATCTCAGAATAATAAGCTATGATAGTAGAAGTACAGGGGATGAATTTTTGGACAGGGGTTCGACTCCCCTCTAATCCATTTTTTTAGGACTACCATTGATTTATGGTAGTTCTTTTTATATAGTATTAACATATGATTTAGCATGGTAAAGGGGAAAACTATGAGCGTCAGTAAGAAGAGAATAGTTGTAAAAGTAGGTACTTCCACAATAACAAATAGTGATGGAAATGTTGATATAAGGGCTCTTGACCATCTCTGCAGAGCTTTGGCAGGTGTTGAAAATCTAGGGTATGATCTTGTGCTCGTTTCATCAGGTGCTATTGCTGTTGGCGCAGGTAAGATGAGACTTGCCCAGAAGCCAAAAGAAATCAGGATGAAGCAGGCTGCAGCTGCAGTTGGACAGACAGAGCTTATGCACCTTTATGATAAGTTCTTTAGTGAATACGGAAGAATGGTAGGTCAGATACTGCTTGATAATGAGGATATTGCAGATCCTATAAGGAGTAAGAACTTAAAGAACACTTTTGATGCTCTTTTAGAGAATCATATTATTCCAATTGTTAATGAGAATGACTCGGTAAGCCACGCAGAGATTGAATCTGAAAAGAAGCTCTTTTCTGATAATGATATGTTGTCAGCTTTTGTTGCAGCTTTTTGCAATGCTAGTAAACTCATTATTTTCTCAGATATTGATGGACTTTATGATGGCAATCCAAGTACTAATCCTGATGCAAAGCTCATCAGCAGGGTTGAAGAGATTACAGATGAATTAAAGTCAATTGCATCAGGCTCGGGTTCAAATCGTGGAACAGGCGGAATGATAACAAAGCTTGATGCAGCAGAATATGCTACAGAACACGGGATAGATGTTATCATTACAAATGGCAAAAATCCTGAAAAGCTCTATGATGTAATTGAGAAAAAGATTGTGGGAACCTTATTTGTGGCTAAGTAATTAGCGCAAATAGGTGGTTTTCATTGACAACAGGCATATTTGATGATATTTTTTTCAATGCAAATGGTGTGACCAGGATGGATTCTCCGGAGTTACTCAAAAGGGAATGAAGTGAAAATCTTCAGCAGTGCCGCTACTGTGATGGGTATAGTGCCCAAGCCAGATACCTGCCTTTGCGTAAATCACAGAATTTCTTCGTGACCAAAGAAAGTGAGGAAAAATTATGAAAAAGAAAATTCTATCTTTTGTCATGGCTATTGCCATGATGTCTACTTTTGCTGTCGGTTGTGGAAATAGCACAACAGCAGAGAATGTTTCAGAGTCAGTAACAGAGGAAAGCGCTGAAGCTATCAGCGAAGCATCTACTCTTCAGACAGAATCCACTGAAAATACAGATGTATCAGCAAAACCAACCACTGACAGAAGTGGTAATGAAGTTACAATTCCTGAAGAAGTAAATTCAATTGTATCTATGGCTCCTTCAACAACACAGATTCTTATAGACCTTGGACTTGGTGATAAGATCGTTGCATGTGACACATATTCATATGCAAGCTATTCTGATTCACTTAAGGCTGATATTCCACAGTTTGACATGATGACTCCTGATCAGGAACAGATCATTGCTCTTGGCGCAGATGTTGTTTTCACAACAGGTATGAGTGCCAGCCATGGAGATGATGTTTTTGCAGCTGTAAAAGAGGCTGGTGTATGCGTTCTTGATATTCCAAGCAGTGCAAGCCTCCAGGATATTTCAGATGATATCAGATTTATAGGAGTTGCTACATCAACAAGTGATGCTGCAGAGGCAATTGTGAGTGAGATGGAAAGCGCTATTGAGGAAATATCAAAAATAGCAGCTACTATTCCGGAAGAAGAGAAAAAGACAGTTCTTTTCGAGCTCTTTACTCCATCTGCTGATTCACCAACAATTTATACATGTGGTTCAAATACTTATATCAATGAAATGATAAGTCTTATCGGTGCTACAAATGTTGCAGGAGAGGAAGCCGACCAGTGGCCTGCACTTACAGAAGAAGCTGCTGTAGCTATGGATCCTCAGGTTATCCTTACTGCTGACATGTACACAGATGATGTTATAAATGTTATTCTATCTATGAGTGGATGGGAGAATGTATCTGCTATTAAGGACAAGGCAGTATATCAGATTGATAACGATACAGTTAACAGACCTAATCATCATGTTGTAAGTGCCATGATCGAGATGGCTAGGGATATATATCCTGATTACTACGAGACAATAGTTGATCCGTTTGGAGCAGAAGATAGCAAGGAGCAGCCTGCTGCATAATATGAAAAAAGAAAAAGAGCTTAAGATAGTATTTTTAGTATTGATATCCATATTAGTGCTGATTCTTAGTATAGGGCTGGGAAGTGTATATATTCCTGCATCAGATATAGTATCAGTATTGTTAAATAAGCTCTTTAATATGCCTTTAACTCAGAGTATTGAGGGCTCTTACATCTCAATACTCTGGGATATAAGGATGCCCAGGGCATTCACTGCTTTCTTTGTTGGAGCAGCTCTTTCGGTAAGTGGGGCGGTGATCCAGTCTCTTTTGCAAAATCCCCTTGCTTCATCCTATACTCTTGGCGTTTCTGCCGGTGCATCTTTAGGAGCTGCGATCGTTATTACTTCCGGAATAACAAGTTCATTACTTGGCTTTTTTCTACTACCTGCTGCAGGTTTTTTGGCAGGGCTTTTTACAGTGTTTTTTGTTATTGCTGTGTCCGGAAGGCTGGATCATAACATGAGCAATCATACGATCATTCTTTTCGGAATGGTCTTTTCTCTTTTTGTAAATGCAATTTTGACTCTTATAAGTGCTTTGAACAGTGAACATATGCAGAGGCTTATTTTATGGCAGATGGGTTCATTTTCCGGAAGAAGATGGATACATGTGGCTGTTTTGAGTGTGTGTGCAGTGTTGGGAACACTTATTATATGTCTCTTTGTCAGGGAGCTTGATATTATGACCTTTGGAGAGGAAGAGGCCATGAGTATCGGCGTTGAGACAAAGAAAGTAAAAGTTTTTCTTTTGGCTATTGCAACATTTTTGACAGGAGCTGCTGTCTGTTTTTCCGGGATCATAGGATTTGTTGATCTTACAATTCCCCATATCGTAAGGCGTTTATTTGGATCAAAGCATAAGTATGTGATCCCTATGTCTTTTGTTTTAGGCGGGGCCTTTATGGCTTTTGCAGATATGTTATCGAGAACTGTACTTGCTCCTCAGGAGATACCTGTTGGTGCCATTACAGCCCTTGTTGGAGCGCCGTTTTTTGCATATATATATTTTAGAGGTAAGAGATGATAAATGCTGCTCGAGTGTAAGAACCTGATTTGCGGATATGGAAAAAGACCTGGCGAGAACCCGGTTATAAAGGATATCTCTTTTGGTGTAAATGAAGGGGAAAGTATTGCCCTTTTGGGTGCAAACGGATGCGGTAAAACTACGCTTATCAAGACTCTTGCAGGAATGCTCTCATACGACGGAAGCATCCTTCTTAGCGATAGAGAAGTAAGGAATCTTAAGAGAAAAGATATAGCAAAAAAGATTTCTGTAATGATGCAGTTCTCTGACATCTATTTTTCATATACTGTCGAAGAAACGGTCATGCTTGGAAGGTATCTTTATTCCAACAATGTTTTTGGTATTGCTAATAGCCGTGACAAAGAGATTGTAGATAAAAGCCTTAGAGAATATGGCCTTGAAGATATTAGAGACAGACAGATAAGTCAGTTGTCCGGAGGTCAGCTTCAAAGAGTGTTTCTGGCAAGGACTATGGCTCAGGATACTGATATTATCATTTTGGATGAACCCACCAATCATCTGGATCTTAAATATCAGTCGGAATTTCTGAGTTTCCTTTCTGATTGGAAAAAAGAGAGCCAAAAACATACACTTATAGGTGTTTTCCATGATATCAATATTGCCCTGGAAGCTGCAGATAAGCTCATTTTGCTTAAAGATGGGAAAATTCTTGCTGACGGCAGTAAAGAGGAGCTTATAAAAAGCAAATACCTTACTGACACTTTTGATATTGATGTTAAGCAGTATATGAAAAAGCAGTATTCACATTGGATATAAGGTTTATTTATGGAAGAAAACAAAGATTATTATCATGGCGGTGAAATTAAGAGTGATTCGCTGATTGATTTTAGCGTTAATACCAATTTTTTTGCAGATGAGCTTGAGTTTACAAAAAAGGAGATTCAAAAGGCTACCTTTTTTTATCCTGACAGGGAGAGTAAAGACCTTGTTCGTAGAGTAGCTGAGAAAAATAATATTTCACCAGATCACATAGTTATGGGAAACGGTGCATCTCAGATCATCACGCTTTTGCCTTTTTGCCTTGATGTAAAAAATGCGCTTATTATAGAGCCTACTTTTTCAGGATATGAGAGAGCTCTTTTGGCGAAAGGTGCAAAGGTAAATTATCTGTTTCTTGATGAGAAAAATGATTTTTCATTTGGTGAGAGCCAGGTAGAAGAAATAGAAAGATTTGTAAAAGATTACGAAGGACAGAGAAACAGCGCTGTTTATATCTGTAATCCTAACAATCCCACAGGAAAAGTAATTAAAAAAGATACCTTGGAGGTTGTACTTGATATATGCAAAAAATATGGTGCCTTTCTTGTAGTTGATGAGTCATTTATTGATTTTACGGATGACGAAAGGGATAAGAGCCTTGTATGTTTCATAGATGAATATAAGAATCTTTTTATCATCAGGTCTTTTACCAAGATTTATTCTATACCGGGAATCAGACTTGGATATGGCATATGTAGTGATGAAAAGGTCGTAGAAAAGATGAGGCTTATGCAGCCTGAATGGAGCATTTCTGGACTTGCTCAGGTTGCAGGTGCAAAGCTGTTAGATCGTGATCTTGATATAAAAAAGTGCCTTTTGGATATTAAAAATGAAAGAGAATACCTTGAAAGAGAATTTGAGAGGCTTGGAATCAGGGTATTTCCTTCGGATGTAAATTTCTTTTTGATAAAGGCGAATGCAAAAGATGGTTTTTATGAGAAGCTTTTGAGTAAGGGGATATATCTTCGTAAAAGTGCCAATTTCCCAGGGCTTACAGATGAATATTACAGAATAGCCATAAGAGGGCATAAAGACAATATAAAACTCATAGAGGTTTTAGAGGAACTTATCTGAGGTGCAGACATTGGATTTTGAATTAGAACTTAAAGAAAAAATAAAAGATATAGAGGTCGTTGATCCTGATAAAATGCGCGAAGCTTACGGATATATCGACAGCCTGATCAAACCTCCAAAAAGCCTTGGAAAGCTTGAAAAGATAGCAATTTCACTGGCTGGTATCACAGGGAAGGTTAAAAATACACTTAAGAAAAAGCGCATAATCGTGCTGTGTGCAGATAATGGCGTAACCTGTGAGGGCGTTTCTTCAGCGCCTGTTACTGTAACTGCAAGTCAGGCTGTAAATATGACAAAAGGCATTACCGGAATGTCTTCAATGGCTAGGCACTTTGGAATTGAGACTGAGATCGTCGATGTTGGGATTGCAACAGATTATAACTGCGAAGAGGTCCTTGACAGGAAAATAAGGAAAGGCACCGGGAACATCGCTATAGAGCCTGCTCTTACAAGAGAAGAGGTTTTAAGAGCAATCCTTGTTGGAATGGAGTGTGCTGACAGGGCTTCTATGGATAAGGTAGATGTTTTGGGTGTTGGAGAGATGGGAATTGGAAACACCACGACAAGTGCCGCGGTTTTGGCTGCTATTTCAGGGACTATGGCTGAAGACGTAGTAGGAAGAGGCGGCGGACTTACTGATGATGCTTTTCAAAAAAAGATAAGCGTTGTTGAAAAAGCTCTAAGCAGATTTTTGAGTAGCGGCTCAGATAAAGGAGATATAATTAATATCCTCTCTGAACTGGGAGGCCTTGATATTGCAGCTATGTGCGGAGTCTTTTTGGGCGCTGCCAAAAACAGGATTCCTGTTGTGATAGATGGCTACATATCAGTAGTAGCAGCCCTTTGTGCCTGCAGATTAAACGAAAAGGTTGCGGGATATCTTTTCCCATCTCATGAATCAAAAGAAAAGGGCTATAAAATTGCAATCTCGCTTCTTGATCTTAAGCCCTGGTTTAATCTTGATATGGGCCTTGGAGAAGGAAGCGGCTGTGTAATAGCCTTTCAGATAATGGAGGCTGCCTGTGCTTTTGTCTGCAATATGGGAACATTTAAAAGCGGCGGCATATGTGATGATTATCTGGAAGATATAAGAAAACAGGAGAAATAAGAGTGCTTGTACTAATTACAGGTGGTTGCAAAAATGGTAAGTCTTCAAAAGCTGAAGCTATAGCCTTTGAACTTTCAAAAGGTGAAAACCTCTACTACCTTGCGACTATGATCGCCTCTGACAATGAGGACAAAGAGCGCATAAAAAAGCATATAGACAGCAGGAAAGATATGCCTTTTCTTACAATAGAAAAAGGTAGGGATATTGATGCTGTAATAGAAAAAATTCCTGAGAATGCGACAGTTCTTTTGGACAGCCTCACAGCTCTTTTGTCCAATGAAATGTTCAAGACATCTGATACCGGAAAGTATATCTTTTGCGAGGATGCTGCAGGGAAGGTGCTAAAGGATATCGAAGCTTTGAATGAAAGAGTTTTAAATCTTGTTATAGTTAGCGACTATATTCAAAGCGATGCTGCCATGTATGATGAATATACGCAGCATTATAGAAATGGGCTTGCGTTTCTGGAAGAAAGGCTTTGCAGACTGTCTGATAAAGCTATTGAGATTGCTGCAGGAAAAGAGATGCTTATAAGAGAAAAGAAAGATAATGAGATAAAATCGGAAAACAGAAATATTCTTGTTTTAGGTGGGGCTTTTCAGGGAAAAAGAGATTATGTTATCGAGAATTTTGGTATTTTACCGGAAGAAATATATACCTTTGAGGAAGATGATGCCGAGATTCCATTGGGATACAGGTGCTATGAGCATATTGAAAGGTATGTCTATGCATGTATTAAGAAGGGGAAAGAGCCTGTTGACAGTTTTCCTGAAAATTCTGTTATTATAATAGACGATATTTTTTGCGGTGTAGTGCCTATGGATGAGCTGATAAGGCGCTATCGCGAAGAGGCTGGAAGGTTCATGCAGAAGATCGCTGTACATTCAGATGTTTACAGAGTATTTTGCAAAAGAGGAATAAAGCTATGAATGTCTTAAAATCTATTGCAATTGCTTTTTCCATGTATTCACGGATACCTATGCCGGTATTTGAGTGGAAGAAAGAAAACATGAGATATAGCATCTGCTTTTTTCCATTAGTAGGACTTGCTATTTCTTTTGCTATATCCCTGTTATATTATCTTTTTGAAGCGCATTTTGAGATGGTACCTGATGTTGCCAAAACGTTTTTTATTTTGGCAATTCCGGTTATTGTTTCCGGAGGAATCCATTTAGACGGATATATGGACACCAGTGATGCGCTAAGTTCATACAGGGATAGGGAAAAGAGGCTTGAGATCCTAAAAGATCCCCATATTGGTGCATTTGCTGTTATACGACTCCTTTTGTACAGTATTGTTTTCTTTGCTACAGCGCTGACAATTATCAGTGCCAATGCTGGTTCTTACATGTTTTTTGCATGGGGACTTATATTTTTCTATTCCCGTATTCTTTCCGGTATAGCGGTGGTCAGCTTTAAATGTGCTAAAAGTAATGGGACTTTGTACACCTTTGCTGAAGGGGCAGAAAAAGCAAGGTGCAGAGTTCTGTTGATCATTGAGGCTATAATTTGCACTTTATTTATGATATATTTTGGAAAAATTGCTGGAGTAATGGAAACTATTGCTTCATTATTAGTTTTCGTATATTATCATCGTATGGCAAATGACAAATTCGGAGGAATAACTGGAGACCTGGCAGGCTACTTTGTATGTATTTGCGAATTGATTTCCTCTTTTGTCTTTATGATCTGTATTTTGATGTAGGGGATCTGTTGTGTTAATGGGGGCTTTCTTGATGTTTTGAGGAGTTTATAGTGGCTTTATTTTACAGGGATTTTTTGGTTTCTTTTTTGATAGGGATTACGCTTGATATGTGCTTTGGCGATCCAAAGTGGCTTTATCATCCAGTGCAGGCAATTGGTGCGCTTATTTCATTTTTGGAAAAGAGATTGCTTAAAGAAGAGGATTCTGATGAGAAAAAAAGAGCAATGGGAGCACTTTTGGTAATAATAGTTCTTGCTGTTACTGGAATAGTAACAGGGGTCATTGTATTTGTTTCAGTTAAGATAAACCGTGTATTTGGTATCTTGGTGATGAGTGTGCTATCATCTTTTACAATCGCAGGCAAAAGCTTAAGGGATGCAGCGATGGATGTTTACAGGCCTCTTGCCGGACTTCCAAAAGACATTGAGAGCGCAAGAAAAGCTCTTTCGATGATCGTTGGGAGAGATACACAGAGCCTTGACGAAGCAGGGATACTTCGCGCGACAGTTGAAACTGTTTCTGAGAATACCAATGACGGAGTAATATGTCCGATGTTTTATCTTATTATTGGCGGGCCTGTGCTTGCTTTTTTATATAAGGCAGTCAGTACTATGGATTCTATGATCGGATATAAGAATGATAAATACAGGTATTTCGGCACTGTTGCAGCAAGACTGGATGATATTCTTGCTTTCATTCCTGCAAGAATAAGCGCTATATATATGATCTTTTCAGCTCTGATATTAGGTTTCGATCCTTTTGGAGCTTTTAGGATATGGCGAAGGGATAGATATAATCATGAAAGTCCCAATTCAGCCCAGTGCGAGAGTGCATGCGCAGGAGCCCTTGGCCTTAGGCTTGCAGGTCCTGCTTCATATTTTGGCAAGATTAAGGATAAACCTTATATCGGTGATGATATAAAGCTGATAGATAAAGAAGATGTATTGAGGAGCATCAGTTTGATGCATGCTACAGAAGCGCTGTTTGCGCTTGTTTGTCTTTTTATCTATCTTGGTATCAGATGATTGTTGACAGGAGTTTTTATTAAGATGGTTTTATTTTTTGATATTGATGGCACCTTGTGGGACTACAACAACAATATAAGGGAAAAGACAAGACTGGCAATCAGAACAGCCAGGGAGAATGGGCATAAGTGCTTTATAAATACCGGAAGAGCAAGAGGATTTGTTACTAACAAGGAGCTCTTATCTATAGGTTTTGACGGAATAGTTTCTGCCTGTGGTACCATGATTGAATATAACGGTGAAGTCATTTTTAACAGGATAATTCCAAAGGATGATGCAATAAGAACGGTAGAGACTGTCAGAAAATATGGATTTCGTCCTATTTTGGAAGGCCCAAAATACCTGTACATGGACAAATCTGACTTTGCCGGCGATATGTATGGCGAAAAGGTCATGCAGGAGATGGGGGAACATTTAAGAGGAATCGAGGAAAACTGGGGCAACTGGGAAATGAATAAGCTCTCATGTGCAACAGATGTTTCTAAGGAGGAGAGAAATGCCTGCTACAAAGAGCTTCTTGATCTCTACAGTTATATTATTCACAGCGACACTGTAGTAGAGATGGTTCCAAAGGGGTTTGATAAAGGCACAGGAATCAGGAAAGTCTGTGAGCTTTTGGGAGAAGATATAAAAAACACCTTTTCTTTTGGCGACAGCATAAACGATAAAGAAATGCTTATAGCAGCGGGAACGGGCGTGGCAATGGGTGGCACCTATCATGACCTGTCTGATTACGCAGACTATATCACTTTGCCCCTTGATGAAGATGGTATTTATCATGCCATGAAGCATTTTGAACTCATTTAAAATTTGCCATTTTGGAGCATATCGTTTATTATATTTAGGATATCCTCATAAGAAAGGGAAAAAAGTATGTGCGGAATAGTAGGATTTATCGGAAAGCATCAGGCAGCACCTATATTGCTTGAAGGACTTTCAAAACTGGAGTATAGAGGTTACGACTCAGCAGGAATCGCTGTTCGTGATGGGAATAATAAGGCAGAGGTTGTTAAGGCAGTAGGAAGACTTAAGAATCTCGAAGAGAAGACTGATAACGGAATGAGCGTTGTTGGATGTTGTGGTATCGGACACACCAGATGGGCAACACACGGTGGCCCTTCACAGATCAATGCACATCCTCATGTATCAGGAAATTGCACCGGATCTGCTTCCGGAACTGTAGAATCTGAAGTTGTAGGTGTTCACAATGGTATCATCGAAAACTATCAGGAGTTAAAAGAAAAGCTTTTAAAGAATGGTTATGAGTTCTATAGTGACACAGATACTGAGGTTGCTATCAAACTCGTTGATTATTACTACAAGAAGTATAAAGTTGGACCTATCGATGCACTTGCAAAGACTATGGTGAGAGTTCGCGGTTCATACGCTTTGGAAGTAATGTTCGCTGATTATCCTGATGAGATTTACGTTGCCAGAAAAGACAGCCCAATGATCATCGGAATCGCAGGCGGTGAAACATTTGTTGCATCAGATGTTCCTGCAATCCTTAATCACACAAAGAATGTTTACTATATTGGCAACAATGAGATGGCAAGACTCCTTCCTGGT
Source organism: Butyrivibrio sp. (assembly GCF_015056685.1). GTDB lineage: Bacteria > Bacillota > Clostridia > Lachnospirales > Lachnospiraceae > Butyrivibrio. The sequence continues at coordinate 85,340 of NZ_SVFW01000001.1, read as the reverse complement.
AAGGCTGAGTTCTATGACCTTAACGGCGATCTTATTGAAAAAGAGCTTGTTGAGATCAAGTTTTCAGCTGAGGCTGCTGAGAGAGGCGGCTTTGAGCACTTCATGATGAAGGAGATCCATGAGCAGCCAACAGCTATAAAGAATACAATAAATTCACTTGTAACTAACGGAAAAGTTGATCTTTCCAAGTTTGAAATGGATGAAGAAACAATTAAATCCATCTCAGCAATTACAATTGTTGCTTGCGGTAGTGCATGGCACGTTGGAATGGCAGCCCAGTATGTAATAGAAGATATTGCAGGCATACCTGTAAGAGTTGAGCTTGCATCAGAGTTTAGATACAGAGGACCACTTCTTACAGATAATCATCTTGTTATTGTTATTTCACAGTCCGGTGAGACAGCAGATACTTTAGCTGCTCTTCGTGAGGCTAAGGAAAGAGGCGTTAAGACACTTGCTATCGTTAATGTAGTAGGTTCTTCAATTGCAAGAGAAGCTGATTATGTGATCTATACAGTAGCAGGCCCTGAAATCTCAGTTGCTACAACAAAGGCTTATAGCTGTCAGCTTGTTGTTACATACCTTCTTGCGCTTGAATTTGCAGCTGTACGTGGAAAAATCGAAAAAGATATTTATGATAAATACCTTGCAGAAATTTCAAGAATACCTGAATGCATTCAGAAGATTCTTGATGACAAGGAAAGACTTCAGTGGTTTGCAGCTAAGATTGCTAACTCAAAAGACATCTTCTTTATCGGAAGAGGTATCGATTATGCAATCGGACTTGAGGGCAGCCTTAAGATGAAGGAAATTTCCTACATTCACTCAGAGGCTTATGCTGCAGGTGAGCTTAAGCATGGTACTATCAGTCTTATTGAGGATGGTACTTTGGTAATTGGCCTTCTTTGCCAGGACAACCTCTATGAGAAGACTATTTCCAACATGGTAGAGTGTAAGAGCAGAGGCGCTTACCTTATGGGACTTGCACCATATGGAAGATATGAGATCGAGGATACAGCAGATTTCGTTACTTATGTTCCTAAGATGGATAAGCATTTTATTGGATCACTTGAAGTTGTTCCGCTTCAGCTTTTAGGTTATTACGTATCAGTTGCAAGAGGACTTGACGTTGATAAGCCAAGAAACCTTGCTAAGTCTGTTACAGTAGAATAAGAATAATAAATAAAAAGCTGTCAGATTTAAAACCTGACAGCTTTTGTATTATCAATCAATCAATGTTTTCGTGGTACTTATCATATATCTCTGTGAGATAAGTCTTTACGATCTGGATGTTTGCCATCTTACGAAGTCCTGCATTTCCCATCATTACAGATATTTCATCTGCAAGAAGAAGCATGTTGTAAATAGCAAGCTTAAATTCATCTCTTGTAAGTTCATCTATGTTGACGCTCATAAGAGTAGAGCCGAGCTTCATTGTGATGTTTTCATCAGCTATTCCTGTAGACATCTTGTGTGTGTCAGGATCGAAGCTTACATAGAGAATAAGATTTTCTTTTTCATGCTTTTTAAGTGATTCAGGAGTCTGGTGGGATGTCTCCATCCATTCATAGAGATCAGCTTCATCAGGATTCATGAGATATTTTGTAAGATCCTCTTTGTGCTTTTCTACATACTGCATATATTTGCTGGCGTTAGGGCCTGTATAAGCGAGTTCAACTTTAACTCCGTTATCTGTTTTAACTAATCTGCACTTTGTTGCAACTTCTTTGATCTTTAAAGTTGTATCAGTGTTGCTGACAATTTTAAATGTGCCAGTTTCAACTTCCTGTTTAAATTCCATTTTTTTCTCCTATTCATTATTGAATGCGTTTCAAATGCATATTAAATCAGTTGTTAGTATAGCATAAACCTGCTAAAAATGATATACTATTAAGAGTTTTGTATGGAATAAGGGGATCATATGACACAGTCTGGTAAGGGGAGAAAACAGTCTAGAAAAACAACTACAAGAAGTTCATCGAAAGCCAGAAGCACTCGTGCGCCCAAAAGGCAGGAAGAGGAATTCGATTATTCTCTTAAAAGTGAACTTGTTGTGATTCTTGTGATAGCTCTGACTATTTTCCTTTTTTTATGTAATTTTGGAATATGTGGAGATTTCGGCAACGCTGTAAGTTCTATTCTTTTTGGACTCTTTGGAGTTACGGCCTATGTTGCTCCTTTGGTTATGCTTGGAGCAGTTGCTATTGGTATAGCTAATTTTGGATCAAGCGCCTCAGTGAGGAAAATTGTATCCGGAGTAGTTATATTCTTTGTGATCGGAATAATCGCAGATCTGATCACCGGAAGACCACAGTCATTAACTAAATATGATATTGCTTATATTTATAGTCAGTCCAGCGCCGGAAGGAACGGCGGTGGATTCTTTGCAGGCTCTTTAGCTTATATTATCTATAAATATCTTTCATTTGCCGGAACAGCACTGCTTTTGCTGGTTATAGGAATTGCCAGCGTAGTAGTGTTTACTGAACAGTCTTTTGTTGGAGGACTTAAAAAGGGTGGAAGAAAGATAATTGAGCGCACCAGGGAAGATGCTGCCAATTATAGGGATTATGCTGAGCGCCGCAGAGAAAAGATGGAACAAAGACGCGCTGAGATAGAAGAGGAAAGACGTCTTGCCATCGAGCAGAAAGAGGATGAAAAGATTCTCAGAATGGAAAAGAATGTCCGAGGGGTTATGCTTGAAACTGACCTTAAGGATGAAGAGGATGAGGAAGAAAATCGTCCTGAGATCCATGTTCATGACGAAAATGATCCTCCTGCAAAGAATATATTTATTCCTGATGAAGAGGATTTCCATGATGACATTCATGAGATCGTTCTGAACCATAATGAAGTTAGAACAGAGGTTGAGCCTGATGGTCAGAGGGTTCTTATAACTGATCCTGTTATTCATGGAATGGGATTTGATGATGAAAATCCTGATACATATGAGGAATCAGATGTCAGAGAGATTCATTCAGAACCAGCTACTGAACATACGATCAGGCAGGTGCCACCTGTAATAGAAGAGCCTGAATATGAGCCTGAAATGCCGGCAGCACATGGCAAGCTTGTGGCAGCGACTTCTGAACCGGTAGAAGAAGAGGATATATTACCTGATGTTCCCATTCATGCAGAGGATATCGGCAACGGTATGAACGGAGAGTATTCTATCCATGCCCAGGATCATATTTCCATGAGCAAAAATGCTTCTACCAAAATAGATTCATCAGCGCCTTCAGCTTCGCATTCTGTAGTTAACGCGTCAGGACCTGTTACTACAAGTCCCGGAATGGAAAAGGAGATCGAGGCTCATAAAAAAGCCATTCCAAAGAAATATGTATTTCCACCGGTATCTCTTTTGGAAAAGGGAACAAAGAACAAGAATGCTGATTCGGCAAGACAGCTTAAAGAAACAGCTCTTAAATTGCAGGAGACACTTAAGACCTTTGGCGTCAATGTAACTGTCACAGACATAAGCCAGGGACCTGCTGTTACAAGGTTCGAGCTTCAGCCTGAAGCCGGAGTTCGTGTCAATAAGATCGTCGGACTGGCTGATGATATCAAGATGAACCTTGCAGCCAAGGATATTCGTATTGAAGCGCCTATTCCGGGAAAAGCGGCTGTAGGTATTGAGGTTCCCAATAAGGAGAATCAGGCTGTTGCCTTCAGAGACCTTATCGAGTCCAAGGAATACAAGGAATTTTCATCAAAGCTTGCATTTGCCGTTGGTAAGGATATTGCAGGTAAAACAGTTGTTGCAGATATTGCCAAGATGCCTCACCTTCTTATTGCGGGAGCTACAGGTTCAGGTAAGTCAGTATGTATCAATACCATTATCATGAGCCTTATCTACAAGGCTAAGCCTGAAGAAGTTCAGATGATCATGATCGATCCTAAGATCGTCGAACTTAGCGTATACAACGGTATTCCACATCTTATGATACCTGTTGTCACTGATCCTAAGAAGGCTGCAGCAGCTCTGAACTGGGCCGTTGCGGAGATGACAAACAGATATAAAAAGTTTGCGGATTCCGGAGTCAGGGACCTTAAAGGATATAATAAGATTGCGGAGGGCTGCACTGATGGAAGTATGTCAGTAATGCCTCAGATCGTAGTTATTGTTGATGAGCTTGCAGACCTTATGATGGTATCTGCCAATGAGGTTGAGGACGCTATATGCAGACTTACTCAGCTGGCAAGAGCTGCAGGTATCCATCTTATTATTGCAACACAGAGACCTTCTGTTGACGTTATTACCGGCCTTATTAAGGCCAATATGCCTAGCCGAGTTGCTTTTGCTGTTTCAAGTGGTGTTGATTCCAGAACCATTCTTGATATCAATGGCGCTGAAAAGCTTCTTGGTAAGGGTGATATGTTGTTCTACCCTCAGGGGTATACAAAACCTGCCAGAGTGCAGGGAGCATTTGTATCTGATAAAGAGGTACAGGCTGTTACTGATTTCCTTCGAAATCAAGGAATTGAAACTGGATATGGAGAAGAAATCGAGATGCAGATAAGCAGCATCCAGAGTCAGGGTGGATCATCAAATGGTTCATCCGGTGACCCCTTCTCCGATAGGGATGAGTACTTCGCTGCGGCAGGCGAGATCATAATAGAAAAAGAAAAAGCATCAATTGGAATGCTCCAAAGAGTATTCAAGATTGGCTTTAACAGGGCAGCAAGGATCATGGATCAGCTCTGTGAAGCCGGTGTTGTTGGTGACGAAGAAGGAACCAAGCCCAGGAAAGTACTTATGACAAAGGAACAGTTTGAAGAAATACTTTGAAAGAGCTAGGAGGAGAGTTATTAATGGCTGTAAAAAGTGATATCGAAATTGCTCAGGAAGCAAAGATGCTTCACATTAGGGAAGTGGCTGAGAAATTAGGCATTTCAGAGGATGACCTCGAGTACTATGGCAAGTATAAGGCTAAGTTGTCTGAGGATTACTTAAAGAGAGCTAAGGCAAACAAAAAGGGAAAACTTATTCTTGTAACTGCTATTAATCCTACTCCTGCAGGAGAAGGCAAGACAACCACAAGCGTTGGACTTGGCGATGCCTTAAGCAGATTAGGATACAAAACAGTAATAGCACTTAGAGAACCTTCACTTGGACCATGTTTCGGAATTAAGGGCGGCGCAGCCGGTGGCGGATATGCGCAGGTTGTTCCAATGGAGGATTTAAATCTGCACTTTACCGGTGATTTCCATGCTATCACATCTGCCAATAACCTTCTGGCAGCTCTTTTGGATAATCACATTCAGCAGGGCAATGAACTTGGAATCGACACAAGACAGATAATATGGAAAAGAGCTGAGGATATGAATGACAGAGCTCTCAGAAATATTGTTGTAGGTCTTGGCGCTAAGGCTGACGGAGTACCCAGAGAGGACCACTTTGTTATCACGGTTGCTTCTGAGATCATGGCAATTTTGTGCCTTGCAAGTGATATGGATGATCTTAAAAAGAGATTATCCAAAATAATAGTTGCATATAACTTTAATGGAGAACCAGTTACTGCAGGCGACCTGAAGGCAGTTGGCTCTATGGCAGCTCTTTTAAAGGATGCTATTAAGCCTAACCTTGTTCAGACGCTTGAGCACACACCTGTAATTGTTCACGGTGGCCCATTCGCCAATATTGCACATGGCTGTAATTCTGTAAGAGCTACACAGACAGCTCTTGGAATTTCTGATATTACGGTTACTGAAGCCGGATTTGGCGCAGATCTTGGTGCTGAGAAGTTTCTCGATATCAAGTGCCGTATTGCAGGCTTGAAGCCAGATGCAGTTGTTCTTGTAGCTACTATCAGAGCCCTTAAATATAACGGCGGAGTGCCAAAGGCCGAACTTGGTGCCGAGAACCTTGAAGCCCTTAAAAAGGGAATAGTAAACCTTGAGAAGCATATAGAGAATATCCAGCAGTATGGAGTGCCTGTTGTTGTAACTCTTAACTCATTTATCACAGATACTGAGGCTGAGACTGAGTTCGTTAGGAAGTTCTGTGAGGAGAGAGGCTGCAAATTTGCTCTTTCTGAAGTTTGGGCAAAAGGAGGCGAAGGCGGAGAGGCTCTTGCAAAAGAAGTTCTTGATACTATAAATACTAAGCCTTCAAATTATGCTCCAATATATGCGGATGATCTTTCGCTCAAGGAAAAGATCGAGACTATTGCAACAAAGATTTATGGAGCAGACGACGTAAACTTTACTCCTGCCGCAACAAGACAGCTTGCTAAGATTGAGGATATGGGCTTTAAGAATCTTCCTGTCTGCATGGCTAAGACACAGTATTCATTGTCTGATGATCCATCACTTTTAGGAAGACCAACAAATTATAAGATCACTGTCAGAGAAGCATATGTTTCTGCCGGCGCAGGATTTGTTGTAGCGCTTACAGGATCGATCGTTACTATGCCAGGACTTCCTAAACATCCGGCAGCATTTGATATCGATGTTGATGCTGATGGCAAAATAACAGGATTGTTCTAAAGTAGATACCAGTACGAAAGGAATTTATATGGCAGCACAGATTATTGATGGTAAGCTTATTTCCGGACAGATCAAAGATGAATTAAGAGAAAAGACAGCTCTTTTAAAAGAAAAAGGAATAGAGGTAACCCTTGCTGTAATATTGGTAGGAGAGGACCCTGCATCACAGGTATATGTAAGAAATAAGAAAAAAGCATGTGAATACATCGGTTTTAGATCTTTATCTTATGAACTCCCTACAGAGACAACACAGGATGAACTGTTAAAGCTTATTGATGAACTCAATGGAAGAAAGGATGTTGATGGCATACTTGTTCAGATGCCTCTTCCAAAGCATATTGATGAGAAAACTGTCATCAACGCAATTTCACCTTCGAAAGATGTAGACGGTTTTCATCCTATGAATGTTGGTGCACTCTGCATTGGAGAGAAGGGATTTGTATCCTGTACTCCTGCTGGTGTAATACAGCTTTTAAAAAGAGGCTGTGATGGTAAAATTGATATAGCCGGGAAAGAGTGCGTTATTGTTGGTAGATCAAATATCGTCGGCAAACCAATGTCTCTTTTAATGCTTAGAGAAAATGCAACTGTTACAATTGCTCATTCAAGGACCAAAAACCTTGAGGAAGTCTGCAAAAGAGCAGACATTCTTATTGCAGCTGTTGGAAAAGCCGGTATGATCACCAAGGATCATGTAAAGAGAGGCGCAGTTGTAATAGATGTTGGTATTAATCGAGGTGAAGATGGCAAGCTTTGTGGAGACGTAAAGTTTGACGAAGTATCAGAAATTGCATCTGCTATCACTCCTGTACCTGGTGGTGTAGGACCAATGACTATAGCAATGCTTATGAACAACTGTTATGAAGCAGCTTTGATGCATATGGAATCATAACGAGAAAGAGAGCCTATGATTTGTCCTAATTGCGGCAAAGAAATTCCAGAGGGGCATATGTACTGTGATGATTGTGGTACAGAAATTAATTTTGTCCCTGATTTTGAGCCGGAAGTAGAAAACAAAATAAAGGAAAGTCTCACAGGTCTTGCAAATGAGCTGACCAAGGATGAAAAGAAATGGCTTGAGCGCAAAAAGAAGTTAATGTCTTTCCTTAATGTTTGCCGGAAGAAAAAGCTTACATTTCTTGTTTGCGCTTTAGCTGTTGTTTTAGTGGTTTGCATTTTTGTTACTTTTGCAGGCTACAACAGCAGGTCACCAAAGTATTATCTAAGACTTGCAGGTGACTCTAAAAACTCAGGTAAAATGGATCAGGCCATAGAGTATCTGGCCGAAGGAAATCAGGCATTTCCGGATGATTCAGATATTATTTTCAGGCTTTCTGATTATTATCTTGAGGTTGGCAAAAATGCTGAAGCTGTCGATGTGCTGAAACAGATAACAGGCAGCTCATCATTTTCGGATGAAAAAGTTCTTTCTGCTTATGAAGGAATAATCTCTATATACAAGCAGGAGGGAGCTTATCAGGAAGTGACAGTTCTTTTGACTGAGGAAGACACAGATATAACGAGGTCTCTGAGGGAAAAGTACATTCCTGCGTCGCCTAAAATGGTTCCTGTGTCAGGGACATATGAAGGCACTATAAATGTTGAAATTACGGCAGATGAGAACTGTAGTATTTTCTATACGGTAAATGGTGACGATCCTGATAATAGCAGCATCGCATACGAGAATGAGATAGTTCTTGATGAAAACGGTGAGTATGACATAAAGGCTGTGTGCGTTAATGAATATGGTCTTTATAGCGAGATGGTACAGCAAAGCTATGTTTTAGAACATGGCGCACCCGCTCCACCTGAGATCATGGAACCAAGTGGCGAATATAATCAGAACACAATGATCGTTGCTGTGGCAGAAGCCGGAAGCACAATTTTCTACACAACTGACGGCAGTGATCCGACTGTTGAATCCAAGCAGTATATTTCACCTATAACTATGCCTGTAGGAACTTCTGTTTTTAAATTTATTGCTTTTAACCAGGATGGAGACTGCAGTGAGATAGTTGAAAGAGAGTACCACCTTATCTATACAAGGCTTGTTTCTACAGAACAGGCTGTTAACAGTATTGTTAATACTCTTGTAAGGCTTGATATTCTTTTGGATTCAAGCGGTAAGGTGAGAGGCCAGGATGGACATAACGAATATATTTACACTTCTGTTATTGAGATTCAGGGCGCCGGTGAGTATTATGTTGTCACGGAAAATCATGTTTCAAACGATGGAACAGTTAAACCAACAGGGCTTATGTATGCTGTCAATACCCATGATGGTACTGTTAACAGACTTGGATATGATTCAAGTGGTAAGTATACGCTTATTACAATTTCTAACAGATAAATAATTTAACACTTTACCAATTTAAATTACTAATTGAATTTTTAATCAATTTATTTTATCATTGATGCAATGTATATTTTTATAATTGTAGGAGGAAGACTATGTTCAAAATTTTAGAGGCAAATGAGCTTACTACAAACATTTACCAAATGATTGTTGAAGCTCCACGCGTAGCAAGTGCGTGTTTACCCGGCCAGTTCCTGATTATTCGAGTTGACGAGGAAGGTGAGAGAATTCCTCTTACTATTTGTGATTATAACAGGGAAAAAGGTACAGTTGAGATCGTTGCTCAGGCAATCGGAGCTGAAACATACAAGCTCTCAAAGTTAAAGGCTGGCGATGAACTTGCAGATGTAGTTGGACCACTTGGAAAACCTTCTGACCTCTGCGAGATGAGCGTAGATGAACTTAAGAAAAAGAAAATAGTATTTATAGCAGGTGGTGTTGGAACAGCTCCTGTTTATCCTCAGGCTAAATATCTTAAAGAACACGGTGTTGATTGCGACGTTATCATCGGTGCAAAGACTAAGGACCTTGTAATTCTTGAGGACAGATTTAAAGAGGTATGTAATCTTCATATCACAACTGATGACGGTTCTTATGGAAGAAGCGGAATGGTTACAAAGGCTTTGCAGGATCTTTGGGATGAAGGCAATAAGTATGATCACTGCGTAGCAATTGGACCTATGATCATGATGAAATTTGTATGCAAATTAACTCAGGAACTTGGAATTCCTACAGTTGTAAGTATGAACCCTATCATGGTTGATGGAACCGGAATGTGTGGCGCATGTCGTCTTACAGTAGATGGAAAGGTTCAGTTCGCATGTGTTGACGGACCTGAATTTGACGGACATAAGGTTGATTTTGATCAGGCTATGAACCGTATGAAACTGTATAAGACAGAAGAAGGCAGATTGTTCTTAAAGGCACAGGAAGGTGATACTCATCACGGTGGATGCGGAAACTGTGAGTGATAGGATTGCGAGAATAAAGTGGAGCAATCCGTATATCATTAACACCTTTAAATAGAAAATAAGGAGATCAACTATGGACGGATTTGTAAGAGTTCCTGTTAGAGAGCAGGATGCAAAAGTGCGTGCTACCAATTTTGAGGAAGTATGCCTTGGATATAATAAAGAAGAAGCTGAAAAAGAAGCACTTAGATGTTTGAACTGCAAGAATCCTCAGTGTGTTCAGGGATGCCCTGTTTCAATTGATATTCCTGCATTTATTTCACAGGTTAAAACAGGCGATGTAGAGGGCGCTTATCAGACTATCAGCAAGTCTAGCGCACTTCCTGCTGTCTGCGGACGTGTTTGCCCACAGGAGAGCCAGTGTGAAGGAAAATGTATCAGAGGTATCAAGGGAGATGCAGTATCAATTGGTAAGCTCGAGAGATATGTAGCTGATACAGCAAGAGAACTTGGAATTAAGCCAGAGGGCGCAAAGGAAAAGAAAGGCAAGAAGGTTGCAGTTATCGGTTCCGGCCCTTCAGGTCTTACATGTGCCGGAGATCTTGCAAAAATGGGTTATGACGTAACTATTTTTGAAGCTCTTCATGAGGCCGGTGGTGTTTTGGTATATGGTATTCCTGAATTCCGTCTTCCAAAGACTGCTGTTGTTAAAAAAGAAATCGAAAATGTTAAGTCTTTAGGCGTTAAGCTTGAAACTGACGTTGTTATTGGTAAGTCAGTAACAATAGATGAACTTATGGAAAAGGAAGGCTTTGAAGCTGTATTTATCGGCTCAGGAGCAGGTCTTCCAAGATTCATGAACATTCCTGGAGAGCAGGCTATGGGTGTGTTCTCTGCTAATGAGTTCCTCACAAGAAGCAATCTTATGAAAGCCTTTGATGAGAATTCAAGAACACCTATAATGAGACCTAAGAAATGTGTAGTTGTTGGTGGCGGTAACGTAGCTATGGATGCTGCCAGAACAGCACTTCGTCTTGGAGCTGAGGTACATGTTGTATATCGTCGTGGCGAAGAAGAGCTTCCTGCAAGAAAAGAGGAAGTTGGACATGCAAAAGAAGAAGGAATCATTTTTGACCTTCTTACAAATCCTGTTGAGATCCATGCTGATGAAAATGGCTGGGTAACAGGCGTTACATGTATCAGAATGGAACTTGGCGAACCTGATGAGTCAGGAAGAAGAAGCCCTGTTGAAATTCCTGGTTCTGAGTTCGACATTGATTGCGATGCTGTCATCATGTCTCTTGGAACATCACCTAATCCTTTGATCTCATCAACTACTAAGGGACTTGAGATCAATCGCAGAAAGTGTATTGTTGCACAGGAAGAAAATGGGCAGACATCAAAGCCTGGTGTTTTTGCAGGTGGTGATGCAGTTACTGGTGCTGCAACAGTTATTCTGGCTATGGGTGCAGGTAAAGCAGCAGCAAAGGGTATCGATGAATATCTTTCATCAAAGCAGTAAATAAATATTATTTTTAACAATAAAATCTTCCCAGGCCTTGTTAATAGGTTTGGGAAGATTTGTGTTTTATGCTATAATTAGTAGTATTGTGGATTGGAGAATAATATGGACAAGAATGAAAAAATTAAAGTTGCTATTACATCTGGTATAGTAGCTGCAATATTACTGATTTTAGTACTGTTTTTAGCTCTTTCAGGTAAAAATAAGAGTGATGAAAAACTTCTTGATGAGAACATAAGCGAGTATGCTTCTTTAGAGAGCTCTTTAGACCAAAATTCGGATTCCGGTGTTTTGGCGTCTTCAGAAGAAGCAAATAGTGAATCTTCAGATAAAGCTGAAGATAGCTCAAGTGCGAATGGAAGTAGTACAGAAACAGCTTTACAGTCAAATGAGACTGGAAATACTACAAATGACATTTCAGGAAACAGTCTGTATTCAACAAATGCAGCTGTATTAAAGAATGTATACAAGGGGCTTGCTGTAGATACTAATGCACAGCTTAAGGAAATGTATACATATTGGGCAGATAACAATACTGAGGCTGTAAGAGATCTGGCTCATCTTGAAAGATTTGAGGCTATGTCTTATAAGCTTTCAGGTACTTCTGATTTCTATTATTACGGTGATCTTAATTCTTCCGGGCTTCCGGAGGGAACAGGCCTTGCTGTGTATGGAGATGATCAGTACTATTTTGGCGAATGGAAAAATGGAAAAAGAAACGGAAATGGCACATGGATAAATTTCTATCCTGAGTATAGTAACTATGTTGTTACTGAGCATATGTATACTGGCGGCTGGGTAGATGATCTTCCATCAGGCGATGGTCAGGAGCATTATGACTATGACTTTGCCAAAATGAATGGTGATGACATTTATGTCCAGAATGCTATTGGCAGTTTTGATAAGGGCTATTATGATGGCAAAATGTATATCATAACAGTTGATCGAGATCAGAATACAGAGGAGTGGTACGGAACCTGTGAAGATGGCACTCTAATACAGGTTGTAAATACACGCTTAGACAAAGATGGTAAGATTCCTGTTCTTCAGAACAAGAATGATGAAAAGGACTTTGTTTACATGACAGAGGAAGGAACAAAGGATAACAAAGTTTCAGGTATCATTGTAGGCGAAAAAAAGGCTAATTGAAGTTTTGAGTAAGATAACAATTATTTGTGTAGGAAAAATAAAAGAAAAATACTGGAATGATGCTATTTCTGAATATTCTAAGAGGCTGTCCAGATACTGTAAGCTAGGCATAATCGAGGTGGCAGATGAAAAGACTCCTGATAATGCGCCACCTGCAATTGAAGAGCAGATAAAAGATAAAGAGGGAAAAAGAATAATTAAAAATATCGATCCTTCTGCTTTTGTCTGTGCACTTGCCATAAATGGTAAGAAGTTTACTTCAGAGAGCTTTTCTGAGTTTATAGACAGTCAGGGTGTAAAGGGAATAAACCATATTCAGTTTATTATTGGCGGATCTTTGGGACTTCATAAAAGTGTTCTTGATCTTGCTGATCAGCATATTAGTTTTTCTGATATGACTTTCCCTCATCAGATGATGCGAGTAATCCTGCTTGAGCAGATCTACAGGGGATACAAGATCATAAGTGGTGAGCCATATCATAAATAAAGATTATTTATTGGGGATTAGTTTTATATGAGTGAAATTACAGAACTTAGATTATCGCTTTCTGCAGAAGATGAGAGAGGGATTTTTGGGGAGAATGATAGCTATATCAGAAAAATTGAGGACAGTTTTCATGTTGAGATAATCGACAGAAACGGAGAGCTTCATATCATTGGCGATAAAGAAGGCGCCGGAAAAGCGGCAAGTATCATCAGAGAACTTGTTCAGCTCTATAGAAGAGGCGGCGGAATCGAGGAACAGTCAATAAATTACGCCATAACACTAAAAGAAGAGGAGAAAAGTTCTTCCAAGCCGCGCTATAGCGAAAATGTTCTTGTAGATATAGACAAGGATGTGATCTGCCATACTATATCAGGCAAGCCTATAAAGCCCAAGACAATTGGCCAGAAAAAGTATATTGATGCGATCCGAAATAAAATGATCGTATTTGGACTTGGACCTGCAGGAACAGGAAAGACATATCTTGCGATGGCGATGGCAATCACAGCTTTTCAGAGAGAAGAAGTAAGCCGCATAATTCTGACAAGACCAGCAATTGAGGCTGGCGAAAAGCTTGGATTTTTGCCGGGAGACCTTCAGAGCAAGGTTGATCCATATTTAAGGCCTTTGTATGATGCGCTCTATCAGATAATGGGCACGGAAAATTTCATCAAGAATATGGAAAAAGGTCTTATTGAAGTGGCACCTCTTGCATATATGAGAGGAAGAACTCTTGATAATGCGTTTATTATCCTTGATGAGGCACAGAATACAACTCCTGCTCAGATGAAGATGTTTTTGACAAGAATCGGATTTGGCTCAAAGGTGATTATTACAGGTGATGCCAGCCAAAAGGACCTTTCACCGGATGTTAAGTCAGGACTTGATGTGGCTCAGAGTGTCCTTAAAGGCATTGAGGATATTGACTTCTGCACTCTTACAAGTAATGATGTTGTAAGACATCCGCTTGTTCAAAAGATAGTTAAAGCATATGAGGATTATGAGAAAAAAGCAGTAAATAAACAGAAAACAAAATCTATTAGAAAACTGGAGAAGTCTCATAAGTGATGGAAAAGAAAGAACTGTCTTTCAATAAAATTGAGTTTTTATATGCTGGTATGTTTATACTTACCGGTTTATTAGTGGGCTTATTTTCCTTTATACTAAGCAAAAGCTATGAAGCAATTTTACGGAACGTGATAGTTTCTCTTATAATGGCAGGAACAATTATTTTTATGCTTTTAGACGCTGCCGGCAGAGGAAAGAGCGGTTTTTCATATGATAATTATGATAAAAGAATTAGATTTATAATTGCGTATGTTATAACTCTTATTCTTTCATGCGTGCTTTCTCTTGTTCCTGATCAGTTTTGGCCATATATGTCATTCTTTGTGATATTGGCTCTTTTTTCAAATAATGAGATTGGAATGATATCAGGTACCAGCTTTGTGATGCTGACAGTGATGCTTGAAGAAAACGGCAGCTTTTCAGAGCTTTTCATGTATGTGCTTGCAGGCGCTGTGGCTATAGCTGTTTTCAGAGACCTCAATGAGAACACGAAGATAGCTTTCCCTACATTTATTTCTTTGACCATGCAGGCAGTTTTACTTGTGGCTTTTAATGTGCTGTTTCAGAACAGAACTCTGGGAATTAAGGTACTTTTGTTGCCAATTCTTAATCTGATGTTAAATCTTTTGATCCTTTTGATCTTTCTTAATATGTTTGGTGTCTATGTTATCCGAAAGTCCAACGACATGTATATGGAGATCAATGATCCTGAGTTCTCACTACTTCAGGCATTAAAAGAGAAGAATCCTGAAGAATATTACAGGGCTATCCATACAGCTTACCTCTCCGAGAGAATCGCTATGGGACTTGGCTTCAATGCCAGAGCTGTTAAGTCATGCTCCTATTACCACAGGATAGGAATTCTTGATGGAAAGATGGACTATGATGACGTCTCACATTATTACACAGAAAACAGCTTTCCTCTTGAAGCTATTGAATTTTTACGTGAATATATGGTGCCTTCAAAAGCATCAATAAGGTCCAAGGAGTCTCTTACAGTACAATTGTCGGAGACAGTTATTGCGACCATAATGCTGCTTATTAAAAAAGATCCTAATGTGAATATTGACTATGATCATCTGATCGATGGAATAATAGATAAAAAAATAGAAAACGGTGAGCTTAACGCTTACGATGTTACCTTTAGGGAGCTTAATGAAATGAGGAAAATCCTTAAGAAGGAGAAACTATACTATGGTTTTTTACGTAGATAATGAAGTAGGTGCAAAATTTGATTTTGATATAGAAGAGGTCGCAACTCTTGTAGCCGCTAAGGTCCTTGAGACAGAGGGGTGCGATCATGAAGTCGAGATAAGTCTTATAATTACAGATGATGAAGGCATCAGGGAAATGAATAATGAATTCAGGGAAATTGACAGACCTACTGATGTTCTTTCTTTTCCTAATGTTAGTTACGAGAATCCCGGTGATTTTTCCGTAATGGATGGTGAGCAGAATATAGATCTTTTGAACCCTGATACAGGCAATATAATGTTTGGGGACATTGTTGTCAATGAGAACAGGGTAAGAGAGCAGGCAAAAGAGTATGGGCATAGCGAAAAGAGGGAATTTGCCTTTCTTATAGCTCACAGTATGCTTCATTTATGCGGCTATGATCATATGGAAGAGGATGAAGCTGCAGTAATGGAAAATAAGCAGAGAGAAGTTTTAGAGGCACTTGGAATTACCAGGGACTGATATTTGGGAGCAGAAGTATGAAGCAGTATTTTGAGGAAAAAAGAATAAGACCGGATGTTATTACATCAATGTTTTTCTTTTCAGTTCTTATAATGATGATTTATGAGATCGTAACCCTTAGGATCTATGGAGACAAGGGGGCTGGCTTTGTTGCAGGGCCTATGGCCATTTTCTATATTCTATACCTGGCTTTTATTCTCGCTGTACAAAAGTCAGTTTGGATAATGGTAAGGCTCAGGGCCAGAAGGTCACAGTATTTAAATGCCCAGACCAATATGGTAAGGTCTTTTAGAATTTTTGCAGTCTGTGGTTTAATGGTTTTTGCTGTACTTTTGATCAGTAGTTATTACTGCTCGGAAATTCTCTTTGGTTCTACAAGATCATTATTTCATTGCATTATAGTCGCTGTATGCGCTTTATTTATGTCAATACAGGGCGTTTTAAGAGGTTACCTTCAGGGACTTGGCTATACAAAACCAATAGTTGTTTCAGATGTGCTTATTGCAGTGTGTGCTCTTGTATCAGGAACTATAATATCTGCACTTCTCTATAACTATGGACTTAAGGTCAATAATCTTTTCCATGTTAATGAACTAAGCAGCGTCTATGGTTCAACAGGAATGATGATCGGAATACTTATTGGTGTCATAGCCGGCTTTATTCAAATTGTTGTAAGCTTTGTTCTCAGGAAAAATGAGATAAAAGAAATAGTAAAGCAGGGAGCACCAAGGTATCTTGACAATAAGAATGATGTCCTTATTACCGTAAGGTCAATAATTCCTTTATATATTACACCTGCACTGGTGATCCTTTTTGATATTGTTTTTTATGTTATACATCAAAAACGAATTGCTGCAGAGGGGGATTATATACTTAACTACGGAGTATACGCAGGACGCGTTCTTAGCCTGATCTCTGTATTTGTTATATTAGCAATCGTTCCATTTATAAAAATGTGGAACAGGATAATGGCACGCATAGAAAGAGATGAGATAACAGGTGCAAAAGACAGATTGAAGTCTCTGGCCCATAGTTTCTTTGCTTTATCTGTGCCGGTTATGGTTTTCATATTTGTCATGGCCAAAACGGTTGAGATTGCTGTATTTGGTAAGAATAATGATCTTTCAAATTACCTTATAGAACTAGGAAGCCTTCTTATTGTTTTTGCGCCAATAGCAATTTTCTTTTCATGGCTCCTAAACCATATGGGAAAGGCAATACTTGCGCTTGTTTCAATTTTGCTCTCATGGATACTCCATGTTGTAATGATGGTTATTCTGGTGATTGTTACAAATATGGGTGCATATGGGATCCTTATATCACTTATTGTTTCATTTGTTTTGTATGACGTTGTCTGCTATTTCTTACTTTGCAAGATGCTCAAGTACAGACAGGAATTTATAAGAACTGTAGGAGTGCCGCTTTTGTGTTCTGCACTTTCAGGACTTCTTGCTTTTATCATCAATGTGATTTTCCTGAATTTGATAGGAGATATATTGACTTTGTTTATTGCACTTATTTTATATTCAGTTCTTTATATTGTACTTATGATCATCTTCAGGGGCCTTACAGCAAAAGAAATAAGCAGGATTCCATTTGGAAATGTGTTTATGATGCTGGCCGGTAATTTTGGAGTTCAAAAAAGTTTAGAGGATTAAAATTGGATAGAAGAATAATTGTAGCCGGTGGTGGTGCGTCAGGAATGTGTGCCGCTATATATGCTGCCAGAAATGGTGCATCAGTAACCATAATTGAAAAGAATAATCAGCTTGGCAAAAAGCTCTCAATGACAGGTAATGGAAGGTGCAATATCTCCAACCTTAACATGACTGAGAAAATGTATAATGCTGCCGCTGAAAAGAGAATGAAACAGTGGCTTTCTGTCTATGGAGTTTTAGATGTTATTAGCTTTTTTAAATCACTTGGAATAGTTGTAAAAAGTGAAGACGGATATTTATATCCTTTATCAGGGCAGGCGCAAAGCGTTGTGCAGGCTTTTGAAAATGAGATAAAAAGGCTTGGGATCACTGTGATATATGGTGAACAGTTAAAATCTGTTGAACCAATTGCTGATGGGCAGGAAAAAAAGTACCGCGTTATTACAAATAACACATTTTATGAAGCTGACAGGGTGATTATTGCCACAGGCTCTTTATCCGGGCCCAAAACAACTATGTCCACAGGAGATGGATATTATATATGCAAAAAGCTAGGGCTTTCCATTAAAGATACTTATCCGGCTCTTGTTGGATTTAAGGCTGATCCGGAAGAGATAATGCCTGAAGGCGGTGTCAGAAGTCTTGCTGAGATTTCATTTTTACTTGGAACAGAAATTGTTGCAAAAGAATATGGCGAGCTTCAGATAACCAAGGATGGCATTTCAGGAATTCCTGTGATGCAGGCAAGTTCCAAAGTTGTAAGACTGTTAGAGGAAAAGAAGCCTATAACAGCCGTAGTAAACTTTTTCCCTGATTATGATGAGGATGATTATCTATCCCTGGAAAAAGAGATGCTTAGGCTTCGGGATGATAGAACACTTTCTGACTTTTTAACAGGATTTCATAATAGCTACATTACAGATATGATCATAAAAAAGATGAAAATGGGTAGATCCATGAAAATGAAGAACATATCTGAAAGCATGGTCCTTAGTATTCTTGATAGCTACAGAAATTATAAGATTAAGCTGGATTCCAATTATGGATATTTACAGTCTCAGGTTACATCAGGTGGCGTAAGCCTTGGTGATGTGAGGGATGATATGACCACTATATCTCATGACGGAATATTTGTGGTTGGAGAGCTTGTGGATGTTGATGGAAGATGTGGAGGCTACAATCTTCAATGGGCCTTTACTTCAGGTAGCATCGCAGGAACTGTGGCATCGATATAGTTTTGGCTGTGCAAAGATTTTGTGTTTTTGGATGATATGATTATAGGAAAATGTAAATGATAAGAATTAACCAGATTAAGATAATTCATGACGAGAATAAGAGCTATGATTACGATACAATAAATGATGTCTTAAAGGCAAAGGTTGCAAAGATACTGCGAGTTTCTGTGGATGATATGGAATCCTTTGAAATTATCAGGCATTCGATCGATGCCAGAAAAAAGCCGGAGATCTATCATATTTATATTGTTGATGTTTCTTTGAAAAACATTAGTGAAGCTGATGTCGTAAAGAAATGCAGGAATAAGGATGTTTCTATAATTGAACCTGTACGATATGCATTTCCTTATGAGTATCAGCATGGTAAGGAGGAAGACCTTAGGCCTGTTATTATAGGTGCCGGTCCGGCAGGACTTTTTTGCGGATATGTACTTGCTAAACATGGATTTAAGCCACTAATTCTTGAAAGAGGTTCTGACGTAGATAAAAGAACAGAAATCGTTGAACATTTTTGGAAGAGCGGAGAGCTTGACGAAACCACCAATGTTCAGTTTGGAGAAGGCGGAGCAGGAACTTTTTCTGATGGTAAACTTAATACCATGGTCAAAGATAAGGATGGCAGAGGAAGAGCTGCACTTAAGATATTTGTAGAAAATGGCGCTCCCATAGATATTTTATATGATGCCAAACCACATATCGGTACTGATATATTAAGAGATGTTGTTAAGAACATGAGAAACAATATCATAAAATGGGGCGGTGAAGTAAGGTTTGAATCAAAGGTCGATGAGATCGAGGTTTCAAAAGACAGTGAGATAAAAGCTCTCAAAGTTGGTGATGAATGTATCCCTTGCAGCGAAGCTGTTCTTGCAATAGGTCACAGCGCCCGTGATACATTTTATATGCTTAAGGATAAGAATGTAGAAATGAATCCTAAGCCTTTCGCTGTAGGATTCAGAGTTGAGCATCCTCAGGCTCTGATAAATTATTCTCAGTACAAAATAGCTGATCCAAAGGCCTTGGAGCCTGCACCATATAAGCTTACAACAACTACAGATTCCGGAAGAGGAGTTTATTCGTTTTGTATGTGCCCCGGAGGCTTTGTTGTCAATGCATCATCTGAGAAGGGAAGACTTGCTGTAAATGGAATGAGTTATAGCAAGCGTGACAGTAAAAATGCCAATTCTGCCATAATTATTACAGTTGATCCCAAAGATTTTGGCGGTGATGATGTACTTTCCGGTGTAGAGTTTCAAAGAGGCCTTGAGGAAAAGGCCTTTAAAGCAGGAAATGGCAAGATTCCTGTTGAGTATTATGGAAAGTTTAAAGAAGCTGTATCAGGTGAGCCTGATTCGACTAATGAGGATGATACATTGGTTCAGACTCAGAAAGATTTTAAACTGATAGAAAACACTCCATCCATGAAAGGAGATTATGTATTTGCAAATGTACATGAGATTCTTCCGGATGATCTGAATAATGCTTTTGTTCAAGGTATGGAAAAATTTGGACGAATGATTAATGGATACAATAGCGAATATGCTCTTGTATCAGGTGTGGAGTCCAGAACATCTTCTCCAGTCAGGATAGTCAGGGGGGATAACGGGGAATCTGTTAATGTGAAGGGACTTTTTCCCTGTGGTGAAGGCGCAGGCTATGCAGGTGGCATAATGTCTGCTGCGATGGACGGAATGAAAATAGCAGAATATGTGGCAGGGAGGATATGTAAAAAATGAAAAAAAGTAATTCTTTTGGAACAAAGCAGATTGCGATAACGGCGATTCTTTTGGCAATCTGTCTTATAAGTCAGATCTTCAAATCTTTAAGTGTTTTTATTACAGGGCCGGTTATAAATGCGTGCCTTCTACTCACAGCTTCACTTGTTAATCTGCCATGTGCGATCGCCTTATCTGTTATTACTCCGATAACAGCATACTTTATAGCGGCTTCACCTGTTATGATGGTGGTTCCGGCAATAATTCCATTTATCATGCTCGGGAATGTTGTTCTTGTTGTGTCTACGCATTTTATTTTGAAAAAAGATTTAGGTACAATGAACTTGGATGGCATCAATAGCCTTAAGCTTATCATTAAAGCAGTTTTGTGTTCACTTTTAAAGGCTGTATTTATGGGATTGACTATTTCGTTGTGGCTTTTGCCAACATTTGTCCCTGAGCAGTCACCACTTCGTCAGAAAATGCCGGTATTCCAGTACACATTTTCAGTAGTTCAGTTTATCACTGCGTTGATTGGTTTCATATATTTCGTTATTATTTTTGTGGCGCTTAAGAATTATG
This sequence comes from Butyrivibrio sp., assembly GCF_015056685.1. GTDB lineage: Bacteria > Bacillota > Clostridia > Lachnospirales > Lachnospiraceae > Butyrivibrio. Next base: position 64,473 of record NZ_SVFW01000001.1, on the reverse strand, counting down.
CAAAAAGAAACGGCTGATAAAAAAGACAGAATAAGAAAAGAAGTACTAAAGAAAAGAAATCTGCTTTCAGTAGAAGCAATTGAAGAAAAAAGCAGTTTGATAGCTGAAAAGCTTTTTGGATTAAAAGAGTATGTGGATGCTGAAAATATCCTGATTTATGCTTCAATGAAAAGTGAAGTGATCACTGATGGGATTATAGAGCATTCTCTTGAAAGTGGGAAAAAAGTATTTTGTCCTAAATGTACTGATAAAAAGAATGGAGTTATGGAGTTTATTCAGATAGAAATGCTTTCTGATCTTAAAGCTGGTTATATGGGGATAAGAGAGCCAGAGATAAATGAAAGCTCTAAGATTTTTTTGGGCCCTACTGAAAAAACGCTTGTGATAATTCCCGGTGTTGCTTTTGATAAAAAGGGAAACAGGATAGGATACAGGGGTGGTTATTATGACAGATTTCTTTCAAAATATAATGGTATCATGTCTGTAGCTCTTGCATTTACAGAGCAGATTATAGAAGTTGTTCCTTCTGAAATTCATGATATTCCGGTAGATATGGTATTAAATGCGTAGGAAAAGACCTTCCATCTTTGCTGATGGAAGGTCTTTTTTGGAAAATTATAAAAAGAATTCTTAAGTATTTATAAAACTGACTTATATAAATGTAATATTGATATAATATTATGTATAAAATGATAAATTATGGAGAGTTTATATGGATTTACAAAAAGATGATCAGTTTATAAGTAAAAGCAAGAGACCGTTAAAGCGCAGCATTTTTTTGTTTATTCTTGCATTTATCACACTACTTTGTCTTGTATTAAGCATACTTACATATAGATCATTCAATTATTCTCTATATGAGTCTTACAATAAGAGGATGCTTGACGTTTTAGAGTATGTTTACAGTCATATAGATATTGAAAATCTCTCGGAATGTGTGGAAACAGGAATTGAATCTGAAAAATATACAGAACTTGTTTCTTTTATGGATTCAATCATGGAGGATTTTGATATTCATTACCTATATATAATTAAGCCATATTTGAATGGTGATGACTATGGAATGATGAATGTCATATCTGCTGATACAGCGGAGGGAAGAAAAACAGATCCTGATGGATACTATCTTGGCTTTATACTTAAAGATGTATATGAACTCGAGGAACTTGAACGGTATCAGCATTATCTTGATCTAAACAATATTTCCTATTTTAAAAATTTCAGTACATGGGGCTATGATTATACAGCTATGATGCCTCTTATAAACAGTAAAGGAGAGCATTTTGCAGCTCTTTGCGTGGATATCGAAGTTGAAGACGTAGAGCGTGCCATTCAGAATTATACAGCAGCAAATATTGTCCTGATTGCCTTTTTAGGTGCAATGTTTTTTGTGCTGTTTCTTTTATGGATGAACCGCAATATTACAGAACCTATTAGAAAGCTTGAAAAGAGTGTTGTTTCTTTTGCTCAAAGGAGTCATTATCAGCTTGATCCTACGCTTCTAATCTATGAAGATCCGGGAATTCATACCAAAAATGAAGTAGAATCTCTTTCAGATGCTGTCAATCAGATGTCTCAGGATATGAGAACATATGTAAAAAATGTAATTGATGCTGAAGGAAAAGTCGAAGATATGAAGAGTCAGGTAAGTCATATGGATATACTGGCTTATCAGGATGCTCTTACCCATGTGAAAAACAAGGCTTGGTACGATAAAACTGAAATACGTGTAAACGAGGATATTTCTAAAGGAATTGCCAGATTTGGAATTATCATGATTGATCTTAATAATTTGAAAAAAATCAATGACAATTATGGTCATGAACATGGAAATGACTATATTTTTGGTGCTTGTCATCAGATCTGCATTACTTACGACCATTCCCCGGTATTTCGTATAGGAGGAGATGAGTTTGTTGTTCTTTTGGAAAATAGAGATTACGAAAACAGGGAGAAACTTTTAGAGGAGCTTAAGATTGCTTTCAAATTGTTTATGGAAGACGATAGCCGGGAACCTTGGGAAAAATACTCGGCAGCAATTGGAATGGCTGTATTTGACAAGGATAAGGATTCTTCTATGAACGATGTATTTAAAAGAGCTGATAAGCTTATGTATGAAGACAAAATGGAATCAAAGGCTGCAAGAAACTAATTTGAAAATAAAAAAGGCGATTGAAGATCAGGCATCTCCATCGCCTTTTTCACGCATTTCATAGTTTTTATCTTCGTCGATCATCTGAAGCATAATGTCTGCAAAATACGGGTCAAACTGTGTACCTTTACCTTTTTCAATCTCTGCTCTTACTTTTTCCTGGGGCATTCCGCGTCTGTAGCTTCTGTTACTCGTCATGGCGTCGTAGGAATCTGCCACAGCAATGATCCTGGCTTCTTCAGGTATTTTATCACCGGCAAGGCCTTCAGGATAACCTTTTCCATCATATCTCTCATGATGCCATCTTGCACCAATCGTAAGCTCAGGCATGTCCTTTATGTTTCTTAAAATAGTTGAGCCTTTTTCCGGATGAGATTTGATAATAGAGTATTCGATATCATCAAGCTTACCTTCCTTGTTGATGATTGCATCTGGAACACCTATTTTACCTACGTCATGCAGAAGACCTGTGATATATATCCTTTGCTGCATGTCTTCGTCGTAACCGGCTCTTTTGGCGATTTCTTTTGAATATTCTGCGACTCTTACAGAGTGGCCATTTGTATAAGTGTCTTTTGCATCTATAGCAGCGGCAAGACTTTCAACAATCCCCAAAAAGAGCTGTTCATTTTCTCTTGTCTTTCTTTTTACTTCTTTTTCTAGCTCATTTTGCAGCTTTATAAGTTCTATACAGCGACTTACACGAAGAGTCAGGATCTCAGGAACAAAGGGCTTTTTTATAAAGTCCATTGCACCAAGCTCAAGAGCTTTTGTCTCTATGTATCTGTTGTCTTCGGCAGTTAAAAAGATAACAGGAATCTCTCTTTTTCCAAGTTTTTTTTCCTTTTGGCGTAGAGCAGTGAGAGTATCAAGACCGTCCATTTCAGGCATGATAACATCAAGAAGGATAAGGTCTGCTGTTTGCATCTCAATAAAATCCAGAAGAACCCTTCCGGATGTCATTGGAATTGCTTTCATATCAGCACTTATTAGAATATTACGTATTGCGGCTATCATTGCCGGATCGTCATCTACAACAACAATCTTGTAAGCCATCGCATGCTCCATGATAAATGCATTTGTCACGCCTTCTTTTTAATGATAACATCTAGCCATTATTACGAGTATAAATAGTTTGTAAAAAATAATTAAAAAATAGCTTTTTGGTATTTCGATTTTTACAAAAAGAATTTTGAATATTTCATTTTTTTAGAGATTATTATTTCTTATACTGAATACTGTAATCAATATATGAGTTTCCCCAAGGGAAGCCATTTAGAGAAGGGAAGGGAATTATTATGAAAAAGAAGATTTTAAGTTCTCTGCTTTGCGCTACAGTTGCGGCTACAACAATTATTGGCTGTGGGCAGAGCGCACAAACAACTACAGAGACTCAGAGCGAAGCACCAAGTGAGGCTGCTACAGCTGAAGCTACTGCTGAGGCAGAAAATACTCAGGCCGAGGCTCAGGAGCCAGGGGAGAAGGTTACACTTTCAATTTACACACAGTATGCAGATGACGATACAAAAGTTCCATATGATTTTGCAGTAGAGCAGCTTAAAGAAGCATATCCTAATGTTGAGCTTAATCTTATTGTTCAGGCTCAGGATGACGGACAGACACTTAAAACTCTTGCAGCTACAGGACAGTTACCTGATATTTACCAGGCAAGTACTGATATTATCAATACTTTCCGCGAGTCAAATCAGATCATGGTATTAAATGATGTTGCAAAGTCAACAGGCTTCCTTGATAAGCTTTATGAAGCAAATAAGGATCTTGCATATGCAGATGATGGAAATATCTACGCATTCCCATTCTCTGGTCAGGAATATGTGCTCTGGTATTACAACAAGGCTCTCTTTGAAGAAAATGGCCTTGAAGTTCCAAAGACATATGATGAATTAAAGAATTGTATTGAAGTATTTAAGTCAAAGGGAATTACTCCTCTTGCACTTTTTGGACAGGAAGGCTGGAACACAACAGCTGCTTATGATGTTGTAGCTACAAGATACACAGAGGGCGGTATTAAGGCACTTGATGAGGGAACAGCAAGCATCACTGATGAAGCTTACCTTACAGCAGCAAAGACATTGGAAGAACTTGTTGCAGCAGGTCTTTTCCAGGATTCAGCAACAACAACAAATTACGATCAGGCATCTGAGATGTTTCTTTCAGGAAATGCTGCAATGTTCATAAATGGTCAGTGGTATATTGAAGATGCAACAGCTGCTCTTGGCGAGAATGTTGACTGGATGTTCTATCCTGCAGCAGATGAAGCTTCTTATGAAGCTGGTAAGAGCGTATTCTCAGGCGGCGGAAGTGCATCTGGATTTGCAGTTAACCCTGATTCAGAGAATGCTGAGCTCGCAGCAGAAGTAGCAGAGTTTATCACAGAGAAGTACTGCGAAGCAAAGGTTATGTACAGACATAATCCACTTGTTGCTCTTGATACAGGCAAAGAACCAGATTCTGAGTATCCTGCAATGATGAAGAAGCTTTCAGATACACTTCCTTCAATCACAGCAACAACAAAGTTCACATGGGGACTTACAAATTCAACATTTAACGATGGAATACAGTCTGAGTCACAGGGACTTGTTTCAGGTCAGTTTACAGCAGATGAGTTCATTGCAGATATGAAAGACGTGATGGAATAATTATTATCAAAACTTGATAAACCAGGCGGCTTACTATGGCCGCCTGATTTTATGATAAGGGAGAACCACCATGAAAAAATACATGGGCAACAAGCTTGCAATATTTCTATTTGTTTTACCTGCACTTGCAATTTTTATAATCTTTGATTTTTTTCCGATCATTCAGGTTTTTGCTTACAGTTTCACTGACTGGAATGGTCTTACAACACCGACATTTCTGGGTTTGAAGAATTACATAGACCTTTTTAATGATAGAGTTTTTTATACATCTAACAGAAATCAGCTTATTTTTGCAGTTATCATAACCCTGTATCAGATGTTTTTTGCAACAGTATTTGCCATAACAATCTCTGACAAAAAGATGAAGGGCAGAAAGTTTTTGAGAGTTGCTTATTTCATCCCTGTAATCCTGTCAGTAACCGTTGTTTGTCAGTTGTGGAGCGCGATTTTAAGTGGCCAGGGACTTTTGAATAAATTGTTTGAGACATTTGGTTCTGACTATACTCAAAACTGGTTAGGAGACAGATATAAGGCAATCTATGTTATTGCATTTGTAAATGCATGGCAGTGGATGGGCTATCAGTTTGCACTTATTGTTGCAGGAATCAAATCAATACCGGCAGATTATTATGAAGCTGCCAAAATAGATGGATGCTCAAATGTAAAAGCACATATGAAGATCACGATACCTCTTCTTGCGGAAACATATAAGTTTTGCCTGATCATATCCCTGACTGGTGGTATTAAGGCATTTACTGAAATGAACATTCTGACAGGCGGTGGCCCCAATAAATCCACGTTTACGCTTACATACATGATGTATAATGCAGCATTTAAGAAGTCTGATTACGGATATGGTCTTGCATCTGCATCAGTCATGGTTATCGAGTGTATGCTTGTTATGCTTTTGATCAATTTTATTTTCAGAGAAAAAAATCAGCTAAAAGAGGAAGAAAAATCAAAGAAGAGGAGGCTGTCATATGGAAACTAATAAAAGTATTTTACATAAAGTTTTTGTACTGTTTTGTTGGATATATGCAGCTTTTTCATTATATCCGCTTATATGGATGCTTTTTTATTCATTTAAGACCAATCAGGAAATATTTGTCACAAATCCATTTGGATTTCCATGGCCATTACATTACGAAAATTACATAACTGCATGGACTAAATATGATGTGCCATTATACTTTTTAAATTCACTTCTTGTATCTGTAGGAACAGTAGTTATTACAATTTTTTGTGCATTGCTATTTTCCTATGCAACAAGTAGAATGATTTGGAAGGGAAGAACTTTTACAAGGTTATTTTTGGGACTTGGAATGTTTATTCCCGTACAGGCGATCATGATTCCTGTAGTTAAGGTTGTCCAGAGATTCAATCTTATGGGAACAAGATGGTCCTTAATTTTCCCTTATATAGCTATAAATCTTGCATTTGCCTGCATGGTATACTATGGCTTCTTTAAAGGAATACCTATGGAGCTTGAAGAGGCTGCATGTATGGATGGAGCCAATATCTATCAGACATTTTTCAAGATCATAGAGCCACTTGTAAGGCCGGCTACAGTTACGCTTGTAATATATATTTTCCTAAATGCATGGAATGAATTCATTCTTGCCAATGTTGTAGTTGGAAGTATTCCTGAGCTTAAAACACTTCCTCTTGGAGTGTTGTTCTTCCAGGGCGAGTTTACTACAGACTGGGGCGGAATGGGTGCTACAATGGTTATTGCATCATTCCCTGCGATCATAGTTTATTCTATCTTCTCTGAGCAGGTGGAAAGTGCCATGACTATCGGAGGAGCAGTAAAGGGTTAATCTTGAATATGACATTAAAGGACATGGAGAGGCAGCATTCTGACAGGAAGCTTTCCGGTAAGGATAAAGCCCGCAACATGTCAATAAAGTATAAAATAGCATCAATGACAGTTGTAGTAGCACTAATACCAATAGTGCTACTTACTGTTTTGATGCTTATTTTTTATAACAGAGCAATTATGCAAAGAGCAGAAAAACAGATTGAAGAAAATATCAGGATCATGTCGGACAGGATCACATCTGTTTTGAAAAATGGCGAGCTTTGCTCAAATAATCTGACGATCGAGTTTAGTAATTTCTATAATGAAAGGATCATGAAGCAGGTAACAAGGGATGCCAGGATAACATCGCAGCTTTCCCAATCACTGCTTATTTATAATGGAATATCATCTATTGTTTTTATTGACTCTGAAGGGCGATTTTACTCAAGCGATCCCAAGCTTGAAGATATAAAGGATAAGATAATGGCTTCGGAGTACATATCATATTTAAAGGATATGGGCGGTAAAACTGTAATGATGGATCAGGCTGAAAACATCATGAACAGGGATGACAAAGAGATAGTAACAATGGGAAAACATGTCATAAATATTGTGACAGGAAGCCCTATAGGATATCTTTTCGTGAATATGGACAAGGATTATCTTATTGAATCTTCGCAAAGTGAGATAAGCTATTATTTTCTTTATGATACATTGGGAAACTGTATTTCTGAAAGCGACAGTAAAGAGCAGTTCTATTCTGATAAAGATTTTTTAAGTAGCCTGATCAAAAGTCCTAAGGAACGCTTAAAGTATGGCGGTGAGACATATCTTATGGCAAAAGATACAATTGATGAATTCAAGTGGACGGTTGTTGGGATCACAAATTTAAACAAGTTTAATGTGACAGGTAAGGACCTTTGGTTTATTTTGCTTACTACAGGTTCTATTTCTGCTGTTCTGCTTCTTTTGTCAGTTGTTTTCTCAACCAATATAATAACAAGGCCTCTTAAGATATTGCATGACGGAGCCCAGCAGATAGCCGAGGGTGATATGAGCTACAGGTTCAGGTTTAAGACAAGGGATGAGATAGGAAGACTTGGAAGAATCTTTAATTATATGACTCAGAGGAATTTAGAACTCCTAAATCAGGTGGATGAAGAGGCTAAAAAGAAAAGAGAATATGAGCTAGCCTTGATCCAGGAACAGGTAAAGCCTCATTTTCTATATAATACTTTGGATATTATCATAATGCTTATTGAGATGAACAGGTCAAAAGAAGCTGCAAGAGTCACTCAAAAACTAGCTAACTACTATAAGAATTCTTTATCCGGCAGTGAAGAGATTGTCAGTATTGAAAGGGAGATTCAGATAACAAGGGATTATCTTGATCTTCAGACCATGCGATATGGAGATAAGTTTAAGTATGATTTTGATATTCCTAAAGAGCTATTTGGAATTAATATTCCTAAGATGACGCTTCAGCCTCTGGTAGAAAATGCAATTTACCACGGACTTAAGTACAAGGAAGACTGGGGCAAGATCACTATAACAGGACATAAAAACAAAGACACTATAAAACTCTATGTAACAGATGACGGAGTTGGTATTGATGCTGAGAAACTTTTATCCATGCAGGAAAATCTAAAGAAAAATGAGATACCTGAAGATGCGGACAGAAAGCATTTTGGTGTATATAGTGTTGATCACAGGCTTAGATTATACTTTGGTGATGAGTATGGCCTTAGCGTTGACAGCCAAAAAGATCAGGGGACGACTTTTACAATCAGGATACCTGACGTAAGCGAAAAGAGGTAAATTGTTTTGAATAAGATTATGATTGTCGATGATATGCCTATTTTTTTGGAGTATTTAAGAGGCTGCATTGACTGGAATGCATATGGTTTTGAAATCTGCTGCGAAGCCCATGATGGCAGAGAAGCACTGCAAAAGATGGAGGAATATCTTCCTGATGTAGTTCTAACAGATATAACTATGCCATACCTAAACGGGCTTGAGCTTTCTGAAAAGATCATTAAAGATTATCCTGACACTGCAGTAGTTCTGATAACAGGAAATAATGAATTTGAATATGCAAGAAAAGCCGTAAAGATCGGTGTTTGCGATTATATAGTAAAGCCTTTTGAAAAAGAAGAACTGATCCTTAGTCTTTTAAAGCTACAGGATAACATAGGAAAAGCTGTAGAGAACTCTCTTAGAGATGATTACGTTTTGACAGATGAGCTCAAAGCTCTTATATATGCCGGGATATCAGATTCTGAGCATTCAAATGAGATTGAAGAGAAGATATTTGGATGGGGTTCCGGGGCAGGATATTTGCTGGGACTGGTTAAATTTGACGGTGATATAAATAATAACAGTTCAAGGGAAGAACTAATGAACTGGGAGCGCCTCATTGCAAAAATGCTTGAGGATAAACTCGATATAGATGGTGAAGTAAAGATTTTTAATGATTTTGAAAATAACATTATTATTCTCATGCGCTTCAATAGAGCTTTTGATATCACTAGTTTCAAGGGATATGAGTTTACAGATATTATCGATGTAGTAAAGAACCAGCTTGGCTTTGATATTACAATAGTTCTTTCAAGGGCTGATGAGCTAAAAGGTGTAAAAAAGGCCTATGAAAGAGCGCTTGGAACAGTGATGGTCAAGGGACATGGAAAACTTATAGACCTTAGAGAAGAGTCAGAGCCACTTATTTTTACTTCACTTGACGCAATCTTCAGGCTCAATAAGGATATTGAAAATCTCTTATCAGATGACGTTGAAAATGTTATCAATACGATGTGGCAGCATATTAGAGAAGCGCGTTCCTCAAAAGATGGCCACGTTATCTCGGATATGAATATTATAAGCAGTGCTCTCAGCGTACTTATGACTAACATTATCAATTCGGGATTTTCAATAGAGAAGATTTATGGCGATGGTTTTTCACCTGAAGACTTTTTTTCCGGATCGATAGGTTCTGATGAAATGAAGGATAAAGTGATATATCTTTTTAAAAAGAGGATTGAATTTGAAAAGGATAAGAAAAAGTCCAAGTCAAGGGACGTTGCGCTTTCTGCAAAGGAATATATAGAACAAAACTATATAAACAGCGAGTTGTCAGTTGCTGACATATCAGAAGTGCTTTGTGTTAACCAGACTTATCTCAGAAAGATGTTCAAAAGTGAAATGAATATGACACTTTCTGAATATATAACGCAGGTACGTATGCAGGAGGCAAAAAGACTGATCACTGCTACAGATGAAAAACTGTCTTTGATCGCAGAAAAAGTTGGTTATAGCGATGTAAGCTATTTTTCAAATGTGTTCAAAAAATATTATGGAAATTCTCCACGTAGTATGAGCAAAGAGTAGTGTATTTTAAGCCATTTGTGGTATTATTTTAAATAACGAAATTTTCTGATTACTTGATCTTAGAAGTGGAGGAGCTATGGTATTATTTGATATTTGTAAAAATGCGAAGGCTGCAAAGCCAGCAATGATAAAACTTTCAACAAAAGAAAAAAATGGGGCTCTTTTGGCGGTTGCAGATGGTCTTATTAAAGATTGTGCCAAGATACTTGAAGCAAACCGCATCGATTATGAAAATGGTGAAAAAAATGGCATGAATCAAGGGCTTTTAGACAGGCTAAAACTCGATGAAAAAAGAGTAGAAGCTATGGCTGAAGGCATCAGAGAAGTATCCGCACTTGAAGACCCTATAGGGCAGGAAATTGAACATTTTGAGAGACCAAATGGCCTTAAGATAAAAAAGATTAGAGTTCCACTTGGTGTTGTTGGAATTATTTATGAATCACGTCCAAATGTTACAGCTGATGCATTTGCTCTTACTTTTAAGTCAGGCAACGTGACTATTCTGAAGGGTGGAAGTGATGCTATAAACAGCAATATTGCAATTACAAATTCTATCAGAAACACACTTCAAAGCCTTGGTATTACATCAGATGCCATTCAGCTCATAGAAGCTACAGACAGACAGGTTACAACTGATTTCATGAAGATGAAAGAATACGTTGATGTTCTGATTCCAAGAGGAAGCGCAGGACTTATAAGAGCGGTTGTAGAGAACTCCAATATTCCTGTTATTGAGACAGGAACAGGTAACTGCCATATATATGTTGATAAGGATGCTGATATCCAGAAGGCAATTCCAATCATAATCAATGCTAAGACACAGAGAATTGGCGTGTGTAATGCGGCAGAATCACTTATCGTTCATGAAGATATTATGGAGAAGTTCCTTCCAGAATTTGAAAAGGCCATGAAAGAACACTCTGTTGAAGTCAGGGCAGATAAGCCAAGTAAGGCATATTTGTCTTTTGCCATTGATGCAACAGAAGAGGACTTCGGAAAAGAGTATCTTGATTACATTATTTCTGTTAAGTCTGTAAATAGTGTTGACGAGGCAATTGATCATATAAATAAATATGGCACAGGGCATTCGGAGTCGATCATCACTGAAAATAAGGAAACAGCAGATAAGTTTTTGGCACTTGTTGATGCAGCATGTGTTTATGTTAATGCATCCACAAGATTTACAGATGGCTTTGAATTTGGTTTTGGAGCTGAAATAGGGATTAGTACACAGAAACTCCATGCAAGGGGACCAATGGGGCTAAAAGAGCTTACTTCCTATAAGTACCAGATCTATGGAAATGGTCAGACTAGAAAATAAGGCATAAGAAGGAGCGGGTTTTTTTATGTTACAGGGTAATGAGGAAATATTAGAAGCAAAGAAGCATATTATTGAAGTTGCACGAGAGCTTCATGAAATAGGGCTTCTTGTTAGAACTTGGGGAAATGTAAGTCAGAGGATTGATGACAAGAGCTTTTTGATAACACCAAGCGGTATCAAATATGAAGATCTTACTGCGGATATGATAGTAAAGGTAAATATTGACGATCTCTCTTATGAGGGAGATATTTTACCTTCTACAGAAAAGTGTGTTCATGCAGCTTGCTATAAAGAAAGAGAAGATGTAGATTTTATTATTCATACACATCAGGTTTACGCCTCTTGTGTGGGAACACTTGGAATTAAGAAAGTATTTTCATATCTTGATGATGAGGATGTTGAGATCCCTGTCGCAGCTTTTGCCCTTCCCGGAAGTGAAAAGCTTGTTGAAAATACAGTTAAAGCCATAAAAAAGTTCCCTGATTGCAATGGATTTATTATGGCTAACCATGGAACACTGTGCTTTGGTAAGAATTCAAAAGAAGCTATTTATGAAGCAGAAAAAATGGAAGTTGCCTGCAACAATTTCCTTATTGATGTCTGCAAGACAGATATTAAACATGGCGTTGAGTTTGGCTTTAATTCTCATCTTGAAAATGGTGAGATAGTTTATGATATTCCTGATACTCCTAAGCGTGTAAGGCATATCCATGAGCTTATTTATGCCAAGAGGAAAGATGTAAAATACATCATTCACAACAAGTCGGAAGCTGTCATGACAGTATCAAGACGCGCCAATCATATGCGGCCTCTTTTGTATGACTTTGCGCAGCTTATTGGCGTAAGCGTAAAGGTCCCAAGCAATGAACATGGCAAAGACGGTATGAGCTATCACAATATTAAAAAGAACGTCAATGTTGTCTTTTCACTATATGATGGAGCATACTGCCTTGGCGCTTCTTATGACGATGCCATGGATGTGGCAGATGTTCTTGATAAGGGCTGCATTGCTCATGTCGCTGTAATGAGGCATGGCGAAGGGCACTTTTTGTCACTTTTAGAATGCATAAAGATGAATAGATTTTACAGAAAATCTTACTCAAAGAGATCAGAAATTGTAAAAAAATAAATTGAAAGGCAGCGCATAAAATGATCAGAAGGCCGGAAAGTATCAAAAAAGGAGATACGATAGGAATAACAGCACCTTCTTTTGGAGCAGCAACAGAACCATATAGTGTTCTTATTGATATAGCCATAAAAAATCTAAAAGAGAGAGGCTATAACATCATAGAAGGCAAGACGGCACGAATGGGCGATGGTAAGGGAATAAGTACAGACCCAAAAGTCACAAGTGCTGAACTTATGGAGTTTTACAAATCAGATGCCATAGATGCCATTATATCTGCCGGTGGTGGAGAACTTATGAACGAAACCATCACTTACGTAGATTTTGAAGAGCTTAAGAACTGTAAACCCAAGTGGTATATAGGCTATTCAGATAATACTCATTTTATTTTTCCTCTTGTAACTATATCCGGGACAATGGGAATCTATGGACCTTGCATAAACGGCTATGGTAAAACCTGGGAGGATACAGAAAATGATGCTTTCGCACTTTTGGAAGGAACAAAGACAGATTTTAAGGGCTATGATATGTATTCCTATAGCGATGAGCCATCTGATCCTGATGCTCCTATAGATTACGATAAACTCATGACCTACGATCTTAACCAGAAAAAGATATTGAGTTCTTTTGACTGCAGTAGCAAGAAGGCTGTGAAAGTGGGGGAGGATAAAGAACTTAAGTGTGAAGGAATACTTCTTGGCGGTTGCCTTGATGTGCTCTTTGACCTTGTTGGTACCAGGTTTGACAATATGAAGGAGTTTAAGAAAGAGCACAAGAATATAATCTGGGTATTGGAAGAATGCGATCTTAATGTTATGTCATACAGAAGAGCGCTTTGGAACCTCAGAGAAGCTGGATGGTTTGATGATGCAAAGGGCTTTATCATCGGAAGGGCAAGAGGAGCAAGAGGCGAAGAATTTACAGGAGTTGATGAATACAACGCTGTAACTGATATTTTGGAAGGCTTTGGTGTTCCTATCATAATGGACGCTGATATTGGACATATTTCTCCCATGCTTCCTGTAATCATGGGGGCAGAAGCAATTGTGTCCGCAAAGGGAAATGACTTAAGAATCAAGTACATAGAAAATTAATTCTGTTTAGGAAATATTTATACGCAATAAAGTAAACAAACACTATAATATAAGTACCTGAGAACATGTATAATATGTGAAAATAAACAATTTTTTGTATTGTAGAGAGGTGCAAAATGAAAAAAACATTTAAAGGATTATTATTATCTGTATTAACTGTTGCAATTACTATTTTCACTATGAATCTAAATGCATTTGCCATGAGTGATGTTCCTGATTACTTTGATTTTCAGGATACTGTACTTTCAATAAATGCTGGCGAGACCAAGACCATGAGTATGAGGGCCAATTACAATTACACCTATTACCTGGGACCACATTCAAGTGCAGCCACATATCTTGAGTGCTCGTATGCAAGTGGAACTCAGAATGTTACATTTCATATTGGAGCAGATGAGACTGTAAAGAATGTATTTTTCTATTTCTATGTTGATGACGACAGAGTGCAGAATAAAGATATACAGGATAATGTAGAGGTATATGTACAGAATATAAAGACTACTTATGATAGCATTTCTGTAACTCTAGGCGATGGAAAAACAGGTACTGTATCTAAAAATGGTAACACAGCTATTTTGTATAATCAGGATAACGTTGCAATGGCTTCCTTTGCTCTTTCCAATAACAATGGACATAATGCTACCAATGGCTTAAAAGGGGTTGTTGAAAATGGAGCTAAATATTTTGATGTAGTATCCAGTAATCCCAATGCAACACCGGTTGTTTCTGAGTCAGACAAGAGTGTATTTATTGCTAATGGCTTTGCAGGTGTTTGTGTAAACGGTAATTATAAAAACTGGCCATAAATAAAAAAAGATAATAAAAAGCATGTTGCTCCGTAATTTAAGCAACATGCTTTTTTTATTTTTTAGTAATCAGCAGATTTTACTTCCATCCAGGCATCATTGTAGAGTCTGTCTGTTTCTGTTCCAAGATACTGATACGACTCTGTGTTTATTTCATTTAGGTCAGGAAATGCCACCTTGGAGTTACGGATCGCGTCATCTTCAATGTTTTCCTGAGCTACTGTGTTAGGAGTGGAGTAGGTTATATACTCAAAATTTCTAAGAGCTATGTCTCCGCGACACATAAAGTCTATCCACTTTTCAGCATTTTCAACATTTTTGGAACCTTTGGTTATTACCCAGGAATCAATCCATACATTGGTGCCTTCCTTTGGTACTACATACTCAAGATCAGGATTCTCGCGGGCTGTATAGATTGCTTCTCCTGAATAGATCACACCAAGAGCTGCCTCACCACCGATCATCTTATCCCTTACCTGGTCAACTACGTAGGCCTGTACAAGAGGCTTTTGAGCTATAAGATCATCTGTTGCAATATCAATTTCTGAAGCATCTTTTGTATTCATTGAAAAACCGTTTTTGAGAAGTGCCACCATGAATGCATCTCTGACAGAGTCCTGCATGAGAATCTGTCCTGAATATTTGCTGTCCCATAGAATATCCCAGCTGTCTACAGTTTCGTCAACCATAGTCTTGTTATACAGGATTCCGACTGTTCCCCAGCAGTAGGGCACTGAATACTTGTTTTCGGGATCGAAATCTTTGGATGATTCAAAGTACTGGTCACCAATGTTTACAATATTTGGAATATTGTCAAAGTTAAGCTCCTGTATCATGTCATTTTCAATAAGCTTTTGAATCATATAATCTGACGGGCATATAACATCATAAGCGGAGGTGTCCTGAGCCAGCTTTGCAAACATTATTTCGTTAGTTTCAAACATATCATATATAACATCAATTCCGGTTTCGTCTTCAAATTCTTTTATGACATCTTCATCTATATATTCCCCCCAGTTGTATACATACAATTTGCCGTTTGGGTATGAAGCGCTGTTTTTTACTTCGCATCCGGATATCAGTGTACTTAATGTAGTGAGAGATAGAAATATACTTAAGAATTTCTTTTTCATATGTAACTCCAAAGTTAGTCTTTATTCTTCTTTGCAGGGACTCTGTAGACAAGCATGAGCAGAGTCAAAACTACTACAAATATAATTGCAGACAAAGCATAGATTTCAGGCTGAATACCTCTTTTTACCTCGTTATAAATAAGAGTTGAAAGTGTTTCAAAACCAGAGCCTTTTGTAAAGTAGGTGATTATAAAGTCATCAAGAGACATTGTGAAAGCCATAAGTGCTCCTGATACGATTCCAGGCCATAGATCAGGGAGAACAGTTTTGTAAAAGGCATACAAAGGTGCTGCACCAAGGTCAAGGGCTGCCTCATATACATAGACATTCATGTTCTTTATTCTGGGCATTACACTTAGCATAACAAATGGAATGTTGAATGTAATATGGGCCAAAAGAATAGTAGTAAAGCCGGAGCTTATATGTAAAAACCTAAAGAGCAGCATAAGTGATATACCTGTTACAATATCAGCGTTGATCATTGGTATATTTGTGATGCTCATTATAAATGAACGAAGCTTTTTGTTAAGGCCTATCATTGCAATGCAGGATACCGTGCCGATGATGGTTGAGATGATAGTGGCAAGTACTGCAATTGACAAAGTGTTTATAAGAGCGCTGGCAACGGCTTCATCAGAAAGTAGATTAACATACCATTCGAGAGTGAATCCTCCCCATTTTGCTCTGGATTTACTTGAGTTAAAAGATAAAACAATTAGTGTGATAATGGGGGCATACATAAAGATAAGTAAAAGCCCCAGATATAATCTTTCAAGAACTTTTCTCATTTTTACTTACCTCCCTGATTGCCTGAAAGAGCTTCGATGATCATGTTTATGAAGATAAAGATCATAAGCACGATAGAAAGACCACTTCCAAGGTGCCAATCATACAGCTGTGTAAATTCCTGCTCAATGATATTTCCGATAAGAAGGATCTTGGAACCTCCAAGCATAGAAGAAATAGCAAAAGTTGTGAGGGCAGGAATAAATACCATTGTTATTCCACTTAAAACGCCAGGAAGTGACAATGGGAATGTTATCTTAAGGAAAGTCTGAAGAGAATCAGCTCCCAGGTCCCTTGCAGCATTTATGACATTTTCATCTATTTTGCTAAGAGAATTGTAGATTGGAAGTATCATAAAGGGCAAAAAGTTGTAAACCATGCCAAGGACTATGGCTGAAGGCGTATTTATTATATTTATGGTAGGAAGGTGAAGTGATTCCAAAACAGTATTGATAACACCTTTTCCTTCAAGCAATGTCATCCATGTCAGAGTTCTTAAAAGAAAGTTCATCCACATAGGAAGAATGAAAAGAGTAACTATATATGTGTTTCTTGTAAGCTTCATGGATGAGAGGATCATTCCAAGAGGGTATGCCAAAAGAAGGCACACCAAAGTGCTGATAAGGGCAAGTCTTATAGACCTTATCAGAGCCTTCAAGTAACCCGGCTTTGCAATAGTTGCTATATTTTCAAAGGTAAAAAAGCCGTCCTCAGTTGTGAAACCGTAATAGATGACCATTCCAAGTGGAACAAGTATAAAGATAAGAGCCCAGGCCATGTAGGGTGAGGACAGAAGAGGGGCGGTATTTTTGTTTTTAAATAGTTTCACTTATTGCCTCCTCGTCCTCTGACTCAGGAACGTTCATTATCTGAATATTGTATGGGTCAACATTTATACCAACATTAGTACCTACAGGTGAAAGTTTTGTTGAGTGCACTAAAAGCTCGCGTCCGCCGACTTCAACGTCCATTTCATAGTGGACTCCCTTGAAGGTAAGGTCAGTAACTATGCCTTTTAACGTTCCGTTTTCAGGAGAAACCAGCTCAATATCCTCAGGTCTTATTACAACATCAACAGGCTTATTTTCACCAAAACCTTTGTCTACGCATGCGAATTTAGCTCCTAGAATCTCTACAAGTTCATCGCGGATCATTGTTGATCTGATAATGTTACTGTCGCCGATAAAGTCTGCAACAAAGGCATTTTCAGGTTCGTTATATATTTTTTCGGGAGAACCTTCCTGCTGAATGTAGCCCTGGTTCATGACAACGATGTGATCAGACATTGTGAGGGCTTCTTCCTGATCGTGTGTTACATAAATAAAGGTAATTCCCAGTTCTTCTTTAAGTCTTTTAAGCTCATACTGCATGTCCTGACGCATTTTAAGGTCAAGTGCGCCCAAAGGCTCATCAAGCAAAAGAACTTTTGGCTCATTTACAATAGCTCTTGCAATAGCTATTCTTTGCTGCTGACCACCTGATAAAGATTCAGGACTTCTGTTTTCGTAGCCTTCAAGATTTACAAGCTTAAGGGCATATTTAATCTTATCCTTTATATAGCTGTCAGATTTGTTCTTTATCTTAAGACCAAAAGCGATATTTTCCGCTACTGTCATATGTGTAAAAAGAGCATACTTCTGAAAGACAGTATTAAGCTGTCTTTTGTTGGGAGAAAGACTTGTTATGTCTTTTCCGTCAAATATAACACGTCCCTTATCAGGCGTTTCAAAACCACCTATTATACGCAAAGTTGTAGTCTTGCCACATCCGCTTGGTCCAAGCAGTGTAACAAAAGAATTCTCATATATAGAAAGACTAAGGTCATCCAAGATCAACTGACCATCATATGACTTACTGATATGTTCAAGTGTAATTAAGTCTTTACCCATTTCCTGCTCCTGATTATTAAAAAAGTATAAAAACTGACTTACTTTATTTTAATAAAGTTGTAGTAAGTGTCAATTACTTTTTTGCGCGATTTTTATGCTGTTTTTATCACAGTAAGTAACGATTGTTCCGTAGGTGGTATCGTAAGTTTCTATGTCAAGTGATGACAACAGATCCATAAGCTTTTCTTCAGCAGGTCTTTCGTTTGAAGTGCTGATAACTGCATAAGCAGGATCAACAACAGCGAGCAGGTCAGCTGTGTTTTTGGTATAACCTCCATGGTGGGGCATTTTGATCCAGTCTGCGGTCAAAGAGTAATCGTCATTTATTACCTGTTCGATCCTGTCTTTTTCAATATCGCCGGTGAAAAGAAATTTTTTTGTCCCAAAGGTTATCATTGATACCAGGGACATGTTGTTGTCCATGTTATTGCTGTCTGAGAGCAGAACTTCCGGCGAAGATGCAGGGTAAATATCAATAGAAAGGTCATTATAGTCAAAAGAGATATTTTCATTTACAAAATAAACATTTTCTCTTGTCTTTATGCTGTCCATCAGACCTGCATAATATTCCTTCTGGCTCACATAGTCGGCAAGATAGATGTTCTTTACATCTACTGAGGATAGTATTTTTACAGCACTTCCTATATGATCCTGGTCATAGTGGGTGAGGATAAGAAAGTCTATTTCTGTAATTGAATTATCCTTTAAGAAACTATCGATAGTAGAATAGGCATCATAGGTTCCTGTATCGATCATTCCGACAATGTCACCTGCTTGCAGTACGGCACAGTCAGCTTTTCCTACGTTTAAATTGGTTATGGTAAGACTACCTCCAGCGATTTCTGATGGTATATCAGAGGTGCTGGAATTGCCATGTGCTATAAACTGAGTAAGACCTATAAATAGGATCAAAAGACATATGATAAGAATTAGTAATAGACCTGAGCGTGATTTGTTTTTCTTCATTTGTTATCCTTTTTTGTTTTTTATATTAGTTTTATTATGGCATTATTTTGTGTCGGGTGTGTAAAAAAATAATAAAAAAGCTTAATTATTGATTACCTGCATGTACACATGATATATAATCAAATTAGATATGCAATATTGATAATAATGCGAGGTGTTCCAATGAGTGGTGGATTAGGGATTATAGCTCTTGAATCATTTGCAGAATCAGCAAAAAGAATCGATAAGATCCTTTGCGAGTGGCGCGGCGCAGACAGCTTTCTTATTGAATGTATATGCCCGAGATTTTCAAGTGGTGAGGGTAAAGCTGTGTTAAAAGAATCTGTCAGGGAAAAAGATATTTTTATCCTGGTGGATGTGTGCAACAATTCTATAAAGTACAAATTCGACGGAGAGTATAACAGAATGTCTCCCGATGATCATTATGCTGATCTTAAGAGGGTTATTGGCGCCTGCAATGGAAAGGCAAAATCCATTACTGTGGTTATGCCGTTTCTTTATGAAAGCAGGCAGCACAGAAAGGTTTTAAGGGAATCCCTTGACTGTGCTCTTATGCTAAGAGAATTAGAGCTTCTTGGAGTTGATAATCTGATCACCTTTGATGCCCATGATCCAAGAATGCAAAATGTACTTCCTCTAAATGGTATTGAGAATATTTCTCCAACTTTACAGTTTACCCAGGCTCTTTTGACTGAGTATGATGATATTGAAATTGATTCGGAACATCTCCTTATCATAGCACCTGATGAGGGAGCAACTGAGAGAGCGGTATTTCTTTCTTCCGTTTATGGCGTTAATCTTGGTATGTTTTATAAAAGAAGGGATTACAGCCGTGTTGTTGATGGGATGAATCCCATAATTGCGCATGATTTCTGCGGCGGCGATATAAGCGGGATGGATGCGATCGTAATTGATGATATGATCGTTTCCGGCAAGAGTATGCTTGATGTGTGCAGGCAGCTTAAGGATAGAGGCGCCAAAAGAGTATTTATTTTTGCAACCTTTGGTCTGTTTTCTTATGGCTTTAAAGAGTTTGATGAAGCATATGAAAAGGGCTTTTTTGAAAAGATATTTACAACTAATCTTATTTATCAGAAAGAAGAACTTCTAAGTAAAGAGTATTATTACAGCGTAAACATGAACAGGTATATAGCATCTGCAATTGATACATTAAACAGAGGAAAATCCATGTATAAACTTGTAAGACCACAGGATAGAATTAAGGAAGTTATTGCAGAGTATAAAGCAAAAGACGTTTAAAGTTTTGATTTCTTGTGATAGAATGTAGAAAATACGTAATTCTAGGAGGCAAACTAGTAATGGCTGGTAAAGATAAATACGTAGCTTATGTGTCAAGTTATACATCCGGACTGGGCACAAAGTATGGAATCAGAATTTATGATGTAGATCTTGAGAATGGAAGGCTTTATGAAAAGCAGAAGGTTGAAATAACCAATTCTTCTTATATTGGAATTTCACATGACAATAAAACTCTTTATTCCATAACTGATGCAGGAGTAGAGTCTTATCATATTCTTCCTGACGGAAGTCTTGAATTTTTGAATGAGGCTTCTATCAATGGTATGCGTGGTTGCTACCTCAATATGGACCAGAGTGATAAGTTCCTTATTACTGCAGGCTATCATGATGGCAAGGTTACAATATTGAGACTTAATGAGGATGGCAGCATCGGTGAGATCACTGATGAGAAATATCACAAGGGCCTTGGTACTGCAGCAGGACGTAATCATGTTCCTCATGTTCAGTGCATCAAGGTTACAAAAGACAACAAGTATCTTCTTGCAGCAGATCTTGGAATGGACAGGATAAATGTTTATTCACTTAATATGGAAACAGGAAAAATAAAAGAAGTTGATGTGATCCACTGCGATCAGGAATCATCACCAAGACATATGCAGTTCTCAAAGGAAGGTAAATTCCTTTATGTTTGTCTTGAGCAGAAGTGCTCTATAGAAGTTTATTCTTATGAAGATAAGAACGGAGATCCTGAATTTGAAAGGATTCAGTCAGTATCAACTTCTGAAGAGGCTGATTCAATCGGTGTTGCAAGCAGCGCACTTACCTTCTCAGAGGACTACAATTATCTTGTGAGTTCAACAGCAGGTGAAAACAATGCACTTGTATTTAAAGTAGATAAAGAGACAGGACTTATCACAAACAAGATCCAGCTTCCTGTTGCAGGTGAGTATCCTAAGGATGCAGCTCTTTTCCCTGACAACAAGCACCTTGTATCTCTTAATCACGAGTCAGATACACTTACATTCTTTACAGTTGATATGGACAAGGGATCAATGGTCATGAATGGACCAGAACTTCCTGTTTCAAGACCTAACTGTATTGTTTTCCATAAACTTTAATTCTTGAAATCAGAGCCTTCGCCAAGGTGCGAGGGCTTTTGGCTTATATTGGGAGGAAAATATGTCAGGATCTGTATTTGGTAAAAATATAAAGATGTCTACCTGGGGAGAGTCACACGGAAAAGCACTTGGGGTAGTGGTCGATGGATTTCCGGCTGGAATGGAGCTGGATATTTCAGATATTCAGAAGTTTCTTGACAGGAGAAAGCCTGGAACGTCTCCTGCAAGCACACCAAGAAAAGAGGATGATGCTGTTGATATTCTTTCCGGCGTTTTTGAAGGAAAGACAACAGGTACGCCAATTTCTCTTATTGTAAAAAATACTTCCCAGAGATCTCAGGATTATAGCGAGATTGCACAGTATTACAGACCTGGGCATGCGGATTTTGGCTTTGACGAAAAGTATGGATTTAGAGATTACAGAGGTGGCGGACGTTCCTCTGGAAGAGAGACAATAGGAAGAGTTGCTGCAGGTGCTATTTGCAGCAAACTCCTTAATGAGATGGGCATTAAAGTTATGGCGTTTACCAGAGCAATTGGTGATGTCGAGATTGATGAAAAGAAATTTGATGAAAAGAATATTCTTTTGACTTCGACAGCAATGCCTGATGCTGAAGCAGATAAAAGAGCGATGGAACTTATTTCCAAGTGTAAAGAAGAAATGGATTCTGTGGGTGGAGTGGTAGAATGCCGTGTTACAGGTCTTCCTGCAGGAGTTGGAGAGCCTGTGTTTGACAAGCTCGATGCTGTTATTGCTCATGCTGTTATGAGTATAGGCGCTGTTAAAGCAGTTGAAATAGGTGATGGTACGAGAGTATCAAAATACCACGGATCAGAAAATAATGATGAGTTTGTGATGAGTGATAGTTCTGTTGAAAAAAGAACTAATCACGCAGGCGGTATTCTGGGCGGTATTTCTGACGGAAGCGAAATTGTAATCAGAGTTTATTTTAAGCCAACTCCGAGTATTGCAAAGACTCAGAATACAGTTAATAAGTCAGGAGAAAATATTCAGGTGAGTATCCATGGGCGACACGACCCAGTCGTAGTTCCAAGGGCGGTTGTAGTGGTTGAAAGCATGTGTGCTTTTTGTACACTTGATCTTTTGATGTCAAATATGCTCTCAAAAGCAGAGAATATAATTGGATTTTATAAGAAATAATCGGAAATTAGAAAAGAGGAGCCTTGTGTTGTGAAACAAAGGCTCCTGCCCTGATATTGTCAAAAATCTTTATAATTAGGATTTGGCCTTTGTTTAACATATGGCACTTCATCCAAATAGTAGTACATTTCTCTGTCATAGCTTATGGGAATATCGTGTTGGAACTCCAGGAAAAGATCCAGCTTATTACTGTATGAATCTGCTATCATTTTGGCTTTTTGGCTTTCAATGCTGCGCTCAAGATAATACTTTTTTACTTCTTCCGGTGTAGGTAGAAGCGAAGCGTTGACCAAAGTTTTGTTATGTACTAACTGAAGTCTGTTTATCTCAAGCTTATCGATTCCATTATCTTCTAAACGCAGTAGTGATGCTCTATTCATGTACTGTGGGATGTCAAAAAACATGGAATTTCCGTTATCGTATATTGGAGCCATTGAGACGAACTTGAGAGTATCCGGATTTCGTAATATTCCAAAATTATCCCAGTGTCTGTCTGCGTTTGTAGTGATAAAATCAATCATGATCATATAATCTAGAAAGCCTTGCACATAGCCGCGGTCTAAACCATTGTTTATGCAGATATCAATGAATTTATTTAACTCTATTGAGGAATCATATGATTCCTCATTTTTATATCCTCCGGTAACTTGAAATGCTGTGATTAGTTCCAGATGTTCATCGGTGAAAAAGTGACATCTGCTGTATTTATTGATCTCAGAGTCCTCGCCAAGGATTTCATAAGCTGTATATTCACTAAATCCCTGTTGCCTATGAACAAAGGATACAAATGATTCATTAACATTTTGGATACCATTGGCATATTTTGGATTGCTCAACTTATCCAAAAACCATTTCCCTTTTATGTTTATGGCTTTTTTGTCCAAGGATCCGTTTAATGCTGCATCTGGCGAGTTTGAATAATGTGCTCTTCCCTCACCACTGTGAAAGTGTATTGTTTTATTCCCGTTTTTAAAGAGATTAACTTTTTCCCATAATAAAGTAAGTTCTGCAGGACATATCCAATATGTATCGGTAAGGCTTAACCCCAGGTTTTTCATTAGAAGTTCTGAAGGAGAAGAGCAGTCATATGCTTTTAGAAGGGAAAGAAGATGCTCTCTTCCTTCAGGAATTGAGCGCTGTTTCCACCAGTCATATAAATGCCTGCTTTTGGTTGAACCAAGGTAAGGCATATGCATAGGATTGATGATGTGGTGATTCATGATTTCACCATCATTGTTTAATTGCAAAATTGCAACATCTATATCTTTATGTTTCAGTATGAACATTCTGTCTTCGCTCATAATATTTTGATACCCCTTTTTCGAAATTGATCTGATTTATGTATTTTTCTACAAAAAAGCCCATTCGAGCGCATTCTGCATCAAATTTGGAGGAACTGTCGCTAAAATATGGTTCATATTGCAATTCATATTTTTCCTTTTGATGATAAAAAGTAATGGTGTAATCGGTGGAATTCTTTTTAAAGCTGTATTTTATTCCCGAGTTTGTCTGTGATACAGTAGGTTGTTTTTTACTTTTTACAGGATAGAGATCATGTGATGATATAAGCTGCTTGTTGCAGTCACTGTCAACAATAAGACCGGCAGTGGTCATGTAATCAGCTATTTTATCGATAGTCGATTCATTGACATATATCATGTTTACTGTATGAAGCTGCTTCTTGCCATAGTAATGAATCACATAGCAGTCATTTTCTTCCGAATACTGCAAATAAAAAAGAAGATTATGGTCCGGGCTGATTCCCATAGCATTCTCAAGTATTTTTTCGTTGTGTTCATATTGAATAATCATAGAGTTCGAGCATTGAATGTTATCAAGAAGTGTCAGGTCTTCCTCAATTTCATGAAGCCGTTTTTCAAGATCCTGTCGTAAATCAAAGCACTGTTCGCATAGGTTTTTCTTGTTTTTTGATAGATACACAGAAACAAGGCGGTAATGCGTGTCTTTAAATTGCAGATACTCGCTTTTATTACCACGGATATTCTTAACAGAAATATAGCCTGGGATGGCGTATTTTTTTGAGAGACATTGAAGAAATGCCTTTTCTGATAAAAGAGAAGATTTAGTTTTGATTAGAAAGTCTTTTAATTCACTCATAAACAACCTCATAATATAATGATGTATAATTATTGTAGGTTGTTTTTAGAGATGAGTCAATATATCTCCGGTCATCATCTGATGGCTTGAGGCATTTTTACAATTATTATTTGGTTAGCTTTTAGAAAAAATATGCAAAAATAGTGAATTTTATGTGAATAAGTTATATAATAACTTTTAGATGCCAAAGAAAACGGCCTTTTGCGTCTAACATATCATCATAAGTACAGTCAGCGCTTGATATCCGAAATAAGAGGGGATTTCTGATATGAATGCCAGTAACTTACAGAGGAAATTATCTTATAAAGAAAAGATAATTTTCAGAGTTAAAAAATTTAATAGAAAACATAAGGCTCTTTCCTTTTTAGGGCTTGCCTATGCAGTTATATCAATTACGAGCTACAACTTTTTGTTTTACTTCTATAGTAATGCCAAGAGATTTATAAGTCTTGCATGTATCTTGCTTTTCTTTGTATCAAGTAGTAGTTTTTCGCATCCAGGAATGTCTTTTGATATCAGTTTTGATTCTGATATGAATATTGATGGTTATTCGGGTGACTCTGCGGGAGAATTGTCTGAAGTTATAGACTATGAGTCTCAAGCGGAGCTTTCATTGACTACTGTTGATGAAGCTCTCCTTGAAGAGGCTATGGAAAGTGTTAACCCTGACGCCACAGAAGCAGAGCATATGATATCTGATAATAAAGCTACTTTATCAGAGATTTTGGCTGCAACAAGTAGTGCCTCAGATGCAAAAGAGGGCTCTGAAGTAGAGATTTCTGAAACTGAAGCTGAAGCTGAAGAGGTTCCACTTTCAGATACTGTTCCGGAGCATTCTTTTTCCAGTGATGACTGGCAGATAGTTCTTATAAACAAACAGCATCCAATACCTGAAGGTTACGAGGTTTCTCTTGGAACTATCAATGGTTCGATGAGATGTGATGAGAGAATAATTTCACCACTTCTTGAAATGATGAGAGCTGCCAGCAAAGATGGTGCTAATCTTATTATCTGCTCACCATACAGGGATATGGACCGACAGACTATGCTTTTTACCAATAAGGTAGACAGATATATGAATGGCGGTATGTCTTATATGGAAGCTTACAATCTGGCTTCACAGGCTGTAACTGTTCCTGGATCTTCAGAGCATCAGATCGGACTTGCTATAGATATTATCTGTGATGGATATTCAAGCCTAGATGAAGGCTTTGCAGATACAAAAGCCGGAAAATGGCTTGCTGAAAACAGCTATAAATATGGCTTTATCCTCCGATATCCTTTGGGAAAAGAGGATATAACAAGCATAGAATTTGAGCCATGGCATTTCAGGTACGTGGGAGTTGATGCTGCCACAGTCATGTATGAGAATGGCATGTGCCTTGAAGAGTTTTGGAGCACTTATGTTAATTGATCGAGGTTTTTATGTATAAGATTTTAAAAAAAGATGGAAACGCCAAAAGGGCTGAATTTACTACGGTTCATGGAACTGTGCAGACTCCTGTATTTATGAACGTTGCAACTGTTGCAGCTATTAAGGGTGGTGTTTCCACAGAGGATCTTGAAGGGATAGATACACAGGTTGTCCTTTCAAATACTTATCATTTGCACTTGAGACCGGGCGACGAGCTTGTTTACAGGATGGGCGGACTGCATAAGTTTATGTCATGCAACAAGCCTATATTGACTGATTCAGGCGGATTCCAGGTCTTTTCTCTTGCCAAAACACGTAAGATCAGGGAAGAAGGCGTGTATTTCCATTCTCACATTGATGGCCACAAGCTCTTTATGGGACCTGAAGAGAGTATGAGAATACAGTCACATCTTGGTTCTACTATAGCTATGGCGTTTGATGAGTGTCCTTCTGCCAAGGCAGAGCACGAATATGTTCAGATGTCTGTAGACAGAACAACCAGATGGCTCCTTAGATGTAAAAAAGAAATGGACAGGCTTAACGGTCTTGAATACACTGTAAACCCTCATCAGATGCTTTTTGGAATCAATCAGGGTGCTATATTTGATGATATAAGGATCGAACATGCAAAGCGCATAAGTGAGCTTGATCTCGACGGATATGCAGTTGGGGGTCTTGCAGTAGGTGAGTCCCATGAGGAAATGTATCATGTGCTTGATACGGTCGTACCATTTCTTCCTGAAAACAAGCCTACATATCTTATGGGAGTAGGTACTCCTGCCAATATCCTTGAGTCTGTAGACAGAGGCGTAGACTTCTTTGACTGCGTATATCCAAGTAGAAATGGCCGCCATGGTCACCTTTATACAAACAGAGGACATATCAATATTCTTAATGCCAAGTATGAGATGGATGACACTCCTATTGAAGAGGGATGTGGATGTCCTGCCTGTCGCAGATATACCAAAGCCTACATAAGACATCTTCTTAAAGCCGGTGAGATGCTTGGAATGAGGCTCTGCGTGCTTCATAACCTTTATTTCTACAATCACATGATGACAGAAATAAGAGAGGCTATTGAAAAGGGAGAGTATAAGGAATACAAAAAGAAAAAGCTTGAGGGGATGCTTGAGTTTGACAGCGAAACCGTCGCTGATGGCTATAATATCGCTAGAAACTGGCGCAAAGGTTAAGAAAAATCAAGGCAGTATTGATTTTTCTTAATGGATGTATATATTCACTTGAATTTGATTTTTCTTTTTAGTATTATTGATTGGTATATATTACAAGTTTTGGAGGAAGGTATGGGATTATTTTTAACTACTGAATCTGCTGGCTCAAGCACAGCATTTATAACAACAATGCTTGTTTATGCTGCATTTATGGTTGCTATCTACTTCTTGTTCATGCGTCCTAACAGAAAAGAGCAGAAGCAGAAAGCTCAGGTACTTGCATCACTTGCAGTAGGTGATAGCGTTAGAACAACAGGCGGCTTTATCGGAACAGTTATTGATATCAATGATGATATGGTGATCGTAGAGTTTGGTAACAATAAGAACTGTCGTATTCCTATGGTTAAGGAAGCAATTGTTGAAGTTGAAAAGCCTGAAGATGCAGTTGCAACTGCTGCTACAGATAGTAAGGATTCAAAGAAAAAGTAATTGACGGATTTAAGCCTGGCCAAGGTGCGCCTTGGTCAGGCTTATTCTATAACTAAATAAAACACAAAGGAGCATGGGGATGAAGCTTAATGTTACATGTATTCCAGGCGACGGTATCGGTCCTGAAATAGTAAAGGAAGCCAAAAAAGTTCTTGATAAAGTGTGTGAAAAGTATGGGCATGAAATATCATATAAAGATGTTTTAATGGGTGGTTGTTCTATTGATGCCTATGGTGTGCCTCTGACAGATGAGACAATTGCTGCAGCAAAGTCTGCAGATGCTGTTTTGATGGGATCTATCGGTGGAGATACAAGTACATCTCCATGGTACAAGCTCGAACCGTCAAAGAGGCCTGAGGCTGGTCTTTTGGGACTTCGCAAAGCTTTAAATCTCTTTGCGAATCTTCGTCCTGCATATTTGTATCCTGAATTGAAAGAAGCCTGCCCTCTTAAAAAAGAAGAGGCTGAAAAAGGCTTTGATATGCTTATTATGAGAGAGCTGACAGGTGGCTTGTACTTCGGCGACAGATGTACAAAAGAAGTAGATGGCGAGCTTGTTGCAACAGATACACTTGTCTACAAAGAAAGCGAGATCCGTCGTATTGCAATTAAAGCTTTTGAAGTTGCAAGGAAGAGAAGATGCTCTGTTATAAGTGTCGATAAGGCTAATGTTTTGGATTCTTCGAGACTTTGGAGAAAAGTTGTTGAGGAAGTTAAAAAGGATTATCCAGATGTATCTCTTTCTCATATGCTGGTTGATAACTGTGCAATGCAGCTTGTTAAGAGCCCATCATCATTTGATGTAGTTCTTACTGAGAACATGTTTGGTGATATCTTATCTGATGAAGCCAGCATGATCACCGGATCTATTGGAATGCTTCCTAGTGCTTCCCTTAATGATTCCAGTTTTGGACTGTATGAGCCAAGTCATGGCAGCGCTCCTGATATTGCAGGAAAGGATCTGGCAAACCCAATTGCTACAATTCTTTCTGCTGCGATGATGTTAAGATATTCATTTAATCTGGATAAAGAAGCTGATGCTATTGAAGAAGCTGTTAAGAAAGTCCTCAAGGAAGGCTACAGAACAAAGGATCTTTGCCTTAATGATGAGGGAGGCTTTGAAATAGTTGGATGCATAAAAATGGGGGATTTGATTGCTGAACGAATTAGCGGTTGAAAAAACTGAAAAGAAAATATATGACATTTTGCCACATGAGCCGGAAACAATAGCAATGGCACTTCTAGTGATAGGTATGGGTGCTTATTATCTGTGGAGAATGTTTGCCATAACTCCGCAGTATGATGAACTGTATACTTACTATACTTTTATAAGTAAGGGGCCTTTTTATGCGGCAATTCACTGGCCACTTCCCAATAATCATGTTGGATATTCAGTGCTTTCCGGATTTGTTGATTATTTTGGAAATTCCTACTTTGGGCTAAGGGGAGTTTCATTTGTTTGTGCCATAAGTAATCTGATACTTGTTTACAGGATATGCAAGAGATTCTTTTCCCATGGACTTCCTTTTGCGGCAGCTCTTTTATATGCTTCCATGCAGGTTGTCAATGAGTACAGTGTTCAGGGCAGAGGGTATACACTGGCAACACTTTGTTTCCTCTTATCCATTTACTGCATTTGTCAGATCTGCAGCCTCGGTGAAAAGAGAAGGTATTTGTACTTTTCGCTGTTTGGAGTTATCGTACTTGGCCTTTATACAGTACCAAGCAGCGTATACTGGGTTGTACCTGTAGGGCTTTCCGGAGCTTTGTATCTTCTGATAAACGCTGTAAGAAGTAAAAGCGTATATGATAAGCCATCAGATAATATATACAGGAAAAAACTCATAAATCTTGTATTTTCGGGCCTGTTTGCTGCTGCCGGAACTACGTTTTTATACTCTGTAATATGGCTTGCAATTGGTTCAAATCTTCTTGTTAAGACTTCAGGATCTGAGTTTTTTGGATGGACACATGGAGCAGTTCTTTTGCGTTCTCCTATGAAAGCTCTTTTAACAGGAGTAGATTATATGCTATCTCAGCCATATATTCAGAGCCTTGAACCTGATGTTTTCTGGCAGAGATACTTGGGCTGGAATTACAGCATGTTAAACTACATGCTTCCTGGAATGGTAATTGTACTGATCATATTCATTCTGGCTGGAATGGGCTGTATGATCTATGAATGCATAAAGCATTTCGAATATAGCAGGACAGTAATAAATCTTGTTGCCATCGTAAATCTTTTGTTTATAGGTGTAATGCTTATTCTTCAAAAGAAATTACCTTATCTTAGAGTTTTTGGATATAGCAGTTTTATTGTTGTCTTATGTGTGTGCTCTGTTTTTGAGAGACTGATAAATGTACATATCAGGATATACAATAGAAAAGTATCAGGCTTAAGCGGTGAAAACGCTGCGTCTAAAGAAAATGAGATCATTTCCCGCGAAGGAAAGTGGTACTTTGGACTTGGGGTTTACATTCCTACAATTTGTATTGCAGTTTTGTTCCTACTTAGAGTTACAAGCTCTGACTTTAACTGCCAGCTTGGACATAGAGAAAACGAATTGTTCAATACCCTTTATATTGCGGATGTGACCAAGAAAAACAATCCGGCTGTTTTGGACTGTGATCAGCAGTACCTTATGAAATTTGGCTGGGACATTGATTGTACCAAGACAGATGTTGACGGTGCAGACATGGTTATCGTTGATAAGGATATGCTTCAAAGCGGTTATAGTGGCGAGGATTTTTGGAAATTCTATCAGACTCATGAGACGATAAATTGGGATTATTTAAAGTCCATGAGAGTTATATATGAAAGTGAAGATTTTATTTTGTATGTGAAATAATTAAATTTATTATAATTTTTGTTTATATAGGAGGAGAATATCATGACAATGAACAGCGACAGAGTTATGAAAGGACTTCAGCAGGCACCACACAGAAGCCTTTTTAACGCACTTGGTTTTACCGAAGAAGAGAGAAGAAAACCCCTAATTGGTATTGTTAGTTCTTATAACGAAATCGTTCCGGGCCATATGAACCTCGATAAGATTACAGAAGCAGTTAAGCTTGCTGTAGCTGAAGCAGGCGGTATGCCTGTTGTAGTTCCTGCAATTGCGGTATGCGATGGAATTGCTATGGGTCACATTGGCATGAAGTATTCTCTTGTAACAAGGGATCTTATAGCAGATAGTACAGAGTGTCTTGCAAAAGCCCATGCATTTGACGGTATGGTATGTATTCCAAACTGTGATAAGAATGTACCGGGACTTTTGATGGCTGCTGCAAGAGTTAATATTCCTACTGTATTTGTTTCCGGCGGTCCTATGATGGCTGGAAGAGTAGATGGCCATAAAACATCACTTTCATCTATGTTTGAGGCTGTTGGCAGCGTTTCTGCAGGCAAGATGACAGAAGAGAAGCTCTGTGAGTATGAAGAGAAGGCTTGTCCTACATGTGGTTCATGTTCAGGTATGTATACAGCCAATTCCATGAACTGCCTTACAGAAACGATCGGAATGGGCCTTCCTGGAAATGGAACAATTCCTGCTGTATATTCTGCAAGGATCAGACTTGCTAAACATGCAGGCTATGCTGTTATGGATCTTGTTAAGAAAGATATCAGACCAAGAGACATCATGACAAAGGATGCGTTCATGAATGCGCTTACTCTGGATATGGCACTTGGCTGTTCTACAAACACAATGCTTCATTTACCTGCAATTGCTCATGAAGCCGGTGTTGAGCTTAATATGGAGATCGCAAATGAAGTTTCAAACAGAACTCCTAATCTTTGTCACTTAGCTCCTGCAGGCCCAACATACATGGAAGACCTCAATGAAGCAGGCGGTGTCCTGGCTGTAATGTCAGAACTTGTTAAAAAGAACCTTCTTAATACAGATGCACTTACTGTTACAGGAAAGACTATTGGAGAGAATCTTGCAGGTGTAAAGAACCTTAATCCTGAGGTTATCAGACCAATAGAGAATCCTTATATGCAGTCAGGCGGAATTGCAGTTCTTAAGGGAAATATTGCTCCTGACACAGGTATTGTTAAGAAATCTGCTGTTGTACCTGAAATGATGACTCATGAGGGACCTGCAAGAGTATTTGATTGTGAGGAAGATGCAATCGCAGCAATCCTTGGCGGCAAGATTGTAGCAGGAGATGTTGTGGTTATCAGATATGAAGGACCTAAGGGCGGCCCTGGAATGAGAGAGATGCTCAATCCTACATCAGCTATTGCCGGTATGGGGCTTGGATCATCTGTAGCTCTTATTACAGACGGACGTTTCTCTGGCGCAAGCAGAGGTGCTTCCATAGGACATGTATCTCCTGAAGCTGCAGTTGGCGGACCTATTGCGCTTATTGAAGAAGGAGATATCATCAGCATTGATATCCCTAATAACTCTCTTAATGTAAAGGTTTCTGATGAAGTTCTTGCTGAGAGAAGAAAGAACTGGAAGCCTAGAGAGCCTAAGGTAACTACAGGATATCTTGCTCGTTATCGTGAGCTTGTAACTAGTGGTAACCGTGGAGCTATTTTGGAAATTCCAAGAGCTTGATCGTTCTAATATTATTGAATAAGACTACTGAAAGTAAGGAGTTTTTTTATCATGCAGTTAACTGGAGCACAGATTGTTTTAGAGTGTCTTAAGGAACAAGGCGTTGATACGGTTTTTGGTTATCCCGGCGGAACAATTTTAAATATTTATGATGAACTATACAAACAGCAGGATGATTTTTTACATATCAGAACATCGCATGAGCAGGGCGCTGCTCATGCGGCTGATGGTTATGCAAGATCTACCGGAAAGGTTGGAGTTTGTATGGCTACAAGTGGTCCCGGTTCTACAAATCTTGTAACCGGCATTGCAACTGCTTATATGGATTCCGTTCCTATGGTTGCAATTACTTGTAATGTGAATCTGCCTCTTTTGGGTAAGGATTCTTTCCAGGAGGTTGATATAGCAGGCATAACCATGCCTATTACAAAGCATGGATATATTGTTAAGGATGTAAAAGAGCTTGCATCTACTTTGAGGAAGGCTTTCAAGATTGCAAAAAGCGGAAGACCGGGTCCTGTTCTTGTTGACATTACCAAGGATGTTACACAAAAGAGCTGTGACTACAAGGCTGCTGCAATTACAGAAGAAAAAAGAAAAGTAACTTACGACCATGACGATATATTAACAGCCATTAAGATGATCAAAGCATCAAAGAGACCATATATCTATGTGGGCGGTGGTGCTGTAATATCTGGTGCTTCTGAGGAACTAAAGAAGTTTGCTCATGCGATTGATGCCCCTGTATGTGACACTCTTATGGGTAAGGGGGCTTTTGATGGCACTGATGAGCTTTATACAGGTATGATCGGTATGCATGGTACCAAGACTTCGAACTTCGGAGTTAGTGAGTGCGACCTTTTGATCACACTTGGAGCAAGATTTTCTGACAGAGTTACCGGTAATGCCAAGACTTTTGCTTCCAAGGCAAAGATTCTTCAGATCGATATTGATGCTGCAGAGATAAACAAAAACATCAGGACCAATTTTGCTATTGTAGGTGATCTTAAAGAGGTTCTCTCAGAAATAAATAAAGAAATTTCTGTTATGGATCATTCTGAATGGCTTGATAAGATAAAGGATTATAAAAAGAAATATCCTTTAAACTACGAGACAGATAAGCTTACATGCCCATATATCATTGAAGAGCTGGATAAGCTTACAAAGGGTGAAGCCATCATATCTACAGATGTTGGACAGCATCAGATGTGGGCTGCGCAGTATTATAAGTTCAGGCATCCAAGGACATTTTTAACTTCAGGCGGTCTTGGAACAATGGGCTATGGTCTTGGAGCATGTATTGGTGCAAAAGCAGGAAATCCTGATAAACTTTGCATCAACATTGCAGGAGATGGCTGCTTTAGAATGAATATGAACGAGCTGGCAACTGCGTCTAAGTATAACCTTCCTATCATTGAGATAGTGATCAACAACAATGTTCTTGGAATGGTCAGACAGTGGCAGACACTGTTTTATGAAAAGCATTATTCTCAGACAATCTTTGAGGACAAGGTTGATTACTGCAAGGTGGCTGAAGCTCTTGGATGTGATGCTTTCAGAATTACCAAGAAGTCTGAAGTGGTTCCTGTTCTAAAAAAAGCTATAAACGCAGGCAAACCTGTCGTAATTGATTGTATAATAGAGGAAGATGATAAGGT
This sequence comes from Butyrivibrio sp., assembly GCF_015056685.1. Taxonomy (GTDB): domain Bacteria; phylum Bacillota; class Clostridia; order Lachnospirales; family Lachnospiraceae; genus Butyrivibrio. The sequence goes on along the minus strand of NZ_SVFW01000001.1, from coordinate 30,396 downwards.
GTTCCCTATGGTTCCTGCAGGAGCATCTATCAGCGAAGCATTTGATGCCGGGGATCTTGCTTCGAAAAAATAATTAGAAATAATGAAAAGTGATTTTGGGGGAGATCATGAGTAGAGCTTTAAAGGGATTATTAATTGCACTTGCTGTTTCAATTGCAGCTTTTATAGCTGTTTATATTGGACTGGGCGTTTATTACATGAATGGTTTTCCCTGCTTTACCTGGATCAATGGAGTTTACTGCACTGGAAAAAGTGTTGATGAAGTAAATGAAGAGCTCTGCCAGAGATATCAGTATGAAGGTATTGCCATCACTGATATTAGCGGAGCAGAGCTCTTTATATCTGCTAAAGATGCGGGCGTTCGCATAGATTTTACAAATATGCTTGATTCGTATCTGTCTGACAAAAATCCTTTTGCATGGGGCTATTATTTTTTTGAAAACCTCATTGTGAACCTGTCTCCGGATGTATATGTTGATAAAGATGCAATAAAAGACATAATATCCAAATGGGAAATATTCCTTGATGATGATGAACTTAATATAAGTATAGAAAAAACCAGAGATAGTGGTTATGTATTAAAAGACAATCTAAGTAAAGCCCCTGTTCAGGAGGCTATTTCACAGGCTGTAATTGATAGTATAAAAGCGCTTCAAACTGAGGTCCAACTCTATAAGGTTGACGGATGTTATACTGAAATTCAGTTAAATGAAGAACAGCAAAAGATAGTTGATCTGTATAACAAGGTAGATGCCCTTCAGTCCTGTATGATCACCTATAAAATAGCAGATGAAGAAGTTAAACTGGATAAAAAAATAGCAGCTTCTTTTATACTTACGGAAGATGACCTTGAAAGTGCAAAGGAAGAAAAAGTATCTAAAAAGCTTCCGGGAAGCGGTCTGTTTATAGCTGGCTCAGAAGAAGAGAAGTTTCCTGAAGATGATATTACTGTTGTTGAAGGATTTTTGATGGATTCAAATGGAAATCTGATCCTTGGGGAAAGCAAGATGTATGATTTTCTTCATGATCTTTCAGCATCTCACAGCACTGAATGGAATCTTGTAAGGTATAGAAGTGGCGATGAGAATGCCGAGATCATAATAAACAATAATAGTAAAGGCAATGGGCTTGTCTACGATATAGATTCTGAGTTTGAGTATTTAAAAGAAGCTTATCTTTCGGGTACTACAATGAATGAGGAAGTCAGAACTCTGCAGCTTTCTGACTCAGCAGTTGTATTTAATGCAAAGGAAAGCCTTGGGGATACCTATATAGAAGTAAATATGGGAAAACAGGAGCTCTTTTACTATGTTGAAGGGAAGCTTTCTATGAATATGCCAATTGTTACAGGAAATGTTAACAGGGGAAGAGGAACTCCGACCGGAATATTTCCTGTCTATAATAAACGATATCACACAAATTTAGTCGGTGTTGACTATGTATCTTATGTAAACTATTGGCTAGGAGTTCATAAAGGAGTAGGTATTCATGATGCCACCTGGAGATCAAAATTTGGAGAAGAAATATATAAAAGAGATGGCTCACATGGCTGCATAAACTGTCCTTTAGATACTGTTTCGCAGTTGTGGGAGGTTGTGGAAGTTGGAACTCCGGTTGTCTTGTATTACTGATATAGTCTGGAATATGTAAACTTGGTATGAGAATATGAAATGGTTTTTTGCCATTTCATATTTTTTTATTTCTTCAGTCAAAAAAATAAAATAACATTAATTATGGAATTGCATTATTGACATTTTTTTTATCATGACTACAATGTATTTAAAGGTTAAATTTAGCGATTCAACTCGCTGAAGAATGTTATCAATATTACAAAAATCATCTACATGGATTATAGGAGGAGAGAAATGTCAAGAGTTTACAATTTTAGTGCTGGCCCGGCTGTTTTGCCAGAAGAAGTATTAAAACAGGCAGCTGCAGAGATGCTGGATTACAACGGATGCGGAATGTCTATCAATGAGATGAGTCATAGATCCAAGACTTTCGACAATGTCATCCAGACTGCAGAGCAGGATATCAGAGATCTTATGAATATTCCTGATAATTATAAGGTTCTCTTTTTACAGGGCGGTGCAAGTCAGCAGTTTGCAGCAGTTCCACTTAATCTTATGAAAAATGGTAAGGCTGCTTATATTATTACCGGTCAGTGGGCTAAAAAAGCTTATCAGGAAGCTCAGAAATATGGTGAGGCCATTGAAGTAGCTTCCAGTGCTGATAAGACATTCTCCTATATACCTGATTGTTCAGATCTTCCAATTCCTGAAGATGCAGATTATGTCTACATCTGTGAGAACAACACTATCTATGGAACAAAGTTTAAGACTTTGCCTAATACAAAAGGACATATTCTTGTTTCAGATGTTTCTTCATGCTTCTTATCAGAACCTGTGGATGTTACAAAATATGGAGTTATCTATGGCGGCGTTCAGAAGAACGTTGGACCTGCAGGCCTTGTAATAAGCATCATTAGAGAAGACCTTATTACAGATGATGTTCCTGCTTATACTCCTACAATGCTTAAGTGGAAGACTCAGGCAGACAACGGATCTTTATATAATACTCCGAACTGCTGGAGCATCTACATGTGTGGCCTGGTATTTAAATGGCTCAAAGCCCAGGGTGGTCTTGAAGAGATGAAAAAGAGAAATGAAGAGAAGGCTGCTGTTTTGTACGATTACCTTGATCAGAGCAAGATGTTCAAAGGCACAGTTCGCAAGGAAGATCGTTCTCTTATGAATGTTCCTTTCATCACAGACAGCGATGAGCTTAACGCAGAATTTATCGCAGAAGCTACAAAGGCAGGATTTGTAAGCCTTAAGGGACATAGAACTGTTGGTGGTATGAGAGCAAGTATCTACAATGCAATGCCTATTGAAGGTGTTAAGAAGCTTGTTGAATTTATGGATAAGTTTGAAAAGGAGAGAGCGTGATCATGTACAAATACAAATGTTTGAATCCTATTGCTAAGATCGGACTTAATAATTTTACTGATAAATATGAAGCTGTTGACAATGTTGATGACGCAGAAGGCATTCTTGTAAGAAGCGCCAACATGCTGGATATGGAGTTTTCCGATAATCTTCTTGCTATCGCAAGAGCAGGTGCAGGCGTAAACAATATTCCTTTAGACAGATGTGCTGAGGAAGGAATCGTTGTATTTAATACTCCCGGTGCTAACGCTAATGGCGTTAAGGAGATGGTACTTGCAGCTATGCTCATTGCTTCAAGAGATATCATCGGAGGAACTGAGTGGGTTAAGGCGAATGCCGGAGATCCTGATATTGCAAAGCTCACAGAGAAATCAAAAAAGAAGTTTGCAGGAACTGAAATCTTTGGCAAGAAGCTTGGTATCATCGGACTTGGCGCTATCGGCGTAAGAGTTGCCAATGCAGCAAGACAGCTTGGCATGGAAGTTTACGGCTATGATCCATATCTTTCAATTGATGCTGCATGGAGACTGTCATCAGATGTTAAGCACGTGACTAATGTAGATGATATCTATTCAAAGTGCGATATTATCACGGTTCATGTACCTGCTTTGGATTCTACAAAGGGCATGATCGGACAGGAAGCAATTGCTAAGATGAAAAAGGGTGTTATCATCCTTAACCTTGCAAGAGACATTCTTTGTGATGAGGTTGCGATCCTGGCCGGCATTAATTCAGGCAAGATCAGAAAATATGTTACGGATTTCCCAAATCCTACAACAGCAGGACATGACGGCTGCATAGTAATTCCTCATCTTGGAGCTTCAACAGAGGAGTCTGAGGATAATTGTGCAGTTAAGGCTGTTCTTGAAATGAAGGATTTCCTTGAAAATGGAAATATCAACAATTCGGTTAACTTCCCTAACTGCGATATGGGAATTTGCAATAATCCTCGAATTGCTATTTATCACAAGAATGTTGCTAACATGATCAGCCAGTTTACAAAAGAAATTGGTGAGGCCGGATATAACATTTCGGATATGACAAATAAATCTCGCGGCGATTATGCTTATACTTTGATTGACCTTGAGGATGGAATTGAGGATGCTCTTGTAAGTAAACTTGAAAAAATTGATGGAGTTATCAGAGTAAGAGTTGTAAGAAAAGACGTTTAATAAGAAAATGTATTATAATATCGGGTAGGAGTAAAATCCTACTCGATTTTAATATGCGGAGGAATAAAGATGGCTGATATAAGACCATTTAGTGCAATAAGACCAAATACAGACATTGTAAAAGAAAAGGCTGCACTGCCTTATGATGTTTATAACAGGGAAGAAGCTTATGAAGAAGTGATGAAGAATCCCAAGTCTTTTCTTGCAATAGACAGACCTGAAACTCAGTTTCCTAAGGATCAGGATATGTATGCTCCTGAAGTATATGAAAAAGCCAGGGATATGCTAAGAGACCAAATTTCTGATGGGACTTTTATCAAGGATGAAGACAAATGCTTTTACATTTATGAGCAGACTTTCAAAGGCAGAACCCAAACGGGAATTGTTGCCTGCGCATCTATTGATGATTATTTAAACAGTGTGATCAAAAAGCATGAGAATACCAGAGCTGACAAGGAGGAAGACAGAATCAGACATGTCTATACCTGTGATGCCCAGACTGGTCCTATTTTCCTTTGCTATAGAAAAAACAGGCTTTTATCTGAGCTTGTTATGAAAATAAAGGAATGCGATGCGCCTGTTTACGATTTTGAATCTAAAGATGGTGTTAAGAACAGAGTTTGGGTCATTTCTGATGAAGAGGAAGTTAATACCATAAGTAGGATCTTTACTACCATAAATTCAATATATATAGCTGACGGCCATCATAGATGTGCTTCAGCTGTCAAAGTTGGACTTATGAAGAGAAAAGAAGGAGAAGGAAAGGTAAGAGGAAAACTTAAATCTGATTACTTTTTGTCAGTTCTTTTCCCTGATGATGAGCTTGAAATAATGGACTACAACCGTGTTGTAAAGGACTTAAATGGCCTTTCTGAGGCTGAGTTCATGGAAAAGATTTCTGAGAAATTTGATGTTAAAAAGGAAGATGCTCCTGTAAAACCTTCTTGCAAGGGAGAGTTTGGCATGTATCTTGATGGCGCCTGGTACAGACTAAATGCAAAAGAAAGCATAAAATCAGACGATGCTGTTGCAGGACTTGATGTATCTATACTTCAGGATAATGTTCTTTCACCTGTCCTTGGTATAGGTGATCCAAAAACTGATAAAAGAATTGATTTTATTGGTGGTATTAGAGGACTCTCAGAGATAGAGAAAAGATGCAGCAAGGACTGCAAAGTGGGCTTTTCTATGTATCCGACATCCATATCGGAACTCTTTGCGGTTGCAGATGAAGGGTTGCTCATGCCGCCTAAGTCAACATGGTTTGAACCTAAGCTCTTAAGTGGGTTATTTATTCATGATATCTGTGGTACAATTGTATAGTGAAATTCACGTTTTTTGATCATATTTTCTTATTATAAATTACCCAATGGGGAGGGAGACATGAATAATAAGCTTTACAAGATGATGAATTGGCCTGAGATTGAGGAAATTATCTATTCTGATGGCGACAATCCACACAGAATTCTGGGGGCTCATAAAGTTGGCTCAAATTATCTTATTCAGGCTTTTTATCCTGATGCAAAAGAGATAAGTGTTTTGGTTGAGAATACCAAAAAGACTTATCCTATGGAACTTGCAGATGAGGCTGGGTTTTATGCTGTTTTGGTTCCATACATCGAGAAGTTTAGATATAAACTCGTGATCACAGATGTTAATGGGGTAGAGAAGGCTGTAGATGATCCATATGCTTTTGGACCGTATATGGACAGAGAGGACTTTATAAAATTTGGCAGTGGTATACACTACCATATCTATGAAAAACTTGGCGCACATCCTATGAAGAGGGGAACTGTTCAGGGAACTCTTTTTGCTGTTTGGGCGCCTTCTGCTGCAAGAGTAAGCGTCATTGGTGATTTTAATAATTGGGATGGAAGAGTATGCCAGATGCATAGGCTTGACCCAATTGGCGTATTTGAGATCTTTGTCCCAGGTGCTAAGGAAAATGATGGATATCAGTTTGAGATCAAGACCAGGAGCGGTCTTATCTTCAAGAGACCTGATCCATATGCAATGCTTAGCCGCGGTGAGAATGGCATGATCTCTGTTATCAGTGAGAGAAAATCTATTGTCTGGAACGATTCCAAGTGGCTTACACAGAGAAGAAAATTTGATCTTGATGAAGCGCCACTTTCAATCTGTGAGATTTCTATCGATGCTTTTGCCGGAAGACATGAAGGCAGGAATACAATCGAAGAAATCACTTCTGATATTCTCGAGTATGTACAGAATCATGGCTTTAATACTATTGAGCTCATGCCTGTAATGAAACACGTTCCGGGACATTTTTATCATATTCTGGATTTCTTTGCTCTTGATGATTCAAATGGCACTCCTGAAGAGTTCATGAAATTTATCGATGCATGCCATACTGCAGGTATAAGAGTTATCCTTGACTGGGTTCCTACATTTTTCCCTAAGTCATCTTGCGGTCTTAGTAGTTTTGATGGAAAGTGCCTCTATGAGTATGAGGACCCAAGGATCGGTGTTCATCCAAAGTCAGGGGATTTGATATTCGATTACGGCAGAAAGGAAGTTACTAACTTCCTTATTTCCAATGCCTTATACTGGATTGAGAATTACCACATTGATGGCCTTAGAACTTCTGACATTTCAAGGATTCTTTATCTTGATTATGACAGGAAGCCGGGTGAATGGATTGCTAACATATATGGCGGCAATGAGAACCTGGAAGCACTGGAATTCCTTAAACAGCTCACAACTGTCATTCATAAAAACAATCCTGGCGTGATCCTTCTTACAAAAGAAACAGCTTGTTGGCCACAGGTTACGGATTCAGTAGATGATGGCGGGCTTGGATTTGATTATAAGTGGAATAACGGCTGGACAAGGGATTTCCTTTCATATATGCAAAATGATCCGCTCTTTAGGGCCGGTCACCATGATGAGCTTACTTTCAGCATTATTTACAGCTATACTGAAAGATTTATTCTTGGATTCACACATGAAGAACTTGAAAAGGGCCTTGAGGGGCTTTATTATCTGATGCCTGGCGACTCAGTCCAAAAGATGGCTAATCTGCGCCTTGCAATCAGCTATATGATGGTTCATCCAGGAAGAAAGCATTTATACATGGAACCTGATGCCCTTACTGTAGATCAGTCTGTATTTGTTGAGAATATGCTCTCAAAACTCAATAAGCTCTATTATGATCATGATGCACTTCATCAGCTTGACAGTTCCGATGGAGGTTTTGAATGGATCAACAACATGGCAACAGATGAGTGCATGCTCTCATTTGTCAGGAAAAGCAATGATTCAACAGAAATGCTTCTTGTTGTTGCTAATATGGCAGGCGTCGAAAGAACTGTTGAAATTGGAGTTCCTGCTGACGGAAGATATACAGAGATCTTCAATAGTGACGACATTTCTTATGGCGGAACTGGTGTCTTAAATGAAGGTAAAAAGGAAGCAAGAAGAAAAGAGGTAGATGGAAGAGACTACTCTTTGTCTATTAAGATTGGTGCAGTATCTCTTTGTATCTTTAGCTATGTCCCTTATACTGAGCAGGAGAAAAAAATCCGTGCGATAAAGGAAGAAGAGGAAATCAAGAAAGAGGCTGAACGACAGGAAAAACTCGCTGCTCTTAAGGAAATGCAGAGCAAAGAGGAAGAGAGATTATTAAAAGAACTTAAAGAAAAATATGAGAGAGAACTCTTAGAGCAGGAAAAGGCAATAGAAGAAAAATATGAAAAGATAGAAGAAGAGAGAATTTCTACTATTGTATCGGCTGATGCCATAAAGAGTCTTTCTGCAAAGAAAAAGACAGGAGCAAGAACCTCTAAAAAAACTACAACTAAAAATTCTAAAAAGAAATAAATAAAAATGAAAAAAGCTGTGAAACCTGGTGATGCATGATTTCACAGCTTTTTTGCAAAAAAAATAAAGCTGGAAATGGGACTTGAACCCACGACCTACTGATTACGAATCAGTTGCGCTACCAACTGCGCTATTCCAGCCTGCCACAAGGCACAAATTAAATTATACATTCCACGGCATGGATTTACAAGTGAAATTCAGAATTAATTATACTTATGTGCAGTATTTGTGCTATAATTCTAAATTGAAGTATTGTTTTTATTAGAGAGGATCGAATATGAAAGAACTTAAAGATTACGTTAGAACCATTCCTAACTTCCCTGAAGAAGGAATTATGTTCAGGGATATAACATCAGTTTTACAGGATCCTGATGGATTTAAGCTTGCAATCGATGAGATGACAAGGCTTGTTGCAGATCTTGATTTTGATGTAGTTCTCGGTGCTGAATCAAGAGGTTTTATTTTCAGCGCACCTATTGCTTATCAGAGAGGTAAGGCACTTGTTCCTGTTCGTAAAAAAGGAAAGCTTCCTTGCGAAACAATAGAAGTTGAATATGATCTTGAATATGGCAAAGCTGTTCTTGAGATGCATAAGGATGCAATCAAGCCTGGACAGAAGGTACTTCTTGTTGATGACCTTATGGCTACAGGTGGAACAATCGAAGCTATGATCAAGCTTGTAGAACAGCTTGGCGGCGAAGTTGCAGGTATTCTTGTTCTTATGGAGCTAAAAGGCTTAAAGGGAAGAGAAAGACTTAGCAAATACAGACTTGATGCAGCAATCAGCTACGAAGGGAAGTAATTTTAATGGTACAAAACTTCGACGACGGAAAAATTGAAGCCATTGAGGAATTTCAATCGCCGGATGTGCTGTATGAAGGACTTATTGAAAGAGTAAGAAAATATCATCCATCGGATGATATTTCTCTTATTGAAAAGGCATATCAAAAGGCGGCTGAAGCCCACAGAGATCAAAGACGTAAATCGGGTGAACCATACATAATTCACCCTCTTTGTGTTGCAATAATACTTGCAGATTTAGAGCTCGATAAAGAAACTCTGGCGGCAGGTCTTCTTCATGATGTCGTTGAGGATACTATATGGACTAAAGAAGGAATTGAGGAGGAGTTCGGAGAGGATGTAGCTCTTTTGGTAGATGGAGTTACAAAACTGACTGCTCTGCAGCTTACAACTGACAGCGCCGGCAAGACTCAGGAACAGCTTGATATACAGGCTCAGAACCTTAGAAAGATGTTTCTTGCCATGGCAAAGGATATCAGAGTAATTCTGATAAAGCTTGCGGACAGGCTCCACAATATGCGTACTCTTTCTCATATGCCTCCTGAAAAGCAGTCCAGGATTGCGCAGGAGACTCTTGATATTTACTCACCTATAGCAGGAAGACTTGGTATCAGCCGTATCAAGGTTGAGCTCGATGATCTTTCGCTTAAATATCTTAAACCTGATGTTTATTATGATCTTGTTGAAAAGGTTGCAACAAGGAAGAGCGAGAGGGAAAAATACGTCGAGGACATTTGTGAAAATGTTCGAGATGCTATTTCTGCTGCAGGTATCACGGGTGATGTAAACGGCAGGGTAAAGCATTTCTTTAGCATATATAAAAAGATGCGCAACCAGAATAAGACTCTGGATCAGATCTATGATCTGTTTGCTATCAGGATAATAGTTGGTACTGTTAAGGATTGCTATGCGGCTCTTGGTGTTATACATGAGATGTATAAGCCTATTCCCGGCAGGTTTAAAGACTATATTGCCATGCCAAAGCCCAATATGTACCAGTCTCTTCATACAACGCTCATAGGCCAGACAGGTCAGCCTTTTGAGATACAGATCCGTACTTATGATATGCATCGTGCAGCTGAGTATGGTATTGCGGCTCACTGGAAATACAAGGAAGCTTCAGATGGTAAAAAGTCTGAAAGCGGCGAGGAAGAGAAACTTATCTGGCTTCGTCAGATATTGGAATGGCAACAGGACATGTCTGATAACCAGGAGTTTATGAGCCTTTTAAAGAGCGATCTCAACCTCTTTTCCGAGGATGTATACTGCTTTACTCCAACCGGCGATGTAAAGAACCTTCCTGCCGGTTCAACACCTATCGATTTTGCATACAGTATTCATAGTGCTGTGGGCAATAAGATGATCGGTGCCAAGGTTAATGGCAAGCTTGTTCCTATTGATTACAAGATTCAAAACGGTGACAGAATTGAAGTTATCACCAGCCAGAATTCCAGAGGACCAAGCAGAGACTGGCTTGCGATCGCTAAATCTACATCTACCAAAAACAAAATCAATCAGTGGTTTAGAAATGAACTTAAAGAGGAGAACATAGTCAAGGGACGTGAACTTCTCATTGAGTATTGTAAGAGTAAGGGCATAGATCTTTTCTCTATTTCAAAACCTGAGTTTCAGAATATAGTTATAAAGAAATATGGTTTCCATGATTGGAACGCTGTTCTTGCAGCTGTTGGACACGGCGGACTTAAGGAAGGCCAGATCGTTAATAAGATGCTTGAGCTTAATGATAAAGAGCACAAGCGCAATATTACCGATGAAGAAGTTCTTGCAGCTGTGGCTGAATCCAATGTAACACCGCAGGTTTCAGAATCTGACAATGCTATAATTGTTAAAGGCGTTCATGATGTGGCTGTAAGATTTTCAAAGTGCTGCAATCCTGTTCCGGGTGATGATATATGCGGTTTTGTTACTAGAGGAAGAGGCGTATCTATTCATAGAAGAGACTGCGTTAATGTTATTAAAATGCAGGAAGAGGACAGATCAAGGCTTATTGAGGCCAGATGGCAGTCAGATTCGCAGTCCGTTGGCAAGTACGCAGCTACTATCAAGATATTTGCCAATAACAGAAGTGGACTTTTGGCTGATATATCACGTGCGCTTACTGAGAAAAATATCGATATCATTTCCATGAATACAAGGACCAGTAAGCAGGGACTTGCAACAATGGAAACATCTTTCCAGGTTTCTTCCAGAAATCAGCTTAGAGAGATTGTCGATAAGATCAGGCAGATTGACAGCGTCATTGATATTGAGAGGACTACAGGTTGATGGAAAAGGCTTTATCTATTGGAATGTTTACTCTTGGCATGGTTGGAACAAATTGCTACTTTGTTTATAAGCCGGATGCCGAATGTAACACAGAAGATTGTAAGCATGTAATCTTTTTTGACCCTGCCGATCAGGGCAAAAAAATATATGAGAAACTATCAGAAAATGGTTTTGTTATAGACCTCATCCTTTTAACTCATGGGCACTTTGACCATATTGGTGGTGTGGAAGAGCTTAAAAGCCTTTCAGGCGCCAAAGTCTATTGCTATGAAAAAGAGCAGGCTATGTGTAAAGATGCATATCTTAATCTCTCTAATGATTACAACATGCATCTAAAGATCACTCCCGATGGCTTATATAAAGATGGAGATACAATTTCAGCTGCAGGCATGAGCTGCAGGCTGATCGCAACTCCGGGACATACTTCTGGGAGCTGTTGTTACTATTTTGAAGAGGGCGGCATTCTGATAAGTGGAGATACCTTATTTGAAGAATCTGTTGGAAGAACTGATTTTCCGACAGGCTCTACAAGTGAGATAGTCAGATCCATAAAAGAAAAACTCTTTGTTCTTCCTGATGAAACTGTAGTTTATCCGGGACATGGTGAAATTACAACAATAGAACACGAAAAAATGTATAATCCGTTTGTTATTTAATGCGGATTATATTTTTTTGATTTATTTGAGGCTTATTATGCAGGTTGTTTTAATAAAAGAAGATAAGTATACATACGATATTCATTCCCTTTATAAGGCTTTTTATCCAACTGAGGATGTAAAGGTTATTTTAGAGAATGACCTTGATAAGATAGATGAAGTAAAAAGGCTTAATTCTGAAATCACTGTTTCTGATGTTGATGTCAGCGTTTCAAAGAATGAGCTTAAAAAGAGCATCTACCTGGATCTGTCTGCTAAAACGGGTAAGAGTCTGCCTTGGGGAAACCTTACGGGTATAAGACCTACGAGGATAGTTATGAACCTCATTGAAGAGGGAAAGAGCGACGAAGAAATAGTCCGGTATATGAAAGATACCTATTGCGTATCTGATGAAAAGATTGCTCTTAGTCTTAAGATTGCCCACAGGGAAAAAGAAATACTTAAATGTATAGATTACAAGAATGGTTACAGCCTTTATTTGGGAATACCTTTTTGTCCCACAACATGTTTGTACTGTTCTTTTACATCCTATCCAATAGGGGCTTTTTCAAATATTGTTGACGATTATCTTTCTTGTCTTGAAAAAGAAATTGATTATGTAGCAGAGAATTTTAAAGACAAAACTTTGGACACAGTCTATATAGGCGGAGGCACACCTACAACCCTTGAGCCTCATCAGCTTGAAAGGCTTATTGGCTATCTTAAGGCAAAACTTGATTTTTCAAATGTAAAAGAGTTTACGGTTGAGTCAGGAAGGCCGGACTCTATAACAAGAGATAAGCTTAAGACCATGAAAAAGATGGGCGTGACCAGAATTTCTGTAAATCCTCAGACTATGAGGGATGAGACCTTAAAGCTCATAGGAAGGAGACATACAGTTTCTCAGCTTATTGATGCTTATAATATGGCAAGAGAAGAGGGTTTTGATAATATCAATATGGATATTATCCTGGGTCTTCCGGGTGAGGGCGCCAGTGATGTCGCTTACACAATGGAAGAGATAAAAAAGCTTGATCCGGATGATCTTACTGTTCATTCACTTGCTATAAAAAGAGGTTCAAAGCTTGCTGAGATCATGGAACTTGCCAAGCATAGAGGCAATGAAAGTGCCATGTGCTCTTTTGATGATAAAAAAGATATTCTTGATGATATAAAAAATACAGAAGAGATGATGGAAATTGCTTTAAAGGGAGCAAGTGATATGGGACTTGAGCCATATTACCTTTACAGGCAAAAAAATATATCCGGCAATTTTGAGAACACCGGATATGCAAGAAAAGGCAAGGCAGGAATTTATAATATTTTGATCAATGAAGAGGTTCAATCTATTGTCGCGCTTGGAGCCGGTACCGTTACAAAGAGAGTTTACGGATATGATGGCAGGATAGAGCGATGCGATAATGTAAAGGATGTAAAACTTTACATGGAACAGATAGATGATATGATAGACAGAAAGAGGAAACTGTTTTCGTAAGAATCAGTGCCCCAATTTGCCTTAAATTTTCTAAAGAGATTGAATAATATTGTGCAATATGCTATCATATTGATAAATAAATGACGATATTGCTCAGAAAAAATTTAAATGCAATATCAAAGGAGGTTTTTTTATGCTATTCCAACTTTATAGCAACCATGCGGCTATGCAGCTCATTGGATGGGTGTTGGTATTCTGTGGTCTTATTCTTATGAATGAGATTGGTCGTAGAACCAAAACTGGTGGAATCGTTGTATTTGTAGTGATTCCATGTATCTTAACTATTTATTTTATTCTGGCACATTTAGGAATGTTCGGTGGTGCATCAAACCCTACCGTAGCATTCATGGACGGATGGTTCCATTACTTCAAGCTTTATGCTGCTGATATTGGCTGCGTAGGCTTTATGATGATCAAGTACAAATGGGGTATCGGCAAGGAAAAATGGTTTGCATGGTTCCCATGGCTCATCGTTGCAGCAAACATCATGATCGCTAACGTTTCTGATATGGAATCTGCTCTTGCAGCTTTCTCAATCACAGGAGACTTAAGTGGTGCATGGTGGGCATCTAACGAAGGCGTATTTATTTACGGCGGATGGTGGAACGTTGTTAATGCTCTTGCAGGAATGATCAACATTTTCTGCATGACAGGTTGCGTTCACCTTTATACATCTAAGGACAAGAACGAGTCAGATATGCTCTGGCCTGATATGACAATCTGGTTTATTCTTGCATACGACGTTTGGAACTTTGAGTATACATACCTCAACCTTCCTACACATTCATGGTACTGTGGTGTTGCACTTCTTCTTGCTCCTACATTTGCAAATGCATTCTGGAACAAGGGCGCATGGATCCAGAACCGTGCTAATACACTTGCTATCTGGTGCATGTGGGCTCAGGTTGTTCCTGCATTCCAGCTTAGTTCAAAGTTTGCAGCAGCGCTTCCTTCAATTTACGGTGGAGCTACAGCGAACGGAATTACAACAATGGATCTTTATGACAAGGCAATTAACCTTTACAACTCAGGTGCCGGCAAGACAGCACAGGCAGGCGAGATTATCGCTAGCATGGGCATAACTGCTGATCCTAGAGCTCAGGGTGTTGTTGCTATACTTGCTATCGTTATCAACGTAATTTGCATCACTGAGATTATCAAGAGATCAATCAAACTTGGTAAGAATCCATATGCAAATGAAGTATTCGGCGATACAAAGGACTTCAAGCTTGCAATGGAGCGTGCTAAATAATGGATAATGTTAGAGTTATAGAAGTAAAGCGCAGCATATTCGAAAGCAACGATAAGGATGCTGACAAACTGCGCCAGGAGCTTAAGGAGAGTAAGACATTTCTTTTGAACTTAATGTCTTCTCCTGGATCAGGTAAGACAACTACCTTGAAAAAGACAATTGAGCTTCTGAAAGATAAATACCGCATTGGCGTCATGGAAGCTGACATTGATTCAGATGTTGATGCCAAGACAATTGCGGCAACCGGTGTTAAGGCAATTCAGCTTCATACCGGTGGTATGTGTCACCTTGATGCTGACATGACAAGACAGGGAATCAGAGAACTTGATACAAGCGATGTTGATTTTGCAATTCTTGAGAATGTTGGAAATCTTGTCTGCCCTGCAGAATTTGACACAGGAAGCACCAAGAATGCTATGATCTTATCTGTTCCTGAAGGACATGATAAGCCACTTAAGTATCCTTTGATGTTTTCAATTTGTGATGTGGTTTTAATAAATAAGATTGATGTTATGCCTTATTTTGACTTTGACCTTGAAAAGGTAAAAGAAAATATCCTGTATAGAAATCCTAATGCGAAGATAATTCCTATCTGTGCAAAGACTGGTGAGGGTATGCAGGAATGGGCTGACTGGCTATCAGCTCAGATTGATGAAGCTATAAAATAAATGGCAATAACAAGATGGGGATGCCAGGCGATCAACTTCGCCCGGCATCTTCTTGGGTAAAGGATAATTATGCACGAGCTGGGCGTTGTTTTTCGTATAATTGATGATCTTACTGAAGTAGGTAAAGAGAATGAACTTGAAAAAATTCATTCAGTAACTTTACAACTGGGGGAAGTGTCCGGAGTAGTCCCACATCTTTTGACAGATGCATGGAAATGGGCTTCGGATAAAACTGAGCTTATGAAAGGCTCAGAGCTTATTATCGAAACTCTTCCTGCAGTCACATTCTGTGAGGACTGCAAGAGTGAATATGAAACTGTAGCGCATGGTAAGATCTGCCCTAACTGTGGCAGTGAGCACACATATCTCTTAAAAGGCAACGAATTTATGATAAAAGAGATAGCGGCTACGTAATGAGTTTTTAAAAGGAAAATGGTAGGTAGAGAGATGAATATGAATGATATGGATATGAAGGATTTAACAACTCCATATTCCCTTGATCCGGGACGTAATAAGGTAGATCCAAGGGCTGGAATCATCCCTGAATGGGTTGATATGAATGCACCTTTTCGTGAACCACTGGCAAAGTTTGCGAAGGTAGTTACTGACAGAAAAAATATCAAACTTGGAATTGAAAAAATAACAAAAGAAAGCCCTGAATACTGGGGCCTTTACAATCTTATCACTGACGCTCAGTGTGAGATTGCACTTAAGATGGAAAAACGTAAACCAAAGACATTTGAGGAAATTGCAGCTCTTTGCCCTGAGTACTCAAAAGAAGAGCTTCAGAAACAGCTCGATGAGATGTCTTATAACGGTGTTATAGAGTGGAACTACGAAAATGAAAAACGTGAGAAACAGTACGTTCTTCCTATGTATGTTCCTGGTTCTGCTGAATTTGGCAACATGAACTCAAGAGTTATTGAGGCTCATCCAGAGGTTGGACCTTTCTTTGAGAGAATGAGCCGTATTCCGCTTGAAGGACTTACTCATATGGTTCCTATGGGCGGAGCAGGCGTTGGAATGCATGTTATTCCTGTAGAAAAAGCTATCAATATGCAGGGAGAGTCAATTGACCTTGAGCATATTTCATACTGGCTTGATTACTATGAAGGTAAATATGCAGCTTCTCCATGCTCATGCAGAAGATCAAGAAAAACATTTGATCAGGGCTGCGCTGATGATCCGGAAGGATGGTGTATTGCTGTAGGCGATATGGCTGACTACGTAGTTGAAACTCAGAAGGACGGTCGCTATATTACCAAGGAAGAAGCTCTTGAGATCTTCAAGCAGGCTGAGGACAATGGCTTTGTTCACCAGATCACAAACATTGACGGACAACACAAGATCTTTGCTATCTGTAACTGTAATGTAAATGTATGTTATGCCCTTCGTACATCACAGCTCTTTAACACACCTAATATGTCACGTTCAGCTTATATTGCTCACGTTGATAAGGAGAAGTGTGTTGCATGTGGACGATGCGTTGAGGTTTGTCCTGCCGGAGCAGCAACTCTTGGACAGAAGCTCTGCAAAAAGGATGGAAGCGAAGTTGTTTATCCTAAGATGCCACTTCCAACTGAGAAAAAGTGGTCTCAGGATATGTGGACTGAAGATTATCGTGATATCAACCGTATCAATACTCACAAAACAGGTACTGCGCCATGTAAGACTGCTTGTCCTGCACATATTCCTGTTCAGGGATACCTTAAGATGGCTGCTCAGGGAAGATATGAAGAAGCGCTTGCTCTTATAAAGAAGTACAACCCACTTCCTGCTGTTTGTGGTCATGTATGTAACCGTCGTTGTGAGGATGCTTGTACAAGAGGAACAATTGATCAGGCTATCGCTATCGATGAAGTTAAGAAATTTGTATCAATGCGTGATCTTAAGTCTGAGACTCGTTACATACCTGAAAAGGTAATTCCTAAGATTGGTGGCGGCTTCGATGAAAAGATTGCTATTATCGGTGCAGGTCCTGCAGGTATTTCTTGTGCTTACTATCTTGCACTTAAGGGATACAAGCCAACTATCTTTGAAAAGAATAAGAAACCTGGCGGAATGGTAACTTATGGTATTCCATCATTCGTTCTTGAAAAAGATGTTGTTGAAGCAGAAGTTGATGTATTGAGAGAACTTGGCGTAGATATTCGTCTTGGAGTTGAAGTTGGTAAGGACATTACCCTTAAAGAGCTTCGTGAGCAGGGATACAAGGCCTTCTATATCGCTATCGGATGTCAGGGTGGCCGTGGTGTAAACGTTCCTGGAGAAGATGCTGAGGGCGTACTTAAGGGTGTTGATATCCTTCACGCTGTAATAGATGATGAGAGCTACAAGCTTACAGGTGATACAGTTGTAATCGGTGGTGGTAACGTTGCTATCGATGTCAGCCGTACTGCAATCCGCTGTGGCTCACCTAAGATCACACAGGTTTCTCTTGAGACACGTGATATTATGCCTGCTCTTCCTGAAGAAATCGAGATTGCTGAGTCTGAAGGAATTGAGTTTAAGGGCGGTTGGGGACCAAAAGAAATCCTCACTGAAAATGGAAAAGTTAAGGGTATCGTATTCAAGAAATGTACTCAGGTTAAGAATGCAGAAGGAAAGTTTGATCCTAAGTATGATGAGAATGAGACAATGGAAATTGCATGTTCCAACGTTATTCTCTCTGTTGGTCAGGCTACTATCTGGGGCGATCTTCTTAAGGACGAGAATGTTGAATTTAGAGGACCCGCTCCTGTAGCTGATAAGATTACTTTCCAGACAACTGTAAAGGATATATTCGTAGGCGGTGATATGTTCTATGGACCAAGATTTGCCATCGATGCAATTGCATGTGGTAAAGAAGGCGCTGAGTCAATCCATAGATTTGTACAGCCTCATTCATCACTTACAATTGGCCGTGATCCTAACTTCTTCATTGAACTTGATAAAGATGATATCTTAGTTAAGGATTATGATCATGTTGGACGTCAGCAGGCAGGTATAAAGAAGCCTGAAGATGGTAAACTTTCATTCCGTGATACAAAGCTTGTATTCACAGAGGAACAGGTCAAGAAAGAGACATCTCGTTGTCTTGGCTGTGGTGCATCAATTGTTGATCCTAACAAGTGTGTTGGCTGTGGACTTTGCACAACACGTTGCGAATTTGACGCCATCAAGCTTACAAGAGATAACCCTGATTGCTCTACAATGCGTAAGGCGGAAGATAAGCTTAAATATATTCTTCCTAATGGCATTAAGCAGGCAGTCAGCAGACCATTTGTTAAAAAGACTCCTAAAGAGACAGCATGGCTTTCTGATAAGTAATTTAATTGAAAAATGATAAATTAACTAAGGATTAAGTCAGGTACGTTATAATCTGTACTTGACTTAATCCTTAAAAATGTTTATTAATAAGAAAGTTGAACTTAAATTTTTTATGAAGGGGTAAGCTATCCTAATGGCAACTAGTAAAAAGACATCAGAAAAGAAAACATCACTTCTTATAGTTGAGTCACCTACAAAGGTTAAGGCTATCAAGAAGTTTCTTGGCTCAGGTTACGAAGTAGCTGCGTCAAACGGTCACGTAAGAGATCTTCCGAGAAGTCAGATGGGTGTTGACGTAAATAATGATTTTGAGCCTAAATATATAACAATTCGCGGTAAGGGCGATATTTTGGCAGCCCTTAGAAGACAGGTCAAAAAAGCAGATAAAGTATACCTTGCAACCGACCCGGACCGTGAAGGTGAGGCTATTTCCTGGCATCTTATTTCTGCCCTTAAGTTAGATCAGGCAGATGCCAAGATTCAGCGAGTTACATTTAATGAGATCACTAAAAACGCTGTTAAGGAAGCCATGAAGCATCCAAGAGATATTGATATGAATCTTGTAGATGCACAGCAGGCAAGACGTGTCCTTGACAGAATGGTTGGATATAGTATTTCACCACTTCTTTGGAACAAGATCAAAAGAGGTCTCAGCGCAGGTCGAGTTCAGTCTGTAGCCCTCAGGATCATTGCAGACAGAGAAGAAGAGATAGATTCTTTTATACCAAAGGAATACTGGACACTTGATGTTAATCTTAAAGTTCAGGGTGAAAAGAAACCTCTCGTTGCTCACTACTACGGAAGTGGCAATGATAAAAAAGAGATTGAGAATAAAGAGCAGCTCGAAAAGATAATGAAGTCTTTAGAGGGCGCAAAATATACAGTTTCAGATGTAAAGAAGGGTGAAAGGACCAAGAAGGCTCCACTTCCATTTACAACATCAACTCTTCAGCAGGAAGCTTCAAAAGTGCTTAATTTCTCAACACAAAAGACAATGCGTGTTGCTCAGCAGCTCTATGAAGGAATAGATCTTGGCAGTCAGGGAACTGTAGGTCTTATCACATATCTTAGAACTGATTCAACCAGAGTATCTGATGAAGCAGTGGCATCAGCCAATGAATATATTTTAGAGAACTTCGGTGAGAAATATATTGCTGAAGGTTTGGCAGCTAAAAAGAGCGATGTAAAGATTCAGGATGCTCATGAAGCGATCAGACCTTCAATCATTACAAATACTCCTGTAAAGGTTAAGGATTTCCTTTCAAGAGATCAGTTTAGGCTCTACCAGCTTATCTGGAGAAGATTTATGGCAAGCCGTATGGCAGCTGCCAAATACGAGACTACATCAGTTAAGATTGATGCAGGAGAGAGCAGATTTACTGTATCAGCTTCAAAGACAGTATTTGATGGTTTCTTAAATGTTTATACTGACGAAGATGATCAGATTGAAAAGAATGTGCTCATGAAGAATCTGGATACAGATACAAAGCTTTCCTTTGATTCTTTTGAAAGCGCACAGCACTTTACACAGCCTGCTCCTCACTATACAGAAGCTTCACTTGTTCATGATCTTGAAGCCCTTGGTATCGGAAGACCTAGTACCTATGCTCCGACAATTTCAACGATCATGGCAAGACACTATATTACAAAAGAGAATAAGAGTCTTTATATAACTGAGCTTGGACAGGCAGTTAACAAGATGATGATGGAAGCTTTCCCTCAGATCGTCGATGTAAACTTCACATCTAACATGGAAGCGCTTCTTGATGGTATTGCCGATGGTAATGTTAAATGGAAGACTGTTATTGAGAATTTTTATCCTGATCTTGAGGAAGCGGTTAAAGCAGCTGAACAGGAGATGGAAAAGATACAGGTTCAGGATGAAGTTACAGATGAGATCTGTGATAACTGCGGAAGAAACATGGTTATCAAATATGGTCCTCATGGTAAATTCCTTGCCTGTCCAGGTTTCCCTGAGTGCAAAAACACCAAGCCATATTATGAGAAGATTGGTGTTGCATGTCCTAAGTGTGGAAAGGATGTTGTTCTTAAGAGAACTAGAAAGGGCCGTATATTCTATGGATGCATAGATAATCCTGATTGTGATTTCATGTCCTGGACAAAGCCTGTTGCAGAGAAATGTCCTAAGTGTGGCTCATTTATGGTTGCAAAGAGTAACAAGGTAACCTGCACAAATCCGGATTGCGGATATGTCGGTGAACTTAAGAAGTAAATAATAATTTTCAGAAATCTTTAGCTTTTTTTCATAATTGTAGGCGCTTCAAGGTTTGAAGCGCCTATTTTTTTATGATATGATAACGATAGTGTAATTGTGCAATATACGTAATAACGTACACAATTTCAACTAAGGGGGAAATACATTCTAAAGGAGAAACGTCATGAGTAGTGTACAGCTACTGGATAAAACCCGCAAAATTGGAAAACTGTTGCATAACAGCAATTCCGGAAAAGTTGTTTTTAACGATATTTGCAGGGTTCTTTGCGACATTTTATCCTCAAATATGTTTGTTATCAGTAAAAAAGGTAAAGTGTTGGGTATTGGTGAAAGCGCAGGAGTTGAGTCGCTTAGTGAACTTTTGGTAGATAATGTTGGTTCTTTTATTGATCCAATGTTAAATGAAAGACTTCTTACGATTCTTTCAACAAAAGAAAATGTTAACCTTGAAACTCTTGGCTTTGAAGGAATAGATTCTTCAAAATTCCAGGCGATAATTACACCTATTGAGATCGCAGGTGAGAGACTTGGAACGCTTTTTATCTATAAAACAGATGTACCATACGATATAGACGATATTATTCTTTGTGAGTATGGGACAACAGTAGTTGGACTTGAGATGCTCAGGGCTGTCAATGAAGAAAATGCAGAGGAGAGTAGAAAACTTGCTGTTGTAAAATCTGCTATAAGTACACTTTCTTTCTCTGAGATGCAGGCAATCATTCATATATTTGATGAGCTTGACGGAATGGAAGGCGTACTTGTTGCAAGTAAGATTGCAGACAGAGTAGGAATCACAAGAAGCGTGATCGTAAATGCACTCAGGAAATTTGAGAGTGCCGGTGTTATAGAATCAAGATCTTCAGGCATGAAGGGAACATATATTAAAGTCACAAATGATGTTGTTTTCTCTGAGATCAAGAAGCTTAAACAGGAACTCTAAGCAGCCGATAATATATGTGAAAAATATATATCAGGATGGATATTGATGAAAGGATTTATCTACATAAGGTAAATCCTTTTTTGTTTACTTTATTTTGTATAACCAAACATGGATAAACACAATATGAAGTATGTTTTACTTGTATTTTGTTAATAAAAATCATATTATTAATATATATAAGTTAAATTGACCGTATTGTGTTCTGATTTAATAAGGGGGCTCTATGATCAATAGTAATGTATTTGACTATATTAATGTTATGGATAAGGCGGCAGATGCTTCCTGGACCAGGAACGAGATTATTGCCAACAATATTGCTAATGTGGACACACCGGGATATAAACGTCAGGATCTGAATTTTGAAGATGAGCTTGAGAGGGCTCTTGGACATTCAAGATACAAAAGTATGGATGCCAAAGTTTCGAATCTTAAGGACAAGCATTTACAGGCAAGGGTAGTTAATGACTATTCAGGTTTCTCATACAGATATGATAAGAACAATGTAGATATTGATACTGAAAACGTAATGCTTGCAGCAAATCAGATTAAATATCAAGGCTTAATGGCCGGAATAAAATCTGAGTTTTCAAATCTACAGTTGGTTTCGAAATCTTCATAAAGGAGGATTAAGGTATGAGCATATTTGATTCTTTTAACATTAACTCATCAGGTATGACAGCCCAGCGCTTTAGAATGGATATCATATCTGAAAATATTGCCAATGCTAATACAACAAGAACTGAAGATGGTACTCCTTACGTCAGAAAGGTTGTTAGATTTGAAGAAAAGGGCACACAGACTCCTTTTTCAAGAATTCTTAATGAACGACTGGATCATTACTCTGGAACCGGAGTTAAGGTAACAACAGTTCAGGATGATACCTGGACTCAGATGAATGTTGTATATGATCCTTCACATCCTGACGCAGATGCAAATGGATACGTAACATATCCAAATGTAAATACTGTTACAGAGATGACAAACCTGATCGATGCAAGCAGATCGTATGAGGCAAATGCAACTGCTTTTAATGCAAGCAAAAACCTGGCTTCAAGAGGCCTTGAACTTGGACAGGGTTAATGGAGGATAGCTTATGGCATCTATTGATATCTCTCAGCTTCGAAATGTAACATCAGGAGCTGTAAAAAATGCAGAAAAGTTGAATAGCAGAGTTTACAACGTGCTAGGCGATGATGGCAAGGGGAATGAGCAGGCTTTTTCAATTATTTTTGACAGAGCTGTAGAGAATATTCATACTACGAATGCTTATTTGTCAGATGCAGAAAATGAAGAGATAAAGTGGTCTTTGGGACAGACGGATAATACACATGATCTTTCTATTGCACTTCAGAAGGCACAGACAGCACTGCAATACACAGTAGCTGTGAGGGACCGTGTCCTTTCTGCATACAGAGAGATCACTCAGATGCAGATCTGAGCGATATAAGGAATGAGTAAATATGATGATGTGCTTGCACAAATCATCATATTTATGAAATGACTGAATGTACGTAGGATTGCGAGAGCGAAGCGGAGCAATCCGTATATCGCTCAATACTATTAGTTTTCTTAAGTTTATGGGGAGGGAGAATGCATGGCTGATAGATTAAAGGCCCTGTGGCAAAAAATTCTCGACTGGTGGAATCAGTTTACTGCCAAGCAAAAGACCCTGATTGTGGGGGCCGGCTCGGTAATACTGCTTACCATTATCATTTTGGTTTCTGTTCTGAACAAACCTCAATATGTGTTATTGGTCAATGCCAATTCTACAAAAGAAGCTTCAGAGATAAAAGAGCTTCTTGATTCTAATTCCATAAATTATAAGATGTCAGATGATGGCTTGGAATTTAAAGTTCTGAAAAAAGATCAGGGCAATGCAAGCCTTCTTTTGGGTGCTAATGACATCCAATCTTATGCTTACACTATTGATAATGTTACTGACGGCAGTTTTTCCACCACAGAATCAGATAAACAGAAAAAATATGTATTATATCTGGAAAGCCGGCTGGAGTCGGATTTTATAAGCAGATTCACTGATATTAAGAGTGCTAATGTCCAGCTTCATATTCCTGATAATGATGGCACACTTATTGGCAATCAGGAAGAGTCCTCAGCAAGTATTTTGCTTGAGCTTGATGATAATGCTACCTTTAATGAAGACAATGCAGCATTTCTTGCAAGGGCTGTTGCCAAGGCAATAGGCAATTCTTCTACAAAAGATATAGTTATCCTTGATACTAATGGAAATATGCTTTTTGCTGGTGACGAGGACAGTACTATTTCCGGTATGGCAAGTACGCAGCTTTCTTTAAAAGCAAAAGCAGAGCAACTGGTAAAAAATGAAGTTAAGAAAGTTCTTTTGGGAACTAAGCTTTACGATAATATTGAAGTTGCAAGTAATCTTGTGATGGATTTTTCACATGAGGAAACAACAGAGCATAACTATACACCTGCTGAGGATCAGACACAGGGCGTTTTATCACATGAAGATACATATAATGCTGAAAATGTTAATGGGGTGAGCGGTATTCCTGGAACTGATACAAATGCAGATGATGAAACTACTTATGTAACTCAGGATAATACTAATTCAACATCGACTATAACTGAAGAATCAAGAGATTATCTTCCAAATGAAAAAATAACTACAAGAACCAATCAGCCTGGAGCTATTCAATATGCAAGTTCATCAATTTCTGTCACAGCTATTAACTACGTTGTTGTAAAGGAAGAGGATTACGACAGCGCAGCCAATAATAACATGACCTGGAAAGAATATAAACTTGCCAATGCAGAACCAGCAGTTTTAACTGTTCCTGTTGAAGTTATTGATGTAGTATCCAAAGCAACGGGTATAGATTCCGCAAATGTTGCAATGGCTGCATATACTGAGTATGTATTTTTTGACAGAACAGGAGCAAACATAACTGTCACAGATATCCTGCAGATTGTAATGATTCTGATAATCCTTGGACTTCTTGCATTCATTATTGTCAGAAGCATGTGGACAAAGAAACAGACGCAGGAAGAAGCAGAACCGGAACCTTTGTCTGTGGAACAGCTTCTTGAATCGCAGCCTGAAGAATCCCTCGAGGATATTGAGATGGATACGGGTTCTGAAACAAAGAAACTTATTGAGAAGTTTGTTGATGAAAATCCGGAAGCTGCTGCAGTTCTTTTACGTAACTGGCTTAATGAAGACTACGGTCTATAACTAAAGGGGAAAAGGTATGATGGATACTGAAGTTTCTGCTGGAGAAGGCTCCTTACTCGAGGGCTTTACCGGTACACAAAAGGCAGCAATTCTTCTGATTGCGTTGGGACCAGAGAAATCATCTGCTATATTTAAGCATCTAAAGGACGAGGAGATAGAGGAGCTGACCCTGGAGATTGCAAATACACGAAGTGTTACTTCGCAGATCAAGGAAGCTGTTCTTGAGGAGTTTTATGGCGTCTGCCTTGCTCAGCAATATATTGCAGAAGGTGGTATCAGTTATGCTAAGGAACTTCTTGAAAAAGCTCTTGGTGAAGACAAGGCTCTTGATGTTATTAGTAAGCTCACTGCTTCACTTCAGGTTAAGCCTTTCGAGTTTATCAGAAAGACAGAGCCATCTCAGATACTTACATTCATTCAGGATGAGCATCCTCAGACAATTGCTCTTGTTTTATCCTACATGTCTCCTGCACAGAGTGCCCTTATTTTGTCAGCACTTCCACCTGACAGGCAGGCTGATGTTGCAAAGCGTATAGCAGCAATGGATAGAACGAGCCCGGATACAATAAAGGAAGTTGAAAAAGTGTTAGAATCAAAGCTTGCTTCTTTGGTAAATCAGGACTTTACAATTATCGGTGGCGTAGATGCAGTCGTAGAGATCTTGAACACTGTAGACCGTGCAACCGAAAAACATATCATGGAAACTCTCGAGATCGAAGAGCCGGAACTTGCAGACGAGATCAGAAAGAAAATGTTCGTATTCGAGGATGTACTTCTTTTGGACGACCGTTCAATACAGAGAGTGCTGCGTGAGGTTGAAAATGCTGACCTTGGTCTTGCTCTTAAGGGCGCAACCGAGAATGTACAGACTGCTATCTTTAACAACCTTTCAAAGCGTCTTGCAGCCATGATCAAGGAAGATATGGACTTCATGGGGCCTGTTCGTATGAAGGATGTTGAGGAAGCTCAGCAGAAGATCGTTAACGTTATCAGAAAGCTTGAAGATTCCGGTGAAATTGTTATTTCCAGAGGCGGAGGTGATGAGCTAGTTGTCTAATCTTTTTAAAGGAGCTTTTATAAGCTTTGATGAATCAGACGCCCGGATAATTGACAACAATGAGCTTGCAAATAAGAAGATCGAAGAGTTTCAGGAGCAGGAGCTCAAAAGACAAAGAGCAATGATGGCCGAAGATGAAGGCTTTTCACCTGAGGGAGACGAAAACTCTGATTTTTCTCCCGGGATTGATATGGAGCAGCTTGATCAGCTCACAGAAGATCAGAGTATTCTTGGCGCTCCTAACGAGGATCCTCAATTCGATATGGAAGCCATGCAGGCTGAAATTGATTTTAAACTTCAGCAGGCCTCAGAGCAGGCTGAAGCCATTATAAACGACGCACAAAATCAGGCAGAGGAAATAAAACAGGGAGCTATAGAACAGGGTCATCAGGAAGGTTATGATGCTGGTTACCAGGAAGGTATGGCTGCTGTAGAAAGCCTTAAAGCTGATATTGAAGCTCAAAGAGATGGGCTTGAGAAGGAATATCAGATGCTTGTTGATGAGCTTGAACCTGAAATGGTCGATGTTCTCACACAGATTTATGAGCACGTGCTTGGAATAGAGCTTAGGGATGATAAGGGGATAATCCTTCATCTTCTTAAGAATACACTTTCCAGGATAGAGCCGGGAAATGACCTTATAGTCCATGTTTCGTCTGATGATTACGATGAAGTAATGGATGAAAAAGAGGCTTTGAATGCATGTGTTACGTCTCCGAACACTACAATGGAAATCATAGAAGACCCTCTTCTAAAGGAAAATGAATGCATGATAGAGTCAGACAGCGGAGTATTTGATTGTAGCCTCGGAGTTGAGCTTTCAGAGATTTCCAGAAAGCTTAAATTATTATCTTTTGACAGAAAGAAGAGATAGATATGCTGGTATCTTCAGTTGATTTGTCAAAATATAAAAAGATGCAAAATGCGCCATTTTACCGCACTCGTGGTAAAGTTGTCAATGTTATTGGGCTGACAATAGAGTCTGCAGGTCCGGATGCAAAGCTTGGCGACATATGTCTTATCTATCCCAAAAAGAAGGACTCTGATACAGGAAATGAGAATCAGCCTAAGCCTGCTATGGCCGAAGTTGTGGGCTTTAAGGACAATCATGTGCAGCTGATGCCTTACGAGAACACAAGTGGCATTGGAAATGGGTCTATAGTTGAAAATACAGATTCACCTCTACGAGTAAATGTTGGAGATGGACTTCTTGGAAAAACGCTTGATGGTCTTGGGAGAATTGATGGCACAAGCTATGGAAAAGGAGTAGCCCTTGAAGGTGGTGTCGCATATTCTGTTGAGAATCAACCACCGGATCCCATGACAAGAGATCCAATATCTGATGTTTTGCCTCTTGGTGTAAAAGCTGTTGATGGCCTTTTAACAGTTGGTAAAGGCCAGAGAATCGGTATATTTGCAGGATCTGGTGTTGGTAAATCCACACTTCTTGGAATGTTTGCAAGAAACACTCAGGCTGACATAAATGTTATTGCTCTTATTGGAGAGCGAGGCAGGGAAGTCAGAGAGTTTATAGAAAGAGATCTCGGAGAAGAAGGTATGAGGAGGTCTATTGTTGTCTGTGCCACCTCTGATAAACCGGCTCTTGAGAGATTAAAAGCTGCAAAGACGGCAACTTCTATTGCGGAGTATTTTAGAGACAAGGGAAAAGATGTGCTTCTTATGATGGATTCCCTTACCCGTTTTTCAATGGCTCAGAGGGAAATAGGACTGGCAAGTGGTGAGCCCCCTGTTTCAAGAGGGTATCCGCCAAGTGTATATGCAGAAATGCCCAAGCTCCTTGAAAGAGCCGGAAAGTCTAGAACAGGCTCTATTACAGGTCTTTATACTGTTCTTGTTGATGGTGATGATATGAATGAGCCCATCACTGATACTGCCAGAGGCATATTGGATGGGCATATAGTCCTTAATCGTAAGCTTGCGCAAAAGAACCATTATCCTGCGATAGATGTTCTTGCAAGTATTTCCAGATGTATGTCAGCAATTGCGGATCCTGAGCATAAAAAAGCTGCAGGAAAGCTTAAAAATGTTCTTGCTACTTATAATGATGCTGAGGACCTCATAAATATTGGTGCATACAGGAGTGGAGCCAATAAAAATATTGATTACGCAGTTTCTAAAATAGAGCTTGTCAATTCTTTTCTAATGCAGGAGACTGATCAAAAGTTTACCTTTGAAGAAATAAGACAGACTCTTATAGATATGTTCAGGGATTGATAGCCTATGGCAAGATTTAACTACCGTATGCAGAGTGTCCTTAATATCAAGCAGAAAACTGAGGGGCAGGTGAAAATGGAATTTGCTGCCGCTCAGTCAGAATTGAATAAACAGCTTGATATTCTGGATGAATATATCAGACGAAAAGAGAATTATCTTTTGGAAGCCGAAGAACTTAGAAATGCTGATAGTTTAAAGCTTCAGGATATATTGGATAACCAGTATGCCACTGCTCAGATGGATGTAATGATCGCATCTCAGACAAAAGTGGTTAAGGAATATGAACAAAGAGTCGAAAGAGTAAGAGTAAGATTAACAAGGGCAATACAGGAGAGAAAAATGCAGGAGACCCTTCGCGACAGGGCTTATGCAGAGTATTTGGAAGAAGAAAAACAGGAAGAAGCTAAAGAGAATGATCAGCGAACCAGCTTTACCTATGGACAAAGAGGAGATAAGACCAGATAATGGCTGATAACAATTTGACTATGACGCCTGATGATCCTAAGGCGGCCAAGAAAAAACTTGCAGCTGATAAAAAAGAATATAAGAAAAGACTAAAAGAACAGAGAAAAGAGCAAAAGGAAAAGGAGCAGGAATTTGCTGAACGATCAGCAGAGATCAATGGTGATAATGCCGGAGGTCTTGCTACTTTAGTTATTTCTTTTCTCATAGTCCTCATCTGGCTTGCCATAATGGCACTTTTGATCAAACTGGATGTTGGTCATTTTGGTTCTGAGATTTTGGCACCACTACTTAGGGATATTCCTTATGTCAATCTGATCCTTCCAGAAGGATCAGTACAGACTACAAATCCTGAAGCGGTAGTGGATTACAGTAATGCCGGGTCCAGCGCTGCTGGAATTGAAAGTATTGATGAAGCCCAGGCATATATAAAACGACTTGAGCAGGCACTGCAGGCTGAGATGGAACAGAACAGCAGCTATGCTTCTTCAATTGAAAAGCTTCAGGCTGAGGTTGCAAGACTTGAACCCTTTGAGCAGCAGCAAAAGCAATTCTATGAGGAGCGTGCATCTTTTTACGAGAGCATAGTTTATGGCGATTATGCTCCTGATGCAGCAGCCTATGCTTCGTATTATGCTATGATCGATCCTGATACAGCTGCTGAGATCTATAAAAAGATCATCCAGGGAGATGTGGATGATGCTGCTATAAAGGCATTTGCAACTACCTATTCAGGTATGAAAGCAAAAAAAGCAGCTGAAATTTTCGATGAGATGGTTGCAGAGAATCAGATTGAACTTGTTGCCAGGATACTTGCTCAGATGAGTGTTGAAAATAGAGGCGATATTCTTGCAGCTATGGAAAAAGAGAATTCTGCTAAGCTTACACAGCTGTTAGAGCCAAATGCACTGGAACAAAAATCAACAAAAGTTACAGGATAATGAGATATTTACTATCATTTAAGTTTTTAAAAGAAATGTGATTTGCTTTGAAGTGTAGAATTGGGAGAGTATTTTGAAATTAGGCTTTTGCTTATATCAAAATACTCTCCCATTGTATATGCGTAAGTAATTGGCTCCGTCCGCCACCATTGACTGAACCTGAGGAAAACGCCTTGGTCTGCGAGCAGACGGTGAGGATGATGGGAACAGTAGTTAGATTCATGCACCGTCGGATTCAGCATTGTAGCGTTTTCCTCAGAACCCGTCAATGGCAAGCACCTTCGGTGTGGCTGGGCGTTATTGCCTCGGGCTCTGACTCCGAGAACAGTAGGGGCGGCTACTTTTAAGGCTGAGTATGGCTAAGAATAGTAGATGCGGATACTTCCTAGAATATGTAGGACTAAGAATTGCAGGTACGGATACTTTCCAAAATGTATAGGGCTATATGCCCGTGGTTCCCGCTGTAGGAGAGCTGCAATTCTGCTTTGGGCATATAGCTCGTTTTCAATATCTCAGCCACCTGCAATTAAACCGGTTTTGGGCTCATAGCCTGATTTCAGGCTTTCAGCCACCCTTAATTATAGCTTTTATCGTAGGCAATTGGGCATATACGGTAATTATCCGTCCGCAGCCACCTTTTAACAGGTGGCTCGAGTTTTGAAATCGGCCTATATGCCCAATTTCTCTTTTATAAAGACAATATCGGGGTGGTTGGCATCGCAAAAAGCTGCTATATGCCCAAAACGGTATTTTTTCTATTATATTGATCGTTATACGTAAGGAATGATTTTATTAACAACGATTTTCTGAGATATAGGATAAAACGGTCAAGTCCTAAATGTGGTGTAAAATGATTTCCTGATTTAAAAGTAGTGGCTGTGTTCGCCATCCTTGACGTCCAT
>NZ_SVFW01000041.1:18419-38959 GCF_015056685.1 Butyrivibrio sp. | reverse complement strand
GAATACTTAGACATAAAAATACCGACCTCCAAAAGTTAGATTTTTGGGTCTAACTTTTGGGGGTCGGTACATTTTTCTTTTGTTTAGGTCATATTTTTTGTCGTGATAATACTAAACTACTACAAAATTCATGACCTATTCTGTATTTTTCTTTTATTTAGGTCATATTTTTTATCGTGATAATGCTTAAACTACAACAAAATTCATGACCTATTTTGTATTTTTCTTTTACTTAGGTCATGTTTCTGATCATGATAGGTATTATCAAAGTGGATTTCGATAGAAATTCATGTTTTATCCTATATCTCAGAAAATCGCTGTTATAAAAATCATTCTGTCCGTATAACAATCCATATAATAGAAAAAATATCGTTTTGGGCATATAGCGCTTTGTAAAGCTTCCAGCCACCCCTCAAATGGGCATATAGGCTGATTTCAAACCTCTGGCCACCCGTTAAAAGGGTGGCTGAGGACGGATTATTACTGTATATGCCCAATGGCCTGCGATAAAAGCTATGGTAAGGGGTGGCTGCAAGCCTGATATCCGGCTATAAGCCCAAAAACGGTTTTATTACAGGTGGCCGAACTATTAAAAACAAGCTATATGCCCAAAACAGAATTGCAGCTCTTCTACAGCGAGAACCACGGGCATATAGCCCTATACATTTTGGAAAGTATCCGTACCTGTAATTCTTAGTCCTACATATTCTAGGAAGTATCCGCATCTACTATTCTTAGTCATACTCAGCCTTAAAAATAGCCACCCTCTACTGTTCTCGGATTCAGAGCCTGAGGTAATAACACCCAGCCACACCGCAGGTGCTTGCCATTGACGGGTTCTGAGGTAAACGCTACAATGCTGAATCCGACGGTGCATGAATCTAACTACTGTTCCCATCATCCTCACCGTCGGCTCGCAGACCAAGGCGTTTTCCTCAGGCTCAGTCAATGGTGGCGTACGTAGCCGCAATCTAAAATTTTTAGAGTGTTAGAGAAGTCACTTACGCATATACAGAGAGAGGGTATTTTGGTATTCAGGTAAAAAACTCAAAAAGAATCTGAGAGTAAAAGAAAAAGGTCTTGAGAGCTGAAATCTCAAGACCTTATTGATCAAATTCTGTTAAAATATCCTATGTTGTGAAATGATTTAATACTTATAAATCGCTGTAAAGCTGGTTCTTACCATTGTTTTTCGCTTTATAAAGAAGTTCATCAACGCGGCTAATGGTTTGAAGAACAGTTTCGTCTTCTTTATGCTTTGTAGCGCCGGCGCTTATTGTAAGAGTATAGTCTATGCCAAGGAGCCGATCTACATTTTTGATCATTTCTTCAGCATTTGTTTTTACATATTCTGCAGTGCGGTCTGTTACGAGCATTATAAATTCTTCACCGCCCCAGCGACCACATTCGAAACCTTCATTACAGATGATCTTATCTTTTATATATGAAGCAATAGTCTTTAGGGCGTTATCGCCTTCAATATGTCCATAGGTGTCGTTGATGTTTTTGAAATTATCTATGTCAAACATGATAAGGAACCATTCCTTGGAGTTGTCTGTTTCATAGATAAGTCTTTCGATAGCACCGCGGTTTAGCAAATCTGTAAGAGCATCATGGGAAGCCTTATAAAGCATGTCATTGAGCTGACTGTTTTTTTCCATAAGTTCTTCAGTAATAGTATTGATAAAAACAGCAAGCCTTGCAGTGATAGGCATGCTTGAAGAAGTCATGTTTGGACCTTCTTCTACACGGTCTAGCTCCTGTTTTTCTCCCTCACGCATGGAAGCAGTAACTATGGACAGATTATTTAAAATGGTCTTTCCTTTAAAACGCATTATTTCGCCAAGGGCACTAAATCCGGCTGCATCCATATGCTTGGAGATCTCAACGATCTCAATATTATCCTGTTCGCCCCAGAAGAGTTTTCTGCCGAAACAGTTATATATAGTAATTGCCTGTGGCGCAAAGTCTCGTATAAGCTGGCCTGCCTGCTTGGTATGCTCCATTATTCTTAATGGATCTCCATAGGTAAGACGGATATTGCTTCCAACAGGAACATTAGTAGACATAACGATCGATCCGTCAGGATTTACAGATTTGGCATGGCGGATGTATACAGTTTCTTCATTGACCTGAACTTCCCATGGGAATTCCAGAGCATCATAGAAAAAGTTTGGACCTTTTTTTATGTTGAGATAATGGCTGTAAACATCATAAGCAGGCTTTCCATCAAGCTCATATACAACGTTTCCCTCTGCTCTTGTTACATGAAGAGGGTAGCCAATAGCTTTCCAGCCAAACATTCTGTTTGTCTGGATATGCAGCTCTTTTCCGCTGTATAGAACAAGAAAAACGCCTTCTGTATGGTATTCATTGTCATCAGTAAATATAAAAGGCTTGTTATCATCATCACCTACAGCAATGGCGCCGAATACCTCAATGTTATCAGGGAGAGAATCGGCCGTATGACTTGCCTTATCAAACATCACGTCAGAGTTTGCACATACGATCTCAAGTCCCTTTAAGTCAGGAACATCTTTTATGATATCAAATAAAACTTGTGAACAGTCTTTGTGGAGATCATAAAAAGAGAGAACCTTAACCTGGGTAGACGGATCATCAAATACTGTAAGCGTGATAACGCATTCGTTGTAATCTATGCTTCCATTAATGATTTCTCCTATAGCACTACAGCCGACAATAGGAACACCCGGTAACTCTATACTAAGGATTTTCTGGATTCTGTCTAATTTATAGTATATGGATTTATCAGTATATGGAGCATAGATATGAATAATAGCTCCATGTTCTCTAAGGCTGGTGCTTTGCGCCCATTCTCTTATATTAGGTATAAATCTTGGATTAAATGTTGTTTGAAATAGTTTCAATTGCATTACTCCCAATGATTCTAATTTATTATGTGGTCTTATTTTACTACAAAACTATCATTAAAACTACAAATAAACGCTTGACATAACATTTTTAAATTATTAAAATTTGTTAAGAATTAAATATTAAAGGCTGTGACCGGAATAAGTAAGAATCGAAATCTGACGACAGAGAATTGCTGGTTGGTGAGAAGCGTAAGTTAAGAGCGATGATGAATACCTCCGTGAGCTGCTGGGACGAATTCTTTTTATCATGAGATATTAGTTCCAGACGGGGACTGACCGTTACATCGGTAGAGTATCATTCTTTTTTTGAATCGTACTTATTGAGGCGCTTTGCGTGAGCATAGCGTGAATGAAGGTGGTAACACGGATTATTTCGTCCTTCGCAACAAATTATGTTGCGAAGGATTTTTTGTGCAGAGCACTTGCTGAAGTTTTTTTGAAGCTAGTGCGAGCCATGGGTGAACACTTAACGAGGTTTTTTCGAGTTTAGTGAGAATCCCAATTTTTCTTCGCAATGACTATTATTGGAGGTGCATTATGCAGATTTTTGAGGAACTTAAGGCAAGAGGTCTTATTGCTCAGGTTACAGACGAAGAGCATATCAGAGACCTTGTAAACAATGGTAAGGCAACATTCTATATTGGCTTTGACTGCACAGCTGATTCACTTACAGCAGGTCATTTCATGGCACTTACTCTTATGAAGAGACTTCAGGAAGCTGGAAATAAGCCAATCGCTCTTATCGGTGGCGGTACAACAATGATCGGTGATCCTTCAGGAAGAACTGATATGAGAAAGATGCTTACAAGAGAGGATATTGATCACAATGCTGCCTGTTTCAAGCGTCAGATGGAGAAATTCATTGATTTCTCAGACGGCAAGGCTTTAATGGTAAACAATGCTGACTGGCTCATGAACCTTAACTACATTGAGCTCTTAAGAGAGGTTGGAGCTTGCTTTTCGGTTAACAACATGCTTCGTGCAGAGTGCTACAAGCAGCGTATGGAAAAGGGACTCAGCTTCCTTGAATTCAACTACATGATCATGCAGTCATACGACTTCTACTACATGTTCCAGAAATACAACTGTAATCTGGAATTTGGTGGAGACGATCAGTGGAGCAATATGCTTGGTGGTACAGAGCTTATCCGCAGAAAGCTTGGTCAGGATGCTCACGCTATGACAATCACTCTTTTAACTGATTCTCAGGGTAAAAAGATGGGGAAGACAGCCGGAAACGCTGTATGGCTTGACCCTAACAAGACATCACCATTCGATTTCTATCAGTACTGGAGAAACGTTGATGATGCTGATGTTGATAAGTGCATCAAGATGCTCACATTTATTCCTATCGAGGAAATCCTTGAAATGGAAAAGTGGGATCCTAGCAGAGTCAATGAGAAGAAAGAAATCCTTGCATTTGAGCTTACAGCACTTGTACATGGTAAAGAGGAAGCTCAGAAGGCACAGGATGGAGCAAGAGCCCTTTTTGCAGGCGGCGGAGATGCTGCAAATGTTCCTGCTACAAGCCTTAAGGAAGAGGACTTCAGAGATGGAAACATCGATGTCCTTCAGGTTCTTGTTTCTGCAGGCCTTTGTGCTACAAGAAGTGAAGCTAGACGTGCTGTTGAGCAGGGCGGCGTAACTGTAGCAGATGAGAAGGTTACAGATGTAAAGGCAACTTATGACAAGGCATTCTTTGCAGATGGAGTTATGGTAAGAAAAGGAAAGAAATCCTTTAAGAAGGTTTCATTCTAAAATAAACTAGCAAAAAGCCGTAGTATTAAAAACTACGGCTTTTTTTAGGAGAGGTAAAAAATGGGGTATGAAAACTTAAGACCGGATGAGATTGAGTTAGCAGGAAGGTTTGACTCTTTTGATGACGGCAAAGTAATGTTTGGAAAACAAAAAAATAAGCTTCCGGCAATGGGGTGGAATAGCTGGAATGCATTTGGAAGTGGCAATACGGAGGCTCTTACTAAAATAATGGCTGATAAGTTTATAGAGCTTGGTCTTGATAAACTTGGCTATGAGTACATTATTTTAGATGATGGGTGCTATAAAACTGAAAGAGTTGAAGATAAGCTTTCCAATGAAGATGTCAAGTTTCCAAGCGGGTTTAAGGCACTTTCTGATTATATCCATGGAAAAGGTCTTAAATTTGGAATGTACAATGACATAGGAACCAATCTTTGCGCAGGTGCACAGGTTGGAACCTGCGGGCACGAAGCCCTGGATGCCGCAAGCTATATTGAGTGGGGCGTTGATTTTTTAAAGGTTGATAACTGCTATTATCCTTTTGATAATGCAACTTTTTCAAATGCTGAAAATGCGAGATACACCTTTGCTCCAAATATAAGAGCAGTTAAGGTTTGCTCTAGTGATGGCTCTTTTGAAAAGATATACTCTGCTGTTAAAGATGGAGTTATAACAGGAAGAAGGGCAGAAAAAGTAGAAAAGGGAGACTATGTTACAAAGATAGGGACCTTTGATGGAACGGGACCTGATGCTACACCTGTAGGACTTCAGAGCAGTGAACTTGTATTTGATGTAGATGTTCCTGGTGATGGAGCGTATCTTATCTTCTTAGAATATGCAACCGGAAAAGAGGAAGGCGTTGGAGGCTGGCTCCAGATCATGGCTGAAGGAGAAATGGTATTTGATGGCTTCCTTAAAGAAACCGAAAGCCCTGTTTCTTTTGTCTGGTCAGCGAAATCCTCTGATGAAAAGGAAGGGGTTATCTGCAGATTACACAAGGGCATAAACAAAATAAGAATAATGAACCACAGAAGACAGGAGAATACGCTTAATTCTTATGGACGCCTGTTAAAAGAGCTGAAGAAGCTAGCTCCTGATAAGGATATCTATTATTCAGCCTGCGAGTGGGGAAAGACGCAGCCTCAAAATTGGGGCAAGAAGGTTTGTGATTCCTGGAGAATCTTAAATGATATCACTTTCAGAGTCGGAAGTGATGGCGATCCGGGGCACGGTGACTGGACTTCCGATTACACACCGGGTGTAGCTGTACAGTACAATAAGGCTGTCATCATGGATGAATTTTCAGGCCTTTCAAAGGGATGGAATGACCCTGATATGCTTATGATTGGCATGGATGGTCTTAATGAAATCCAGTGCAAGACCCATATGGCTATGTGGTGCATGATGAACTCTCCATTGATGCTGGGCCTTGACCTTAGAAGAGTAAGTAAAGGAGACTGGATTTATAACATCATCTCCAATGAAAAGCTTATTTCTTTAAATCAGGATAAGCTTGGAATTCAGGCAAAAAGAGTTTATTCGAGCCTTGCAGTGGAAGATCCTTCAAAAGAGTACATAAGGGACAATGACAGAGTAGATATTCTTGTTAAGCCTCTTTTTGGAGACAGATTTGCTGTTAGTTTTATCAATCTAAGTGATAAAGATAAGAAAGATACCTATAAGATTACTGTAAAAGATATAATAAAGGCTTTTAGTGATAGCGAAAAGGGCGAATATTTCAAGGCATTTGAAAATGCAAAGAAATTGGAAGCTCTTGATGTTTACACTGATGATACATTTACAATTTTGGATGGATGTATTGAAGTATCAAACCTTAAGGCTTTTGATAATATCACTTTTATTGTTTCGCTTTCTGATGAGAAGTAATTATGAATTGTAAGGACTTTACAAATAAACTCATAGATTTATATCAGAATAAAAATAACCAGGAGCTTTCTTATGAAGCTCTTGGTCCATTTTTATGCGTAATAATTGAAAGCAGTGGGGATATTTATAAAATGCCCCTTCGCAGGAATACCATGGCAAGAGTGCTCCATGAGTTTTACAAGAATGTTCTGAAAGAAAAGGATCTTGATTGGGGCGATGCAGGAACGTTTCCTGATATTTATGACTGCAAAGTTTGTGCCAATCCGCTTGCCCAGTGTTATATAAGAGGTCTGATAAAGCCCAGAAAAGATAATGGTGTATTCGTTTTAGGAGCAGATGATATCGTTACAGAAGATGAGATCTCAATTATTTTTTCTTTAATCTAAAAAATATTTGCCACATATTTTTTTCCCTCGTATAAATATCTGTAATCAAAAACATGACATTTTGGAGGAAAAAAATTATGAAGAAAATTGGATTGTTAATGGCAGGTGTTGTTTTAGCAGTATCTCTTACAGCTTGCGCAAGTGAGTCAACATCAACAACAAGCTTTAATGTAACAACAACTACAGATGAGGGTACAACGGAATACAATTATTCATCTGAATATGCAAATGGTGAGTTTTCATCAACAGAAGAATACACAGAATACAACAATGATATTAACTGCAACATAATAGATGGCATTGCTTATATATCTGCACCATACAGGACAGACCTCTGGTGTGAAGAGATCGTTTATGTTGATGATGTAGAGATCTGTGATACAGATGCTGAAGATGGCGTTTATTACGCATCAAATCTTCCAATCATGCAGGATGGTACTACAAAGATCTTTGTAGCTCAGTATGATGAAGAAAATGGTGAAGCCTTTGCATATGCAGTATTTTCACTTACCGTTGAAAATGGTAAATTTGCAACTGTTGATGAGGCATATATTGTTGACAGTATAGATGAAATCTAAAAATTCAGACTAACAAAGCATCAATAAGCATAATAAGTGTAAAAAGATCCAAATCAGTGTAACTGATTGGATCTTTTTTTATTATATAAAAGAAAATAAAAGTATATGTCGACCAACAAAAAATAGTATAATAATAATTGCTTTAATATTATATAAAAGGGGGTTATGTATGAGACGTATTCTAAAAAGTTCTATTTCAGTTCTACTCGCATTAGCACTTGTGCTTACTGCAAATGTAACCGCAATTACTTCAAATGCAACAAATGTGGTTGCAGATGTAAAATCAATTGCTGATGTTCCTGCCGATCTTTCCGGCAAAACAGTTATTCTCCACACTAATGATGTACATGGAGCAGTTGGACGTTATCCTTATATTGCATCTGTTAAGGAAAATTTCCAAAAAAGAGGGGCAGAAGTTCTCCTTGTTGATGCCGGAGATTATATACAGGGAACGCCTTATGTCAATATGTCAAAAGGCGCAGATGCTATTACTGTTATGAATGCTGCCGGTTATGATTTTGCTACAATAGGAAACCACGAGTTTGACTATGGCTTAGATCAACTTAAGGCAGATATAAAGATTGCTAAGTTTAAGACTATCTGTGCCAATGTATTGGATGAAAATGGCAATTCAATCTTCGTACCAAATGCAATGTATACTACTAAGTCAGGTATGAAACTTGGCTTCTTTGGAGTAGTTACTCCTGAGACACAGACTAAGTCAAATCCTGTTTATGTAAAGGGGCTTACATTCCTTTCAAAGGATGCGCTCTATGCATGTGGGGAGGCTCAGGTAAATGAGCTCAAGGCACAGGGGGCAGACCTTGTTATATGTCTTACACATCTTGGCGTTGATCTGGAAGCTGCAAGAGAAGGCAATAGCAGTGATATTTTCTATGAAAAGACAAAGGGTATTGATGTTGTTATCGATGGTCACTCGCATACAGTAATGTCGGCAGCAAACACTGTTGATCCTGTTACATCTACAGGTACAAAACTCCAGACTCTTGGTGTTGTTATGATAGACAATGCAAGTAAGTCTGTAGAAGACAGTTATCTTCTTAACTATGACAAACTTCAGCCGGAAGTAGTTACAAATGCAGTTGCAACAGATATCATTAAGAAAATTGATAATGAGTACAATGTAGCATTTGCAAAGAGTGAAGTTGATCTCAACGGTAATAAGGCACCAGGCAA
Source organism: Butyrivibrio sp. (assembly GCF_015056685.1). Lineage (GTDB taxonomy): Bacteria > Bacillota > Clostridia > Lachnospirales > Lachnospiraceae > Butyrivibrio. Next base: position 30,259 of record NZ_SVFW01000041.1, on the reverse strand, counting down.
CAGAACAGAAGAAACAAACATGGGAAATCTTGTATCAGATGCTATCCTTTGGACAATTCTTAAGAATGAAGGTTCAGTATCAGTTGATTCTTCTCACGTCATCGCACTTACAAATGGTGGTGGTTTAAGAGCTCCTATTAGTGCCGGCAATGTTTCAAAGAAAGATGTAAATGCAGTTCTTCCGTTTGGAAATACAGTAACTGTAGTATATGTTACAGGAGAACAGCTCCTTGAAGCGTTAGAAGCTTCAACGTTCTGCACACCAGAGCCTGTTGGAGGTTTCCCTCAGACTAGTGGAATTAAATTTACGATCAATACAACAAGGGCCTTTGCAGCAGGTCCTATTTATCCAGGCTCAACTTATCACAAGCCAAGCAGTATAAACAGAGTAACAATTGAGAGCATAAATGGACAGCCATTCTCTAAGACAGATACATATGCTGTTGTAACAAACAACTTCATTTCTGTAGGTGGAGATACATATTATTGCTTCAGTAGTTCAGGAACAAGCTTTGATACTGGAATTCCGGTTGATGAGGCACTTATTGATTATATCAAGACTGAGCTTCATGGTGTTATCGGAAGTTCATATGCTTCTCCAAGAGGTGATATTACAATAATTAAATAAGTTTTATATTAAAGATCATTACTCCGTCAGCTTTTTAAAAGGCTGGCGGAGTTTTTTATGAGAAAATAGTTTGTATGAGTTGACAAATGAAGGAAGAGGTTTTATATTAAACATATGAATAATTATTCATATGTTCATCAAATTTAAGATTATTTTTTTGCTATAGATATTCGAAAGGAGGCGCTTTGTGGCAGTTACAGATGTAGAGTGTTGTGAAGAACACCATGTACATATTCATGTTACTAATAAAGCAAAAAGAGATATGCCGGACGAGGATGAATTATATGATCTGGCTGAGCTTTTTAAGGTTTTTGGCGATTCTACCAGAATAAAGATATTGTTTGCCTTGTTTGAAGAAGAGATGTGCGTTTGTGATATTGCAGATACTCTTAATATGACACAATCTGCCATATCCCATCAGCTTAGGATTCTTAAACAGAGTAAGCTCGTTGGAAACAGACGTGAAGGTAAGTCAGTTATATATTTTCTTGCCGATGATCATGTGAGAACAATTATCGATCAGGGACTTAATCATATTGAGGAATAATCGAAAATAATAAGCCAGATGGCGAAAGGGGTTAAATTATGAAGAAAACATATAAGTGTGAAGTTGATTGCGCAAACTGCGCAGCAAAAATGGAAGACGCAGTAAAAAAGATTGATGGAGTAGTAAATGCCAGAGTTAATTTTATGACTCAGAAATTCATGCTTGAAGCTGCAGATGATGTATATGAAAAGGTTCTTGATGAAGCAATCAAAGCCTGTAAGAAGGTTGAGCCTGATTGTGAGATTGAGACCGCTTAAGGGTATAAGGAGTCATAGCAATATGGCTCCATTTTTTTTAATAAGAGTTTTTCTTTAGAAATGGCAGGTAGTGATTATGACAAAAAAACAAAAGAAGACAAGAAACAGAATACTGATAGTGCTTGCACTTTTTATTATATTGCTTATTGCTGATAAGACAGGACTTTTGGATAACATTCCTGAAATAATCATATTTTTTGTTTATCTGATTCCATATATAATCATCGGATATGATGTTATCAGAAAAGCCTTTATAAATATCAGTCATGGCCAGGTTTTTGATGAGAATTTCCTTATGATGATAGCAACATTTGGTGCATTTGGAATCAGAGAGTATTCAGAAGCATTGGCAGTTATGCTTTTTTACCAGGTAGGCGAGCTCTTCCAGAGTGTTGCTGTTGGAAAATCAAGACAGTCTATCTCAGATATGATGAGCATTGCACCTGAGTATGCTGTGATCATCAGGGAAGATGGACAGACTGATGAAGTTGATCCGGAAGAAGTTAGTGTTGGAGATACACTCCTTATAAAAGCAGGTGAAAAGATCCCTGTTGATGCTACTGTCCTTGAAGGTGAATCCTTTATTGATACGGCTGCACTTACCGGCGAATCAGTTCCAAGGAAAGTCGTTAAGGGTGACGAGATCATAAGCGGCTGCGTTAACGGCGAGGGTGTACTTAAAGTTCAGGCAACAAAGGTTTACGAAGATTCAACAGTTGCCAAAATCTTAGAGCTTGTTGAGAACGCAAGTAATAAAAAGTCCAGAATGGAGAACTTTATTACAAGGTTTGCACGTTACTATACGCCTGTAGTAACAATAGGTGCAGTGATTCTTGCAATTCTTCCGCCTATTCTCGGACAGATGGCTTTTTCAGACAGCATAAGAAGAGCCTGCGTATTCCTTATTGTTTCATGTCCATGTGCTCTTGTTATTTCTGTTCCTCTTGGATTTTTTGGAGGAATTGGTGCAGCTTCTAAGATCGGCGTTCTTGTTAAGGGAAGCAATTTCCTTGAAGCTGCTTCACTTATTGACAGAGTTGTTTTTGATAAGACAGGAACTCTGACACTTGGAGAATTCAAGGTTGCAAGCGTTAATCCCTTTAACGGAGTAACAGCTGATGAACTTTTAAAGATAGCTGCAATTGGTGAGAGCGTTTCTAATCATCCAATCGCCAAGTCAATCCTTGCTGCATATAAAGAGAAGTTTTCAGATGCTGCAATTGATGCATCAAATGCCAATGCAAAAGAAATTGCAGGACATGGAATATCAGCAGTTTATGAAGGAAAAGAGCTGCTTCTTGGAAATGCAAAGCTTTTAGAAGAAAAAAATATCCCATTTATGGCTCCAAATGAGTACGGAACTGTTGTATATGCCTCTCTTGGAGGAAAGTTCATTGGTTCTATTGTAATATCTGATGTAATTAAGCCTGAGGCAAAAGAAGCTATCAAGGCCATGAAGAAGGTCGGAGTCAAGAAAACGATCATGCTGACCGGAGACAGAAAATATACAGCTGATTATGTTGCTGCCCAGGTTGGAATTGATGAGATACACTCAGAGCTTTTGCCTGCAGACAAGGTCGACAGGGTTGAAAAAATGCTTGATGAAGCGGATAATAAAAGTAATTTAGCCTTCGTTGGAGATGGTATCAATGACGCTCCGGTTCTGATGAGAGCAGATGTAGGAATAGCCATGGGCTCTCTTGGAAGCGATGCAGCGATTGAAGCGGCTGATATTGTTATTATGGATGATGATATCCGTAAGATATCATCAATCATTAAGATTGCACGTAAGACCATCAGAATTGTAAAAGAAAACATTGTTTTTGCTTTGTTTGTAAAGGTATTGATACTTATCCTTGGAGCCCTTGGAATTGCTTCCATGTGGCTGGCTGTTTTTGGAGATGTAGGTGTTGCAGTGCTTGCAATCCTCAACTCTATGAGGGCTATGAAAATAGATAAGTGAGGTAATTAAATATATGGCGAGAGCAGGACTTGACGTTGGAGAACTTCTAGTGAAGCTGATGACCAGGGAAACCGGGGAGATCAGCAAGGTTGATTATGCTCCTCAAAAACCGGAATTCATAAATTCATCGGTTTTGGGTGAACAGTTCCTTGTAAGAAAAACACCAGAATCTCAAGGTTTAAGTTCTGCTTTTTTTACGGAACTTATAAGATTCCTATCTGAGAACAAAGAGTGTAATATGCATAAGCTCATGTTCGTAAGGCACGGCTTTGTTGTTGCAGAATGTGCCTTTGAACCCTATGAGATGGATATCTGGCATGTTTCATATTCCATGTGCAAGAGTATTGTTGGAATGGCGATAGGTCTTTTGGTTGAAGATGGAAAGCTAAGTACTGACGATAAACTCAATGATATATTCAGCACAAGGATGGGACCTCTTGGATTCCTTAAAAAGAATGTAACTGTAGAAAATCTCCTTAATATGTCCAGCGGAGTTGAATTTAATGAGGCCGGTTCTATTAGTGGCAATGACTGGAGAAAAGAGTTTTTGAACTCTGGGTTTAAATTCGAGCCGGGAACTTCTTTTGAATACAATAGCATGAATACCTATATGCTGTCGGCTATAGTAACCGAGATTACAGGTAAATCTCTTTTTGATTTCTGTAAGGAAAGAATATTTGAGCCTATGGGCATAAAGAGAGTTTATTGGGAAAGCTGTCCTCAAAGCATAACAAAAGGTGGCTGGGGCCTTTTTATGCGAACTGAAGATATGGCAAAACTCGGAGTTATGTATCTTCAAAAGGGTAAGTGGAACGGCCAGCAGATAATTCCTGAAAAGTGGGTGGAAAGGTCCACGGCCTGGCAGATTGAAACAGGCAAAGATGACAATGAACACTATGGATATCAGCTCTGGATAAATGATGACAGACCAGGTTCCTATGCCTTTAACGGAATGCTTGGGCAGAACGTATTTGTATATCCTGATCTTGATATGGTTGTTGTGACTAATGCCGGAAACAGCGATGTTTTCCAGACAAGTCTCATGGCCGTTAAAATTAGAAACTGTATGAAAGAACTTACTGATGTTTCTGATCATTCGCTTCCGGAAAACTTTGCAGCTTTGTCAGAGCTTAAGGCAATTTGCAGATCAGTCAGCGGAAGAACGGTAGATTTTCCGCAGATCTTAAATGGTGGCTACAAGAGAAAAAGTATCGCTATGACAAAGGGCCGCCCTAAAAAGACTGAAGTTTTGGTGAATTCAAAGAGGGGAGCATTTAAGCCATCTCTTTATTCCTATAACAATGTAAGCGAAAATATACTGATAGACAGATGGCTTTCAAAGCTTGATGGGAAAACCTATGACCTTGATATCAAAGGTATTGGTCTGTTTCCTTTGATGATGCAGATAGTTCACAACAATTTTACTGATGGTATCCATAAGATTGGTTTCAGGAAGGGATGCAATAATTCTTTTTATATTGAAGTTTATGAGGGTGAAACCATATTTAGCTTAAGGTGCGGATTTTGTGGTCGCAGATATAAAAGTGTAATTAACATGCATGGTGAGAAGTATATCGTATCGCTTTCTTCTGCATGTAAAAGAGATGAATATAACAGGCTGGTTCTTAGGAATGAGATCTATTTTCTTGAGGAAGCCTGCACCAGAGTAATGAATATTTACTTTGAAGATGATGCTGTGGACAGAGTGGACAGGAAGGGAACCTTTATACATCCATCAGTTCCGGGCTCTATTGAGATAAGATTTCATGAGATTCCGGGCACGGATATGCTTATGACAACTCTTGATAATCTTGCGCCTGATACCTTTGGTGGTATGACAGGCATGATCTACAGCAGATTTTTAAAGGGTGGTATGAAGGGAATCCTCAATGAGGCCGTAAAGACAACAATGCAGCCCGTTGTTAAGGGGACCTTGTGCAGCTTTTTACCTGATACCGAATAAAGGCGTTATATGCTATACTTTATCTAGTGTTTGAAAAAGAAAGTAAGAGGTGACAAAACTATGAGTTATGAAAAATTACTTGCCTGCAAAGAAGCAGTTAGAAAGAAGACAGATTTTGTTCCGGATGTAGCACTTGTACTTGGTTCTGGACTTGGCGGATTTGCAGATAATATAAAGATTGAAACAGAGATTGAATATAAAGATATACCGGGATTCCCTGTTTCTACAGTTCCTGGCCATGCAGGAAAGTTTATTTTTGGCTATCTTGGAGATGTTAAGATCGTATGCATGAAGGGACGTGTTCATTTTTATGAGGGATATGACGTTCATGATGTTGTTCTTCCAGCAAGACTTATGGGACTTCTTGGTGCCAAGATCCTGTTCCTTACAAATGCTGCAGGCGGCCTTGGAGAAGGCTTTAATGCAGGTGATCTGATGCTTATTACAGATCATGTTTCTATGTTTGCTCCTAATCCGCTTATCGGACCTAATCTTGATGAACTCGGAGCAAGATTCCCTGATATGTCTGAAGTTTACAAAAAGGACCTTCAGGAAATCATCAGAAATACAGCAAAAGAAAATGGCATAGAGCTTAAAGAGGGCGTATATTGCCAGCTTACAGGTCCTTCATATGAATCACCTGCAGAGATCAGACTTCTTCAGAAACTTGGAGTATCGGCAGTTGGTATGAGTACTGTCAATGAAGCAATCGCAGCTAATCATATGGGACTTAAGGTGTGCGGAGTATCCTGCATCAGCAATCTTGCTGCAGGTCTTTCAGAGAATCCTCTTTCGCACAAGGAAGTTCAGGAAGCAGCTGACAAGGCAGCTCCTTTATTTACAAAACTAGTTACAGAATCAATCAGGAAATTCAAGTAATATAAAGGAAAAACTTACATCTATGGAGAGCATAATTTTTTTATCTGTCCTTGTAGGCATATCTTTGATCGCTTATCTGCTAGGACTTAGAGACAGTAAAAGAGCTGAAAAAACTCTATTAACCAGATTAAAAAAGAACTTTGGAGAAGCACCAAAACGAAACTACAAACAAGATGACCTTGATCATCTGCAAGGGTATTATAAAAATCATTCAGCAGATTATCAGATTGATGATACTACCTGGAATGACCTTAATATGGATGGCGTATTTGCCAGGATGAATTACTGCCTTAGCGCTACAGGAGAGGAGTACCTTTACCATATGCTAAGGACACCTCTTCTTGATGATGATTTTGATTCTTTGGAAAAAAAGGTTTCTTTTTTACAGAAAAATGAAGATGCAAGGATCAGCCTTCAGCTTATTTTTTCTAAGATTGGCAGAAACATAAGGTATTCAATTTATGATTACATTGATTATCTCAAAGATGCCGGTAAATTCAGCAATAGAGAGCATTATTTGATGCTTGTTCTGATGGCGCTCTCTATATGTGTCTGTTTTTTCAATTTTTCTATTGGATTTGTAGCTTTTGTGATACTTGTAGTTATAAATCTAATTAGATATTTTGCCGTAAAAGGTGATATTGAGCCATATCTTGCTTCTTACAGGTATATTTTAAGAGTTATCAGATCAGTATCATTTTTTGAAAAGGTGAATATTCCTGAACTTGAGGATGACTTCTTGGCGCTCAAAAAAGCGGCTTCAGGATTAAAGGGCTTTTCAAAAGGCTCATATATCCTCATGTCACAGAGCAGGATGAATTCAGGCGGCAACCCGGCCGAGCTTATTCTTGATTATATCAGGATCGCTACACATATTGATCTTATTAAGTTCAATCAGATGTACAAAGAGATAAGCCTTCACAGAGATGATCTTGATACGATCCTTACTATTACAGGAAGGATTGAGGCATACATATCAATTGCCTGCTTTAGAGAGTCTTTTAAAGGCAGCTTTTGCATTCCTGAATTTGAGGGTGACCTCTTTGATGCAAAAGAGCTGATCCATCCGCTCATTCAAAATGCTGTAGCCAATGATATAACCACCAAGGAAGGAATACTTATTACGGGCTCAAATGCCTCCGGTAAGTCCACATTCCTTAAAACCTGCGCTATAAACACTGTTTTGGCTCAGTCCATACATACAGTTCTCGGAAAAGAGTATAAGGCTCCTCTTTTTGAGGTTTATTCATCCATGGCGCTTAATGACAACATTTTTGAGGGCGACAGCTACTATATTGTAGAGATAAAATCGATCAAGAGAATTCTTGATGCTGCAGCAAAGTCCGGTAATAGAGTGCTTTGCTTTGTAGATGAGGTACTCAGGGGAACTAATACAATTGAAAGAATTGCAGCGTCAACTGAGATCCTGAAAACTTTTGTAAAAAGAAATGTGACCTGCTTTGCAGCTACTCATGATATAGAGCTTACATCTTTATTGAAGGACAGCCTTGGCATTTATCATTTTGAGGGCAATGTAACTGACAATGATGTCCATTTTGATTACAAGATGAAATCAGGACCTGCCACAAACAGAAATGCCATTAAACTCCTTGGAGTTTTGGGCTACGATGAGGCAATCGTTGATAATGCACAGGCTCTTGCTGATAAGTTTTTAGCTACAGGAAACTGGAACTGATTTTATTTTTTTGAATTTAGAGGTAATAAATTGAAAGTTGAATTATATTCAGATGGGTCTGCCAGGGGAAACCCGGATGGACCCGGAGGATTTGGAACAATACTAAGGTACGTAGATACCAAAGGCGCTATCCATGTAAAAGAGCTCAGCGCCGGATTTGACAAGACCACAAATAATCGAATGGAACTTTTGGGCGTAATATCAGGACTTGAATGCCTTAATAGACCCTGTGATGTAGTTGTTACTTCGGATTCACAGTACGTACTTAAGCCATTTACTGATCATTGGCTTGATAACTGGATTAAAAAAGGCTGGAAAACTTCCGGTAATAAACCGGTTAAAAATGTGGAACTATGGAAGAGACTTCTAGAGGCAACAAAGCCTCACAATATAACCTGGAACTGGGTTAAAGGGCATAATGGACATCCGGAGAATGAGAGATGTGATGAGCTTGCAACCACAGCTGCAGACCAGCCAAAAGAGCTTTTGAGGCATGATGATGGTGGTGACCTTAGATGATTTACTATATTGCAGATTGCCATTTTTATCACGCTGCGCTCAATACCAAGATGGACAAGCGTGGCTTTGCAGATGTAACCGAAATGAATGAATACATGATAAAAAAATGGAATGACAAGGTTACAAATGCTGACACTGTTGTTATTTTAGGCGATTTATCACTTGGAAATGTTCAGGAGACCAATGAACTTATTCACAGGCTAAAAGGAAAGCTTTGCCTTATTGTTGGGAACCATGATAAATATATTGGAAAACCCGACTTTGACTTGGGGAGATTTGAATGGATAGATAATTACAGAGAGATTACAGATTCTCAAAAGAAAGTAATCTGTTGTCATTATCCAATGCCATTTTATGAAGGTCAGTACAGAAAACGTCACAACGGGGATCCAAAGACTTACATGATGTATGGCCATGTGCATGAAACGAGAGATGAAATGCTCATGCAGAGGATCATAGAGATGATCAGAAATACATCTTATGTTCCTATTGGGAGTGAAACAGAAGGGTTCATTCCCTGTAACATGATCAATTGTTTTTGCAAAAGATCCGATTACACACCATTAACTTTGACAGAATGGATCAGGTATGAAAAAGGGGAGAAACAAATTTAACTGCATTATAGCTTCTTTTGCTATAGTGTGTTGTCTTACAGGTTGTCTGCCGGGATATAATTCTGCAGATGTTTTGATAGTTGATGCAAAAGCCTGGGTAAATGGGGCGAGCTATCTTATTACTCATAAGGCTTTTGCTTTTCTTTATGATATCGATCATATATCAGTCTTTAGTTTTACATCAAAGAACCCTCTGCTTAATGTTTGCAGAGGGAAGTACTTTTATAAGTTTAAGTCTCACAACTTATATGTGAATAATGATGATGGAAAAGTATATACAGATGAGCTCTTGCCTTACGCAAACAGCTGTTTTGAAGATCTGTTTAGAAATAGTCTTGAGCTGTCTGACTCTGAAAAGCTTGTCGTAGACTATGATCCATACTATGAACTTCAGACTACAAGCTATCTTAGAAACAGTGGCTCTTTTTCCAAGAAAAATTCAGGTAGTACAGATTATCATGTAAAGGCATTTCCTGCTGAATATACAAAGGCAAATGTAGATAATTACATTTATTCAGAATATCCTTATTGTGGAGAAATTGATGGATGTTACATCATTACTGAAAAATCCTGTGAAGATCTTTCGGAAATCATATCTCTTAAGGAATATGCAACGAATTTTAAAGATAGTGATAGTTCGATGGTCTATTGTCCTGATGGATATATGGAAGTGAATGTTTTAGGCTTCGGTGATGATGGGTACATGGATATTTCTGCAGAAATATATAAAAAGGAATCAATTGTTTTCGATGATAAGGTGAAAATTGAGTATTTTAATGAGTTTTCTCAGCATTATTCCTATGTTCGATCAGTTGACGATTATGAGCTTTTGGAATCTGATTACTATCCGGCTAATAGAGATTTCAGAGTGATCTTTTCGAGTACTGATCCGGGACAGATATGTTCCATACATGTAAACGGTGATGAGCCCTATGATATATATCTGGCCGATGCGCCTTATAAAAAGGTGAAAGTAAAGAAGATTTTGACTAATGGCGCTGTTTACTCTGCAAAATATGAGACAAAAAAGTATGATGATAACTGGACAAAGCTGGTAACTTCTTCGCAAAGAGAGAAGGAAATTCATGAAGAGGGCCATCTGCAATCCAAAAAAGATACAATGTTTTCCAATGATGCAGGGTATACTTTAAATTTATATAAATGGTAGTTTTGAATTTTAAATTCTTATATTTAGTGCTTTGGAGAATATAAAAAAAGTCCACACACCATAATGCCGGTGTGCGGACTTTTTTAATACATATTATTTGAAATGATCACTCGCCAAATACTGCAAGGTAGTCTTTCTGGAACTTCTCGATACCTGCATCTGTAAGAGGATGATGAGTCATCTGCTCGATAACCTTGTAAGGAACTGTTGCAATGTCAGCACCTGCAAGAGCGCAGTCTGTTACATGCATAGGATGACGGATAGAAGCAGCGATGATCTCTGTCTGAATGTTGTGGATGTTGAAAATCTCTGCAACTTCTGAAATGAGGTCTGTTCCACGAACGCTGATGTCATCAAGTCTTCCGAGGAATGGGCTTACGTATGCAGCGCCTGCTCTTGCGCAAAGAAGAGCCTGGTTAGCTGTGAAGATAAGAGTCATGTTTACCTTTATTCCTTCGCTTGAAAGAACCTTGCATGCCTTAAGACCTTCAACAGTCATAGGGATCTTAACAACCATGTTTTTGTGAAGCTTTGCAATTTCTCTGCCTTCTGCGATCATGCCTTCAGCATCTGTAGTTGTTGCCTTAACTTCTCCGCTAATAGGTCCGTCAACGATAGAAGCAATCTCTTTTACAACTTCATATACATCGCGACCTTCTTTTGCTATAAGTGAAGGGTTAGTAGTAACACCACAAATAACCCCCATGTCATTAGCTTTTTTGATTTCTTCAATGTTTGCTGTGTCAATAAAGAATTTCATACCTGTAACTCCTTCAAAAATAAAATAGTTTTTATACACCTAAACTATTCTATCACGATTTGTTATATAAAAATGTCTTATTATTGCTCATTTTCTATCATTTTGTGCTTAGGTGATATGTATGGGCTTTAAAAATAACATGTTTGAAGCGTTGCATAAGACTTTGAATGCCAAATTGTGGACGATACAACGAATTGTTTCACACAATTTACACAATTCAAACACTGATTTTTCAATATAAGTTTCCATAATGGTAATAAATAGTATGCAATTTAATTCATCTGATTGATGAGTGATAAATAAAGGGGTGCACTGTTTTATGAAGAATAGAGTGATGAAGGCATGTTTATGCCTTTTTTTGAGTTTTAGTATACTTGGAAGTAATGTAGTTACTTATGCAGAGGAAACAAATGAAGTATTAAAAATTGAAGATATTGAAGATGATGACGTTTCCGAAGATAAAACTGAAGATAGATTAGAAGAAGATTCTGAGCTAAAAACAGAGGAGAAAAACGATATCAAAACTGAAGAAGAATCTGAAGTAGAAACTAAGGAGGACACTAAAGAGGAATCTGAGATAATTAAAGAAGAAACTGAAGAAGAATCCAAAGATAAAACTGAGGAGAAATCTGAAGAAGAATCCAAAGATGAAACCGAGGAGAAATCTGAAGACAAAACTGAAGAAATATCTAAGGATAAAGAAGAATCTACAGAAGAAATAACAGATGATTCAACAGAAGGATCTACAGAAGAGATAAACGACGATGACGAAACTACCAATTTTATTTCAATCAAGGAAAATGATGTTGAGTTTGTTTTTGAACCAAATGATTATTCCTTGCCGGA
>NZ_SVFW01000041.1:0-18319 GCF_015056685.1 Butyrivibrio sp. | reverse complement strand
GAAACTACCAATTTTATTTCAATCAAGGAAAATGATGTTGAGTTTGTTTTTGAACCAAATGATTATTCCTTGCCGGAAAATGCCAGTTTTGCTGTTGAAGAAAAAAACTCTGAAAACTATCTTGAATCAGATGAACTAAAGAATGCTGTAAGTGAGTCAATAAAGAAAAGTAATAATTCTATTAAGCTTGATTCAATAAAAGCTGTAAAGATTTATGATTTTACTTTGACTTGTGAAGATCAGCTTATTAGCAATTTTGGAGAAGAGATCGCCGTTAGGATCAGCAAGGATATCTTTGACGATGTAAGTAATCTGAAGGCTTTTTATATATCAGATGATGGTTATGAAGAAATTGGATGTGAAGCTACTGATGATTGGATTTACATTTATACTACTCATTTCTCCTCCTACGCCATAGTTTCATATGAGACTGCAACAGAGGAAAATACTGTAGATGAGACTGCTCTTATTGACTCTGTAAAATTACTTCTTAATGGTGATGAGATTTCTTCCGATTCCACAGTTTCTTTAAATGATGAGCTTACTATCAAATATATATTCAAAAGTCCTTTGAGTTTAAACTATTCTGAAGATGCCATGAATGATGAAAATGCAGTATATTTGTCATCTGGTAACACATATGCTTTACCTTCAATTGATACGGACATTTTTGCTATTCAGAATGACCTCACTTTTCCGGTTTATTTTTCAGATCAGACCACACAATTTGGTAATGTAACAATTGATACTGATGGTAATGTAAAACTGTATGTTACTTACGAAAATTTGACACAGGTTTATGATGTGGTTTTCGGCGTGGTGTTTACATTAAACGCCGAATCTGTTGGTAGCCAGGAAGAATTTGCTATTACATTACCGGGTGGCAACGATGATCAGACTTTAACTGTAAAAATTTCAGAAAATCAGCCTGCAGAGCCTACAATTACTAAGACAAAAAGCAAACTTGATGAAGATAGCAATATATTATGGACAATTACTGTTACAGAAGCTGAAAATCCGGTTAGCTATGAGAATGGGTATACAGTTATTGATACTTTCGATTCTAATCAGAGCTATGTAAAAGGTTCATTTGAATGTAATAGAAGTGCAGTTTCAGATGAAAATGAAAATCTCAATATCAATAACAGTACTAATACTATTACTTATTCTTTTAATTCCGGATCGACGACTATTATTACTTACAAGACTCATATTGATTTTCTTTCATCAGGATCCACTCAAAATAGTGGAGCCATAACACTTTCAATAGAAAATACTGCGACACTATATGATAAGGCAAATTTAGAAAGTCCTATAACTTCAGCAAAAGTAGAAGATTCTGTATCATCCGCTGAACTTAAGCAGTTCATAACCAAAAATGGTGGAGAGCTCAAATATGATAGTAGTAATAATACAGGTGTTGCTTCATGGACAATAACGGTCAATTCAAATGGATATTCTTATCAAAACCTTACTCTGTATGATGTTATATCTTCCTATGATGACTATACTATGAAGCTTGATGAATCTTCTGTTAAAGTGACTGAAAATGGAACAGACCTTGTAGCTGGAACAGATTATGAGATAGGTACAACTTCGGGAAGTTCTGATATTGGTAAGACGGCCTATACCTGGAAAATGGTATTTCTTGAAGATGGAAAATATCAGATAAAAAAAGATCATACATACACTATTACATATAATACGATAATAGAAAACTACACAGAATTTCTTCAGACTAACCATTCAACGCTTCCTAACAATTATGCTTTTCTGGAATATGAGTATGACTATACAGGAAATGGTGATTACAAACCTTTAAAAGGACCAACACTGAGTAAAATATCTGTAACAGGTACCAGCGTTGCCACAAATGCTGCAATTGATATAGAGTTTAAGAAATACAATGCTGCTACACATGAGCTTACATGGAATGTAGTAGTAAATAAAAATAAGCAGAGTATTACAGATGCGGTTGTAGAAGAAATTGTAGGCGAAGGACAGGAGTTTGTCAGTGTTAGTAATGCTGTTATTTCAGGAGATGGTTCGTCTGAAAGCTATACTATTGATAAAAATAGCCAAACACTTAGTGTAAATGAAGATGGTAATGAAGAGATAGATTTTAAAAATAAACTTGATGGTGCCAGCGCCTCATTTACTATAGTGACAAAACTTACTGATGAAGAGGCTGAAGTTTGGTCAAACAATGTCACTAAAAAAAGTTATTACAAGGATACAGTAAAACTTACTTTTGCTAATCAGGCAACTGCGTCATCTGATACGGCTTATGCCAATTACGTAAGTACTGTGCTTGATAAAACAGCCGGAAGTTATAACTATGATACTCATGCTATTGATTACACAATAACTGTAAATGCCAATAAAATGGCTATGTCCGATATTGTAGTAACTGATTACCTTGGAACTAATGGATTGTCATTGGTTTCAGGTAGCATCGCAGTTAATGGAAACACTATAGATGAGGAAACATCAAATGCTGCATATTATAGCTATGATTCAGATGGAGTTTTGAAAATACATCTTCCTGATGTAAAAGATGACGAAGTCGGAGAAGATAGTGCTAAAAAGGTAATAACTTTTTCTGCAAAGGTTAACGATGGCGATAAATTTACATCGATTAATGGCGGTAAAGTATTCGTTACAAATACAGCAAGTTTATCTACTTATGCAATAAAAGGTTTTGAAGTAACTAAGTCTGTTACGACCCAGTGGATCAATAAGGTCATAGAGAAGACTGCCAGCGTTGATACTACTACAAAAGAAATAACTTATAATGTTTATTTTAACGGCAACAGGCAGCTTCTTCCATCAAATCTGATCTTGAGGGATACATTGGGAGAAGACCTTTCGCTTGATGAAACATCAGTAAAACTGTATGTTGGCTCCATCAATGCTTCTACAGGTGAGATAACAGCTGAAAGTGAAGAAACAGATTACACTGTATTAGTAACACCAAACGGAGAGAAGACACAGCTTGATGTGACACTTCCTCAAAGGGAGAATAATACAAACATTTATGTTCTTACCTATAAAGCCATGCCAACTGAAATAAAAAGTGGTGGTGATTATTCCAATGCTATTTCACTTGTAGGTTATTCATCAAGCGATGTTTACAGTTCGAAGGCGGATTTAAGCGTCAGCTCTTTTGGCGGAGGATGGACCAAGGATCCTCAGGTTTTGTATATTACAGTTACAGATAGTGATGACAGTGATATTGTTTTATCCGGAGTTAAGTTTGCAGTTACAGATATAGATGGCAATAAAGTTGCTACTTTAACAACTAAATCAAACGGAAAAGCAACTTTGATTGGAAAATTGGCTGACAACACAGACTATACAATTAGTGTAATTGAAGAATCTATTCCTGATCTGTATGAATTTGTTACAACTGATCAGATACTTACTACGGAAGAATCCGGTGGAGTTCAAAACGCTAAGACCATTTCTTTTGTGGCAAAAAAGAAGACAAAAGAAGTAAAGATACTTAAGGTTGATAGTTATGGAAATGCTTTAAGTGGAGTTAACCTTTCTATTTCAAGGACATTAACAAATAATACTACAAAAACTGAGCAGTTTACTTCATCTGAAAATGCGTACATATTTAATGCCGCATATGACGTGCATTACACACTTTCTGAAGCTGAAGAAGATGTTCCTTTTGGCTATGAAAAAGCTGATGATATAGTTTTTTATATTGATGAAAATGGCAGTTTGAATTTGTATGATGCACAGGAAGACGAATATAACACTGTAGATGGCGATGAAATACAAATGGTAGACAAAAACCTGGACACATACACGTTTACAGTGGATGTAGTTAATCAGGAAAATACAAGCCTTACAGGAGCTGAAATATCAGTATATGAAGCTTCAGGATCTGAACCTGTCCGTGTATATAATACAACCGGAAGTAAAATATCAATAAGTTTACCTTCTGGAGACTACTATATTAAACAAAGTGAGGTACCATATGGCTATGTTTCTGAATCAGCTATTGTTAAAGCAATAAGAATCGACTCAAACGGTGATTTTTATATTCAGACAGAATCAGATACTGATACTGAATATGTAAGTACTGAGTCAAACTTTGTATTTATCGATGTTAATGACGAAGAGATTACAGCCTGTGTTGAATTGTTTGAAGAAGATGAGCTTTCAACAGTACTTGAAGGTGTAACACTTACCCTTTATGAGCTGACTGATAATGAGAATAAAGCTGAAATAGTTGAGTCCTGGATAACGGACGGCAAAAGTAAGACATTATATCTTGGATATCAGAAAATATATATTCTCAGTGAAACAGAAGGCCTTGATGGCTATGAAAAAGCTACATCAATTAAGTTTACAATTCTCAGATCAGATGATAATGATGTTGTAGAAATTATTTCAAATGATGGCTCTACCAGTGCACTTGAGGATAACAAAGTAGTTCTTTTGACAACTATTAAACTTCCTACATTTGAAAGTGGCAGTAAAGGACCAAGTAAAGCTCCACAGACTGTTACTAAGCCTGAAACAGAAAATGAGGCTTCAGAAGGTGAAAAAAACGGATCAGAAGTAGGCGATAATACAAATGAAGGTGAAAACTCTGAATTGGGTAAAGATACAGTTGTAGAAAAGGATACAGATAAAAACAAAGAGACTGTCACGGATTCGGATACAGCTAAAGGCTCTGATGTACAGGCTGGTGCAGGCACAAACTCAAATGCAGACGCAGACACCGATACAAATACATCTACAGGCACAGATACAGATAACGACGCGGATACAAGTGTAAATACAGATACTTATGAGCAGGATAGTAATTCTAATCTAACAAATAAAGCTATCGTAAATGTTAGTTTTGAAGACGTATCAGAAGATGAAACATTAGATGCTAATCAGCAGTCTATAAAGGGCATAAACAGACTGGCTAAGACAGGTGGATTTATAGGAACAGTCTTATCTTATGTTCTTGGAATTATATTGATTGTAACAGGTGCTTTCATAGTTTTTAGAAAGAAGAAGATTAATGAATAATATTTTATTCAAGATAGTAAAGAGCTTCCTTGGCATATTTGTTTTGAGTATGGGCGTATATGTAATAATAGCGTCCATACAGCTTAACATAAGTCAGAAAAAAGAGGTTGAGGATACTATTCAAAAAATAAAGCAGGAGAGGGAAGAGTTTTTACAGACAGGTATAATTTCTAGTGTTGAATCATCAGAGAGTGATGGAGAAAACGAGTACATTTTAAGAATTCCCTCAATTGACAGTGAAAATGTAGTAACTGAAGGAACTTCAAAAGAAGCTTTAAAAGCAGCTCTTGGTCATGAATCTGATACTGTTTTGCCAGGTGAACTAGGTAACTGTGTAATAGCAGGGCACAGGAATTATACTTTTGGAAAGTTTTTCAACAGGCTTGAAGAAGTAGAAATAGGCGATATGATCTATATTGATACTCCTACAGATACATATAGCTATAGAGTTTATGAAATAAAAACTGTAAAACCTGAGGATGTTGAAATACTTGAAAATACTGACAAAGAAATTTTAACACTTTACACTTGCACACCAATCTATATAGCAACGCACAGGTTGGTAGTTATAGCAGAAAGAGTACTATAAGCACTTCCCATATAGGAACAATTAACCTATATGGGAAGTTATTTTATTATTAGAAAACTTTAATAAGTGTACAATTTGTTTAGTGATAAAATATATCTGTAAATACGTCAACGGTAATCAAGGAGTGTGATTATGAATAAAAACATTTCTAAAGTTTCTGATTTTCAAATGACTGCAAAACTGTTGTTCAGACTCTTACCGGTACAGATACTCTTAAATTCTATTAGTGCTATTAATGGTATAGTTACAGGCTTCTTTGCATCTAACTATGTTGGAGAAGCTGCCATGGGTGCCGTAGGTCTTTATAATCCAATTAGTCAGCTTGTAGGTGCGATAAGCTTTATGCTTTTGACCGGTTCTGTTGTTATCTGCGGCAAATATATGGGCAAGAATCAGGTAGGACAAATGCAGAATGTTTTTACACTGGATATTCTGTTATGTACTATTATCTCAGCTGTAACAGCCACGATATTGATCATATTGGCTATATTTGATCTGACATCTTTTATTGCTCCTGAGAATTCGTCCAGGCTTGTGTTTAATAGATTTTTACTCGGTCAGGCGCTTGGAATTTTCCCCTTATTTATTGGCAATCAACTTGCGGCATTTCTTTCTCTTGAAAACAAATCCACCCGAACTACTATAGCAAGTATTGTATATATAGTCGTCAATCTGATTTTTAATTATGTCTTTGTTCAGGTACTTCATTTGCAGGCCTTGGGACTTGCAATTGCATCGTCCCTTGGAATGTGGGTGTTTATGCTGGTTCAGGCCCAGTTCTTCTTTACGCCACAAGCATCAATAAAACTTAATTTTAAGGGCTTTAGGTGGGATGATGCAAAAGAGATTGTTACTATCGGATTTCCTGGAGCAATAGGAAATGGATATCAGACTATCCGTGGATTGATTGTCAATGGACTTATTATTTCCTATGTAGGAAATGTTGGCATTTCTGCTTTTGCGGCTTCTAACGCGATAATGGCTTTCTTTTGGGCGATTCCCGCCGGAATGCTGAATGTATCAAGAATGATGATAAGTGTAAGTATTGGAGAAGAGGACAGAACTACTCTGAAGAACGTAATGAGGACTGCGCTTTTTAGATTTATCCCTCTTCAATGCGCAGTTTCGGCATTTATTATTCTAATGGCAAAGCCCTTTACTTTGGTTTTCTTCCAAAATCAGTCAGAACCGGTTTTTGCCATGACTATGTGGGGATACAGAATCCTTCCTCTATGTATGCCGCTTGCAGTATGGCTTATGCATTTTAGTTGCTATGCACTTGCATCTGAAAGGAAAGTACTGGTTCATATTTATTCAGTCCTTGATGGATGGATATTTGTAAGCGCCTTCACGGCTCTTTTAATACCTTATTTTGGGATGAATGCAGTATATTATGCCAATGTTTTAAATGGCATCGCCTGTATGATAGTTGTTATAATGTATGCTGTAATTAAGAATAAAAAAATACCATCAAATCTTGATGAACTAATGGTGATACCGGAAGACTTTGGGGTTGATGATGACCACAGGGTTGAATTTGCTGTTCGTAAGATGGAGGATGTAACAGGAACTGCTGATACTGCCCAGAAATTTTGCATAAGTAAGGGCATTGATAAGAGAAGAGCTTATTTTATCAGCCTTGCGATGGAAGAAATGGCGGGGAATGTAGTAAGACACGGTTTTGCTATGGATAACAAAAAGCATAATCTCACTGCCAGAGCAATAGTTAAAGACGACGATGTTATACTTTGTATTAAGGATGACTGCCAGCCCTTTGACCCTGTTCAAAGACAGCGCCTTGCTGATCCTGATGATAAGACCACGAACATTGGACTAAGGATGGTCTATAGTATCGTCAAGGATTTCTCTTATCAAAATGTATTGGGTTTAAATGTTCTTACCATAAAAATATAAGTTTCAAAGAGACCACCAATTTAATTGATGGTCTTTTATTATATTTGTTGACTTGTACGATTTAAAGCGTTAAAGTATTAAAAGAATACATCAAAACTATTGCTTGGGAGGTTTCTATGATTATTAAAGTGTTGTTGCTTGTGGTGTTTTTTGCAGTGATGCTGTTTATTGGTTTTACCTGCAGAAAAAACTCGACAGATGTTAATGGATTTGTCCTCGGCGGAAGATCAGTTGGCCCATGGGTTTCTGCTTTTGCCTATGGTACCAGTTATTTTTCTGCTGTTATCTTTGTTGGTTATGCAGGGCAGTTTGGATGGAAATATGGAATAGCCGCTACCTGGGTAGGAATTGGAAATGCTTTTATCGGTTCACTTATGGCATGGTCGGTTCTTGGCAGAAGAACAAGGATCATGACACAGCATCTTAATTCTGCTACAATGCCGCAGTTCTTTGCTTCCAGATTTGGAGGATCATCACTGAAAATTGCCGCATCTGTGATCACATTTATTTTCCTTATCCCATATACAGCATCTTTATACAATGGCCTTTCAAGACTCTTTGGAATGGCATTTAATATTGACTACTCTGTTTGCGTTGTAGTTATGGCAGTTCTTACCGGAATATATGTAATTGCAGGTGGTTATATGGCTACAGCCATCAACGATTTTATCCAGGGAATTATCATGCTCTTTGGAATATCAGCAGTAGTTATTTCTGTACTTAACAGTCAGGGCGGATTTCTTGCATCACTTGACGGACTTGCAAGGATCTCCGATGAGTCTGTAAGTACAACTCCAGGTATTTTTGCTTCCTTCTTTGGACCAGATCCTTTGAACCTTTTTGGAGTCGTTATCCTGACATCTCTTGGAACCTGGGGACTTCCACAGATGGTACAAAAATTCTATGCGATAAAGAGTGAGAGATCAATCTCTAAGGGAACTATAGTTTCTACATTTTTTGCCTTCGTAGTTGCCGGTGGATGCTATTTCCTTGGTGGCTTCGGAAGACTTTTCTCAGACAGGATAGATATTGCTGCAAATGGATATGACAGCGTTGTACCTGCAATGTTATCAGGGCTTCCGGATATTCTTATTGCAGTTGTTGTGGTGCTTGTTTTATCAGCTTCTATGTCCACACTTTCATCACTTGTTCTTACAAGTAGTTCAACGCTTACTCTTGACCTTTTAAAGGGCCATGTTATCAAGAAGATGGATGAAAAGAAGCAGATTCTTATAATGAGATGCCTTATCGTTGTGTTTGTAGCTGTTTCAGTTGTTATAGCAATTGTTCAGTACAAACAAAATGTGACTTTTATAGCTCAGCTTATGGGTGTTTCATGGGGAGCCCTTGCGGGAGCCTTTCTTGCACCTTTTTTATATGGACTTTACTGGAAGGGAACTTCTAAAGCCGGAGTATGGTGCAGCTTTATCTTTTCAACTGTTGTAATGCTTGCAAATATGCTTGTTAGACCAAGTTTTCCAAAACTCTTACAGTCTCCTATAAATGCCGGAGCTTTTTGCATGATCGCAGGACTTGTTATTGTTCCTCTTGTTTCTGTATTTACTAAAAAGCCTGATAAAGACTTGGTTGATAGCGCCTTTGCGTGCTACAATAAGGAAGTTATGGTTCATCAGAGCACATCACTTTCTGATGAAGAAAACATAGCTTAATACTTATTTAGGAGATTTACTTTTTTATGATAAGAAGAGCCAAAGAAACAGATATTCCACGCATGATCACATTACTTAATCAGGTGCTTGAGATACATGCAAAGATAAGACCTGACATTTTTGTTTCAGGCAAGACTAAGTATTCAGTAGCAGAGTTAAAAGAAATCCTATCTGATGATAATAAGCCTGTTTATGTTTACACAGATGAAAATGATGAATGTATGGGCTATTGTTTCTGTGTACTTAGGGATATTCCCAAGGCGGACTTTATGGCTCCTATAAAGATTCTTTTCATAGATGATCTGTGTGTTGACGAATCAAAGAGGGGAGAGCATATAGGAAAAAAGCTTTTTGACTATGTGAAGGAAGAGGCCAAAAGGCTTGGATGCTATGAGGTTACTCTGAATGTATGGGAGGGTAATGACTCAGCAATTGCTTTTTATAACAGCCTGGGCATGAAGGTAAAAGAGTATCAGATGGAATTGATTTTGTGATTGCAAAAATGATAAAATAGATATGTAATTTAGCTAATGATTGTTGTATAGGGTTGATTTTATGAGGCAAAGAACATATCGTATTTTAGATTGTAGTACTTTGGATAATATTTTAAATGAGATCAATTCTTCAGAGGATTATTATTATGCATCAGGCATTTTGATGCAGTTATATAATCCAAGACTGGATATAGACGAGGAATATCTTGTCAGCCGTATTAATGAAGTATGCCCAAAGGCTGTGCTCACAGGCATGACATGTGCAAGTATAGCAGAGGAGAAGTATGATCTGAAAGACTCACCAATACAGCTTTCAGTATCTTATTTTTTCAAAACAAAGATATATCGCTACGAATATGATCTAAGTGAAGTTTCGATGTTTGTAGCCGGAAGAATAATGAATGAAAAAATAGACGGTCTTAGAGACGTAAAATGTATGCAGATATTTTACGTTTCTCCAAGTTCGTCTATTTCTGTTTTCTCTAAAGAATTCAGTCATCAAAATCTCCCTGTTTTTGGCGCTAAAGCAGGAAGAAATATTCGTGCGCTTAATACCGCACACGTTTATGGCAGTAGAAGCTTTGATAATGCAATAGTGTCGGTTATTTTTCAAAGTGATTCTTTATCTATTTATATGGATAACAATCTCGACTGGGCTGAGATTGGAAAAGAGATGGTAATAACAGGGGTTGAAGGAGACAGAATCGTAACTGAAGTAGATGGTGCTCCTGCTATTGAGGTTTATAAAAAATATTTAAAGATCAATCCCAATGATTATTTTGTCCATAACGTATGTGAATTTCCTTTTATCATAAAAAGAAATAATAACTTCGTGGCAAGGGTTCCGAGTGGATACAATGAGGACGGAGCTATTATATTTAACTCTGATGTTTTTCAGGGCGAGCATTTCAGGCTCTCTTACTCATTTCCGCAGCAGGCTCTCAACAAGACAAAGCTTGGGATAAATGCAATTTCGTGGCTTCAGCCACAGGCCCTTTACTTTTTTGAATGTGGTAACAGGCAAAGGTTTCTTAGGGAATACTATAGTGAAGAGAGAGACGTCTTTCGCTCATTCTTTCCTGAGTGCTCAAGCACAACCGGCTACTCAGAACTTTTTGCTTTGCCCGATTGTGGTATGTGCGATCTAAACAGCGCATTAGTCATTGTTGGCTTAACGGAGAATAAGCATTCAAAAGATCTTTTTGTTCATGGTAGCTGCGGTTTCTTAACTGAACAGGATGAAGACGAAAGACGTGAAGTTCCGTTTTTTGAAAGGATTCTGACCTTCCTTGAGAGTACCTCAAAGGATCTTGATGAACTCAATAAGCAGCTGGGAAAAGTTGCTTTTACTGACCAACTTACAAAGGTCTACAATAGATGGGAACTTGAGAGGAGCATAAACGAAGCCATAACTCTTGCGCAAAATGGAAGTTCATATTCGCTGCTTTTCTTTGATATTGATCATTTTAAACACGTTAATGACACTTATGGTCACGATGTAGGTGATGTGGTCCTAAAGAGCATTGTAAATATTGTTAAGGATTTTATAGAAGATAACCATGTATTTGGCAGATGGGGTGGAGAGGAGTTTTTATATCTTTTCCCAAATTCAGATGTTGAAAAGGCTTTAGAGTTTGCTGAAAAGATAAGGCAGACAATTGACGATACCTGTTTTGTCACAGTTCAGCATCTTACTGTGAGCATAGGAGTGACAATAATAAGGCCTGAAGATACAATAGAAACTTTTGTAAAAAGAGCTGACGAGGCTTTATACAATGCAAAAGAAACTGGAAGAAATAAAGTAGTGTTTGCAAAATGACAAAAATAAACCTCTGGCCAAATGGTCAGAGGTTTAAATTTTTTAGATATTTGCAATATCTTCCTGAGAAAGGAGCTTTAAGCCCTTTCCTGTGAGCTTTGCTTCAGCAGCTTTTGTATCAGCAACTCTGAAGATCATGTAAGCGTGGTTGGAAGAACCTCTTCCGGGAAAAGCGTACATGTACTCGATATTGACTTCTGCATCGGCGAAAACTTCCAAAAGCTTGTCAAGTCCGCCTGCCTCATCGGGAATCTCAACTGCAAGAACTGAAGTAAGGCTTGCGACGAAGTCATTTTCTTTTAAAGTATTTACAGCTTCTAAAGCGTCGTCAACGATGATGCGGGCAATTCCAAAATCCTTGGTCTCAGCAAGGGAAGTGGCACGCATGTCGATTTTGTTTTTTGCCATAACGCTTGTGAGCTTTTTTAATGTGCCGGGTTTATTTTCAAGGAAAACTGATATCTGTTTTATACTCATGATAGAATCCTCCTATATTTCTAGTATAGAATAATTTATGAATAATTACTGCAAAAAATATCAATAAAACTTAGATTTTTCTCTTATCGATAACTCTTACAGCTTTTCCTTCGCTTCTTGCGATTGACTTTGGTGCAAGGAGAGAGATCTTTACCTTGATTCCAAGCATTGAGTACATATCCGTAGCAAGTTTTTTCTGACGTTCCTCGATCTCACCGACATTATCTGTGAACATCTCAGGTGTCATTTCTACCTGAACATCAAGAGAGTCGGTGTTGTTGGCTCTGTCAACAACTATCTGGTAGTTTGCAGCATATCCATTGTTCAAAAGAACTGTTTCGATCTGGCTCGGGAATACATTTACGCCTCTTACAATGAGCATGTCATCTGAACGGCCCATTGGTTTAGCCATTTTGATGAATGTTCTGCCGCAGGAGCACTTGCCTCGTGTGAGTTTGCAGATATCTCTTGTGCGATAGCGGAGCATTGGGAAGGCTTCTTTGTCTACAGCTGTAAATACCAGCTCGCCCTGTGAGCCTTCAGGAAGTACTTCTTCAGTATCAGGATCGATGATCTCTGCTATGAAGTGATCCTCATTTATGTGCATACCATTTTGCTCACAGCATTCAAAGGCAACTCCGGGACCGGAAAGCTCTGTAAGACCATAAATATCGTAGGCTTTGATTCCTAAAGTGGATTCTATTTCCTGACGCATTTCTTCACTCCAGGCTTCTGCACCAAAGATTCCTGCCTTAAGAGGGATGTCTTCAGGTTTGTAGCCTTCTTCTTTGAAACGTTCGGAAATATATGCAGCATAACTTGGTGTGCAGCAAAGGATAGTGGCTTTAAGGTCATTTATAAACATCATCTGCCTGTCAGTGTTACCGGAGCTTATAGGAACTGTAAGGCAACCAACTTTATGAGAACCACCGTTAAGACCGGCACCGCCTGTAAAGAGACCAAAACCATATGCAATCTGACATACATCTTCATCAGTTCCGCCTGCTGCAACTATGGCTCTTGCGCAGCAGTCTTCCCAAAGATCAATGTCATGCTGTGTATAGAAAGCGACAACTCTTTTACCTGTTGTTCCTGATGTTGAGTGGATTCTTACGCAGTCCTTCATTGGAGCACCAAGAAGGCCAGTGGGATAGGCGTCTCGTAGATCCTTTTTTGATAAAAACGGAAGCTTATGAAGGTCGTCAACTGACTTTATATCATCAGGAGTTACGCCTTTTTCCTCCATCTTTTTCCTGTAGTAAGGGACATTATCCCAAACTCTTTTTACCTGCTGTACAAGCTTTTCGCTCTGAATCTTTTTTATTTCTTCATAAGGTGCTGTTTCAATTTCTTTCTGAAAATATTGCTCCATATCTTTTTCTCCCCAAAACAATTCTTTTTATGCGAAGTTTTTGCCAAGCTCGAAGGCTTTTTTATTCATGTCGAGGAATTTGGCAGGTACATTGGCTTCAAGGCTCTTCATCCATTCATCTTCAGGAAGATCAAAGTAGTGTGAGAGTCTTCCAAGTAAAACGATATTTACGGCTTTTGAGGAACCGGCCTTTTCAGCAAGAGTAAGGCAGTCCAAAGCATCAACCTTTGCGCCTGTGGCTTTTATCTTATCGATAATATTTTCAGGATATTCAGCTGCTCCTGTAATTACCGGCATAGGATCTATCTGCTGAGTGTTTGTGACGATCTGTCCATCCTTTTTAAGGTATGGAAGCCATCTTGCAGCTTCTAAGGCTTCAAAGGAAACAATGTAATCAGCCTGACCTTTATCGATGACAGGAGAGAAGACTTTTTCGCCGTATCTTACATAGGTTACAACGCTTCCTCCTCGCTGGCTCATGCCGTGTACTTCAGAAACTTTAACATCAAATCCCTGAGCCATTAAAAGATGTCCTAAAAGTTTGCTGGCAAGAAGTGAACCCTGTCCGCCAACACCAACGATCATAATATTTTTAGTTTCCATTTTTTCAAGCCTCCTTTTCCGGAGCATTAAAGGCTCCAACCGGACAGAGCTGGCTACATACGTTGCAGCCTACGCACAGTGTTGTATCAATTCTGGCCTGTCCATCTTTCATGGAAATTGCAGGGCATCCAATTCTCATACAGGATTTACAGCCTACGCATTTATTCTTATCAACGCTAAGAGGAGGATTGTGTTTTACGTATTTTAACAGTGCACAAGGGCGTCTTGAGATTATTACAGAAGGTGCATCTACGCTAAGTTCTTCTTTTAGAACCTTGTCACATTCTTCCAGATTATATGGATCAACTATACGAACCCGCTCAAAGCCCATAGCTCTGCAAAGGGCTTCAAGATCGATCTTTCCTGCCGGGTCACCCTTTATGTTGTAGCCGGTTGTTGGATTCTGCTGGTGACCTGTCATTCCGGTGATTGAATTGTCAACAATTATGATAGTTGAGTTTGACTGGTTATATGCAACGTTAGCAAGACCTGTCATTCCTGAATGCATAAATGTTGAATCACCGATAACAGCAACAGTTTTGTGCTCACTTTCGGCACCTCTTACTTTGTTAAAACCATGGAGCGCGCCTATTGAAGCACCCATGCAGAGAGTCATTTCAATAGCACCAAGTGGTGGAACTGCGCCCAGAGTATAGCATCCAATATCACCTAAAACAGTGCAGTTATTCTTTTTAAGAGTATAGAAGAGTCCTCTGTGTGGGCAGCCTGCACACATAACAGGTGGACGATTAGGAATCTCAGCATCAAGGGCAAAAGAGCTCTCAATATCTTTTCCGAATTTCTGAGCAATTAGATTTTGTGAAAACTCATCAACGATTGGCAGAAGGTCTTTTCCTGTGACTTCAATTCCAAGAGCTTTTACATGATTTTCAATGATAGGATCAAGTTCCTCTACAACAAAGAGCTTTTCAACCTTTGAAGCAAACTCCCTGATAAGCTTTTCAGGAAGAGGATTGGTCATACCAAGCTTAAGTACACTTACGGAGTCACCAAAAACCTCTTTTACATACTGGTAAGAAGTTGAACAGGTAATGATACCTGTTTTTGTATCACCCATTTCAACTCTGTTAAGAGGACAGTCTTCAGCATAAGAAATAAGGTCCTTTGTTCTCTGCTCAACGATAGGATGACGCTTTTTGGCATTGCCTGGCATCATTACGTATTTTGCGATATTTTTTTCGTATGGCTTATCGGGAACAGTTCTTTCGCCTGTACTTACGAGAGACTGAGAGTGTGCAACTCTTGTGCACATTTTTAAAAGAACAGGAGTGTCAAATTTTTCAGAAATTTCATATGCAAGCTTTGTGTATTCGAGGGCTTCGCTTGAATCAGAAGGCTCGATCATAGGAACCTTGGCAGCGATAGCGTGGTGTCTTGAATCCTGCTCGTTCTGTGATGAATGCATTCCTGCATCATCAGCAACTACGATCACGAGACCTGCATTAACTCCTGTATAGGACATTGTGTAAAGTGGATCTGCAGCCACATTAAGACCAACATGTTTCTGAGCGCAGAAAGCTCTTTTTCCTGCAAGTGATGCGCCAAAAGCAGATTCCATAGCCACCTTTTCGTTAGGGGCCCATTCACAGTATATATCATCATATTTTGCAGCTTCTTCAGTTACCTCTGTACTTGGAGTACCGGGATAACTTGAAATGAAGCATACTCCGGCTTCGTATAATCCCCGGGCAACAGCTTTGTTGCCAAGCATGAGCTGTTTGCCATTGTCTTTGCTCATTTATAATCCTCCTACCTTCTTGATAATTACGCACAATTATATAAAACAGACATTGTTCTGATTTAAAGTGATAAAGTGCATATACACTAGAATAATAAAAATAAAAAATAAAATCAAGAATTAAATATGCTTTAAATTGGTAAATATCGGGCGTCACTTGTATTGACCTTTTTATTAAATGTCTATATAATAAACTTTAGCGCTTTAAAGCGTACAAGAAGGGGATTACAATATGCCGATTACAGATTTACTAGAAAGAAACAGCAAACTTTATGGGGAAGAGGTTGCTCTTGTAGAGATAAATCCTGAGATAAAGGAAGAGCAGCGAGTAACATGGAAGGAATATGAGCTTATTCAGCCCACAAGCACTTCCTATTACAGAAGACAGATCACATGGTCTGTATTTGATGAAAAAGCTAACAGAGTAGCCAATATGCTCATGGAAAGGGGCATCAAAAAAGGACAGAAGTGCGCTATATTGCTTATGAACTGTCTCGAATGGCTGCCTATTTATTTTGGAATATTAAAATGCGGAGCTGTAGCTGTTCCGCTTAATTTCAGATTTACTTCTGAAGAAATTGATTATTGCCTTAAGGCTTCTGATTCTGATGTCCTTTTCTACGGACCTGAGTTCATCGGAAGAATCGAGGATATTGCTGAGAAACTAAAGAAGGAGATGCTTCTTTACTATGTTGGAGACCAGTGTCCATCCTATGCTGAGGACTATTACAAGCAGGTTTCAAATTCATCTTCAACGGCACCGAGAGTTCTGATCGAAGATAAGGATGATGCAGCGATCTATTTTTCATCAGGAACTACCGGATTTCCTAAGGCTATTTTGCATATACACACAGCACTTATGCAGTCTGCACAGATGGAAGCTATACATCATGAGACAACACATGCAGATAACTTCCTTTGTATACCGCCTCTTTATCATACAGGAGCTAAGATGCACTGGTTTGGTTCGCTATACACCGGTAGCAAGGCAGTTCTTTTAAAGGGCAATTCTCCTGAAGCAATTTTCCGGGCTGTTTCAGAAGAGCAGTGTACTATCGTCTGGCTCCTTGTTCCGTGGGCTCAGGATATTCTTGCTGCACTTGATAGTGGCAAGCTTAAGATTGAGGATTATAAGCTTTCTCAGTGGCGTCTGATGCACATAGGTGCTCAGCCTATTCCGCCAAGCCTTGTTCGTCATTGGCTTCAGTATTTTCCTCATCATAAGTATGACACCAACTATGGTCTTTCTGAATCAACAGGCCCTGGCTGCGTTCATCTTGGAATGGAAAATGTACATAAGGTAGGCGCCATAGGTGTTCCCGGTTATGGTTGGAAGACCAAGATAGTAGATGAAGAAGGAAATCCTGTTAAGCAGGGCGAGATCGGAGAGCTTTGTGTCAAAGGCCCCGGCGTTATGGTCTGCTATTACAAGAATCCTGAAGCAACTGCTGAGATTCTTAAAAACGGATGGCTCTTTACAGGTGATATGGCTCGTCAGGATGAGGACGGCTTTATATTCCTCGTTGACCGTAAAAAAGACGTTATTATTTCAGGCGGTGAGAATCTGTATCCTGTACAGATTGAGAGCTTCCTCATGAAAAATGACAAGATCCATGATGCAGCTGTTATAGGTCTTCCTGATCAGCGTCTTGGTGAAATTGCTGCCGCAATTATCCAGGTAAAAGAGGGAATGACTCTTACTGAAGAAGATGTAGATGCTTTCTGCGTTGATCTTCCAAGATATAAAAGGCCAAGAAAGATCATATTTGATAAAGTAATCAGAAATGCCACAGGAAAGATCGACAAGCCAAAGCTCAGGCAAAAGTACTGCGGCGACCATCTTGTAGAAAAGCAAAATCAGGGATGAATTTTTCATATCTAAATGTCTAAATAAGTAGATAAGGGAAGAGTATTCTGGTGTAAGCAAAAAGCTTACTCCAGAATACTCTTTATTTGTATATGCGTAAGTAAGGTAGAAGCTAGGTAGAAGCTAGGTAGTAGACAGGGGGCAGATATTGCCCCCTGTTATTCTATGTATAAGCTTAAGAAATTGGTAAATGCTTGGCTCCGTACGCCACCATTGACTGAACCTGAGGAAAACGCTTTGGTCTGCGAGCCGACGGTGAGGATGATGGGAACAGTAGATTTTCTCGCACCGTCGGATTCAACATTGTAGCGTTTTCCTCAGAACCCGTCAATGGCAAGCACCTTCGGTGTGGCTGGGTACAAGAGCCTCGGGCTCTGAATCCAGGAACAGTAAGGGTGGCTACTTTCATGAGTGCGCATGGCTATGTGCTCATTTTACTGTGACAATTTATTATGATACGCCTTGCGATTACAGAATCCATGACCTAATCAGCAGATTTCAAATGTCTAGGTCATGTTTTTTGTCATGGAATCGCCCTGCGATTACAGAATTCATGACCTAATCAACGGATTTCATAAGTTTAGGTCATGTTTTTTATTATGGAATCGCTCTGCGATTACAGAATTCATGACCTAAACAGCATTTTGATGTGACCCCAAAAAGTTAGACTTTTTTAGCGTAGCAGTTTTATGGCTGCTACGCTGTTTTTATGCAG
>NZ_SVFW01000040.1 GCF_015056685.1 Butyrivibrio sp. | reverse complement strand
ACAGCCTCTATTTGTCTCAGAACAAAGCTGGAACAATGAAATCAAAGCCTGGGCCAAAGACAGATTTAATGAACTTAAGCTTGAAGGCTCTTTCAGATTGTCCTATAACGGTTCCGTATTTGCAAGGGAAAACCTTGGAATCTTGCTCACTTTCAAGGACCTGATAAACACCGAAGGAACTGACATGGTATTCAAGCCCCTTTCACCAGAACTGAAATCAGAGCTATATCTGATATGGAATAAGTATCAGACATTTACTCCTATTGCTGAAAAATTTCTGGAACAGATAAAAAAAGCCTTCAAGTAACTTGCGATTCAAACATAAAAATGGTTCAACAGGCTCCGAGAACATGTTTGTAAGCCAGCCCACTTTTTCATAAAGGATGCTGTAGCTTTTCCACTTTGATGGCATCAGCCACCGGCCTTTTCCTTGTTTTCATGATGCAAGTATAGTATGATTAGAAAAATACTTATGTTGTTATAACCACATTTTTAAAACAAAGGAATGTTTTTATGTCTTGGGATAAGAATATGTTAAAAGATAACATCATCTTCACCGGGATGATGCCTGAAGAAATTGACCTTGCTCTTAAAGAGCTCTCTTCTGTAGAGAAAACATATACGAAAGATTCTATAATTTTACGTGCCGGTGATATTACAGACTCTTTAGGTCTTGTCATTTCAGGAAGTGTAACAATAGAAAGCAATGATGCATGGGGAAACCGCACTATTCTGAGCAATGTAGCAAAGGGTGGATTCTTTGCTGAGACCTATGCCCTGCTTGAGAACGAACCTCTCTTAGTAGATGTCAGAGCAAATGAAAACTGCCGAATCCTCTTTTTTAAGGTCGGCAGTTTGAAAAAGCTAAAATCCAATATGAATTTATGGAGCTTTAAGCTGATATCAAATCTTCTCATGATATCCGCCAACAAAAATCTGCACTTATCCGGGAGAAGTTTTCATACATCTCCAAAGACAATCCGCGGACGTGTCATGGCTTACCTCAATTCCGTATCCCTGAAAAAAGGCAGCAACGAGTTTGACATTCCTTTCGACCGCCAACAACTTGCAGATTATCTTAATCTTGAGCGCAGTGCTCTCTCAAAGGAACTTGGCAAAATGAAAAAAGACGGTCTTATCGAAGTCAGGAAAAATCATTTTAAATTGATGTCCTGAATATATATTCTTTTCGATAACCGAATGTTTATCTGTTCCTTAGTCAAACTTTATCTTCTCAACAACCTTCACCGGGCTTTTTACAAGTGATGCAAAAGTCTGGCCATCACTCTGCTTTCCGACGATACTACCGTAATGGGTAGGGATGACATACTCAGGTCTTATGGTATTAGCAAGCTCTGCAGCCCTCCTGGTGTCCATAGTATATGTGCCTCCGACTGGCAAAAGAGCTATATCACACTTCACCTGCCTGGCTTCCTTAGTAAGTCCTGTATCTCCTGCAACATAGATGCGCTTGCCATCAGCTCTAAGAATATACCCTACCCATTCAGCACGTCTTGGATGGAATGGCTTTACAGTGTTATAGGCAGGTATTGTCTCTATCTCAAGTCCGCTTATTTCCTTATAGACACCAGGTTTCACTGTGACGATAGAAGCAACATCGTTAGCAAGTTCCTTGGCATCATCTTCCATTCTTGCCGGAACAACCAATATAGTTGATATCTTGGCAATCTTCTTGATATCATCCACGGAAAAATGGTCATAATGATCATGAGTGATCAGGATATAATCTGCATCATGGGGCTCCGTTTTTATCTGGAATGGATCCAGGTAAATCGTTCCTTGACTGCTCTTTATCCTTATGCTGCTCTGTGTGAAAACTTCGATATTATCAAGCATTACTATCTCCTACTGTTTTAATATATTGGTCTGTCAGCCTTGGCAGTTCTTCCAACAAGAACATAGGAAAGCAGGAACATCACAGCCACAAACCCGATGAAATAACCATTTCCATCCTGTGATTCCATAGTTGCAATATAATCATAAGCCCCATGCAAAAGAGCCGGTACAACTACAGCAAGTATCCTACAGATCTTGGAACCAATATTTTCGCCTCTGTAATCAAGCTTCTTGGCAATCCCATAAAAGATTCCCATGAAAACGCCAAAACAGGCATGCCCCGGAATTGCTGTGACAGCCCTTACTATGGCAGTTCCAAAGCCATACATCATAACATAGCTGATGTTCTCCCACAATGCAAATCCAAGGGAAACAAAAACTGCATAGACAACTCCATCGTACTGGCAATTAAACTCCCAGCTGCTCCATGTCTGTCTTTTCATGCAAAGATATTTCGAGCTTTCCTCCGCAAATGCAACAATGCCAAAGTAAAGAATGATGTTATAGAGCGGCGATTCATATGGAACTGCAAGTCCCAATATAGCAGACAATACTCGTTCCTCAACGAGTGCCAGCAGCGATGACAATATACCTGCTTTTATCAGAGTCCATATCATATATGGGCTCTCCCTCTCAAGCTTGTCTGACCTGTATACCTTTACCATCAGAAATATCGCAGGTATAACAGCTGCAGCTATAAGTATTCCGTTATAAACAAGATATGGTGCAACAAGAAAATAGAACACTGTCCTTCCTCCTCTTTACAAAATCACAGTATCCATAATACATTTTTTATTATAAGCCCAATTCAACCTTTACGCTTGTCAAACTTCCGCACTGACCACAAATCATAAAATGTATTCGTTTATAAAGCTTTTAGTTGAGCCAGAGCATAATCCAAGTTACAATTAAAATGGAACGGTATTTCAACAATAATGATTGCAGGTGTATTATCATCACAGATTCAGTCCCCTTGCCCTGCACACAGGAGACATGATATGTTCAATTGGATCAGCCCTTTTAACTACGACTTTGCCATAGCATCAATACCTATACAGATAATACTTCTATTATTCTATGGCTTTAGAAGAAATCTTCCTATAAGGCAGAGCGTTTTTTTCTGGATTGCCATGAGTTCAAACCTTATCATGACAATTTCTGATATCATTTCCTGCGAAATGAATGAAGTGTGGATGATTTTCCCTCTGTGGGTAATGTATGCAATCAATCATGCATATTTCCTTGGTTTTATCATCAGAGGATGGTCTCTGTTTATGTATACAGCAGAGTCTACCCATAGTTATAGAAAATCCAATCATATCTTTAAGATTATCGCCAGCCTGCCTGCATTTATTTCTGTTATTCTTATCCTTTCAACTCCATGGACATCTGCTATTTACACCATTGCTGAGGATGGATATCACAACTGCTCTCTTTATAAAACAATCTATTTCAGCACCTATTTTTATATCATCGCATCCCTGTTTCTTGTTATCAGATTCTGGAAACAGCTTTCAAGGCGCATGAAAGCGGGACTTCTTTCTTTTAACCTGCTCCTGTTATTCGGAATAATCATAAGAAAGCAGTTCTACCACATGCTCGTCACAAGTTATTTCAGCATCCTTACTATATTGATCATCTTCCTTACATCTGAAAACCCCGATCTATATAGGGACAATCGTACATCATTATTAAATAAGAGCGCACTCAACAGAATAGGCAAGGAATTACGGGAAAGAAAGATCCCGTTCAGTCTCATTACAATATCCATCAACAACTATGAGGCTTCCAAGGTTGTCTACGGAGTCAATCAAATTAATGATGAACTGAAGATCATTGCAGCGTGGCTCGTGCAAAATTACCGTAATAATTACCTGTTTTATATAAGAAACGGCGTATTCATTGTCCTGATAAAAGGTCATCTGGAAAAAGACCCGTCTTTGGTAATAAACGAATGGATAGAAAAATACGAACTCCTTAGAAAAAACTGCGACGACATCGTTCCTATTCAGGCTTCAATGATGTTCCTATCTGAGTCTCTGATCAGCGAACATGCTCTGCTGGTGTCTGACCTGGCAAGATACGCCATAAATAATTCATTTGAGGAAAACCGCAAAGGTAACTACTACTTCTCGGACAAAATGATAGAAGGCATCAAAAAACACAAAGCAATAGAAAAAGCAATCAAACTTGCCATGTCAGAGAAAAGATTCGAAGTATACTTTCAACCCATCTATTCTAATGCAGACGGAAAAGTCATGGGTGCAGAGGCTCTTGCGAGGCTTAATGATCCTGAAATCGGCTTCATTTCTCCTCTTGATTTCATTCAGATTGCTGAAAAGAATGGTGATATCATAGAAATAGGCAAACAGATCTTTGAAAAAGTCTGCATGTTCCTCGAAAACGTGGATGTCAAAAAACTTGGCATTGAGTTCATAAATGTCAACCTGTCTCCGATACAATGCATGAGCATCAACCTTCCTGGTGACTTGGCAGAAATAGCTAAAAAACATAACGTTCCAATGGATATGTTCGACTTTGAGATAACAGAGTCACTTATAGATGACTATGACATGATACAGGTTACAATTGCCAGCTTAAGAGCCATGGGTGCAGAACTGTCTCTTGATGACTTCGGAACAGGTGCAGCTAATCTTACAAGCCTTATAAATCTGCCAATTCACGTGGTAAAAGTTGATATGTCCTTTGTAAGGTCATATTTCGCAGGAAAAGCCGGTTTCTTGCCTGATCTGATAAGTCTTTTCAAACACTCGAGGATGGAGATTGTTGTCGAAGGAATAGAAACTCTTGAGATGAAAGACAAAATGGCAGAACTGGGCTGTGACTATGAGCAGGGATATTATTTCTCAAAACCAATACCAACTGCTGAATTTATCGCTTATATGGAGGCACAGGCAGGGCAGGTATGAACAATAAAAAAATGAAAAATTCCTTACAAAAATCACTTATCCGCATCAGCATAATCATTGTTATATTCATATCTATTTCCGTGGGCACTTTGTGCTTTGATATTTACAGAAGGGATATGATAAGCAGATATCAGAACTATGCCGGTGATGCCATCAACTTTCTGAGCAGATGCATAGATGTTGATGACCTTGAAGAGTGCATGCACACCGGTGTCAAATCAGACAAGTACAACGAGCTGCAGACTCTGGCCAATGATCTCAAGGAAACCCATGACCTGTTTTTTATATATATAATTGAGCCGTTAAGGGCAGATCCTCCGGACAACATGATGGATGTCCTTGCTGCATATACTTTATATGAAAAGACATATGAAGCAGATGAACTTACCGATCTCGGAAACTATACCGGAGATGCTTATCCAAGGGATGTCGCCCTTGAGTACCTTAAGCGCATGGACACGGATACAACTGTCACTTACTTTAGAAATGATACTGACTTTGGGAAGATATATACCGCAATCCGTCCTCTGATAAATTCAAAAGGGGAGCCCATTGCTGTAATCTGTGGGGATATCCTTATTGATGACATTTATAAAGCAGCCTATACATATGCACTTGCGACATTCATAGTTGCACTTATAGCTGGTCTGCTTCTTGTTTTAGCGCTCAACAGATGGTATAACGAGCGGATAGTCAGGCCTATACGGAACCTTGAAAATGCAACCGGCAAAATTGAAGACAAATGCCGAAAGCGCGCTCCTGTATCAGAACTTGTTATGGACGAAATTGACATACATACCCATGATGAGATTGAATCCCTGTCACGCTCCATCTTCTCCATGGTTGAGGATATAAGGAATTATGCCTCTGACCTGATCGACAAAGATAAAAAGATAAGTGACATGCAGGATAAGAACTCTCAGTTGGAAGCCCTTGCAAACCGTGATTCTCTGACCGGAATAAGAAACAAGACTGCATACGACAATGAAATCAAAAGTCTTGAATGGAATCTTAAGATTGGAAAGACTGAATTTGGGATTGGAGTCGTTGACCTTAATTACCTAAAGATCATCAATGATACTTATGGTCACGAAAAAGGTAATGAAGCCATCAAGAACATCTGTCGTATTGTTTGCGTTATATTTGCCCACTCTCCTGTCTTCAGGATAGGCGGTGACGAATTTGCCATAATTCTAAAGGGTCAGGACCTTGAAAATATTGATTTTCTAATAGATAAGTTCAACCAAGAGC
The DNA here is from genome assembly GCF_015056685.1 of Butyrivibrio sp. Classification (GTDB taxonomy): domain Bacteria; phylum Bacillota; class Clostridia; order Lachnospirales; family Lachnospiraceae; genus Butyrivibrio. The sequence goes on along the minus strand of NZ_SVFW01000040.1, from coordinate 33,092 downwards.
TCTCAGACCTGTCAAACAACAAAGATCTATCTCCCTGGGAAGCTGTGTCAGCTGCGATTGGTTATGCCACATATGACAGTGATAAAGATGCAGGTGCAATAAACGTCTTTAAGCGTGCAGATAACAACATGTATGAAAACAAAAAGAGAATGCATGCCGAAAGAACATAAGAAATAGCGGCCAATCATTTTTTTATTACAGCCATATTATTTTTTAAATAAAGGTCAAAAAATTGGGTTTAAATGCCGATAAACATGATATATGAATGCATTCTTGAATCAAAAAATCAAGATGTCATACTTTTTTGAAAGGAAGGTCGGATTATGCCCAAATTTAAAAAACTGCTAGTTGCTGTTTTATCTGTGGTATTTCTCGTTGTATCATCGTTGGCACCTGATATTACCACAATCTCATCAATGGCGGCCGAGACTACAAGCGTTGAGGAGCTTGCCAATGTATTTCCGGTGGGAATTACTCTGTATTCTGACTCGTTTCCCGGATTACATGTTACATACGATACTCAGGAAAGCTATGTAATAAAAGAAGGAAAGAATGAGATAACCTTAGGAATCAGCGTGACCGATAAAAAGCTTGCAGATCTTAGCATTGCGGCTCTTAAGACTATTTTTGGAAAAGTGCGTATTCCTGCGGATGATGAGAAAACATCCTATTCAAAATCCTTTGTTATCGGCGTCTCAAACAGTCGGTATGAAGATATTGTTCTAAAAACCGGCAATGTTTCTTTATATAATTTAGTAAAAAGCCTCAATTCCAACAATTCAAAAGAGACTATCCGTGCATATTCCAGCTTTTTTAGCAAACTATCGGAAGTTGTCCGGTTTATGGAAAAAACAGAAAGTAATCCGGCAGATCTTGACTTGCCAAGATCAGATGAGCCAAATGAACCACAGGAAAGAAAAGAAAACGATGGACAGGATAGTGAAGAAGCTAATAAAGAACTGTGTAACCGAACTTTCCTTTTATATTTGTGTGGCGCAGACCTTGAGTCTAAAGACGGAGTTGGAACTCAAGATCTTTTAGATCTTTTAAGAACCAAAATACCTGAAGGGGTTAAAGTCTATATTGTTACCGGTGGAAGCAAAAAATGGCATATGAATGATCCTGTTGTCTACAGGTACTATGTCGAAAGGCTGCTTTTCCCCAGAATTGACGATGAAGATGCCGAAGAAGACGAAAGAATAATTACCCCTGAAGATAGAATTGAGATTGATAATATGGCAAATGATCTGCTCTCCAAATATGGGACAGAGATCAGTACCGGTGAGATTACGATTTGGGAAGTTGTAAATGACGGTACTCAAAACAGAATGGTTGAAACTAAAAGCTTTTCCGGAAAGTACATGACGGATCCAGAGTTCCTTTCACAAATAATCGACTATGTTGCGCCAGAAGATTCTGAAAGAAAATACGATCTGATACTTTGGGATCACGGCGGAGGTTACGGCGGATATGGTTATGATGAGCTGCTTTCAGAATATAAAGAATCTCACCAGCAAGAGAGTGGTCTTCCGGATCCGGGATTTTCACTAAAGCAACTAAGAGAGGCACTTGCCGGAAGTGAGTTTATTCAAAGCGGTAGGAAGTTTGATTTTATAGGCTTTGATGCCTGTCAGATGGGAAACTATGAGGCCGTTTCCGCTTTAAAAGAACTCTCTTATTACTACATAGGATCTGAGGAGAACGAATACGGCACAGGTTGGGATTATCAGACACTTTTCAGTGAGCTTGAAAATAATCCGAAGCTCGGCACCAGCGAACTTGGAAAAAAAGTTGTAGATGCTTATGTAAAAAAATTCGAGAAGGATATGCTATCCTGCCTTTCTTTTGTTGATCTGACAAAGGTCGATGAACTTGACAGCGCAGTCTCAATATTTGCAGAGAATCTGTTAAAAGAGATTGAACAGACTGAATCCGCTTATTATGAAGTTCTGAATATAGTTGGAAAGAAATCACATTTTGCCACAAGAAACGGTGTCGATACATCAAATTATCTTGATCTCAAGAGATTTGTGACTCCCTTTGCAAGTGATGATTCTGTCTTTTCAAAAGAGCTTAAGGATGCCGCAAATAATGTTTTAAAGAATCTTGACGAATGTGTACTTTATAACAGGTGGTTGGAAAGAGACGTTCAGAACGGAGGACTTAGTATTTATTTTCCTCTGGCAGCATACTACACGATGAATATCGACAATAATGGAACCGTTTCTTATTACGAGACAGCCAGTGAAGCGGTTAAAATATATGAAACGACAGGTTTAAATAATGAATACAAGAAGGTAATAGCCAGATTTGCACTCATGAATCTGGCGGCAAAACTCATAGGTGATGACTGGCAGACTGAGAATATAAAGAATAGAGATAATCTTTTAGCTACAATCAGAGATTCTGATGCATGGAAAAATGAATGGAAAGATTATTGGAAGTATCTTTATGAAGCAGCAGGTGTGAATGAAGATAATCCTGATGACCCTACTTTGATGGGTTTTGATAAGATTCTGAATGACAGAATTACAAAAGAAGATATTATTGTAACTTTGCCCGATAAAGTAGACAATGTTTATAATGATTCAACCACTGCGACTATAGAAATTAACGAACCTGAAACTGTTGCTGTGGGAGATTCGGTAAAGGTAAAAGTCACACTTTTTGACAGCAACAATAATTATGTTGGCTCCATAGGTGATACCTGCCTGTATTCTGAAACAAAAGAGATTAATGATTCCAAGGTTACATACAGTGTTGCTCCTTACAATTCTGTGTGGTATCTGCTAAATGGACAGATATGCAGCATGTATATCACCAAAACAAATGAAGATGGTTCTTATCAGGGTTACATTCCTGTAAGTATATGGGCCAATGCGAAAAGTGCTTCCACCCTTGAAATGAAAGAAGGGGAATCAAGATCAGATTATCTGAAGAGGGCTGCAAAGGAGGAAAAGGTTACAACTTTATATCTGAATATCTTTTCAGATGAAAAAGGCGAGAAATTATCCGTTGACAGCTACAGTATTGTTCAGGACTTTGACGGAACTGTTGCCGCTGCGAATGCCAATATGAGTTTCCTTGAAAACCAGTATTTCGAGCTTCTTGGCGGTGCTGATGATTTCTACAAAACAGCCAGTACCCCTGCCTTATTCTCACTTGGAACCATTTACAAAGAAAAAAATAAAGCTTTTGACATTACAACCGATTATGTGGACACAGGATCGTACTATTATATAAGCGATGTATACGGAAAGAATTATGAACTTACAAAAGAAACTCTGGGTGCAGAAAAGGGGCTTGATGATTTCTACTCAAAGCCCGGCACAGATGAAAATGGAAACACTATAAATTATATGACCTGGGAAGAGAGTCTTCAGAAGGCTGCGCAAGTCAGGGCTGAGGCAGGAGAAGCTGCAAAGGATGCCGAAAATCAAGCAGAAAGTACCAATAATCTGAATCAATCACCTGCGGCTGCCATAAGGAGTATGGTGTCATCAGTAGATGCAAAAACTATAACGCCAGACGCTGAATCCGACGAAGCAGTAAATGTAGAAGACGTAGCAAAGGCTGTTGAAGAGACTAGTGAGAAATCTGCAGAAGAAACTGCAACAGAGAAGGCTTACGAGGAGACTGTTGAAAAGACTTCTGATGAAGCTTCAACTGAGAAGACTTCCGAAGAAACTGTTGAAAAAGCTTCGGATGAAGCTTCAACTGAGAAGACTTCTGATGAGACTGTTGAAAAAGTCTCAGATGAAACTGTAACTGAAAAGACTTCTGATGAAAATGCTGAAAAGGCTGCGGATGAAGCTTCAACTGAGAAGACTTCTGATGAAAATGCTGAAAAGACTTCGGAAGAGAATGCGATGAAGCCTGAAACAGAAGAAAAAAGCGAAGAAACACCTGAAAAGGCAACGGATCCAATCCCCGAAGTTTTACCTTCAGAAACAACATCAGTAGAACCTTCTGATGATGACGACAGTACTACAGAGCAAGAAGATAACACTAATGAATCTGTTCAAGAGGATCAGGATTAATGATGACCCGGGCATTTTGCCCGGGTCAAACTAGTTATCTGCTATCTTGATAACCTGTAAATCCCCAAAAGAATAATCATCATTTTGGAAGATTGGTCGATACTTTATTCTTTTTACAAAAACAAGGATTTCTGCAATCCTATCATTTTTCTAAACATGCTCCAGTCTCTATTTTTTACAATTCTCCATGATTTCATCAAGACGCTCAGCAAAATCCAGATTTATACGCATCTCATTTTTTATTGTATCGTAAGTAATTCCAAATTCATCTGCTGCTTTCTCGAATACCTCATCATCCATAAGAATTTCTAAAATGCCATTTCTTTTCCTTTTTACACATTCATAAACAACACATGCGTGACGCACTAAGTGAACAAACTCCCATGGCGTACCCTTAAAGTTCCATTTATCTTCTACCATATAAAAATTCCTCACTTAAACAACTGATTCTGGATCCATTTCCATAAATATCTCATAGCGCTCTACTTCACCAGTATCTAATGATAACCTCTTTGAAGTTCCACTATTCAAAATCATTTGAGATATAAATGCCATACTAGCATGACTAACCTGTGCTGCCAGTTTGCCTGCTGACATATTCAAATCCTTGCGAGCAATAATAAGTTGTCTCACGCCTCATCCCCTCCTAATTCATATTGAATGGCCTATTCTTTTGATTTCTTCTGAAGCCCATTCTTTACCAGCTTTAAATTCCTCATTTTCTGGCTCCACACACAAGACATAGTTAATCCTGCCAATAAGCTTTCTTAAATACCTCTCTGGAGCAGCTGCAATTAAAATGGTACTAATCTCTTTTTCCGAATGACGACTCGTCATTCGTGCCGACGTATGCCGACTACACTAGAGTTCCGCATATAGATTTGTATATTCAACTCAATAATTTAGAGAAGAATTGCTTCCTTATGTTTCTTTGTCTCTGTATCCAAAATATATAGTTTTTGATTTCCATAGGGACTTCCATCAGAGTATGTAGAAAAAAGATCTAACGTCAGCACCCCACATGCATCAAGTGGCTCTTCTACAGGAGTATGCCCCACCACCTGATAAAAAATATCATCCCTAAACATTCTATAGAAATCATGCTGTGGTCTAGCCCATATTGGAGAACTGTCTCTCCATAATTCCTGCTTACCCATGCGATTTACTTTGGCCAATATATCCTCTATTTCTTTCATATGGTATCCACATGAATGAAGGACGAATGCCTCTGTTAACCCAGCATGACTGAATAACACATCATCTATTTTATGTACAAATTTGAGTCTGCCCTCAAGAACCCGCTCAAGCTTATTTATCCCTTCAACAGCTGTTATCCTCGCTTGAACAGAATACCCAGACTCCATAGCGTCCCAAAGATACGAAACATCATGATTCCCATAGCACCATAAAGAAGTTTCATGATCTTTTCCAAACTTTGCAGCTCTGTCCAAAGTAGCTTTATAAATATCAAGATTACTTCCCATCCCCCAGTCATCTACCAGATCACCGAGTACAACTATGTCATCATAAGATTCTTTATTCACTTTCTCGGCCATATCAAATATCCATGGTTTAAGATGAACATCTGGTATTATTAGTACTCTGCTCAAAGTTCAAATTTCCTCCGGTCTTGAATCTGTCATTTCATTACACATACTCCAAAATTTTTGCCTAATCCTATTCTATCCTTGTCCCTAGCCTTTTTCATTCAACTCGTGGTTGAAACTTAATCCCATAGATGCCAAAACCATTTTCCAAATCTCCTGTAAAAAGAAAGAAGAGGACTTTCGTCCTCTCCTGCTGTGTAATGAATAAGAATGTCCTCAATATGGCATCCAAACAATATGCTAAGTCTTACAAGATTGTCAGCGTTTGGTAAGCACTGACCGCGCTGCCATTTATAAATGGCCTGTTCTGATTCGAGCCCCAGAGCATTTGCAAGATCAAACACTATCATGTTGTGCTCTTTACGAAGCTGCTTGATCCGATCACCAGTTGCCTGCATGTCGACAAACACATCAAAAATCTCCATGGCTGCCTCCTTAAAAATGGAATTCACAACGTGTTACCAGTATATCATTTTTCGTTATTAAAAAACATAAACCTCTGGTTCAGTTTTTTAAACAACATCCTTCAAAAGCCTATAGATTGCCACACCATTCTTTAAACCGAACTCATGAATCTCTCACGCCCCCAAAATCATGGAACAATACTAAAAAAGGACCTCATAGGTAACATATATATCTTCAAGAGGCACCTTCAACAAATATGCTAATCTCATCATATTGTCTACCGATGGCATACTAGTTCCCTTTCCTCTAGCAGTCGCATACCATTTGTATACGCTCTGAACAGACTCCAGATGAAGCATTTCCTTTATTTCTACAGGTGTATAACCTTTTTCTTCAAGCATTTTCTTGAGTTTGGCGCATGTCGCCTGATTATTTATAACCTTGTCCAGCATAAAATTCTCCTTTTTGGGTAACTTAACAAGCCTTTGACGCAATACGTCAAAAAGCACCACCAGTTTCTTATTCAGTTGTTTACCAAAAGGGAAAATCCTTGAAATTAAAGAAACACTATATCTTGTGGCTAAACCACGCGGCACATTGATATGTGTTGCAAAACAATCCACAAAATGATAATGTTTAGATATGAAGTGAACTCGCCTAGGGTTCAAAAATACTTCATATCTTCAGATGGTACGAACATCTGACTTTTTCAAGAGAGACGTTTTAGCGAACGTCTCTTTTGTTATTTTCCCCATATCTTTACTTGCATTAAGCATCACCCCTTTCAAATAATCGCATCAAACAATATAAAACTCTCTACTATAGTCATCCAAAAAGTAATTGGACAAATATGTTTCCGATACAATCTTCTGGGCATCAGTATCAACCAGAATCAAAGACATTTCGCCTCTAAAAAGCAGTTTATGCTCATATCCTTTGTATCTAGCAAAAGCTCTTGGATCGTTGGTTACCCAAGAGAACTTTATATCCTTGCCGCCCTCAAAAGTCATATATCTACCTAACGTATCATGATAAAACAGTCCTCCATAACTACCACCTGTTGTACACATAAAGGTTAATAGCCATTTTTTAATATCACCATGATCTATTGTCAGGAGCATATCATTATTGCGGAGCCTATATAAGCTTTCCTCTCTGGGATTGACTCCAAACTCAATTCCTTTCTCGAACAATGCGTCAAAGACCATACCTCTGGCCAAAGTTTTTATACGTCTAATCTCATTTTCTCTATACTCCCTTGATTGTATAACTCTAGGTGAAAGAAAACTGTGTTCATTTTCCTCTTCAAGCATGTGTTTCGCCAGCTCAATGGCCTCTTCACTGACCATTGCCTCGTCGTTTTCAGTCTTGTAACCAGCCGCGCTCATTACCGCTTCATAGGTTACTCCATTTTGCGGGCTTGCCTGTTTTGAAGTAAGCTTTTTAATTATTTCTGGGCTTGGATTTAATTCGCCCTTCTCGATCATATGAATCGTATTGTAACTAACACCTGAATCCTTGGCATAGTTTCTCAATGATCTATCGCCTCTCGCCAAATTGATAATGTTTCCTAATTCAGTTTTACTATCAACTTTTCTATTCATAAATCTTCGTCAAAATACGCCTCACATCATGTCTAAAGCAAATAGTTTAAACTGCAGGTTGAAAAAATCATTTATTTAACCAAAACCCACATATTTTCTGTATTTATTACACCACAATTATATCATATAAACTATTAAAAGCAAGTTACAAATAAAAACAGGTGTTTGTCAATTATCACTTGACAAGCACCTGAAATTTCTTGCTTTTATTATGTTATTTTTGCATAATCCACGTATTACTTTTTATAATACGGTGCCAGAACTCTTTCAAAAACCTTATAATTCCAATCGTCCCTCAGGCTACAGTACACCGCATACTCAATCACCTTGAACGCATGCAAATAGTCCTTTATAACATTTTTAGCTGCTTGAGCAACTACCTCCGGTTTGTTTTTGAATGCCCCACATCCAAATGCTCCTAACACAACTGCCTCAGCACCATTGTTCACTGCAACCTCAAGGATTCTCCGCAGTCTCTTCTCGTGGATTGCTAATAGCTCATTATCCTTTACTACTACCTGTTTATTGCCATCACCAGGATTAAAATAGTTAGTCGGATTAGCTTTCAGATTTGGTGCAGCACAGGTGATCACATCAACCTTATACCACTCATTCTCCGGAATAAGTTTTGGATTTGCAGTATCCGTCTTAAACACAACAACATCCGGAGTATAAATGAGATCATCATTATGTATTGGATCAGCGGCAGCACGATGAGGATTGTAAAAACCATCCCAAAGTTCTTTTACATCCAGATCAAAATATAGCGTTGAACACCTGCAAAGGCACTCCTCCTGCGCGCTCGAACCACGGATCACGCCACCTCCCGGATTTGAAGCCGAAGCAAAGTTATGTACTGCCACACGCATATCATTGTATTCTTTTGCTGCCTCATATGATCTTTTCTTGGATATTACTACCTTAGCAGAGCTTTCATATTTATTTTTATCAGCATCAGGAACACTATCTGCTTCTAATATCAGCTTCTGTTCTGAATTTGAAGTTCTAATTGCCTCTGCAAGCACTTCATTCTCTTTGCACAACTTCGCTGTATCTTCAAAAACTAGTATATTTTCATCTCTTCCCATATTAATAAATCTCCTTATTATTTCCATTTTACTTAATGAAAAAGCATCTGTCATTAAACCCTCGGTTGATAAATCAAGGAACTCGCCCAAGTATCTTTGCTCTATCTGCTACATACTCATTTGTGTTAACATGCCAGACATCACCAATGGGTCTAACCTTGTAAACCACAGGATTTCCACCATACTTTTGTGCCGCTTTCTTGGCAAATACTTCAGCAGAAAGAAGCGAATTCGTGAAAAAAACTTTATTTGTCAGCTTTTTTCTCCATTCTTCCCTAAGATTTCCAGTCTCAATCGCCGGACGTAATTCTTGAATGTCAAATATATCTGAAGTACCATGATAAAATTCCATCTTTATCCTTCCAATCTCTGACCTTCGCCAGATGTCAATGAACATCTAGTTGAATTAAAAAAGGAACCTTTGGCGTCTCCGCCTCTGGTTCCTTCACAATTTTCTATGCAGTTATCTTTCCTCTAAGTTCCATATCTCGAACAACCAATTTTGCTAACGCTGGATACATATATCCCCAAGTCAAATCAATCTCTATGAGAGCTCTGCTTCTGCTCTCCACCCTATATCCCACTAAGCTCCCCAGTTCTCCCGATACCACAAGATAGTCTCCTTGGCCATTCATAACAATTTCTCTTGCCTGAGCCATAGCAATTTCATCACCATAGAATCCTCCCACATACTTCATCTTCATATCCGGATTCTTATAAAACAGGTACGCATGAAAAACCTCGATATCATCAAAGAACTGAAGCATCGTTCCAAAATCAGTATTGATGTTTGAGCTACTAACACTTAACAGATTGCCTGTTGCATTCTTAACATCACGTCCTTGTGTCTCAAAGACCTTCCTTACTAGCTTTTCCCTCTTTTTGTTTGCCCTATAACAATCTCTTCCATACCAGTACATACTCTTGAGATTCTTTTCAAAAAACTTGCAGTTTTTTTGAATACACTCATGTTGCTTGACCATCTTTTTGGAAAGAGCGCCCATGTGCTTAATATTGTGGCAATATGCTATAGCATCTTCTTTCTTGGGTTGTCCGGTCATATATTGTTTTTTTGTTGTATATGGAGATATAGCACCCCAATTGGTCGGCATGAGTTTTCCTCCTTCCCTTATATCCAAATACAGCACCAACTGTGTATGACAATTGATGCTGCAACCATGGTGTAAAATCTTATTTTTCAATCAAGTATTAAACAGTATTTTTATTTACTAAGTTTTTCTGGATAGATGTATACTTTGAAAGCCTGTTTACACCGGTTATAACCGAGTTTTTATTTTGTGTCTTTACCTCAACCAATAGCGCCATATTCTCATTTCTTTTGCGTGGCACCAGGAAGTCATCAAGCGGTATATAAAGCTCATACCGCATAATGTAGCCTGTTCCCGCTCACTCTGTTAACTACTACCCTCTTAATACCGCGGCTTCTCAAGCCATCTGCCTTCTTTTTATTTTCACTTTCCTCGAGATCATAATCATCGTAGTCAAGCGAAACATCTTCCTCTTCCAGATATAGCTCGCGCGTCCCTGCGTTGTATTTAAGATTAGCGGGACAAAAAGAGATGCTTCCGGCGTATCCACCACCAACCTCATAAAGAGAAAACTCTTCTGATTCCTTACTAAAAGAATCCATAATCACTCTATTATTAATCAGTGTCGATCCATCCTTGCATAGAACGCAAAGCTTAAATTTCTCTCTTTCAATGTTTACTATGTTAAGATCTTTGATAGCTTCAGAAAATTCCAAACCCTTATTGATTTCAAATGCAATTGCACGTAAACAATCATAGTTAAGCGCAACTCTTTTTGAAAAACTCACTACCTTATCAACCTCTGTGCAACATTCGGTTTCAAGCGCATCTTCGAGATATTTTCTGATATCTTCTTCAGTAGGGTAGTCAAATCTGAAATGGTAATGAAATCTTCCAGGCCTGTTAACCAGAAAGTCATTGAGCCCCCTTAGCTCATTGCAAGTTATCACAAAAAGCTTCTTTCCCGAAGCCACCCCATCAAACAATGACAACATGCTATTCTGCGCCTCAGCGCCATGGTCTTTCTCTGAAAAAGTTTTATCAAACTCATCAAACAACACCATTATTTCCTGCTGTATGCTATCCAAGAATGCCCCTATTCCTTCTTTGTAGGCTTCCACAATAATAACCGGGATATCTTTTTCAATTGCTTTCATACCAAGAAGTCTCGAAAACAGTGATTTTCCAATTCCCTTATCGCCACTAAGTATTACACCGAGGTTCCTCTTAAAATCAGCAAATGAATCTAATACCTTATCCGCTTTCTGCGCGTGAATACCATAAATCTTAGTATCTGTAATCTTAAACTCAGAATATTTCTCTAGAAAAAAGCCCTGTTTTTCAACAAATCTTACAATATAGTAGTCAGCAGGAAGCTTATCATAGCTTTTTAAATCATCTGGGTATATATCAAATTTGGAACCAGTACTTATAACCTTCATCAGTTCTATCTCCCTCTAAACTTCTCCAAACATAAAATTCGCATCATACTTTTTCATCAATTCTTCATACACCGCTTCGTTGCCTAAGCATCTTTTCAACGCCTTGCGTTCACAATCCTTAATCACACCGTGAATACCATATTTCTCTGAATAAACAGGAATTTCCTCCCTCATGATTCTTTCTGCCATAGCCACTCCTCCAAAACTAACTACTAAAAGCCTCTTTATTTCTTATTATTGTTATGATAACCTTCGTACCCTAGCAATGTCATTGAACCTCTAGTTGAAAAAATAAAAGGCCCTGCATTTTCTGCAAGGTCCTTTGCCGCTTTACCTATCTGAGGTCCAGCTATGATCAAATTCTGAAATGATTATTTTATTGCCCACAACACAGCCACGAGGATCACTTCAGACCAACCGATTTAGCGCCCTAACCTTTATCATGGGTTTCAACATATTTCTATGTCTAAAGCACGTTCTCAGTTCCCAATTGATTATTGAAGTAATTACTATTGACCGATGATAATTCACGGTTTAACCAAAATGCAAAACGGTTAATGCTCTTGGCCGTTGCGGCCTCCTCATTATTATCCCGTATATGGGGATTCAGAAGCAGGATTCGAACCTGCGACTTCCGGGCCATTAACCCAGCGCGATTTCCACTTCGCCATTCTGAACTCTCATCCAATATTTGCAATATCGGTAGTTGTAACGTAACCCTGTTACAGGGAAACCGGGTTTGAAGTTTTCGTGTTGCAGGCAATTCTTACTGAGTTAATCAAATCTCAATAAACGTTGTCGCATTGGATACTTTAATCTGAGTATCAAGCTCAGTAAGAAGCGTATCCCTCTTTTCCTGAAGTACAGAAATCTTTTTCTGAACATCAAGCGGATCTACCAGCTCAGTAGTGTTCTCCTTCACATAAGCTTCAACTACTTCCAGAGGCTTCTCATCCTTAACTTTGGTATCCTTACCAAGAATTGAAAGTCTCATACTCTCTGCTGTGCTCTGAAGCTGCTTGTTTTTCAAATCAGCAACAGCGACTCTAGTCTGATAATCCTTTTCCATCTTAAGCTGAAGTGATCTCTCGAAATCAGCATCTCCATCATATGATCCCGCACCGCGCAATCTGCATCTTAGAGAAATTGCACCTGCAACGGTAAAAGAGCCATAGGTGGTATTGATAGTTGTATTAGCATTTGAAGCAACGATTGCTGCATCAATTCTCTGGAATCTGTCAATCAGATCCTGAATCTGCTGATATGTACTCTCTGCATCCTTGGCAAATTCATCCTTGGATACTCTTGCATCAAGCACCTTCTCCTCGTTGGGCTTGATTGTATCTACAAAGCTAGCCTTTGAAATTTTATCCTGAATCTTTTTTACAAGCAGGTCTCTCTCATCAAGAGCCTGAGTCACAAGCATCTTATCTGCCATAAGCTTCACCCTCCATGAACTATACTTTTTGTTTGCTGTAAAACAAGTATAGACATGTAAATATAGGGTTGTCACTTAACCTGTGGTTGAAAAAGAGGTATTATTCAGGCTTACATTATTATATGCACATCTTTTCTAATAAATCGCAAAATTTTAGCTAGAGTTATATAGAATACTTTTACTACTGGTTATAAAAAGTTACTATTTCGTTTTGGTGTATCAAGTCATCCGTATAATAAACAGGAATCTCAATATATCCCATTAAAACAACCTCCGAGAATCATTCCCAACACCGTTTAGGTTTGCATCTATATTTCCACTATAATCATCTTACCTCGCACACAATAATACCAATAAAAATACAATAAAAATTGGCCAGACATTGTCTGACCAATACGATAATATTATTTCTTTGTTCTACTTCTCTTCTTGACTTCCTTTTCCACACCTCTAATGCTCTTTAAATACTCTTCCTCTACTGGAGACAACGTTATCTCTTGATACTTGCGATATTCTGCCTTTGCTTTCTGCAAAGCCAGATCATGGCTTACACTTCCAGCCCCCACAAGTAGCTTTCTGTTTCCTGAAGACAAGACAGAATCTAGTTGTTCCACATAATCGCTCATATACATGGGCTTGTGCTCAATAGCATTAATCTCTGCAAGATCAAAATAACCTGATACAAGATTGTTAAGAATCTTCAGTTCATCTTCTTTCAAATAATTTTTCGCAACACCAATATCTTTAAGCGCTGGAAGTTCACCTGAAAAAGAGGTAAGCCCCATAAATGGTTTTTCTGCATCTGCTCTTTCATATATGACTTCGGCTGCGGTATGTCCATGAGCAGCATAATGCAGCTTATTTTGAACAATCTTGAAGAATTTTATAGATTCCTCACTTTTGGGATTATAGTCAACACTCGTAGCATATAAGTCTAGAACCTGACGATATAGCACCTTCTCAGATGAGCGGATGTCCCTAATTCGATCCAGAAGTTCTTTCCAGTAGTTTCCGCCGCCATTCCCCTTTAGCCTATCATCATCCATTGCAAAGCCTTTGATGATATATTCCTTTAAAACAGAATTTGCCCATATACGGAACTGAGTTCCGCGGATAGATTTCACACGATATCCGACAGAAATAATTACATCTAAATTATAAAAGTCTACATCATAGACTTTTCCATCAGCGGCAGTGTAGGCAAATTTTGCCCACACTGAATCTTTCACCAACTCTCCTTCTTTAAAGATATTACGAACATGCTTACCTATAACACTTCGGTCTCTTTGAAACAGCTCCGCCATCTGATCGATTGAAAGCCATACTGTTTCATTTTTTAAGTTGACCTCAATCTTGGAAAGTCCATCATCCGTCTGATATATAATAATCTCACCAAATTCATCCATATCTTTCGCACTCTCCTCAAAACCCAAAACTTTTTCTTTACCATTTATTGACAATTCTATTTTATCATTTTTCAGCTTCTTCCAACGAAATGATTATGACTGGTTAAGTCCTTGTAATAGTTCCACCCGTTTATAATCTCCTCTGGCGAATGTGCGTCATAACCAAATATGACCAGGTCCTTTGGTATCTCTTCCCAAAACTCATCCTTAAAATATCCCGCTTCAATACGTGAAGGCAAACATTTAAGTTTATCTTTCCCTATTTTGTCGAACCAAGTGTAGCATGTCTTGACTCATTCCGCATTAAACGTCTAGTTTAAACCGGCTCATAACCTCTTGCTTCTGTTTACATCTCCTTTAGAAAGCCATTCATCGATTATTACAAAACATTAAGGTCAGACAGATATTTTACAATGGCATCTGCTATTTCGTTTATATCGTCATCCACCCAGCGTTGCCTGGAGCTATCAACTCTTTTCAAATATTGTTTATCTTTAAATGTATTCGACACTCGAGTAATAATTTCTTCCATCGTGTTTTCTCTCATTCCAGAGTCAGAAAATATATAGTGGTCAATCAAATTTAAAAGCTTATATCTTTTAGCAACTGTCTTTTGATAATACATGTCGTAAATATCCTTGTATCTTCGACTATTGCTGCCAAATATCAGAAGAGAACGCAATTTCTCTGTAAAAGACTGTTCAACTGTGTTTTTCAACAGGCTCGCCCCGTTTTCATCCATACAAACATCAAAGCAGTACTCTTCCTGTTCGACGTCCAGATCCTTATGTACCCCAATGTCGATCTTGCTGCTGATGCTGTTTCCGGATTCATCAGTGATCAATACTTCTATACTTTTCCCATGATAATCCTGATGTTTTAGTTCTTTGATATCGCCGGTGATTGCAATATTGAGCCCATCTATGCAGTTTAATTTCTCTACAAACAGTCTTATAGATTCATCAGAAATAGAATAATGGATAAAGTCCAGATCTATGTCACGTGTTGCCCGCCTGTTATTGTTAGTAATACTACGCATGACAACGCCACCTTTTATTGTAACATTCCTGTTTAGCGGTCCAATCGATATAGCCTTCAAAACAACATCCTGACAGACCCTAGCTGCGGCAAGTTCTCTTGTCAGGCCATCTTCCATGTACATATCTATCATTTCATTTATATCCAGTTTACATTACCTCCTCATCCAGGGCTTTGGAAATCATTTTGCTTTTAGGGAATTTTTCGGCATACTCCTGGATTCGCCATATTTCAAGGTCCCCAATTATTCCCCTATAATTTAACAGAATCTCTTTATAGATGTCATAAGGCATAGAATTCTTATTCCGAAGAAGTTCGATGAGCATGCGTTCTTTATCATATACTCTTATAACAGCTCCATTCTTTTCTATTTCCTGTACTCCAAGTAGTAAAAGATCCTGACGCACATATAGCTGCTCCACTCTCTTATCTGTAATCCGAGCCGCTTTGGAATATGTCGCGAGAGAATATTTCTCTGGTATCACATCTGTAAGACCGTGAATATAGAAAGCATATTCTCCTGCAAGTATGGCTTTTGGATATTTTTTTAATATAACTTCCAGCTCATTATTGTACTTTCGACTTGAATATATCCCATTTTCAATTTTAAAAACTACACCTGAATCTATGGCCTTCTTGAGTTTATAATCTGAGCCGTATTCTTTTATTGCTTCTTCATATGACAGAATCATTTTAAGTAATCCTCGGTAAAAAATGCTTTTATTCCTACTTTTACTTAAATATACTCTGTACATAGAATTAATTCAAGTAAATATCGGTAATATCATATTTTTTACCGGTATTTACTCTATACTTTGTTCAGCTCTTTTAGACTTAAGCAAAGCTAGTAAGTTATAGTTTGCCTGCTTCTATATCATGTTTCCAAGGCTCTACTATACTGTTATCGCTTACATCCGCCCCTGTAGCATTCTCTGACAATTCCAACCGAGTCATACCCGCATGGATTCTTGCATCAAGTATCGCCCTTATGATATCCATTTCTGGTTGAAGTGCCTCATATTCACTTTTAAACTCAGGATCCTGCATAAGTTCATTGGTTAATTCCTGAAGATCACTCATACGTTCCCGCCTTCTTCCTACTATGTCAGTCGATTCTTCTAAAAATAACTAAATCAATTTTAGAAATGATAGTCAAAAGCAGCAACTATATAATAAACATCTCCATCCTTACTGCGGCGCATTAACTGCTCAGGGCTCTCGAAATCTCCATAATCACTGTAAAATTGTATAGAACACGTATCATCCATAATACACTGCAGCTTATATAGCAAATAGCTGATCTCTCTATCTTCACCATTTAAAAGTCTTTCTAATGTAAGGACATCGCTAAAACTTTTTAAAGCTTTTCGGTATCTTTTGTAGACGTTTTTCATGTATTTTTCACGATTTGCTATAGTCATCTTGTACTGTACAAAGTTATCTTCAGGATAATCCTCATACTCTGTTTTCATAATCTCCGTCTTAAAGAATTCGGAGTAATACATAGAAAAATAGTCCCTGACTTCATATTCAAGGTTTGTCACACTACAATAATCATATCCTCGACGTTCTATCTGGCTCACCGAAAAGAAATCATCGTCAATAACATCATTCTCCGAAATCGGATTTTCACTCAAAACAAAAATTGTAGAATGCATTAGTATTCGTTCCTCTTGCATTTGTTTCTCAGCTTTAGCTAGTCTCCACCCAAAACATCGTAATTCCAACCGTGATTAGGAATGTGTCTCTTTACTAATCCACTTCTTTTCTTTCTTCTCCACTGCATGATCAATCGTGATCCTGTGTATACTGTCGATATCAGATAGAATCCCGTCTTTTATCAGTTTTCCAAGATTGACCGGAGTATATCCGCATACATTGGCTGCAAGGTTTAAATGCTTGCAGCCTTCCTTGTACATCTCCATGTTACTGTGGTCATGTCCATGGATGTTAAGACACCACGGAAGTCCGTATACCGGCTCATGTGACAAAAGAATCTTGTCTGCTATAAATAGTGGACCGGAATATATCTCATTGAAAAGGTCCTTGTAATCTCCCCTTCTGTCATGGTTTCCAAGAAGCAGTATCTTCTTTCTGACCCTGAGCTTTTTTATATATTCAGGACTTCCAACATCTCCCAAGCAGACAAATGTGTCATTTTTCATGATCACAGAATTCAGGATATTAACCTGTTCATCTGGTTCTATCCAGTCAGGGTCCATGAGTTTACAATCAGAATCTTTAAAATGCGTATCAGACAGGATATAAACAGATCCATTTTCTGACCAGTGCCTGAATGGTTCATATAAAGTTGATATCATGCTGCCTCCCGTCTATGATCACTCATCATTTTTCATTAGATACTTGTTGTTTATCACTTTCATTGATAAAGGCCCACTAAGTGTATAAGAGTGAACAGGCGTAACAGGCCTTATTACTATTCCCTCTCTTATTGTCCCATTGTATCCAACACCTTCTGCCCTTGCTAATAGAGCTGCCTCATCAGGATACTTTGCTAAGAGATCATCGCCTTCCTCTTCCACCGGAACCATCTGACATCCGACATATCTGCAGATTTTCTTAAGCGTTGCCAGGTCAGTTCTCTTATCATCAGCTCTTGCCGTAAATACAAACCACTCTGGCTTCTTAAGCCTAAGTCTGTTCTTCTGTATTCCTTCCCCGCACCATTCTCCCTGGAGAACCAAAGAGCTCAGTCCATGTTCCTCTGCATATGTCTTCATCTTTTCTGGAATACCTGCTGTTTTTACATACTCCACAAACGCTGACTTTCCGTCATCCTTATAAGTGAAGTTATGGCCGGTAAAAGAAATTTCTCCATCCCTTACACCTATGGAATGACTTGAACCATCCATCTTGGTTGTTATGTAATAAGGCAACCCCTTAAACTCATTAAGCAGCTCCGGCGCTGACTGTATCCTTGTCTCATCAGTCTTAGGTATATATCCGGGCCGATCACCTATCATGGTTCCTCCTGATCCTGCCCTTTCTGGCATTTCCCACTCGCGAACTCCAAGGATCTCTGTAACATCCATTCCTTCTTCAAGACTCATCCCCTGAAGCTTTGAGAGCTTATCAATCCCAAGGCATAATCCCTGGGATATCTCTCCCCTGAACTTCATAGTCTTTAATCTGAATCCTTCACCCATAAAATCATTACTTCTGTAGGAACTCTTTCTCAGGAATTCAAACTCCTCACATACAGGTAGAAAGGAATCTATCTCGAAATAGACCACCAGATCTCCCACATAAAATTCTCCCTTTCCTCCGACACACTTCCATCCAAGAACCTGAACAAGTTCCAGTCTGTCTGCATCGGGTATTGGAAAGACTTCCTTTATCTTCTGTATTGATGCTAATTTTCTCATTTTTCTTTTCATCCTCCTCAAGTAAATTTCCGAATAAAGCTGCCATATTCATCACCTGACGGCAGTTCGTAATCTATATGTATTCTTTTACGTGTTGTCATCTTTGTTTCACCAGTAAGCGGATTAAATCCTTCTTTTCCATACTCTTCTATCCACATGCCTACGCCTCGTTTCTGCCATGAAGGCAACTTATCATAGTTGATTCCTCTGCTGAATAACAGCTCATTTTTATAAGCAACGCCTTTTCCTTTCAGCTTTGACGTAGCTTTATGAACTGATGTGCCCTCCTTTCGGAGCATCCAGTAACAATGTGAATTTAGCGCATTCCTGTTAGCATCTTCCTGACGCCATCTGAAGTAATCCTCAACTCTCTCCGCATTAGGAAGAGGCACCATTCTGCAATCAAAAGTTGCTGCCATTCCAAGTTCCAGTGAAAACACTGCACTAGCTTCAGCAGCAAGTGTTGAATTATACTTGCGCACTTTTCTGCCGAATGCATCTTCATCTGCCGCAAACAATAATGAAATCTCATCGCTTTCTGTATAGGCGTATACCACTCTGAATCCGCAATCCATGAGAGTTTTTGTTGTTTTCACCATCATATCTCTAAACTTTTCATCAAATGGTGCTTCAAAATTACAGACTTCCTTAGTAAGTCTTGTAAAGCCTCTGCCATCAAGCCTTGCCACCATATAAATATCTGGAAGCAATACCTGATCTAAGGACTGCTCGTAAACACGCATCTTTTTGTCCATCTCATCAAAACGCATTTCTATCATCTCTCCCTGCTATACTTATTTTCCCAAATCTTGTAAATCCGACTGTTACGGCGACGCCCGATAGGTGGACACCATCTGATTTTCACACCACCTCCGGATTAATGTGACGGCGCACAATCCATTTAATTAAATGATATCCCTATACATACTGGCTGTCAGTTAACTCGTGGTTTAATCTCGGCTCTTCAACTAAGCGTTGAATGCATATCCGATTGTCAACCTTTACAATTAACTATTATGGCGACGCCATAATGTATTTTTTATTCCAGAGGTATTATATGGAAACGAGAAAGCTCAACATTCTCATGCGGTATTCAATAAAATGGGGTGTTTATACCATTATGAATAATTTTGTTCAGAACTTCTATGACGCTGTTGGCCCCGAAAAATTTGCCACAGGGTTTAAGATGGACTACTCAGATGACACTCTCACTCTTGAAGCGGAATCGGGGTTTAACAAGGAATGGCTCTACTACCTTGGAGCCTCCACCAAGAGAGAGGATGGCAAGCACCATGCCGGGCACTTTGGGGAAGGCTTTAAGATGGCCGCTCTGGTTGCATATAGAGACATGAAGCTTGGAATCACCATGGAGTCTCAGGATTGGCGTCTTGTAGTAACACAAGCCGATCAGATCATCAACGGCGTATCTGAAAAGATTCTGGCATATGATCTCTATACACGCCCCTATAGTGATACTACTAAACTGACATTAACCGGTGTTAATGCCGAGCAATATAAAGATGCCTGTTATACGATTCACTCTTTTTACTATGAAGAAAACCCACGCTTTGGGAATCTTATAACAAAGGCTGATGAATATGCAGTTTTCAAAAGCAACAGCAAAAAGAAGAAAGGTGGCGTTTTTATAAATCTTGAATTCAGGAAAAGCTTTCCTTTTCCGGTATATTTCTGTATCCACAGCATGGATATTGATAAGGATGACAGGGATCGTATTACTCTTTCCAGCTATATGATGCAACGTGCAATTGATTTGGTTTTGGATCGGCTTGAAGATCCTGTGGCTGCCCTGGAAATACTGGAGGCATTTTCCCCAGTATGGCTGACACTTCAAGACGCTCATCACGGCTGTAATTGGAATTACCAGATTAGCAGATTGATTGAAATAATTGCGAATAACAAAGATGTTCATAATAAGTTTTATGAGAAATATAAAGATATACTTCTCGCAGAAATAGCACCTTCGCATCCCAGTGACAAAAACCAACGGAAGATAGCATTTTTCTGGTTTCAGCGCTCTTCTTACAGTAGCATGAGACGAGTATCGCACTATTTTACCAATCTGGGAATCAAGGATTTGTATACACTATGCGAAGAAAATGGAGGTTTGGACATCACAGCTTCTCCAAATGCTCAGCAGTCTAAAAGAATCAGGCTTTTAGAAGAGGTTGCTGACCGATTCTTTTCAAAAGTATATTGTTATGAAAAGCTCCCGACCTGCAACATTCTTATCAATAAAAATACCGTTGCTCTTGGCGAGGCATGTACTCACAAAATTCGTAGTAACGCTAAAAATTCATTTGGTGTAAGGGTTGCCAATGAAATCAATGAAATCTATTTGGCAAAAGAAGCCTTCCATACAACTCTTCTTAAGCTTTCCGAGGATATGCTTCAGATCTATGGAAGTAACAGAAGCGCTAAATATAATGCTGTTTTTACCAATCTTGGAGAATGGTCTGCTAAGAGGAAGCATGGTAATTGATAAGGCACAACAGGCCTGGGAAGAGAGGTCCAAATATGCTTGAATATGATGACAAAACCAGCCGTGATTTTAATAGTTTTTATAGCAGAGGTTACGCTGAAGGTTTTATGATCGGAAGATTATCCTCGAAGTTCCGTATCTTGAAATCACTTACGAAAAAGTATACCGATAATCAGATCAATGGCATTGATCCTGTCGAAGGTGACGATGCCCCACTAATAAAATTCTTGAACAGGTCGGTAAACAATGACCTGCTGGACTTCTACCATAAATATGAAAGCCTTAATGAAGACCAGCTGATCAAAAGATATATCGCTGAGAGTGAATACTTGCCTTGGAGAAGTCTTTAACTATAACAGAGACCCCCGTCTCTCCTGCAGAACTCATAAAACTCGCAGGTCACGCAGAAGTGTTTGCAGAATCTATTGTTACGATGTATGCATTTCTTTATCCAGTAAATCAATCGTTCCATACCAACCTCCTCAGAATGTTAATGTTATGCGTAAACTGCTTCTCTTAATGACTCCTGGCAATCTTTTACCAAAGACATGTTGCTGCAAAGGATAAGGACTTCGTTCCAACAGGTTGATACTTCCTCTGCAAGGTCCTCGATGTCTTCAATTCCTCTCATAACTGCGAAATCTTCATATCCGTTGATCTCAAGATCCTCTTCATTGAAGATAGTCCTGAGGTCTTCGGAAGCTTCTCCGCAGAAGGCAACGTTTTTGCAACCTCTTGTGAGGATAACGTCTGCTGTCTCTCTTATAACGGACTCATCCATGATATCGTCACAGGCTATGATCACGGTGTGGTTGGAAAGATTACGAAGGTTTCTGTTGCTGCCCAAAATGCCTCTGCCAATTATTCCGTATGTAATGTTCTGGCCTGCTACATAATCAAAGTTTACGTGCTGAATCATAGTGTGCCTCCTTCTGCAAAAATCATTGCTACGTGTCTTGCTTTTTTCTATGATCCCATAATATACGTTGATGTGTCCGATAATTACCCCTCCAAAATCGCAGCATTCATCAGCACTTTACCCGTGTTATTGTTTTCAATATCTTGAATCCCACATAAATACCAAACCAAAACAGCATAAAAATTGGAGGCAGTTCAAAGCCGCCTCCATACTGCATTTCTATTATGTTATAACATGTTCTCCGGCTTAATCTTTCTTCCGGTCCAGCCCTGGCCCTTTGCCCAGTATTTTAGTTCTTCTCTTTCCTCACGATCCTCAGGATCTGTGCTATTTATCTTTTCAAGAAATTCCTTGAATCTGAAAACTCCGCCCACATCGTCCATGACATTAATGCCATCAGCATGAACACAGATTGGGAAGGTCTTGAGGTAAACTGTCTGGAGCTTTTCGCGGAGATCATCATCAACTATTTTTCCACTAAGATCCCTATACTGGAGCTCGTTCCACGGAATCCTTTTGGGCATATACAGCTGTCCGTCAATTTCCTTGAATCTGGTAGCACAGTCGATGTCATAATCATCATTTGCAGTATACGCGTCAAGGCATGTTATCTTCACGCACCAGTCATCGCCGTAGTCATAGTTATAGTAGATTGCATCCGTGAAGGGGAAGATTTTGGGCTTCTCATCCGCAAGGTATGGACCAAGCTTTTCTTCCATGTCACGAACCAGAGCTTTCTGGCTACTGATCACTTCATAGGGATTCATGTTGTAAAATTTCTGTACATCATCGGCCTGCCCAAACCTTATGGCCTTATCTATGTTAAGGATATTGGTTCTAAGGTTATTAAGATCCTTCAAGGTATCCAGAATCAGCTTGTAGTCCTCTAAAGACTCCTTCCTGACTTCTTCAACATCCTGTTTTTTTTCACGAATCATATCGTCCATGAAGGTTCTCCAGAATGCTTCATCAAACTTACCTTCATAGGCAGTTGCAAAAAGGTCTCTTACACATATTCCCTCAAGAAGGAAATTCTCTGAATTTTCAAAAACATGGACTCTTCTGAAGTTCTCCAGAGTCATTTTGGGATTAACAAGGCCTCTCTTGTAGGTCTTCTTGAACTGTTCAACATACTCGTAGTTTTTGATAAAGGTATCATCAACAGAGAAGTCTCTGTAACCATAGGTGTACTTGGTCCTTAGCCAGCTCTTTACACTGATTCCCTTGTGGTAATCATCATCCCAAAACCTGTCCTCAAGACCTGCATCGGGATACCTGAAGATAGTTCCGCACAGCTTAAGGTACTCACCAATCCTCTGTCCCTTTGTTACCATGTCGAAGTCTTTTTCAGAAAGACTATAGTTGTGAAGGTGACAGTTTTGCCAGCCAAAGAGTCTCTGGATCATGTAATGAATCGCATGAAGATTCATCTGTCCATGGACCAGAACATCACGGATCAGTCCCTCTTCTGCCTTGGCATTTTTAAGGAAGGCAGCTTCTTCCTCAGGATTCATATCAAGCTTACCCACATCCGATTTGTATGGTGATACCATCTCAAATCGGAGCTTCAGAACACTGGGAAATCTTTCAAAGCTACCGCTATTATCTTCTGCCGGCTTCTCATAAGCAGGCTTTGTCAGATATGTCTTTTGCTTAAACTGGACCACATTATCAGATACTGTCTCCGGCTGCTGTTTTATTCCTTCCAAGCCCTTGACCCTTTTTACTGATGGCTGCTTGGTCTCAGCACTAATCTGTCTTGCACGATACTCCCCACTTCTCTCAGCATCATTACTCTTACTTCCGCCGTAGGCTCCTCTGGTATATGGCATGTAGGACTGAACATTTTTCTCTGACATGCAGAGCTCTTTTGCAATCTCTTTTACACTCATGCCCTGGGCAAAAAGTTCTCCAACCTGCTTACTGGATCTGCTCTCCCAGAGGCCTTCTGTTATCAGAACACGGCGTACTTTTATTTTGTTTGTATTAAGGTTCTCTGCAACCTGGGATACAGAACCTGTCTTATGATATTCTTCAATAATGAGATCATAAAGATCGTCTCTTTCATCCATCTGCTACTGTCTCCTGTAATCCAAAAGTTAACGGTTTCTTTTCCTGATCGTCATCAGGTAGTAGCTACAGTTTCAGTTTAAAGATAAATTCATATTCGTGTCAACCTTACCTTTTGTTTTTTGCAAAAGATAAGGTTCGCGGCACAAAAAAAGCTGGTAGCCCTGCATTTCTGCAAGGCTACCCAAAGGTAAATTCCACCTATTAGTGGAATGGCATGTCCGCATCATCCGGTATATTGGTGAAACCATCTCCGGACTCAGGAGCTGATTCTGATGTTTCACCGGAGCTCTTGCTCTCTGCAAACTCAAGCTGTTCAGCGATGACATCGGTGGTGTAAATGCGGGTTCCACCCTTGTCATAGCTACCGGTCTGGATGCGGCCTGTGATCAGGAGCTTGACTCCCTTTTTGCCGAACTTCTCCAGAAAGTCAGCCTGATTTTTGAAGGCAACGATGCTGATGAAGTCTGCAGACTGATCTGTATCGTCCTTTTTAAAGAGTCTGTTCACTGCAAGGTTCTGTGCCTCCATGAACTGGTCTTTAAACCTAGTGCTTCCGCACAATGTAATTACTGGATACTTCCCTGCATAATCTCTCTCCGTTCAAATTTAATCGGTATTTAATATAAATTTCAATGTAATTATAGTATGATAGAAACACCTCTTGTAAGGATTTTGGGATGTCCTTACATATCATAAGAATAGGCTGATGCTGACCGTTTCAGGTACCCTCGCATCAGCCTTGCCTTCATAGAACTGAAAGCACATCCCCTGGTGGGGGCTTAAACATTTATTCATTTTATTCCTCATCCGGCTTCTGTCCATCATGTGCCTTCCACGCACACTCTGTCATAGCCATGTTTGTAAACTCTGCGGTAAAAGAGCTATCTTCCGGCGAACATGCATATATTCCAAATCTCACCTTGCCAGCACCCTCATGCATATGGCAAACTCTCATCTGCTTCCACTTATTTCCATCATCTGAGCATTCGATACAGTAATCATCTTCTCTGCGGCTCAGCCTATACCACATAGACTTCACTGACGCAGGAATCTCAGTAGTTGCCCAGTCAGAATAACCGTGATTGGTAACAACTGATCCAAGGTGCTGGAACTCCTCGTTCTCATACTCAATTGAGCCCTTCAGCCAGTTCTCACTATCCAGGTACATAACAACTCCGCACTGGTCAAAGCGGTGATGGCTGTCAGCAAAATCCGTTTTCACCACAAAAGAGAAGAACTTTTCTTCAGTCTCCATCTGAAACACAGGCGCATTATCATTCCTGAAATGGTAGTACGTCCTCTGCCATAGATCTGTATGCGGTAATGTCGTCACAGTAATCTTATTCTCTGTCTTACTGTAACTCTTAGGTTCTCTAGTCCAAGTGAATTTCGATATATCCATCTCTTCTCCTTTAAACAGTAATCTCTATCTGATTTCCTTCAATAGCAACGATGCAGCTCTCATAATATCCATCGCCGGTAGTCCTTGGGCCACTGACCAATTCAAAACCATCGTTCTCAAGGCGATCAGTCAGCTCATCAACCTTCTCTTTGCTACCAACCGAGAAAGCCACATGCGCATATCCGGTACGAGTCAGCGGCTTTTCTGCGTCTATAATTTCAGGCTTTGTCATCAGTTCAAGCCTTGCTCCATCTGCAAAAGAAATAAAGAAAGACCTGAAGTCTGTATTTTTATTATGATAGCCATCATTGGACGTACCGCCCAGATACTTAACAAAGAAGTCCCTTGCGGCTTCCAAGTCATTCACATACATAGCGATATGCTCTATTTTCATCAGATTAACACTCCTGAAAAATGATCTATTTCATGCTGGATTATTTGAGCCGTGAAACCGTTGTATTTACCGTGCTTTGGCTTGAAGTCCGTATCCAGGTAATCGACCTCAATTTCTTTATATCTGGTGCAAGGCCTTACGCCGTCCAGAGAAAGACAGCTCTCCTCCGTCTGATACTCTCCGGTCTTCTTTGTAATAACCGGATTTATCATAGGAACAATAAATGGTCCCATAGCCACAACAATGATCTGCTTTTTCACTCCTATCATGTTCGCGGCCATGCCCACGCACCTGTCCTGATTTGCTCTCAATGTATCCAAAAGATCTTCTACAACCTGCCTGTCTGCCTCTGTTGCAGGCTCAGACTTCTGTTGTAAAAAGAACTGGTCTCTGACAATTTTCTTTACCATTCTTTAAACCTCAAAATCCAGGCAGCTTCTGATCTTGGTGTAAGGTTTTACCTTGGAATCAGCTACTGCCACGTGCTCAGGATGTACTGAATATCCCTTAAGTGCCTCTACGCTCTCAAAAGTTGAATCCAGCATCAGGTCTGCATTTGAAGACTCAAGGCCATTGATGTTAACCTTGATATCAACGATTCCGGGTACCTTTCCCTTTAGTCCTTCAAGGCCTTCCTTTATTCCCTGCTTTACTGCAGCCTTCTCTTCTGCTGAAAGCTCATCCTTAAGTGTCCATAAAATCACATGCTTAACCATTCTCGTCCCCCTTATCCTTTCCATCAATTCCTTGTTCCGCTCAAGCGCATCATAGATTCCATACATTTTATATAAACTCTTACTATATTTTGCGTATTTTTTCACCTATCCTATTTTAAACCACATAATATAGGATTATACTTATAATATGTTCTTAACAAGTTTTTTCAAAAAAGTTTCATTTAATTCAAAACAAGCAATTAATTTAGAGCCCTTAGCTGTAGCATCTACATTAAATTTTGCCGCCTCTATATATTCGAACAGATTTCCTTTTCCAGTTTCAAATATCCCATTTTGTATGATAGGGCTAGAAACTTTAGCCCTAAAATAATTCATTCCATTCTTTGCCTAAATACTTTTTAGAAAATCCACATCTTCTTTTAGCACCGTATCTGTTGACACTCCAAGCCAATTTTTACCAGACTTTTCAAGATCACTTATATATTTCTTATTAGTAAATACTCGCTCAACCCTCTTTACCACTTCATCCATCGAGGTGACATTTCTCAGAGTATTATCGGCGAAAATGTATTTTTCAATACATCCCCTAAGTTTATCAACATCAACCTCTTCCTTCAGATAATAAATATCAAACACATCTTTATATCTTGTAGAACGGCTTCCGAATCTTACAAGTGATTTCAATTTCTCAGTAATCATCTGATGTCTGGAATTAATCAAAAGGCTGACTGCATCATCCTGGAAGCCTACATCAAAAGCATATTCTTCCTGTTCAATGGTAAGATCAGCATGAACACCTATATCCATCTTAAGGGAAAGCATTGTTCCTTCTGTATCTTCAACGGTTAGTGTAATCCTTTTCCCCTTGTAGTCCTGATGATTAAGTTCTGTGATGTTGCCTGCAATACCAATCTTTAAGCCATCAAGACAGTTCAGCTTTCCTATAAATCTTTTAATAGAATCATCCGAAATTGAATATCTTATAAAATCAAGGTCAAGATCCTGCGTAGCACGTCTGGCATTCTTAGAAATACTGCGCATTACAACACCGCCCTTAATCGTGGCATTTCTCCCCATTCCACTCTCTGCAATTGCTTTAAGCACTATATCCTGGCATAGCTTAGCTTCAGCATTTGCTTCACTATACCCTTCACCTTTAATCTTTTCTACTTCATCATGTAAATTCATTTATATCAAAGAACCTCCATCTGTATCTGATTCATAATAATTTCGCCTTTATGGAACATGTAGGCATAATCTTCTACAAGACCAAAATCCATTTCTTCGGTGATACGTCGATAATTTTGAATGATTTCTTTATAATAGTCAAAAGGTATTTTGGACCTAAATCTCATCAATTCTACCAGCATGCGTTCCCTATTATATATCCTGATGGATATATTATTGTATTGCATCTCTTCAATGCCAGCATCAAAAATTTCATCTTTTAAAAAAGATTGTTTTACGCGACTATCTCTAATCCGACTATCTTCCCTCTTTGTAGCAAGATGAAAATAATCGGGAATGACATCTGTAAGAGAGTGATAATAATATGCACTCTTATCAGTAAATACAGCTTTAGGATATTTACTCATTATTACTTCAATATCTGATATATTGCGTCTAGTAGAATATATTCCCTTTTCTTTCATGAAGATATTTCCACTAAGGATCTCTTTTTTGAGTCTATAGTCGCTTCCATATTTATCTATACATTCATTATATGTAAGAAGCATATCTCCCTCCTTTAAAGTAAATATACACACTACATCACCATTGTGTGTATGTTTACTTTAATTATAGGATATCTTCTGCTCAATCGCAACATAAATTTGAGTAAACATACACACGACACACCTCTAGTGTGTATATTTACTCCGCTCACACACCTTTAAAATTCAGCTAAAACTTTTAGCTGCGCCAAGGCCACCTGTTGCATCTGGGAATCCTTAATCCGTGAATACACCTCAATCACATCTTCATATCCAAACGCTTTATACAACTCTCTCGGCTCTACAAACGCTGGTGCTAAAACACCTTTAAGAATCCAGTCTGTTGTCACATTAAACCTATTGGAATACTCCAGTAGTGCATCA
Organism: Butyrivibrio sp.; assembly: GCF_015056685.1. Classification (GTDB taxonomy): domain Bacteria; phylum Bacillota; class Clostridia; order Lachnospirales; family Lachnospiraceae; genus Butyrivibrio. The sequence goes on along the minus strand of NZ_SVFW01000040.1, from coordinate 4,528 downwards.
ATTGTGATTGCTCTTTTGTTGCTCTCGTACTGCGATACCATACTCTTAGATCCAAAAGATAGTTCATCCGCCAATTGTTCCTGACTAAATTCCTCCTTCAATCTCAGTGCTTTCAATCTTCCTCCGATTGTCTCCATGTTCTGTGTGTTCATTTTTCCTCCATTCCGGAGTTCTCACAAAACGGAGACATACGCCGCTGCCAAGAGCACAACAATAGTTACAATTGCAAAACAAAAGAGCCTGCAAAACTCGAAATAAACCTATAGGATTAAACCTATTGGCTATATCTCCGTTTTGCAGACTCCATGATGATCTTGCTTGCACCTTAAGGGTGCTACTTAAGTCAAATTCAGCTCTTGGCCAACTCTTGGTAGTGGTTCTGTAATCATCAATCAAAATCTTCTCGTCCTCTGATAAAGTAATATCCTCTTTATCCTGGTATTCAAAGAACTTATGAAGATTGATTCCCAAGTCTTCACATATCTGATTCAGCGTGTCAATGCGGACGTTTTTGCCCTGACTCACATTATATGCGCTGTTCTTAGATACGCTGCAGTTCTTGGTGTACTTGTATGTTGTAAGATTGCGCTTTTTCAGTAATTCTACAAAGCGCTTTGCTATCTCTTCCTCGATCAAGTGCGGTTTCCTCCCTTCCGGAGACTTGTGTCTACATTATTGTAATGAAAAATACTTGTTTTCGAAATTCCATCATCCTGTACCATTTGTTTCACGATAAGGAAATAGTTTCAATCCCGCACTAGATCGGCAACAGTCCTATATTAATTATATGATTTTTAATGTAACAAAAAAGCAGCCTTCCGGTATTGGAAGACTGCAAATTTGGATCTTTATTATTCTAATTTAGCTTCTGCAGGGATAGCATCGTTGCCTTACAATCTTTATTGTCGCGGCAATCACTGAATTGAATTATATTATCCATATTCTCTTCGATTGGCTGCTTCACTTCTTTAACGCCAGCCTCTGATACAGCGCTTCTGTTCTCCCATTTATGAAAAAGAAAAGGAACTACTTTGTCATAGAATAAATCTTCCATGGCTGGAAAAACACGATTTCTTAATGTATAATCGAGTTCCTCAATAGCAACATCTGTCACAGTTCGTCTAATTTCATTCTTCAGTTCTTGTGCCCATGAAGGGGTTTCATCCAGCTCAAATTCAGGTTGCTCTGGATTCCAGCTTCGCCTACCTGAAGCCTTTCTCAGTCCATTATTTGATTCAATTTCGCCGCGCTTCATAGCCTCAGCAGTTTTACGGGAGACCGTTCCTTTAATTGCAACTCTGTCATTGTGTTTCATAATCTAATACCTCTACTTTCTGTAAACACACCACAAACTATAGCTATTTCCACAATAAATGTGGATCAAACGATGTAACTAATCTTTCATACAAAAAAGAAACCATATCATCATCAATCAGCCTTCCATCTGTACTATCTATAATTGCCATGAAAAGCTCTACTTTATTTGGAAAGCCAAGCCTCTCTGCAGCATTTTGAAGTGCTTCCTGTAGCTCGATTTTTTCAAATATATGTGATTTATCAATGCTTTTCTCTATTCGTTTAGCCATGTTAATAAGATATACTCTGCGCTTAATAATGTTATCAATTGACTCAAATTCTGAACGTATATCCTTAAGCCTATTATCCATATCAATGAGGAACCTATAAATAATCGCTTTAACAACAAGCTCTACACTTCCATCACCAAGTATTTCTCGACACTTTTTTGTATAATCACTCTCGCCCACCAATGCCATCAATAGCAAGAACTCACCAAGGTAATCTTCCGGCGAGTCACAACACCCCATGTAATTCTGAATGACTTCCTGTATTTTGGGGTTCTTATAACGCCTACTTCTCGTTCGCTTTAATGAAATGAGCATTTCATTAAAAGTATCATCCTCGTCTTGTTCAAGTTCTGCCATTTCCGCTGGATGCTTTTCGAAAAATTGATCTACACTAAGCCCTTTATAAGATCCGCCTGCCAAAGCCCCTACTCCAAATTTTTTACCAGCTTCAGCAAATTCGATTAACTGATTGATTTCAGCCGCCTCTCTTCTGAGTGCTAGAATCTGTGAGTCTAAAATGCTAACATAATCGCTATTCTTCTCTTCAATCAGTTCTTTTATTTTATCTAAAGAATAGTGTAATCTCACATAAATTCTAATAATATTCAATTTGAATAAATCTTCCTCGCTATACCATTTATATTGTAGCTTTCCTTGGGAGATTCTCTTTGGAATAAGCAAGCCTTTCGCTTCATAAACTCTTAATGTGCTTTCTTTAACACCCGTGATTTTATATACTTCATCAGTTGAAAACATCTCTTTGTCATCAATGATTTTTCTCATCAAAAACCTCCACGATATTCACTAATGCTTTTTCATTACGTTTAAATCATATACCCCTGCACTTAGTGCGTAAGTCCTCAATAATCCGTACTCTGTCAATTGTAGCACATTCATGAGATGATTTTCCCAAATATGTTTACTCGATTTGCGCGAATCGCGCGATTCGTGTCTAAATTCCAAGGAGGTATTTCTCATGAATGCAAAACAAAAGATCCATCAAGCTAAAATGGCCAAGTGGGCCGCTCTTATCAAAGATCAGGCCGAAAGTGGTCTGACCATCAGGCAATGGTGCAACCAGACCGGTTATACCTTTCATGCCTACAATTACTGGAAGCATTTACTCAAAGAAACTGCTCTTAAGGATGTTACTCTGCCAGAGATTGTCCCATTATCCCCACCATCTGTCATTACCCCGTCTCTTCCTGCTCCCACACAAAATGTCGAGGCTCCTTCGCACGATTTGCGCGAATTGCGCGAATCGACAAAAGTCATTTCTCCCGTCTCAATATCACTTGGCGATATCCACATTGAGATTGGTTCTAATGCATCGGACGATGTCATATCCGGCATCATTAAGGCGGTGCGTCATGCTTAAGGATGCTGACTTTAATTACTTTCCTGCAGTCTATGTAGTTTGCGGATACACAGACTTACGATGCGGGATAGATTCCCTTGCTGCCATCATTGAGAGGAAGTACAAGGTTAACCTCTTTGTTCCCAACACACTCTTTCTTTTCTGTGGAAGATCTTCAACCAGGATCAAAGGCCTTCTCTGGGAAGGAGACGGGTTCCTGCTTCTTTACAAACGCGTCGAACAGGGACGATTTGTCTGGCCAAGGACCAGCGAGGAGCTTAGGCAGTTACGACCTGAGCAGTTCAAGTGGCTGATGCAGGGTTTTGCATTGGATCCGCTTATCTACGATATCCAGCCCGGCTATTCTGCTTGATTCTGTATTCAATTCTTTGTGCAAAACAGAGATTTTTACTCTGCTGCTTTCCCATCTGTTTCTATGGGTGCTGTGCACAGCTTATCACGACCATTAAGCCCTTTTTGCGGTCATGACAGGCTCTACACGGCACTTTTCTTTTTATTTAAAGCTTTAGTATAAGACTTCTTATTCAGCCAAAGATTAATGTCTATTAATAGGCATTTTGCCGAGGCTTAAATCCGCTGCTATTAGCCTAAACTCCGCTACTTTGCTATAATTACAGAGTAATCAAGGAGAAAATTTCTATGATGCAGTTATCAAATGATCAACTGAATAATCTCCCAAAGGAAGCTTTGATCATCATCACATCTTCCCTACAGGAACAGCTTGCCTTGATGCAGGAACAACTCGACAAGGCAAACGCTCAGCTTGATAAAGCTAATGATCAGCTCGCTGATCAGGCTCGCCAGCTTGAGATATTTGCTGAACAGCTCCGCATCATGAACCAGCGTCACTTTGGTAAGCATTCTGAAGCTGCATCAGAAATCGATGGTCAGCTTTCTTTTTTCGATGCATTCAATGAAGCTGAAGCCACAAAGAATCCATCCGCTCCTGAGCCAGAGATTACCGAAGTTATCATCTCTTCTTACAAGCGTTCCAAGACCAAAGGTAAGCGTGAGGCTGATCTTGATGGACTTCCAGCACGAGTATTCGATCACAGGCTTAGTGATGAAGAACTCGCCGAGAAATTCCCTAATGGTTACAAGGAACTTCCAGAAGAGGTCTACAAGCGTCTTCATATAATTCCTGAAACATTCATTGTTGATGAGCATCACGTACATGTGTACACTTCCAAGGACAACAACGGAAAGATCATAAGGGCTGAAAGGCCAGTTGATCTTTTCCGTAACAGCATTGCTACGCCTGCACTTGTTGCATCAATCCTCAATGGTAAATATGTAAATGCAATTCCTCTTGAAAGACAGGCAAGAGCTTACAAGGATAACGGAATCAACCTTGCAACCAATACCATGGCTAACTGGGTCATAAAAAGTGCTGAAAGATACCTTTCTCTTGTATATGACCGCATTCACGAACTCATCTATGACAGCAGTGTTATCCATGCTGATGAGTTATGTAAAGCTTTACATAATTCGTCTTATGGAAAGTGCTATGTTATGTGAAGCAAGCTACTTTTTTCCGATTATTCTTGAGTTTTCAATGTACTAA
>NZ_SVFW01000039.1 GCF_015056685.1 Butyrivibrio sp. | reverse complement strand
TTCTATGAAGAGGAGGGATAAAAATGAGATCTGTCTTAAAAAGAGAGCTATTACTTAATCTTAAAAATCTGCTGATATGGAGCCTGTCCGTTGGTGCTCTCGGGCTCGTCTGCATATTATTATATAAGTCTATGGAAGGTGAAATGAAGGATATGGCTGATGCCTTTTCTAATATGGGAGCCTTTTCAGAGGCCTTTGGAATGAGCACTTTGAGCATAGCAACCTTGAAAGGATACTTTGCCACTGAAATAGGCGCAGTTCATGGCCTTGGAAGCTGTATGTTTGCAGCAATCATCGCGATCAATATCATTTCAAAAGAGGAAGATGCCCACACAGGCGAATTTCTTTTTTCTCTTCCTCTTTCAAGGAATCGGATTCTTACTGCCAAATCGCTGTGCGTTGCTATTATGCTGGTGCTTTTTACCACTGTATGCACTTTGTTTTATCTGCTGGGCTTTAGTATTTTAGGAGAAGAAATGCCTCTGGATCTCTTTTTCACATTTATGGCAAGACAGTTTCTTATGAACCTGGAAGTCGCAGGAATATGCCTTGCGCTCTCATCTCTCACCGGAAAAAACAGGATGGGACTTGGACTTGGAATGGCTCTTTTGTTCTACGCATATGACGTAATGGGCAGGGTTATTCCCGATTTAAAGAAGTATTTGTTCATCGGGCCCTTTTCCTATGCAAATGCTTCGGAGATATTTACTGAGGCTAAGCTTCCGGTGACCGGAATTGTCGTTGCCTGTGGCGTTTTGATTTGTGGAGTACTATTTGCTTTCTGGTACTATAACAAAAGAGATCTGGCGTCCTGAGAAATTACGTAAAAACGAACAACTCCAGCTTAGCGATAAGGTCCTCAATAATGTACCTTGAATCCACATCTGTGTATATTCTGATGTCCGGATTATCATCTTTTACTGCAGACGAAGTGTCATCCAGCACCAGAGGTGCCTTGGCAGTGTGATAGTGGCCGCATCCGGGATTAATAGTCACTGCAATAGCTGGCGAATCGCCAAGAGACCAGCTTTCTCCCTGAGTCCAGCCTGCTGCCTCGGACATATTGTATTCAGTCATCTGAGTGTAGAGATGGTCACCTATTTTTCCGCATGGCTTTATACGGCGCTCAATCTCTGCAAGACCTATATTTACTGTAATGTATACATGTGAAGGAATAAGCCAGATATTGGCTCCGCTCTGGAGCACGTAGTTGGCGGCCTCTATGTCATTCACTGAATTAAATTCAGTAAATGGTGCCTTGCATGGGGCCTCCCCATGAGTTCCTATCCAGACTATCGTCATTTTGTCTTTTATCTCAGGATTAGTTTGAAGTGCCTTAGCCACGTTTGTTATAGCGCCCTGACACAGAACAAATAAAGGATTGGGCTCATCCCTCAAGGCTTCATCAATTATGAATTTTGAAGCTTCTGAAACTTCCTTATCCTCACTTAATGGTCCCTTTTGACCGTGAAGCACCGGAACTGATAAATCCATAGCATCAAGGATTGTCTCTATCTCTTTGTAGCTTCTTTGTTCTGAGTTTTTTACCTTAAAATGCTCTGCTGCTATGGCTTTAACAATAAGCTTAGGACTGAGCAGCCCATGCACAATTGCAAATGGATCATCAGCCTCGCAGGCTGCATCCGTGTCGATTATGACTCTGATTTTCTTGTAATCCGGAACTTTGTACTGTATCCCCATTTTGTTTTCCCCCAAAACTGTATTTGCCCAATAGATTATTTGACGCGCGTCAAATATATTTTAAAATCTTCATTATCGCTGATCATATTCCCCATACTCACAGCCGACATTCTCACATATAACTTCGTCGACAAGCTTTCCGCAATGGAAAAGCATTACTATGCCCTTTCCGTTGCCGCCGTTCCAAAGACGGTTGTGAAGTTTCTTGCCATTTGGAGCTTCGTAGTTCACAAGGAGCATGTCTTTTTTCTTGCATGTTATGTTAGTAACCATCCGGTTTGTCCAAGTCTTTTGCTCAACGTGCCAGATTATTTCATCATCCGTTTCCGAAGACTCAAACTTTGTTCTGGTAAATGTCCAAAATTTTGAAAAATTAAACTCATATGGCTTTCCTTCATACCAATAGGCTGAAAGAAGCTTTCTGTTTAGGGCAATTGGGCCAACCTTTGGCCTTCCACCACCTATATCAAAGACGCTGTTTTCAAGTTTTTTGCCAGACTGCTTACTTGTAAGATTATTAGATGAAAGCCACACCCAGGGAGATGTAAAATCTTTTCCCCAGTTCTTGTCAGCATATCCATAGCAGGTCTTCGGATCAACAGTGTACTTGTGCCCATCTAAACTCACCTCACCTGAGTACTCAGTCTTCATGCCCTCCGCGTGCCAGAACATCTCAAAAAGCTGAAGTTTTCTAAAAAGATTACCTGCTCCGTATCCCACATTAAAGGCGATTTTCTTATTTATTGTGAGATTCCATGAAAGTTCTCCACTTCCCGACATGTACTCAGGATGCTTATCCACTTCTTCCTCAGATAAACTCACTTTTCCCCAGGTTTTATTCTCTGTAAGAAAGCACTCTCCTGCCTTTATTGAAAAAGGGACTCCCATGTCCACATCAATCTTTTCCCAGCCATAGAAATTATGGATCTGTCTGGCTCCTTCGCCCCAGCAACCAGCCTTAACCATAAGGTATGAAGGCTTCACACCTTTCGCTCTATTCGCAGGAAGCTGCCCAAGTACTGGTTCAGCCCCTCCACAGGCAGGATTACATAAAAAAAACTCTATAAAAAACGGCTTTTCTTCGCCCGTCTCACTATCTATTGCAGTAAAAGAGTGCCACCACCAATCGTACCCAAGCTTCGCCTGGCCACCAAAGAGTTGGCACTGATTTCTGGTTATGTCTGATCTGTTAAACACTGGTTTGCCTTTCTGTTTTCTATCTTTATTTTTTTCAAATCCTCACTTACAAGCTACAAGCGTAAATATGATGATAACTACTATTAATTTACTCTTTCACACCAAGAATGTCTATTATATAGTGATTATATATTCATTCATTCTATTTGACGCTCGTCAAATATTTATTTATAATAACTATATAATGTATTTGACGCTCGTCAAATTTTTTTGCTAAATGAGGTGTTGAATAATGGCTAATCTTATCTTAGAAAAACAGGATCTAACATATTTGCAATGGTCACACGTACGCAGTTCAAGCGGAACAGCCGGAACATTTTTAAAAGCGACTTCATCTCTTCATGGGAAAAAGAAATATTATAAGCTCTCTAACTTTGATTCCGTAAAAGGTATTGTTGGACATGAGTGTATTAACGAAATAATTGTCGACAGGCTTCTTACAATTTTCGGAATTGATCACTTGGAATATGAACTCATCAATGCTGATATTGAAATAGAAGGGAAGGTATATAGCACATATCTTTGCGCTTCTGAAGATTTCAAAGAGCGCGGAGAAAGCAAAATTGCCCTTGATGACTACTACCGCGCAAATGCCGAAAAAGGCGAATCGCACTATGACTTTTGCAAAAGACAGGGATGGCAGGAATACATAGATACTATGATTGTTCTGGATTACCTTATCCTGAACAGAGACAGACACGGCGCCAATATAGAAGTTCTCAGAAATGCCAGAAAACATACTCTCAGAATCGCGCCCTTATTTGATCATGGTGTATCCCTTCTGTACTCTTGTGCCAATGATGACGCAGCCATAAGCTTTGACATACTTGCTGATAAGCCCTGTAACAATTTCATTGGAAGCTTTTCCTGCTATGACAATCTGAGCCTTCTGCCTAAAGAAAATCGCCCACTCAAAGGAATTTTAAAGCCCCATCACAAGAACATCATTTTTGAGAATCTTAATGGAATTATTTCAGAAACATTCATAAACAGAATTTGGGACATGATTTATGAAAGGTACATGATTTATGAAAATTTATGAGATACTTGATGAAGAAACGAAAACACTAGTTGGAACGCTACTGTACTATGAAAAAGAAAGATCATTTATCATAGAACTTACAGACTCCCTTAATGAATGGAATGCTCCATTACTTTTTACCAATTTGGTGAAAAAGGGAATCTATACTATGCCAAGGGACTTAAGTTTTTTGTGGGTAAAAGAAAGAATAATTCCCAGCGGTCGTCAGAACATCGGTGATATTCTGAATAACCACAAATTAAAAGAATATGACGAAATGAAGTTTCTAGAACTCTCAAATGGCCGCTGCAGCCAGGATTCTTTATACATAAAAAAAGCTGAGAAGCTGCCGGAATATGTAATAAAAAGACAAAAGTTTAATCTCAAGGATTGCACCGTCCTGACTGATTTTCATATGCTTTGTTTTTTTAACGACGGTACCACAAGAAAAATTTCTCTCAAAGCCCTCGAAAATATAGAAGGCGTTGATAAAGTAGTTGCAAATGCTCCACTTTTTGCCTCCGCAGCCCTTGGAACTGACGGATATTTCATCTCTTTTGACAATTCTATCGATGTTCCTGCCTGGGCTCTATATAAAGAAGGTCAAAAAATTCCACTAACATATGAAGATTTTCTTGCTTTTGCCAAAAACAATCTCGAAGATACGTCTTCCAGCTGCGAGATCCTTGAATGCTCCCGTCAGAACCTCGCATACATGGTCAAAGAAAATCAGCTTTCTCCTTTTAAAGAAAATGTAAAAGGGAACCTGTATCTGAGAAAAGATGTGGTGAAAAACAGGTGGTAATTCGGTTATGTCTGATTTATCAATAGAAGGGTCGACAACTGCCGACCCTGATCTTTTATATTTTCATCACATCGGCAGCCCAAAGAAAATATGCGCTGCAATTCTTAAAAAGGAAACTGTTTTCAAGCATCTCCGTCACATATTCTTCTATGCTGAACGGGCGATACCCATAATCATTCATCTTTTCTACTTCCCTCTGCCAGGTTTCATTTATAACTGACTTGATGAATTTTTTAGTATCTTTGTTAGCCTTTGCTGACCTTTTAAGATAAGCTTCAGCATTTTTTAAATCGCCCATCTTGAAGTAAAGAATTGAAAGCGGGAATATCATCGGTGTTTCATCATGTTCACCATACTGTTTAAGAAGATTCAAGGCCTCATCTTCCATCTCCAAAAGAGCGTATAGATGCATAAGAGTAAATCTCTTACCCAGATTGTCATTTTCATTGAGCCTTATCATGTCCTCATATTCGCCAATTGCCTTCTTGAACATTGAACACTCAATAAGTATATCCGCGTAACTTGATCGTAGTCTCATATAAGGTCTAGTCTCTAAGACTCCCCAGAAGCGCCCAACACTATCCTTTAGAAACCCTTTTTTCTCCATGACTTTTGTGCCATGAGCGACTGCCTTCTCATATTGCTTTAAGGCATCAATAGTATCCCTTGCAGTAAGTTCAATCCTGAGGCCAATAGCATCAAGATTATCCTCATCAAGAGCTATAGCTTTTTTTACATAACTGATTGCCTTTGCTTCACTGTCTGTCTCATATGCAAGTTCAAGAAAATCGTCAGAAGTCTTTGCCGATTTTTCTGTAATCTTCTCAATTGGCTTGCTATTTATCTGCATCATATGCTCATTTAAGAACTTGCTAAGCTCCTCCTGACTCATATTATCATCTGCATGCTCCTCCAGAAACTTATTCATCTCTTTTAATACTTTTTCTGTTTCTCTACTCACTGTTTGTTACTTCCTCCTGTTATCCCAGATTAATCCAGCATCGAGTTGGCACTGATTTCTTGTTACGTCTGATTTGTTAAACAATGTTTTACCTTTCTTCATTAAATATATTAGGATATTACACCTAAAAATAATGATAACTGCTTCCATTCCATATCTTTATAAAAATATCAGAGGTTACAACCGAACAACGGTAGGGAGCTTAGCTAAATGGCATTGACCTACTTTCTGTATCGCATAGGTTTCTATCATCAGTCAAAAAAGTGTTTAAAACGCCTTCTGTTTATGTTAAGATATTTATATAAAGAGTGCTACCGATAGACGGTTGACTCTGACAATAGTTACGATCAAAAGAGACCGCAGCTTGGCTAGAGCTTTTTCAGCGGTCTTTTTTGATGTTTACTTTCTTGAATCCTTGCAAATACTGATGATTGTTACGATGATACTGATAATCGTAACTACAATACTCACAAGGGATATCGCAATTTCTATCACCAAGCTAACCCTTCTAAAGATTTCTCATAAGCATGCCTCCCAAATACCTGAGAGTTCTCGGATAAATCCGGCAAAGAGCCAACCGCCTACTTCTGTATAAGTTTGATTGCGAAAATCAAAGATTTTCTATCTTACTTAACCGAAAATGGTAGCACCAATAATACCTTATCAAACATCAGTTCGAGTGACAACATATTCTTTTCTTCGCAAAAATGATAATCCAAAAACTACTTGCAAAAAACATGCAAATGCTCCACTTTTTGCCTCCGCAGCCCTTGGAACTGACGGATATTTTGTCTCTTTTGACAATTCTATCGATGTTCCTGCCGGGGCTCTATATAAAGAAGGTCAAAAAGTTCCACTAACATATGAAGATTTTCTTGCTTTTGCCAAAAACAATCTCGAAGATACATCTTCAAGCTGCGAGATCCTTGAATGCTCCCGTCAGAACCTCGCATACATGGTCAAAGAAAATCAGCTTTCTCCCTTTAAGGAAAATGTGAAAGGAAATCTGAATCTGAGAAAAGATGTGGTGAAAAACAGGTGGTAAAGCTCCATCAAGCCTTTCATCAAAATGATCTGTCAACAATTTTAAAATGTGCTATTTTCAATCTTTAAAAATACTGTTATGTCTGATCTGTTAAACACTGATTTGCCTTTCTGTTTTCTTTTTCTAAAATAATGACAGCTGTTCCCACTCCATTTCTTTTCCAAGAGAAATATAATAATTTTTCAGTTCATCAATATTAGTCACAGAAGTATTTCCTCTGTCTATTATAAGTTTGTTACCAGACCCATTATTTAATACCCCTAAGGCGTAAGCTGCTATTTTCCTCTTTTGCTTTGTAGCTGCTTCAACGGTATACATCGTTCCACCATCAATCTTCGTTTCAACAACAAACACTCCCTGACTCACTGCACTTTGAAGTCTATCACGTTGAACATAAGTATACTTCTTTGGAGTAACATAGCTTTCATACTCACTGATCAAACATCCACCAGTCTTAAGTATCCGTTCAGCAATCTCAATGTTCGACTTAGGTGTAATATGTTCTAAACCGCCTGGGAGAATAATTGCACACTTACCACCAGCATCTAAAGCTCCAATAAGCGCTGCTGTATCACATCCAATAGCTAAACCATTTACAACTACCAGTCCTTGCCTTGCAGCTTCCTCTCCCGCTTTACGCGAAAAAGAAAGTGCTTCGTCCGAGCACTTTCTACTTCCAACAATCGCCACACATTTATTTTCATTGAGTATAGAAATATTTCCCTGGTAGTATAAAACTTGTGGCATTCCATTCAAATGTTTTAACACTTTAGGGTAAATATCATCATTAGCATCACATTTTTTAATCAAAAAACTCATATTGCTTTCCCCAATGCAAACATTTCAACAGTTTTTGCTCCATGCGCTAAAAGTATTTCCTTGCAGGCATACAATGAATTACCAGTTGTTGTCACATCGTCCATAAGAAGTACAATATCTCCGTTAACTGACTCTCCCTTTATTGTACCTATTGAATCAATATGAACATATCTGCTTCTGTTTCCACCTGTTGCAAGCTTATCTATTGTTTTTTCCCTAACCAAAAAATGTACTTTATCTATCCTGCCATTCTTTGCAAGTTTTTCAGCAAGCATCGTCATTCCTGTCACAGTTTTCTCCGAATTACTAGATGGTACTACGCATATAGTCACATCCTTGCATATTTCGCTATCAATCAAATTATAGAAAAAATTTATAGCGCTTTCCTTGCCATTTTTAAGATCAAGTATTTTCCCACTGAACACGTCAAATAGCGGATTTTTGATCTGTCTTTCTCTATCCAACCAATATTTATGATAATTACTGTAAACGACAATTTCTCCAGTATTATTCCACGCATCGTTACTAAATACCATTTCTCACTCCCAAAAACTATTTTCTGCAAAATTTTCCCTACCAAAAATGGTAGCACCCATAAGAGCATTATACCGAATATACGTTCGACATGCAATGTTTCATATTTTGTTGTATCGTTATCAGAATACTGTATTCACGCATTTTTCGTGGTGCCAGGCACTTCAATTCTAGGGCTGAGCAGACCATGCACAATTGCAAATGGATCGTCCGCCTCGCAGGCTGCATCTGTGTCGATAATAACTCTGATCTTCTTGTAGTCCGGAACTTTGTACTGTATCCCCATTTTATGTGTCCCCCGATGATTTAATTCGACTTATTAGTTTATTTGACGTGCGTCAAACAGGTTTCTTTTTTAATAATCTCTTAACTGCTCTTTTTACAGCATTTGGAAGTATTCTGGAAAGGATCTTTCTTAGTAATTCATATTGAAATATATTTTTTAAAGTATTATGAAATACTATTTTTCTGGTTGCAACTTGCATAGAATGTTCAAAATCTCTGCTTTTCTCATACTCCGTCAAAAATACAAAGCGCTCTTTTTTCAAAGAAGTTGGAGAATTGAGCTGCTTTTCGTAATCAAGGGCCTCCTCTAGTGGTCTTTCAAAAATAGTAATTCTGCCTTCTTCTACCAATTGACTCAATAAATCTTTCCCTTTTTCATCATTAACCAAGATACATGAAACGTCTCTTACTTTTTTATTTAGCGGTCTAACTTTACCCAACCCCGAGAAATCAGCTATCGTCAGACTCCCAACTCTTTCATGGCAAGCATATTTGCATGAATAGCAATTTTCTCTGTAATCCAATCCATAATGATATCCTATCTGATATACATCATCTGCATGGACTTTCTTTTTATAGAATCGCTTATGACTATCACTCAAAGAAAAAACAAAAGCATTTGTTCCATAATCAGGATCTCTAAATGAACAATATTCTGCAACTTGATTCTTTCTTTTCTCTATAGCTTGGAAATGTTGTTTCAGGTATATATAGGGTGAAACGCCATGACAAACCAGATCTACTAGTAGTAGGTTTTTATCATCAACGCCAGCAGTTTCCAAATATTTCTTTAATCCTGCCAAATGGCAAGGCAGTCCTACAACTACTACTTCTTCATGATTTTTTAGCCTTATCCCGACATTTTTAAATACTTCCAGGGTATCACTCTCAACATATTTCGAATTTTGAAAAGACAAACTTTCACTATAGCTACTTTTTATCTCATAAACAGCCCGAAAATCATTATCAAGCTTCACCCCAACATACGCTGTATTATTATCAGAATAGTGTTTGTATATTTCAGTCGCTATTCCACCGGAAGCACTCTTTTTTCTAACACTCTCATCAGTTGACCATCCGGCATAACACTCTTTGGGATAATTCAACTTCACGTTACTTATTTGAGGGCAGGCAGACTGGCATCTGCCGCAATTAATACATTTATCTATTTCGTATAAAGCAACAGCATTATCATATTTATCACTGTACAGTCCAATGCACTTTTGTGGGCATACCTGTAAACAACTTCTACATGCTGTGCATAATCCCTCGCCGCAAACATTTTTGTGTTTTAGTTTTCCTATTTTTTCATTCAGCATATTATTCAAGTTTTCAACAGCTTTTGTTTATAGTTAATGAACCAATCATTATTACGTTTTTCTGAGCACTCTTCCAATTATTTTTTTCATAAAATAAGAGCCTTCTGGGGTATTAATAGACATCACAGTGAACAAAACACTATATAAAAATACAACTACGAAAAACGAAGAAACAAATCGCTCTATTGAAGAAAGATTTTGCAAAGTCATAACAGCAATTCTCACTATCATAAAAGCCAATATTATAGAAATATAAATTCTCCCCATAAAAAGTATAAACTTTACACAAGACATTTTAAATCCATATGTATACAAGACAAAAACATCTGTTAAATATGCTATTGCTCTGGAAATAATTGTAGCCATAAAAATGCCTGAAATACCCAGTTTACTTCCCAAAAGAAAATCCAAAACAATATTCAGCACAGCACATATTACAAAAACGAATCTCTTTTCACTAAAAATACCAAATGCTGACCTAGCCATAAAAACCGGGTAATGTATTCCTCTTATACAAACTTCTATAACAAGTAAAGCTACAGGTAATGTGCTTAGAAAATATTGATCATTCAACCAGATTTCTGATACAAATTGTTGTATTAACAACAATAATCCGCAAAAAAACAAACCATAAACGGCAGAGTTAAAAAAATAAATCTTCCTAAATATTTTCTCAATTGAAGCCTTACTTTGATTTACGCTTAAATGTCCAAGTGTTGAAGTTAAAGGGCTATATATTTTGGATAAAAAAGAATTTATAGCAGTCAAGATCAATGTATACTGCGATACTATCCCAACAGTTGTGATGCCAGAATACGCAGTCATAAAAATATTATCCGTCCCGTTAAACGAAACTGACGCTATTTTCTCCATAAAAAGGCCTTTTACATCATTTCTAAACTTCAATTTTTCTGCCCTTGAAATTTCGCCATGATTCTTCACAAAATCCTTTATTTCAGGATATTCTTTATCCGCTCTTAAAGAGATAAGAAAATTGCAAAGCAAAGATACAAGTACCTTTACAGACAAATACAGTTCGAACGAATAAGTAAAATACAAAATTACTATCTGTAATACATTGCAGCATATATTACTTATCAATGCAAATAACTCAACTGTATAATTTTTTTGATCAGCTATAAGCAAAGTCTTTTTATAGACAAAGGCGTAGGAAATTAAAGTATCTGCTAAAAAAAGCAAATATAAATAAAAAATATTACCATAGTCAAAATCTTCGTTCATCAAAAATTTAATAAATGGTATAATAGCCATTCCAAGAACAAATATCGCAAATACGATAATGCAATACATTTTTCTACAAAAAAACAAATGCGTTCTGATTTGTGAATCATCATGATCATGTAATGGCTTATATAACATACGTGCAAATGCATTTCCTATGCCAAGTTCAACGAACGATAGTACATATAACACATTATTGAACAAACCATTTATACCTAAATACTTTGCTCCTAATACATATGCAAAAACTGTCCGGCACACAAAACTAATAATAATGAATATCACTTGACATATAAATGTGATAATAACATTTGTCTTAGCTCTTATGGTGCTGTCATTATATTTATATATGCCCATTCGCAAAAACCTTTGCCTTCAAGATTCCAAATATGTTCTCAACAGTTCTAATGACTCAGCTCTCCACATACTCATAGCATCATCAATACTACAAAAATCCACGTTATCGTCCATTTCTTCTGATAATCTTCTTATACGATTACCTATATTAAATTTGCTCACCAAAGCATCAAATCTGACATTGTGAGAATTATTTCGATAATAAATATAAAATGGTACGTGAAAATAAATAGAAAACAAAACACCATGGTAAGAGCTTGTAAACACCATTTTGGATTTTTTAATCAGCCACAAAAAATCCTCTACTCGATAAACCCTGATATTTTTAACATTCCTTCTTGGTAATCTGTAATTAATTACTAAAACATCTAAATTATTCTTTCTTGCATATTCTTTTGCATCTTCAACCATATTGTTGTCCGGAAAATATACCAATATGTACTCTCTACTACCTGTCTCAAATTGAGACTTATCAGCATAGCCACTCCAATATTTTTCCTCTATCAGCATTGTTGGATCACAAACATTATCTATGTTAATTCCCAATAGCTCACTTATCCATATTGCAGATTCACGTTCCCTTACGGCAATATGTTCAAAATCGCAAAGATACTTTTTCAAATCTTTAGCTGTTTGTTCTTCCCATTTTTTTCCAACTGACGTAGCAAATGCTATCTTTTTACCATCTTTTACAAAATCAAGAAAATATGTTTTATCACCATTCGTCAATTCAACATCCCATAGAATGTCACTTCCTACTACGTATACATCATATTTCTCTTTAATATTGTTAATAGTATTTACTGTATACGTATCAGATAGTCTTAAACAAGAATTAACTGAATCCATAAGATTTCTATATTTCTTTGCAATAATAGGCGTAAACAATATGAATTTCAGAATATCTTTAGGATTAAGTGAAGCCGGTTTTTTATCCGGAGTTTCTCTTTTCTGAATTGCTTCAGACCTGTAGTCAATTATTTCTACATCATACCCTAAAGATTTAATGTTTTCATATAATGCTAACGTTTGTAAAAAAGAACCAAAATTAGTAGTATGATGAAACGTAATTATTCCAACTTTTTTCATATTTTATACTATCTCTATTTCCGACTTAACAGTATTATAAAAATCCTTAAGTGTAATTCCTTCGTATTTTGAGGCTACCAAGTTAAAAATTGTTTCAATTTCAGAATACAAATTTTCAATATCAAGAGGTGAAGCAAAATATGGACTCCCTCCCGGCATCAATTCAGAAGAATGGATCATGAACATTAAATACCCTATATCATCAAGATCTTCTGAAGAGATATTGTCAATAATTTCAGTAACATTGTATTTATCCGGTCTAAATAATTTATATTTTCTTTTTTTTAATAAACCACTTCCTATATACTTTAAAGACTTGATCATTCCTCTCTTTGGCAATGAATCTACGTAGATTTTGTCATTCTTCCATGTAGTTACTGGAACTTCCATAATTCCTTCTCTGTATGATATTTCTCTTTTTTCTCCTAAATAATTAGGACCTTTCACTCCTTCTTTTTGACCA
Source organism: Butyrivibrio sp. (assembly GCF_015056685.1). GTDB lineage: Bacteria > Bacillota > Clostridia > Lachnospirales > Lachnospiraceae > Butyrivibrio. Next base: position 26,673 of record NZ_SVFW01000039.1, on the reverse strand, counting down.
TGCGAGCTACTCCAATCTATATTCGGAGTAACAGAGCAATCAACTTTATATCCATACTTATACAACACTCTAAGCATTTCATCATTTATTGCCCATCGTCCGGCCCTATGAGAAATTGGATTAATTTCAAAGATACTACATATTTCCTCTGTGATTGTTGCTATTTTCTTTTCCATTACTTCAACAGGATATTCTATTAGGTAAGGAAGCCCTCTTTTAGGCGCTTTCTCTATTTCAAAAAAAGGTGGATTATTCCATGCATGTATATGGGATCCTATTTCACACATATCTCTATTCAACGCACTCTTTATAAGTGTCACAAATCTTGCGTCATGAATAATCTCCCAATTAGCCAACCACACAGGCTTAAAACCATATTTTTCGCACAAATATTGAAATCTAGATAAATACAAGGTATTTTCAGTGGTTATACTTCCTTTACCATCCCAGTTCCAAATATTGTCTCCTTCTGCATCTACCGTGACAATAAAATAGTTCATTTTTTATCAACCTTTTCATATACCGATAAATATTTTTCAGCAACCCACCTTACATCATACTCAGAAGCGTATATTCTACCTTTTTCGCCTTTTTGTTTTCTCTTTTCACTCGAACTTGCCAGTTCTTCCATTGCCTTTGCTAACTGAACATCTTTCCCCTTTTCAACAATTATCCCATTGTCCTTTATAATATCAGGTACTCCTCCAACCCCCGTCGCAATAACAGGAATTCCCTTTGCCATACACTCCAAAAGGAAAATAGGAAAGCATTCAGAATCACTGCTCATTACGCCCACATCAACTTCATCAAGAAACAATGAAACATCACTTATATCACCTAAAAATTTAACTCTATCTTGCAAATTATAAGATTTCACCAGTTCTTTTATATCTGCTATTGTGTCTCCTTCACCAGCCAGTATAAGTTGACAGTCGTATCCTTCCTTTATGAGTATAGAAAAAGCACTAATTAATAAATCATGTCTTTTTATGCTATTAAATCTTGCTGCCAATCCAAATACTACTTCTTGCTTATCTTTGTATTTTCGTTTTATGAAGTGCTCCAGCACTATGGGGTTAGGAATAATTTCCAATTCTTCATTATGCAATTTAAAAAGCTCCACATATTCACGGGCATTAATCGGGCTAAGAACCACAGGTACTATCAACTTCTTTTTATGCAGAATTTTAAAAAGTAACACCGTGCGCCAATTATTTAATCTGAAAGCTTGGCTATGAAATGTTTCCACAAAAGTCTTCCCATGAATAAGTGCATAAAGCCATAGGCATCTATATTCTGTGTTTCCATGAATCACATCAGGTTTAAATTTGTCTACCGTCGTTTTTAGCGTAATATATTGTCTGATTTTCTTTTTTATCCATATATCATCATTCGAACCATAAACAATTTTCACTCCATTTAGCAGCAGTTCTTTTGAAAGCGCATTCTCAGGGCTTTTCTCCAAAACTACCAAACATACATCCAGGCCTTTTTGTTTATAGTAAACAGCTAAATCAGATATCATGTGCTGGGCACCAGCATTTTCCAGGCTATAGATTTCCAAAAGAATTTTTCTAATTTTCATCAAGCAGCCTCGTTGTCCGCATTACTTCCTTTTTTTTCGTTTGTGCTTTTTCTAACAAAGACATATCTGCTCTTGGACTTTCCTTCAAACACTTTTCAGCAAATTCAAATGTCTCTCCAATATATTTGGCAGGAACACCTCCCCAAATCTGTCCATCCGGAATACTTTTTGTCACCAGACTACATGCACCAATTATGCAGTTCTTGCCAATTTTGACGTTTGGAAGAATTGTACTCCTTGTTCCAATAAAAGAATTATCACCCACAACAATTCTCCCAAATCTTACAACATTTTTATATTTATCTTGTTTTCTAAATACCCATGTAGCCCCGTCATGAGTAATAAATCTAACATCCTTTGATATTTCCACCCCTGATCCAATTTCAATCAAATATGGTTCAGTATCAAAATCCGGATATGAAATAAACCTGCATCCCGTTCCGACTTGAACACCTTTCCACCTCGCACATCTGATAGGGGCAAACTTTGAAAAAATAAGCTCAAATAATCTCCTCATCTAAATTTTCCTTTGAAAACAAGCCAAACAGCCCAAATAAAAAATAAATAGCATTAGCAGATGCATATCCATCAAGAAATCCCATTAAATAATATATCGCCACTCCAACTATTGCTATCTTGCGTGATTTACCAATTTTTCTTCTGGATAATAAAAATCCATTTAAACTTGTAGTAACTATCAAAGCATATAAAACCGATCCAATGATTCCGCAGAAAAAATACAAGTCAATAAAAAAATTATGACTATGTGTAAAGGCGCTATAATATATAAACGACCTTATTCCCAGTAATTTTTGGAAAAAACCACTTTGATATACTCCATACCCAAACAAAGGTGTCTTGGGTATTTGGTTTACAGACTTCTGCCAAAAGAAAGACCTAAAGCTCAAATTAGTTGTTTTTCCCAAACTCACCAATAATCCGGCTATATAGTCCTCAATATGGAACTGTATTACTCCTATCACAGCTAACATAGAGAAAATAGCAACAAATCTAAAATCAAATAATTTGATCAAGATATCAGAATGTTCAAAGAACAAGTATAAGAGGAAAAATAATGTAAAAAAGAAATATGCATTAATTGAATTAGTAAATAATTTATAAGATATGCTCAAGATTATACATGCATAGTCAGAAGCCCCCCATCTATGGTTTAAATAATAGTCCAAAGCCAATTTAGCAATTAGCAGTGGAAATATAATATACGCTGCGTAATTATCATATCCAAACAATGTATAGTCACTTCTGTATCCAAGTTTGCTAGGTATGTTCATGAATCCCAATATAGAATCTGCAAAAATTGCAACACTGATCCAATTGCTTATAATGTGCAACAATTCTTTATCTCTCTCTTGAGCCATGATCATGCCCAAATTAAAAGCCAGCATTATTTGAGCTGCTAAACTAATTGCACTAATGTTATTTCCATATTCGTTCCTAAATGTTCCAATAATGAACGATATACAAAATAATATTATCCATTTCAATGATGATGTTTGAATATTCCTGATCAGTACAACAACAACACTAACTATTGATAGCAATACAGTAGCATACTTCCATGCCGTTTCTATTCGAGGATCATTCAAAAGAATAACCGGCCTAAGCATAAAGATAAAAAAAAGCGAACATAATAAATAGTATACGTTTAGTGTCTTTCTAATCTCAATTGTTATCATTTTCCCTCATTAATAATTCTACTCCACTCGGAAATAACAAATGGCTTAGCATTGCTAGTCCTAATATGCCTTGCCTCTACACTTATTTTTTTTCTCATCTCAACCGAATCGCATAATCTAGACATTTCTAAAGCTAAAGTCTTATGATCATTTATTTTTACTAAAATGCCATTTTGCCCATTTTTTATAAGTTCTGCATTCACCCCAACGGGACAATCCGTACACACAACAGGAAGACCTATCGCCATAGCTTCTAGTATTGAATTTGACATTCCTTCATAATTTGATGTAGATATAAAAATCATGGCATTCTGCATCTTGTTATAAATATTATTAGAGTACCCCATTAACTTTACAGAATGTTCAAGTCCCAATGACTTAATATGATCTCTAATTTCATTTTCCATTGATCCCCTACCGTATATGTGAAATTCAAATTGCCTATGCGAAAAATGAAATATTTGGAATGCTTTAATTGCCATTAATATATTTTTTTGCCTTTCATATCTGCAAACAGATATCACCACATTTTCACATGAATCCGGGTTATGATATGGCAAATCATTTCCTATAGGATTTGGGATAACTACCCCTTTCTTTCTTATTATTTTTGAAAATAATGCCATCTGCATATTGTTCTGAAAAACAATTTTTGTAGCTTTTAAATAGCATATATTTCTTAACAATCTTTTGAATGCAGTATTAGGATCTTTTCTTGGATCATTCCTCTCTGAAAAAATAGTTTTAACATTTGAAAAAGCAGTAGCAATTGACACCCAGAAAATTGTCCTAAATAAAAAAGCAACAACTACAGTATCAGTCGCAACAAGTAATTTTCTTAACCTGCTCCATCTTGTAAACGCATCTAAAGGAACAAAAGTATCCTTCCACTTTAAGTGTATTGCTGTAACTTTATCCGACAAACTATAATCATCTTCTGAGTCCAACAAAATCACAAATCTGACTGAGTAGCCTCGCTCAGCAAGTTCATTTGCTATTATACTTAAAACTCTCTCGGCCCCTCCATTTGCAAGTCTTAAGCACACTAACACTATATTTTTTCTTTTTTTCAATTGATTTTTAGTATTATCCACCTAATACCACTTTCATCGTCTTTTTTACGAACTCATTGTTTGAGTAATCCTTTGTTACAATTTCAAAGGCTTTCTTACCACATTTTTTTATCTCGTTTTTTTCTTTCTCAGCATATAATAATGCATCTCTCAAACTATTCTCATCTTTGACTAAAAATGTTATCCCAGCATCTCTAACAACGCTCATATTTTCAGGAATATTACTTATTATGCATGGGAGCCCGTAACTCATCGCTTCCAGCAAACCAATACTTTGTCCTTCTATAGACGAAGGTAAAATATACGCATATGCGTTACTGTATAATTCCTCTTTCAATTCGCCAAAGACATCTCCGACAAAAATGATATCTTTATTGTCAGCAGCCAATTGCTTTACCTTCTTTTCATAACTACTTGAATGAACACCGCTACCAGCTATTACCAATTTTCTTCCTATCCCGGCATGAATATATGCATTGATCAAAGTATGAACTTCTTTCTCAGGAACAATCCTTGACATGAACAAATAGTATCCATCTTTGTGAATATCATATTTTTCAGAAGCCTCACTTAACTTTTTGTATAAAGGAATTACCACTCCGTTATTAATTGTTAGCGTATTCCTCCCCCATTTTTCCTTAAAGTGCAGCTGATCATCTTTATTAAGCGTAATTATTTCTTCTGCATATTTGGCAATACATTTTTCACCAAATTTTAAGACTGCTGATGCAAAACGCCCAAACTTCTCTCTCTTCCAATCAAGTCCATGCACAGTACAAATTATCCTTTTATTAAAGATAGCAGGAATAGGCATAGATATAGAGGTTCCCATGGCATGGTACCAAAAAACATCAAAATTACCACAGACTGCCATACATGCCGCAAGTATCGTGTAAGAAAAAGCATCTAAATGCTTAGTATTGATTGAAGGAACATATCTTACTTTTACTCCTTTGTATTCATTAAGAATCTGATCACAATACCTTTTTCTACAAAAAACAACCACTTCGGCTTTATCAGCTAATTCAACCGCTATATTTTGTACATACACTTCAAGTCCACTTACATGCGAAGGTATTCCTTTGGAGCCAATAATCGCTATTTTTTGCCTTTTTAAAGAATAATCAGAAGTCATTCCTTCTCCCATTACGTAAAAAAGTGGATTCGATATTTACATTAATTATAAGCTAAATATTGTTTCTTGTCATAGAAAAAAGCGTAGATTTTGTATCAAATCTACGCTTTCAAATTCCTCTATTATTTACTATTTTCTATAACAAATAACGTTTGTCATTAATACCAATGTTTTATGAATTTCTTTTATACTTTTCGAGTTCAGCCTGTAGCTTAGTAATTGTGGCGTCTTTATCGGCAATAGTAGCATCTTTATCAGCAATTATTGCGCTGAGCTCTTTTCTGGCTTTAATTTCGCCTGCTGCATATGAGGTAGCAAGTTGCTCGCGGTATCTGCGGCGGCCTTCCATTAGTTCTTTTGCCTGAGTATCTGCATTTACTTCATAAATCAAGTTGCCCACCTCCTCTATAATCACATTTCCGTCTGCAAGAGCTTTGAATTCTTCCCAGGTTTTAACTTTGAATAGTTTTGCCCAGTAGACGAGATCATTGTCGATATCTTCCCTTGTTGCTTTATCTATGTGGTTTAATTGTAGCACGTTTATACCAAAATCTGTAGAGTAGGGCTTATAATTTTTTACATCCATGAGAAGATAGCGGCAGTAGAAATCGTCTGCACCTTCTATGATATCTTTATCTGTGATGCATATATGTGTTGTGGGTTTCAGGAGAGAATAGTTATCTCCTTCGCCTATGCTGTCGTAGGCTCTGCAAAGTTATAGGAGGGATCTTCCTATCCTAAAATCATCAAGATACATTTGAAGTTCAATATTGATGATTTCGTCATTATTAAGAATAAGCTTTAAATCCATGATTGTTTCTTTTGCATCACTGTTAAGTGTGATTGGATTTAACACTATGATGTCTTTGACGTCACTTTGAGGGATACCTTTAAGTGCACATACAAGGCTTATAAGGCCATCCCTTTAGATAAAAAAATACTCAATAATCCTCCACATCAAATTTACGTTCCCGATAGTAGAAATCTCTATCCTTTTCAGTGATCTCGCGGATTATTCTGCACGGATTACCGGCAGCTATCACATTATCCGGAATATCCTTAGTTACTACACTTCCCGCACCGATCACCACATTGTTTCCTATGGTTACTCCCGGCAAAATACATGTATTTCCGCCAATCCAAACATTATCACCGATAGTAACAGCTATCCCATACTCATAACCTGAATTGCGAGAATCTGGATGAACAGGGTGACCAGCGGTATAAATTGAAACATTAGGTGCAATCTGAGCATTGTCACCGATTTTCACCTTTCCAACATCGAGAATAGTAAGATTATAATTGGCAAAAAAGTTCTCGCCCACCTCAATGTTATACCCATAGTCGCAATGAAAAGGAGCTTCAATATTGATATTTTTTCCTGTTTTACCTAGTATTTCTTTAATAAGCCTGTCTTGAGCTTCGAAATTACCAGGTTCAAGATTGTTGTACTTATATATCTTCTTTTTGTTTTCAAGACGTTCCTCGATTAAGCCGTCCATCCATGCCTTGTAAGGAAGTTCTGCCAACATTCTCTCTTTTTGATTCATTTTTATCTCCTGGTTATTCATTACACAATGATTCCCACTACCATTTCCTACAAAAGTTAACAGCTTTTATCCATCGCATTTCTTGCATGCTCCACATAAAGGGCAGCATTATCAAGTATCCCCTGCTTTTCCTCATCTGTCAGCTGCCTTACTACTTTTGCAGGAGAGCCATAAACCATGGAGCCAGAAGGTATCTCTACATTCTCCGTCACAAGGGCGCCGGCACCGATGACACAGTCATCTCCTATCTTGGCACCGTTCATTATGATGGCTCCCATGCCGATAAGGACTCTGTTTCCAACCTCACAGCCATGAACTATTGCGCTATGTCCGATTGTGACATCATCTCCAACTACAAGCTTATATTTTTTATCAACATGAAGGCAGGCAAGGTCCTGAATGTTGGTACGTTCGCCAATGATGATCTTGCACGAATCCCCCCTAACTACAGCGTTATACCAAACAGCACTGTCCTTACCTATCGATACATCACCTATTACTTTTGCGCCATCTGCTATGTAAACAGTTTTATCAATTACATGTTCAGTATTTTTCATTACGCCACTTTTCCCATGTTTATTATGTTTTTTTCTTTTCCCTATATTCCGCATAAACAGCTTCAATGTCATATTCAGGAGCATGCTTTTCAGCGCATGAAACTATATCTTTTATTGTACTTTCTGTTTCTTCGAGCTCTTCAGCTATAGTTGAAATAGTTTTTCCCTTAATTAGTTTTTTGCACACCAGCTCAACAATATGCTTATCAGCTCCTTGTTCTATTCCTTGTTCTATTCCCAGCTCTATCCCCTGTTTCTCTGCATTTTTTAAGTCATCAGCCATTAATTCTCTCAATGCTTCACACATATCTTTTTCTCCTAGTATCTTTTCAAATATCGTCTTGTTAATGTTTGCACTTATTTGAAGCACAGCATCAGCATTGTTCTTATCACCTTGTGTTTCCAATTTACTTATTTCCGTAATGAAGCTCCTTATATCGTCTTCATCCGCATTAGATATCATGATTTTAAGAGCCTTAAGTTCTTTATCATTTAGTTCAGAAAGAACTACAATCAAAATTGGAACTATTATTATTCCACTAATCTGATATATTCCCGGATACAACTTGGTTACTATATATCCGTCTTTTTCCAGCTGTTCAAATAACTTTATTGGCTTTCTGCTTCTACAAATAGTGATTGTTATTTCGTCAGCCTTTATTTCATCTACAACATTTCCAAGTCCTTTATAGATTCCTCCATAACCAATACATTTCCATAGAACATCGATATTGAGCGCATCGTCAGGATTTTTGTACTCAATTATGTTGTATTTCCTAAAGCTTCTACCTATATCATTATCAATTACTATTTGAGTATTCTTTTTTACAATTAAAAAATCAATACGTAACGGCTCTTTGGAAAGAAGATGTTCTCTCTCTATTTCAATATCATCAGCATAGTTTCTAAAGCTATATCTAAGCCCTCCTTCAAAGCCGGAATGCCAGTCCAGCCGCTTCTTTTCACCATCTTTATTACTTTTTTCGCTCATTAAAAATTATAGCACCTCCTATTTTTATCAACAATGTTCTTTACACTTGAGATACTGCCAACACCAGATTTTTCATAGCATTTTAGACATGCTGTTCGCATTAGCAGTCGCCTGATGGCAAGAATTAACAATCAGCCAAAAGAACTTATCATAAACTTTTGACCGAGTAAATATTTAGCACGCAATCTTAAGAATTTCTACTGCAAATCTTAAGGATATCTTAAGAAATAAACTAAATACAGAATTTAAGCAAAGAAAAAAGCGCAAACCTTATAATGGTCTGCGCTAAATCACATCATGTCATTAAATCATCATCAAATAACTTTTCTCATTGAGTCCAACTTACTTCAGATCATACTCCAATCTGACAGTTATAGTAGCAGTCTTATAACGTGAGCTTGTGTCGAAGGCTCCGTCATAGGAGTAGCTGCTTGTGCCTGAGTTTTTGGCTGTGATCTGGAAAACTCCAAGGCTTGAGTTTTTGAGTTTTCCAAGCTTGGCACCGGAATTCTCCGCTACTATATCGATCCTGTCCTTGGCATTTACAGAAGCTTTATCGATAAGATCAAGCTTTAAGGCATCAAGATCTGAATAGTAGTACTCAGGATAATCAGATGTCAGTTCCACTCCTTTATCCAAAAGAGTTGAGATATCTCTGGATATCTTTTCAACATTGTCAAGATTGCCTGATGAAACAGTTACGCTCTGGGTGAGCTGATAACCATCCGGTTCAGAGCCCGTATAATTACCGTTAGCATCATAAATATCTCTGTAGGTTCTGCTGATATCAACAGAACTGAAAACTATCTCATCCTCAGATACGTTGTTATCCAAAAGATACTGTCTTACGTAATCTGCGTCCTGCTTAACTTTTGCATAGGCTTCCTGGGATGTATATGCGACTGATGAAAAAGAGCCTCTCCAAATAATAATGTCTGCTTCAAAATCAACGCTTGCGCTTCCCGTAGCAGAAATGACATGGCTGCTTTCTGATCTGAAATGGGACAAGCCAAATGCCAAAAGTGCACAGCTTGCTACAATGCAGATCCCGATAATAAGTGCGTTTACCCAACTATTTTTCTTTACTTCCATAACAACCTCCTGATAAGTAAAAGTGATGCCATTCACAAATAGCACCACTTTTATCATAACATTTTTATTAAATTCACGCATTTCATATCATGGTTCAAATCAGTCCGCACTCATAGGTCTCGACGGGATGCCCTAAAAGTTCTATGATCTTAAGCTCATCCACAGCGTCGTATACTGCGTTATGAACTTCACGGTATCTGCTATCACCTGTTAAATAATGCATGATCGGCTCAACGCCATACCCGGTCTTTAATCTGCCGGTTTTACAGCAAGGAAGATCCGCAGGAATAGATGTGTTGAACTGCTTGTAGGCAGCTATACGCATAATGTCGTACCAGGCAAAATCCTGCAGCTCAGGAAGGTGATTATAATCAAACTTTGCATTGTAAGCAAAAATTTTATCTATACCATTTTTATTCAAAAAAGCTTTCAGATCAGCCAATGCATCTGACCTGGTCATTGATTTTCCTTTAATTTCGCCATAATACATAACATTGGAGTAAATACCGCCCACACGGCATTCCGGCTCAAAGACATAATATCTTTTCCCAAGAAGTTTATAGGTAGACGCATCCGCTATTGCAACGCCAAGACTCATAACCTCATCATTCCAGTTGGTCTCAGTATCGATAACTGCAATTACGGTACCAAAATCATAGCTCTTTACTTCTTCAACCAGTCTATTTTCCTTAGCTTTTTCCTTATTTCCGGACTGGTTTTTTATCATGTTCAAAAACTCAAGTGAGCCGTTCATATAAATCCTGCTTTCAATTATCTGGAACTTCTGTATTGAACAGGAGTCATTCCATATTTCTTTTTGAAGAGTCTGTTGAAATGCTCAACATTCTGATAGCCTGCTGCCTCTGCAACCTTCTCAACTTTCATGTTGCCGTTTCGAAGCAGTGTGCTGGCCTTATTGAGTCTTATCCTCTTCACATTCTCTCCAAAGGTCATTCCGGATTTTTCCTTTATATACTTTGAAAGATATGGTTTTGAAAGATAAAACTGTTTTGAAAGATCATCAAGTGTTACTGTCAGATAATTCTCCTGAATATAATTAATGATGGAGTTAATTCTTTCATCTTTGCTATTCTTGATGTCTTTTACCGTATCAATCTGATTGACCGCTATTACAAGAGCGTTGATAGAAGATTTGATAATATCCTCATCAATTCCTACGCCCCAGAATTTCTTGCCATTGAAGGTAATGCCAACATATGTGCAGGCCTTTGAAGAAGATCCTCTTGAAAGAGCATGCTCTTCATATGTTGAAAGCTCGTAGCTAACGTTAAAATACTGCTTTATTGCATTACTTACAGCGTCCAGACGGCCATTACCATTGGCCTCAACAATATGCTCTTTATCCGCATGAGCAATTGTAACCTCTGCAAGTATACCATCAATCTGCTTAAAGTGAACAGAAGGAATCTTGAATACGTTGTCGTTGTGGACATATTTGTCCTCGAAAATCTGATAGATTCTTGCAGGTGAAAGCTCTGCGTGCTCTCTGTCAGAAATATCCTTGATAGTGTAGCTGACATCGGCCTGCATTTCCTTAGGAACCATCATGCCATAGTTAGTCTTAAGAATGTAGCTTACGCCGCCTTTACCGGACTGGCTGTTGATCCTGATAACATCACCGTCATACTCTCTTCCAAGGTCTTTGGGATCAATAGGAAGGTATGGAACTGACCAGATTCCGCCATCCTTTTTCTGTTCATGCCATGTAAAGCCTTTTGAAATAGCATCCTGATGAGATCCTGAAAAAGCAGTAAATACAAGCTGTCCTGCGTATGGCTGTCTCTCATATATACGCATTCTAGTAAGGCGCTCATAGGTCTCACCGACCTCTGTGATATGGCTGAAGTCAAGCTTTGGATCAACACCATGTGAATACATGTTGATTGCAAGAGTTACGATATCAACATTTCCTGTTCTCTCACCATTTCCAAAAAGAGTTCCCTCAATCCTGTCTGCACCGGCGAGGCATCCAAGCTCAGCATCACTGACGCCGGTACCTCTGTCATTGTGTGGATGGAGAGAAAGAACTACTGCATCACGGTACTTGAGATTCTTACTGATATACTCAACCTGAGTTGCAAAAACGTGCGGCATTGCGATTTCTACAGTTGTAGGAATATTGATAACCACTTTATTCTTTGCAGTTGGCTTCCATACATCCAAAACAGCGTTGCAGACATCAACTGCATAGTCAACTTCTGTTCCCGGGAAACTTTCAGGTGAATATTCAAAAGAGAAATTGCCTGATGTCTCTTTTGCAAGTTTATCAAGAAGCTTTGCGCCATCGACAGCAATTTTCATTACTTCTTCTTTGCTCTTTTTAAACACCTGCTCACGCTGTGCCACAGATGTTGAATTGTAAAGGTGAATGATGGCTCTTGGAGCGCCCTTTACAGCTTCAAAAGTTCTTTTAATGATGTGCTCTCTTGCCTGTGTAAGAACCTGAACTGTAACGTCATCAGGAATCATGTTCTTCTCAATAAGAGTCCTGGCGAACTCGAATTCAGTCTCAGAAGCTGCAGGGAATCCAATTTCAATCTCCTTAAAGCCGAGGTTAACAAGCATGGTAAAGAACTCTAGTTTCTCATCGAGACTCATAGGCTCAATAAGTGCCTGATTACCATCTCTTAGATCAACACTGCACCAGATTGGCGGATGATCAAGGTAATCTTTTTTTACCCAGTCATAGGTTGCTTTTGGTGGCATAAAGTACTGACGCTGATACTTGTTAACGTTTTTCATTGCTTTCTCCCCTTGATGTTTTTTATTGTAGCGATATTAATTATGTTCATCTTTTTTGATATTTTTTCGCAAAAGAGATTAATATTGCTCTGTTTTATTGATAAATATTATGTTACCACAATTTTGTCCAATTACATCATGGTGAATTTAATCACTTTTATTGATTAAAATTAATGTGATTCCTTGCAAAGAAACATTTATGCAAAAAGAATCAGCCACGTTGGCAAGACGTGGCTGAAATAGGTAGGAGATTTCTTATGACTATGTATGTCATTTGATTGTTAGCTCTTGCTAACAATATGTATGTTAGCATTGTCTAACACGTTTGTCAAACACTTTTTTAAAATTTTTTTATTTTTTGTTTATATCTCTTCCAAAACCTTAATAAGTGCATCATGAGCAAGGGTAAAGGCTTCGATTCCTGACAGCTTCCTGCCTTCGCCGGAGGCAATTGAAACATTGTTCTGCTCAAGATCAGCAAATCCAACGAAATCAAAAAGATGTGGTTCAAGAGATAAGAATCCATCAAATCCATTTTTGAAAAGTTTTGTCAATATCAGCTTTACATTTCCATCCCCAAGGCCTGCAGGAACAACACTGCCGTCTTTTGAAAGCGCGTCCTTGACGTGAACATAAACAATGAAATCTTTCAAAAGCTCATAAGCTTCCAGCGTATCCTGGCCTACCTGAACAAAATTCGCAAAATCAAATATAGACTTGAAATTATCTCCATAGAACTCATCCATAAGCTCACGGCATTCTGCTGCCTTGTCGCCATAGATTCCTTTTTCATTTTCATGAAGAAGAAGGACTTCTTCTGACTTTGCATAGTCTACAAATTTCCCAAGGCGATCAAAAACCTCTCCCTTATACATTTCATGTTTATCTTCAGGAACATAAAAACTGAACATTCTGATCCTTGGTGTTTCCATCAGATGTGCTATCTCGACAGCCCTTTTGAACTCTTCAAAATGCTTTTCAAAGGGATCTGTTATCTGAATCTTTCCAAGAGGTGATCCAAGAGCTGAAAGCGATATTCCATTTGCATCCAGTTTTTCCTTAATTTCTTTTACCTTCTCGTTGCTGTGAAAAATAAGGTTGTTACCGTCAACACCGCGCATTTCAATATGCTTCATGCCAAGTCCCTTTATTCCTTCTATCTGTTTATCAAGTTCAGGTGCGATTTCATCTGCAAATCCTGTAAGAATGAATTTTTTATCCATGATCTGTCTCCCTATTTTTTAATTTCTTATACCCAACATATGTCTATCTTCAATACGCTTTTAGTATGTTCCCGTAGTGTCAAAAACAATTCCCTTATCTTCCTTCAGCTTCGATGTTGCTCTCCTTTTGTCCAATTCTCGAAAAAAAAGGTCTTCATCAAAAGGAAGTTCTATAGTCTCATCGAGCCAGGATGAAAGGTACATTGCATTTGAAAGAGTAAGCCCGTTGATTCCCTCTACTCCTTCTGCAACAAGCTCTCCTTTTCCAAGGGTTTTATCCGCAAATGCCTTTAATACTCCAACATGCTGTTCATTGAGTCCATCTGTCTCAATCTCCACTCTGGTGCAATCCGGCTTTTTAAATCCCTCTTTTTCATGTTTGCAATGCTCAAAAACGCTCTCTGAAAGCTTGTCAAAAATAAGCTTGTCATCTTCGCAAACTATCTTGCCCATTTCAAAAGTAAGTTCAAGCCTGTTTGTTCCGGGAGCATCACCTGTTGTAGTGACAAATACTCCTGTAGCGCCATTTTCAAACTCCATATAGGCTGTAACATCATCTTCAACTTCAATGTCATGCCATTTTGCATTGTGACAAAAAGCTCTCACTTTTACAGGCATGCCGCAGAGCCACTGCAACAAATCAAGCTGGTGAGGGCACTGATTGATAAGCACTCCGCCGCCTTCGCCTGCCCAGGTTGCCTTCCAACCGGCTGCATCGTAATAACTCTGGGTCCTGTACCAGTCAGTAATTATCCAGTTCATACGTTTTAGCGCACCAAGTTCTCCACTTTCTATCATCTCATGGAGCTTTCTGTATACACAGTTTGTGCGCTGATTGAGCATTATGGCAAAAACTTTATCGCTCTTTTCTGCTGCCTCATTCATCTCTTTTACCTGCCTTGTATAAACACCCGCTGGTTTTTCTGTGATAGCATGAACTCCGTGAGAAAGTGCATAGATCACATAATCAGGATGCATATAATGCGGCGTTGCTACAAGTACCGCATCAACATCTCCTGAGTCGATCAGTTCCTTTCCATCAGAAAAAAGAGCCAGATCCTTTGACAGCTCTTTTTCTGCAAATGAAAGCCTTTCAGGCCTGGTATCAGACACCGCAGTCAAAACCATATTGGGCACTTTGCCTTCCAAAATGCTGCGCGCATGGTTGGTCCCCATTCCTCCAATACCGATAATCCCAAGTCTTACCTTCTCCATGTAACCACCTTGTCAGTAATTATTTACCGACTCCTTTCCATGTATATTCCCCATAAAATCAATCAAAACAAGCATTCAGGAATACTTTATTTTCCACTATTTTAGTCCTCTGATCCATGATATGATATATACATAAAAAACTATTTATATGTATATTTCCGACTTTTAACTAGCCAATCGATTTATTAAAAAAAGTGAATTTATATTGAGAGCATATGAAACATCCGATTTTCACGCAGGGGCAGCCCTATACAATTGCATACAGAAAAAACAAGCCTCAAAACCCGGTTGCAATCCACTCACATGACGCAGCAGAACTTTATCTCACATTAACAGATTTAGAGGATGTGATTTTGGAGGATAAAGTCCTAAGAGTGCCTGCCGGAACTCTGATAATCATTCCGCCATTCTGCCTTCATCAGCTTTACCACAACAGTGATGTGTTCTATGAACGATATGTCATCAACATTCAGATGAAATGGCTGGATGATGTATTTTCAGGGACAGATGATTCTCTGCACTACTTAGGCCAGAGCTCAGCTCCTGTTTTGATCTCTCTATCTGATGATCAGTTAAAAGAAATAATAAAACAAATAAGAAAAATGATAGTTTTGGGGAATGAATTTAACTCAAGGTCATTTTCAGAATTCTTTCTTCTGATGGCCAAGATCGACGAGGCAGTATCCGAAACTGTCTCCAAGAATAAAGATGTGTACAACACAAATAAAACTCAGGAAAAGGTCAGCGAAATGATCAGCTACATAAACGACCATATATGCGATGAAATATCCGTTTCATCTATCGCTGACCATTTCTACCTGAATCCTGACTATATTTCCAGGTTGTTCAAGAGGTATGCTCATGCTTCCCTCGGAAAATATATAAGCCTATCAAAAATGAGCGCAGCTCAAAACCTTTTAAAACAAGGCTTTTCCGTTAAAGAGGTACAGGAAAAACTAGGGTATTCAAGCTATGCTCACTTCTTTAAAACCTTCAAAAAAATCGTTGGCATATCACCAAGTACTTTTAGGAAAAACAACGCAAAATAACCAGATCACAAAACAAGTTCTTTTACAATATCCTTAAGCTCCTGCTTTCTGTCGTTTAGAAGCAGGAGTTTATTGTATTTATAATAAGCATCATTTCCGGTCTCGCGGACAAATTTAAGACTGTGGTAAGCACTTGATAGCTCCGTAAGGAAAATAACCATTTCCTGGCTTCCTGACAAAGATTCCTTATCTCCAAAGGTCTGCTCCAAAAACTCAAAGCTGTTTGTCAGATGAATTCCGGTATTTACAATTTTCTGCTGCCTTGCATCTTCCCTTTCTCTAAACCAGCTTTTGGCATTTTCGAACCTGTCCCCTTCAGAGCAGCTCAGCTTTTCAGTAAGCTCATGTAACAAAGACGCTACGAGGCGCCCTGTCCTTTCCTCTTCCCTGCTTATCATGCCAAGTAAACGCTGATTCTCAATCTCTTTTTCCATAGAAGACGCTCTGTCAGACAAAAACTCTGCCACGCTACAGTTACTGTTGTCAGAAGTCTGCCTATTATCAGCATCGGACATGCCACTTTCCGAATTTTTTACACCAATAGTTCCTGCTGCCTTGATGATTTCAAACAGCTCCTTTTGGACAGCCTCGTCCTGGGCATAATCTCTGAATTCTTCCATGAGCTTATCAGACAAAAGACCTATGATACTGAGCTTCTCATCGAAAGATCCTTTTCGTAAAGTCTCCTTATCCTCAGGGAATCTTCCCTCCAAAATATCAGGAATCTTGTAAAGCTCATTGTATCTTCTGTACAGCTCGTAGTATGTTGCAAAATCCCTTGCTATTTCCTTGTTCTGCAGATACTGGGCTGTAAGATTCTCATCAACATCAATGCCAAGCTTTTCATATACCTTTATGATCCTTGACAGATCTTCCCAGCCTCTGGCTGTCACAAAGCTTCTGCCATTTACGTCTGTACTTATGTTGTAGAAATTATCTTTTTTGATCTCAAGATAAGCCAAAATAGAGCCATGAACTCCAGCCTTGTAGGCGTAATCCTTCCAGGCCTCAAAATCCTCTTCTATATTGATCTGACGCACTCTGTCCAAAGTTACGATATCAAAGTCCCTGACTGACTTATTGTACTGAGGCGGATTGCCTGCGGTAACAATTATGTAGCCTTCAGGAAGCTTGTGTGATCCGAAGGTCTTGTACTGCAAAAACTGAAGCATAGTAGGCGCAAGCGTTTCAGACACGCAGTTTATCTCATCGAGAAAAAGAATTCCCTCTTTTACCCCTGACTTTTCAATCTGTTCATATACAGCTCCAATGATCTCACTCATGGTGTACTCAGTCACTGAATACTCTTTTCCACCAAAGCTCTTTTCCGTGATCTTGGGAAGACCAATTGCGCTCTGTCTTGTGTGGTGAGTTATTGTGTAGGACACAAGGCCGATTCCCAGCTCATGGGCTATCTGCTCCATAACTGCAGTTTTACCTATTCCGGGAGGCCCCATGAGAAGGATTGGTCTTTGCCTCTCAACAGGAATCTCATACTGTCCCACCTCATCTTTTTCAAGATAGGCTCTCACTGCATTTTTGACTTCAACTTTCGCTTCATCTATATTCATGATCTGCTTCCTCTTTAATCATCATACATACAATTTCATTGCCCAAACAGGCACTTTTTCGTCCTCATAGTCGCCATCCTGTGGAAAAACAAATGCGGTATCATAAGCAGTTTCTTTTTCCGGATAGATGCCGTAACCATCAGTAAAATAGATAAGACCCTTGAGATTCTCAAACTCTCCGGCCGACTGCAACTTATCCACATAGTCAAAGACAGGCCTGAAATCCGTTCCATAGCCACCTTCAACATGTATACCGGTGGCATATTTCTTCATTGCATCTACGCTGTCAATAAGCTCATCCCTCTGAACCTGATCATCGCACTGGATAACATGTATTTTAATCTTTTGGAAAAAAGATCCTTCTGTAAAAAGAAGTCTCGCTGTCTCATTAAGAAAGCGCTGAACAAGCTCATCCTTACAGGATGCCGAAGTGTCGATGGCTATCACCAGCTCTTTTACCTTGCGGACTTCCTTAAACTCATTCTCCTCGATCAGAGGCATATTCCCATAGTGCTCTATTCCAAAGCTGTACATGCCATAGTCAAAACTGTCCATGTCTATGCCGCCCTCTTCACGAATAACCTTAAATCGGTTCAAAAACTCCCTGTAATCAGTTCGTGAAGTGTTCTCATACTTTAATATCCATTCCAGTTTTCCGAGCTTGTCGCTATGTCTTTTGCCGATAGTCTCTATCTCGGTTTCCATACGCTTTGCTGACTTTTCCCAGTCTTTTTCTTTGTCCTGTATAGCCTTAAGCCTTTTGGGATTTATGTACTTTTCCGTCGTTTTCTGATCTTCATTTTTACCGGAAGGGCCATCAAAATCCTCATCTATCGGAGGCTTTTCTTTCTCATTGTCATCACGCTTTTGGTCGTCTTTGGGAAGCCTTTGCCAAAAGCTGTGGTCATCCATCTTAAACTCTCTTGAGAGCTTTTCTATTTCCAAAATATCTATATTATTATCAGGATCAGAAAAGAACTTGTACAGCTTTTCTACTGTCAAAACCTTCAGCTCTTTTTCAAGTCGCTCATACCACCTTTCGCGATAGTCCGATGTAACCCTGTAAATGCACTGATAGTCCATCCCATCAAGGATCATCTCCACCACTATATCAGCGCACAGGTCAAAAAGGTCCACATCCTCATATTTAGCCGAGGTGTACATGTGCCTGAAAATGCAGTGAAGTATCATGTGAAGATAGGTTCTGTTTAACTTCCCGGGTTCCTCCACAAACAGAGATGACACGTATGTCGGGTTATACCTGATGGTCACGGCATCAGTACCTACCGTAGTCGTAGAAAGGTCCATCTCATAGGACAGTGATGAAAGAGCTTCCCCCATAAATCTCATGGCTACATAAAGCTCAGTCCTTGAGGCTTCAAGAACCTGCCTTCCTATCTTTTCAAGTTTTTCTCTGTAACTTATCTCCTCTTTTAACATAAGTTTATTATCCGACATACTCCATAATCACAATAGTTTTCATTACATTGAACTTACAAATTTACCTAGCGGATTTTCATGTACTTTCATAGCTCCCTTAGGACAAAACTCCTGGCAACAAAAGCACTTGATGCACTTGTTTCTGTCAATCTCAGGGACCAATAAAGCTTTTCCCTTCACATTTCGTTCAACCATCGTAATAGCCTTTGCAGGACATGTCTCATAGCATTTCTTGCAGCCAACACATTCTGATGCCTTTACCTGTGGTCTTGTCTGTAAAAAGAGCTTTATCAAAACGTATTTCATCTTATTGCCAAATCCGTCTCCGCTAAAGTCAATCGACTGATGTATAGTTGCTCTCTTAAAATCAGCTATCTTAATATGCTCTCCATCAGATGAAGAAACAATATCAACATCTGCAATACTCTCAGGTCCAAGGCCCCTTTCAAAAGCAGCCCCTATAGTCGGAACATCCCTGATGCCCATTCCGATCATATCAGCACAGACCACGTCAAGAGCATAGGGCTTTTTAGAAGCCAGAACCGCCCCAATATGTCTTTTGTCTCCTGCTGTAGGACCATTGCCCTCCATTCCGTCTATGGCATCAACGATATAAAGCTGCGGCTTAAAATACTCATTTAGATCCACCATGACATTGGCAAACGCCCTCTCCTCGGGAAATCTCATGTGATACTGCGGTTTAGTAACTCCGGGGATAGTCCCGAACATATTTTTAACTGCACAGCTCATACCCATCATAGCGTGAGTCTTAAGCTTTGATACATTAATGATAGCATCCACGGTGTTGAGCCAGCCCGTGTAGGTAAAAGTCTTTATACTGATTGCATCTGCAAACTCTGCATCTTTTTCCGAAAAGTCTTCATTAAGCTTCACCTTTCCGTCAAAATCCTTTTCAAGCTCAAGAAGCCCGCATGCCTTATAAATTCCAAAGACGTAGCTTTTGTTAAACACACCTCCCGGGCTATCTCCAATGACAACCTTTGCCCCCATTTCTGTCAGGCGCTCACAGAGCCTTCTGACAATCATAGGATGCGTTGTCACCGCCTTTTCCGGCGCTGCTGCCCCTACCAGGTTAAGCTTAAGTCCAACAGTCATGCCTTCCTTAACAAAAGAAAGACCATCTATCTCATCAATCGCCTTATCAAGGCTGTTTTTCACCAGTTCTTTATCGTATGATGTACACTTTTCTACAGATACTTTTTCAAACACCCTTTACCCTCAACATTTTCACTAGAATTCAAATCTTGAAACACTGGCCACAGGTGGCTTCTTACTCCCTATCAAAACTGCACTCAATAGAGTAAGTCCCTTTTCTGAAGCAAGCTTTATAGCATGATCCATGGCCTCATCATCCAAAATCGGAATCAGCCTTTTTATCAGATTCATGGGAGAAACTTCATCTTCATCCAAAGAAGCATTTTCTCCACTATTTTCAATATTTTTTATGAGTCTTTCCACAATGCTCCTGCCATTTTTCTTAATAAACATCTCGTACCTTTCCCGGTACCCGGGAGCAAGCTCATAAGGGAAAAGAACTCTTCCTATGGCTATATCTTCGGAAACAGCGTTTCCATCTATAACAGCCTTTTCAAAAAGCTTGTCATACTCCCTGTAGTTAACGCTCCTTCTGTCGACGCATTCCCTGTAGATCATCCCACTGCCGCCAATCGAAAACTGGATTGTCCTTGCCATGGTATTTTCAGAAAAATCATAGACATACTCAGGAAAAACAAGACAAGATGTAAATCCATCTCTTTTTATCAGAAACCTAAGTGTCTTGTCATTATCAGCCAGAAAGTTTCGAATTACCTCATACCAGTTTCTCTCTATATGTATCTCAATATCAGACAGGGAGTCGCACTGCCTGCATACTCCGTCATAATAGTCATCAATACTGTCAAAAAGACTTATCTTCCTTAGTTTCCTGCAGTTATGAAAAGAAAACCCGTAAAGAGTCTTTATCGTATTCGGAAGAACAACGCTTTCAATATCATCTCTTCCGGAAAAAGCATGATTACCGATAGCCTCCACCACATAGCCATCAATCCTATCCGGCACAACAAGCTCTCTGACACTTCCCTCATGACCTGTGATCACAATAAATTTATGACTATCTTTCCTGCTTTCGTTAATTTCATAAACAAATGGCATATTGCCTTCACCCGACCTCAAATAAATTCCACCTCATAATAATATACATTCTTAAATTTACCAATACAAGAATATATACTTTTTATGTGTAGTAAACCATAAATCCATAAGTGCCCATAACTTTGGATAGAGCGATTTAGTATGAGCAATAGAGACAGTTAATATAAAATAAAAGCCTTGTTTTCTGTTTTGAATAAGCATGAAAGAAAACAAGGCGCATTATTTTATATTTACTGTGTCTTTGCGAATACTCCGAGATCTATCCGAAGTTATGGGCACTTCTGGATTTTATGCCACTCGCAAGAAAGTATATTTATTCGTCGAGTCTTACGGTTCTTGTGCAGACTTTCTCTGCAAGGGCCTTGTTGTGGGTGATCACTGCCATGCCCATGTTTCGCTCTTTGGCTATATCAAGCAGGATATTCCAGACCTGAGCCTGGGTGATAACGTCTAGCATTGTAGATATCTCATCACAGATAAGGATTTTTGTCTTTGGTGTAAGGATCCTTGCTATGCAGAATCTTTGAAGTTCTCCGCCTGAGAGTTCTGAAGGCCAACGGTGTAGCCACTCCTTCTCGATTCCCATTTTAGCCAAAAGAGCCTCATCAGGCGTAAAGCACTCATTAAGTGTCTTTTCCATTCTCCATCTGGGATTTACAGAAAGCTCCGGATGCTGATAGATAAGCTGCACCGGGCAAAAACCTTTTGAAGGCAGCTCCTTTCCATCTATGAGCACCTGGCCTTCTGATGGTTTCTCATATCCTGCCAGTATCCTTGCAAGAGTTGTCTTGCCAAAGCCGGATGGAGCAACAATTCCCACTCTCTCGCCTTCTTGGATAGAAAGTGAAACATCCTTCAAAACCCAGGGACTTTTTTTGTCATATCTAAAACTTATATTTTTTGCTTCAAGTTGCATGAGCGCACCTAACCTTTCCGCCTCTTACTTCACGCTCCGGCTGCTCTCCGGCACAGGCATCGTCCCTGTATGGACAGCGGTCTGCGAAAAGACATCCCGAAGGAAGACTTCCTGC
Organism: Butyrivibrio sp.; assembly: GCF_015056685.1. Lineage (GTDB taxonomy): Bacteria > Bacillota > Clostridia > Lachnospirales > Lachnospiraceae > Butyrivibrio. The sequence continues at coordinate 4,529 of NZ_SVFW01000039.1, read as the reverse complement.
ATAGGGCTGAGCTCCGGGTATAGGCTTAAAGCCGTTTTGTGGAAGCGCATCATAAAGAGCCTTTGTGTATGGATGTCTAAGAGCATCTCTTCCACTTAAAAAGTCCTGTGTTGATGCAATCTCTACTATTGTTCCTGCGTAAAAAACTGCGATCCTGTCTGCCACGTTAAGGGCAAGGTCTATATCATGTGTGATCATAAGGATTCCTGTCCCCTGATCAGCAAGTGTTCTGAAATGCTTTAAAGTCTCCATTGCAAGCTCAAGGTCGAGACCAGGTGTAGGTTCATCGGCTATTATAAGCTTGGGATTTCCCATAACCGCGCCTGAAATGAGCACACGCCTTGCCATTCCTCCTGAGAGCTGGAACGGATACTTTTTCTCTGTATCCTTTCCTAAACGGTACTTTTCAAACAGCTCCTCCTGACGGGCTTTGCTGCCTTTTACTCCCTGAACCTGCTTTCCAACCTTCATAAGTGGGTCAAGATAATCCACAGACTGGGGGATAAAAGAGATTTCTTTTCCATAAAGATCAGGTGTAGTCTTCATGGAAAGTGGTTCCCCATCATATGTGATCTTACCGCTCACAACTGCATTCTTAGGAAGCAGGTCAAGGACAGCACTCGCCAAAATACTCTTTCCTGATCCGCTTGATCCAACAACAGCAAGGATCTCACCCTCTTTTACATCAAGTGATAGTGAGTGGATAACTTCAAGGTTTTCTTTTTTCAATGAGTCGCCCCGGTACATAGAAAAAGCTACAACCAGGTCTTCAACGTTTAATAATGTCTTTCCCATGTTCCCTCCTTACTCGTTACCACTGTTTGGATTCCAGAGTTTTTTGAGTGTCTCACCGATAAGGTCAAACAAGACAACAGCAAGTAGGAGCATAAGCCCGGGAAAAAGAGCCATCCACCACTTTCCGGTGGTGATATGGTTCATGGATTCTGCCAAAATAACTCCGATAGCCGGCATTTCTTTTGGCAGACCAAATCCAAGGAAAGTAACTGATGCTTCATGCATGATAGCATGTGGGAACAAAAGGATAAGTCCTATAAGATAAGCCGGAAGCACGTGAGGAACCATATGTGTAAGGGCAATAGTCAAATAGCTTTTTCCCATTTTTCTGCTAGCCAGTACGTACTGTGTATTTCGAAGCTGCAGAACCTCCTGCCTCACGATTCGGGTAAGTGAAGGCCAGTGTGTAAGGGCAACCGCCACAGTAACGCCAACTGTTCCTCTTCCTGCCATGCATGAAATAAGTATCAGCAAAACAAGATGCGGAAGTCCCATGCAAAGGTCAACGCACAAGTTTACAAATCGGTCCACAAAGCCGCCAAATACCGCAGATGCAATTCCCATGATAAGTGCAACCACAGAGCTTACAAGAGAAGCCAAAAGACCTATCACAAGACTGTTTGAAAGTCCCTTGATACAGCGTTTGAACATATCCCTTCCCATTGCATCCGTGCCAAAAAGATGCTGACCACTGGGGGCAAGGAGTTTATTTTCGTAGTGAACACCATACTCGCTTGGATCAATAAAAAGTCCCCAGAAGAACACCCCTAAAAGATAAGTAGCTGCTAAAACAATAAGGAGAGTAAGTCGTGTTCGTCTGTTCCACAAAGATGTATTTCTCATGACTCCTCCTTTTCCCTGATCCTGGGATCACAAATTCCATACAAAATATTGGCAATAAGATTGCCAGTAAAAACAAAGAGCGCACTAATAAGAGCAATACCCATAAGAAGAGGTGCATCGCCGCTTAAAGCCGCAGCTGTAGTTGCTGTCCCGATTCCTGGATAAGCAAATACATTTTCAGCAAGTGCCATTCCGCCAAAGAGCTCGCTAAATGAAGCAAACTGCAAAGTTATAGCAGGAAGCATGACGTTTCTAAGAACATGACGTCTGATGATCTGTCCCTGGTTCTCACCGCGTGCTCTTGCATACAGGATATAGTCACTTCCGATTATCTCAACAACTCTTTGTCTTGTATAAAGAACCACCTCACTTATATTGGCCACAGTAAGAGTGATCACCGGAAGTACAAGATGATAGAGCCTGTCCCAGACAGTAACTTCACTCTTTAATTTTCCCATAGGAACAGCCATTCCGATTGGGAACCAGCCAAGGCTGACTGCAAATATAACAAGGAACATAAGTCCCAGCCAGAATGTAGGTGCTGATTTGACCATCAGGCAAAAGAGCTTTGTAATTCTGTCATATATTCCGCCCTGCTTTATTCCACAGATAACACCTATGACAAATCCCAGTATTCCTGACAATATCCACGCCAAAAGCATAAGCACTATCGAATATGAGAAGCGTTCAATAATAACGCTGCTAACTGCTTTTTTATATGTTATTGATGTCCCCATATCTCCATGAAGGATATTAACAAGCCACTTAAAAAAGCGCGTAAAAACAGGCTCATTTAATCCCCAATGCTCCACAATCTCCTGCTTAGCTTCAGGTGACAACGTTGAATTGGTTCCAATATAAGATACCAGTGGGTCAATTGGCGATTTTGCTATCAGCACAAAAGCCAAAAAGCTCACAAGTATCAGCAAAAGAAGCATACGAATCAGTTCGTATAAAATATTTCTGGTTCTCATAGCCACTTACCTCAAAAAAGATACCACCTCATTCACGGGGTGGTATCCGAATGAATTATCTTCGATTTTAATATTTTATTAGTTTAACACCCAGTCCTTAAGGTTACAGATGATTGGGCTTCCATGACCATGTGGATGTGGAATCTGTGTTGCTTCTGAAATATCAAGATTATCTTTTACAAAATATGAATGCTCGATATTTACAAGATACAGGTATGGGTATTCACTGTCTCCAATTGCCTGAGCTTCCTTCCATGCAGCATTTGCATCTGCCTGGTTTGATGCTGCAAAGGCTTTTTCAATTGCTGCATCGCAATCTGCATTTGTATATCCTGTTACATTGGCATACTGAGCCTCAAGGAACATCTCTGAATCATATGTTGAATAGATAACTGTTGGTGAGAACTGTCCCCAGCCCCAAACAATAGGAGTTGTATTTTCTTCTACTACAGCTACATCCCATGACTCATTGCGAACATTTATCTCAATTCCAAGATTTTTAGCATTCTCAGCAAGGGCAGTTGCTAGCTTATAACGGTCTTCATCGTTACCTGGAGCTATAAGATCAAATGAACACTTAAGATCTCCTTTTTCACGAATTCCATCGCCATCTGCATCAATCCAGCCAGCGTCTTCAAGAATCTTTTTGGCCTCATCAACCTGATTGTCTTCGTAGTCATCAGTTGAAGCCCATGGAAGATTATCTGTGAAATTAACAGCAGGCTTTCCTTCGCCGTTAAATGCGTTATCAATGATCTCCTGACGATTGATACCGATTGAAAGAGCCTTACGAACTGCAATGTCACTTGTAACGTTATTACCTACGTTGTACTCGTTGCCCTGGCTGTCCTTCATAACCTGCTCTGTAAGAGTAGGAAGACTCACATTACGAACGTCCATTGTCTCAAGCTTATGGAGAGTCATGCTGTCAATTGTCTCATTGATATATGTTGAACCAACCATGACTACATCAAGCTGACCTGATACTGCATTGGAATAAGCTGTATCCTGATCCATTGAAATGATGTTTACCTGCTCAATATCAGGTGTGCCACCCCAGTAGCTGTCATTGATCTGCAGAATGATCTGCTGATTTGTATCATACTCAGCAACCTTATATGCACCTGTTCCTATAGGCGCTGTATCAAATGTCTCGCTATTATATGAATCGCTTGGAACGATCTGAAGCATTGCTACTGTATCAAGGAATGGTGAATAGCACTCATTAAGTGTAAATACGACCTTGTAATCGCCATCTGCCTCTACAGACTTAAGCTTTGTAAGATCAACATTTTCATTATTGGCCTGGTTCTTTTGAACCTCTTCATAGGTAAAAACAACATCTTCTGCTGTGAAAGGTGTTCCATCGCTGAATGTAACTCCCTCACGAAGATTAAATGTATAAGTAAGTGCGTCCTCACTTACTTCCCAATCAGTTGCAAGATCTGCAACATATTCAGAATTGGTATCAGCCTGAATAAGTGCCTCGTTTACAAATGGATATCCATAGCTCATAAAGCCTTTAACAGGATCCATGCTCGAATCAAAAATAGATCCACCTATATAAACATTGATGCTCTCTGCATCATCAGCTGCTTCTACTGTGCTATCAGCACTTTCTGTCTGGCTTTCAACCTTCTGTGTATCTTCCGCCTGGCTCTGTGCTTCTGTGCTCTCAGTAGCAGCCTTCTGGCCACATCCGACCATTGAAAAAGCTAAAATGATCCCCAGTACTAATGAAATATTTTTACTCTTCATCTCCGTCCTCCAATTTTTAATGTCTATTGGATTATATGACAGAGAAAAGTCCATTTTAAGCCCCCTGGGGGGTTATTTTTTATAATACTTAAGTTTTAGAGAAGACAGAGGGACGGTTCTTTTGACTTATTGTAAGCAATAAGTCAAAAGAACCGTCCC
>NZ_SVFW01000038.1 GCF_015056685.1 Butyrivibrio sp. | reverse complement strand
ACTAGCAAACTGGCAAAAGAGATTCTAAATCGGGGAAAGGTTCCGTTTTATTGCTCTGCATGGTCAAACATCAGATCTGCCAGAAATGCGGCAAAAAGCGGTTTTATTCCAGCATGGGTAGAAATGACTGTAAAGCCGGCTGACGTTGTTGATGAGATGAATTCATAACTTACAGTATTATCTATTAATAATCGCAGTTTATCGAGGCAAAAGAGATGATAAGAACAGTTGATGATATTGAGGAGAAACAACGAATTACAAAAAGCATTCTTACGGCTCTACCAGAGTGGTTTGGAATTCCAGAATCAACAGAAAACTATATTCGTGAAAGTGCGAATGAAATAATGGTTGCCTCTTTTGAGGGAGAAAAGGAAAATGGTTTTTTGTGTTTAAAGGAAACGGGAAAAGATACCGTTGAAATTGCAGTTATGGGCGTATTGAAGACACATCATCACAAAGGTATTGGCAGATGTATGTTTAACGAGGCAAAGCATATTGCTGTTGAACATGGCTATTCCTTTATTCAGGTTAAGACGGTTCAAATGGGAAAGTATAGGCAATATGATGAAACAAACCATTTTTACCTAAGTCTTGGATTTAAGGAATTTGAACTGATGCCTAATCTATGGGACGAATGGAATCCGTGCCAGATTTATGTTATGTCACTTTGATAATGCTAACACATAATACCGGAAAATAATTGATTTATGCCATGGAGATACAATGCTTTTATACCATTATTTTGATAAGAAAACAGGTCCATTTCGGAATCTGTCGGATCTAAGCGAAGAAGAAGCCAAAAAGTTGCTTCTGACTATAAAGGCTGAAAAGCCTGAAACCATGTGCGCCAAAAGGCAAGACAGTTACATTGCGGATAGAAGGCGGTTCGAAGAGATACTAAGAACCGAGTTCCGGAAAAAGGGCGGGAAGATCGAACGGGAAGCTCTACACATATGACGAGATAATAGGCGTGATTAAAAAATATGGTCTTCCCCAAGACTGGAACCCAGATGGGAAATATGGTCCTGAGAGATATGTCGAAGCTCATGTGTGGAGTGATAGAGGGATAAAAAAAGATGGCAAAGGACAAAATGAAGGCATTGATCATAAATTGCAGCCCTGTTCGCACAGGAGCAACTGCTGAAATAGCCACGCTGGTTTCAGAACAGTTATCAGATAGATACATCGTTAAAAATATTTGTATAGACGATTATTCTTTTGCTTTCTGTAGAGGTTGCCGATCATGCCATAATACAGCGGAATGTGCTATGAGTGATGCGAAGATCATCGAAGATATAATGGATGAGTTTGATGTTGCGGATATTATTATCTCTGTTTCTCCGTCATACTGGGCTGATATCCCCGGGCAGTTTAAGGCATTCATCGACAGATGTACACCTTGGTGCAATACACATGAACCCCATGCGTCTATTAAGCCCGGAAAGAAGGGATATGCCATTGCTCTGAGAACTGGTCCTAATATGCCTGAATGTGAGAAAATCATCGGCAGCATAGAACATTTTTATGGTCATTTGGAAATAGAGAGTGTGGGGCACCTTGGGCTTACATCTATCGAATATAAAGTGGATGTGGAACCAAGAAAACAGGAAATCATAGAATTCTGTAGGAATATTTAGCCCGGCAGATTATGGAGAGAAACGTATGGGAGCTTTAATCATTTGGCTTGTAATAATGGTTCCAGTCAGTGCATTACTTACAGGACTTGGAATCTTTGCCTGGAAAAGGCAGAAACCCATGTGGTTTTGGTCGGGGCAGACAGTTGAAGAAGATGAGATAGCCGATGTAAAGGCATACAACAGAGCTAACGGCATAATGTGGATTGTATTTTCTTTATTTATGTGGATTTCTACGTTTATGGCATTCTTTAGCATGAAGCTGGCAGGGATAGTAATGCTAGTTGGATGTATCCTCTGCGTGCCTGTACTGCCTTTTGTTTATAGCAGAATATATAAGAGGTACAACAACTGAAAGGATTTTATTTATGAAATCTTTTATAAAACTTACAGACTTCAAGAAAAGTGAATTATTTGAGATTTTCAAGATTGCTGATTCTATAGAGCAGTATGAGGGCTTCTTAAAAGGAAAGACTATCGTTATGTTCTTTCCATCATCCAGCATAAGAACCAGAGTGTCTTTTGAAAAGGGTATTTTTCTTCTCGGTGGGCAATCCATATTATTTGATCCTGCAACGTTAGATAAAAAGGAAGATATTAGGGATGTTTGCGGATATCTGCAAAATTGGGCTGATGCTGTTATAGTCCGTTACCCAGATATTACTATGCTTGATAAAATGGCTGCAGCTATGACAATACCAGTTATAAATGCACTGACAAATGATAACCATCCTTGTGAAATGATGTCTGATTTATATGCACTCTCAAAAGTCAGAGCTGATTACCTTAAGGATGAGTATTTGTTTGTTGGGGCAGATGGAAATATAGGGAGAGCCTGGAAAGAAGCTTCAGAGGCACTCGGATTTTCATTAACTCAGAGTAGTCCTGCAAAGTATCAAATCTCTGGAGTTGCTTGTAATGATAACTTGAAGAATGCGCTTGAAGGTAAAGATATTATTTGTACGGATTCCATTCCTTCAAACATGATAGGGGAATTTAAAGATTATCAGATTTCTAAAGACTTGATGGGAGTAGCAAATAAAGGCGCTATCCTAAATCCATGTCCGCCATTTAATAGAGGCGAAGAAGTAACAGAAGATGTAATTGATTCTGATTACTTTGTGGGATATGGGTTTAAACAGAGTTTATTAAAAGTGCAGCAGGCAATTTTAATCTATTGCTTATCAGATTAAGGGATATGCTAAAGCTCTTACACGATTGTTAATAGAAAAAGCAGAGCATGAAGGTAAAGGTGCAGACAGATTCAGCGGGACTAAATGAAAAAAGCCCGGCTTGCGCTGGGCTTTTACATAAATGGTTTAACTGATCATTAGTGCCATAGGAACGATGCCACTGTAGGTATTTCCTTCATAGTAGGCATCGACTATATGAGATACTACACCGAAGTACTGTCTGATGTTTTCCTCTGTAATAACATCGCAGGTGCGACCAAAAAGGTAGGAGTCTTTGCCAAGGAGAAGAGTTTTATCTGAACAGCGAAGCGCATGATCTGGATAGTGAGTATTGATTATAATAGAAAGATTCTCTTTCGCAAGTGCCTCAATTGTTTGGATAACAATCATTTGATTCTTCATATCCAGCCCTGACTCTGGTTCATCCATGATAAGCAATTTCGGATTTTTGATAAGGGCTCTTGCGATGAGAACCATCTGTAATTGTCCACCACTTAGAGTATTACATGACTGATCTGCCAAATCCTCAATTCCAAATTTTTTAAGAAGGGCGTATGCTTTTTCATAATCTTCTTTTTTGGGAGTTCTTCCAATGCCTATGTCCTGGGAGAGTCCCATAACGACCATGTTTATAGCACTGTAGCCGAATACAAGCTTTTTTGCCTGAGGAACATAGCTGATATTTTTCCAAAACATAGAAGGACTCATTTTGGAAACTGGCTTATTAAATAGTTCTACATTTCCTTTTTTTAGTGAAAGGAAATTCATAAGGCACCTTAAAAGAGTGGTTTTACCTACTCCATTAGGTCCCAAAATGGCCAAAACCTCGCCTTCTTCTATTGAAAAAGAAAGGTCATCGAACAACATTTTTCCTTTTTTGGAATAAGTGAATCCTATATTATCTGCATTAAGCATCCCATGAACCTCCTGTTCTTCTTAACATAAGGGCAAAAATAGGTGCTCCAATAAGCGCTGTCAGGATTGAAAGCGGTATTTCTGCGGCAGTTAAGCTTCTGGCGCATGTATCTATTATGATCATATAAGCTGCACCTGTGAGAATACTCATTGGAAGAAGCTGTCGATGGTCATTTCCAACCAGCATTCTGGTAAGATGTGGCACCGCAAGACCTACGAATGAAATAACTCCGCACATAGAAACCACAGATGCGGCTATGACTGTTGTGGCAATGATTACGACCAGTCTTGTTGCTTTAATGTTAATACCAAGGGATTTGGCTTCATCTTCAGATAAAGATATAACGTTCAATCTCCATCTGAACAGCCATAAAACAAATGTAGCACCGCCGATTAGCGGAAGGGCAGTTATAACGTCGGACATTGAAGCGCCAGCCATGCTTCCCATCAGCCAGTAAGTAATTGATGGTAATTTTTGCTCCGGATCAGCAATGTATTTGATAAAAGATGTTAATGCTTCAAATACAGAACCTACAACTATTCCGGACAACACCAGCATCAAAGTGCTACTTGTACCTTTTTTTCTGCTTATTCCATATGTAAGTGCCATGCCTATAAATCCAAAGACCATCGAAAATGTTTCAACATAAGCAAAATGAGAGAATAACAAAATGCCTAAAGCAGCTCCAAATCCGGCGCTGTATGACACTCCAAGTACATGTGTACTCACAAGTGGATTCCCAAACATAGCCTGAAGTGCAACGCCAGAAACTGTGAGACCGGAACCAACTATAAATGCAATAAGCACTCGTGGTATACGGACACCCCACATGAGGGTTTCAAGCATTGGATCATTTTTCTGACCAGAAATTAAATATAACAGTACATCATAGGCAGATATTGTATATCTGCCTATGCATAATGCTGAGATTATTATCAGAAAAAGACTTATAATACCTATGAAAAAGATAATCTTAAATCTTTTGCTATTCATGTGTTACTTCCCTGATTTGGTGGCATTCCAGCTTGTGCCCTTGGCAGCCTCAGGTGAAGCGTCAAGAATACCTTGTGCCTGCTCGTCAGTTACGTCATAATCATAGAATTCCTTGTAGTAATCTTTAATTTCGGTAATCATGTCATAATCGAAAATTTCAGGGTGCAATGTCTGAGCCATCCATTTAACCATGAGTGGGGTATCTCCACATGGAACGTACCAGCGGTATACTCCTAATGGCTCTTTGTATACTTTACCATTTTTGACAGCAGAAACCTGTGACCAGTCTTGGCCGTCAATGGTATTATTATAAAGATCTTCCGGCATTGTTTCTGTAAAAGTGGTTAGAATAATAATGTCTGGATCCCATTCGTAGATTTGCTCCATATTTACATCTCCGAAATTCTCAATCTCTTTTGCAACGTTATTACCACCAGCTGCCTCAATCCAATATCCACCATAGAAGCCTGAGCCTGATGCTGAAATCTGTTCGCTGCTGTGATTATAAAGGTATAATACCTTTGGCTTTTCTTCGTCAGTCAGAGAAGATGTTTTCTCATTTACTTCAGCTAAAGCATCATTTGCGTATTGAATAACTTTATCTGTGTTTCCGGTTGTTCCAAAGAGCTGGCCCATGATATCAACCCATGTCTGAAGAGTTGCAACAACATCGCCACCTTCCTCGCCAAATACACCTACAGCAGGAATGTTAACTGATTTAAGCGCCTCATACTGATTCTCATATTCGCCCCAGTAAATAACTACATCTGGATCAATCTTTAAGAGTTCTTCAACGTTGATGTCCTGGCCTTCAACAAAATTGTCAGCTATTCCAACCAGATCAGGATACATTGATCCCATTATGCTGTTTTCAATAGCACTGGTAGAACCCGGATGAACACCTTTCAGGTTTTCGATTGGTGCGCCTGTGATTGCGTAGATGCTGGGAAGTGGAAGAGCGGTAAGTACAACACTGTCGATATCTCCATCAATTGTAACTTCTCTTCCGTTCATGTCTGTTACTGTTATGCTATCAGCAGATTCAGTTTCAGCTGTATCTGCTGATTCTGTGGATTCTACAGTTGCAGCGCTGTCTTCTTCAGGTACTTCTGAAGAAGCAGATGTCTCATTTGTGACTTCACTGGTGGCATTACTTCCACAGCCGTTAAGCGCCAGTACTCCGGCTGCGATTAATGATAGGTAAACATTTTTTTTCATACAGTTCTCCTCATGTATATTATTTTGTTTTATATAATCAAAAAGAGCTAAGGCGCGTGCTAAAGCATTTGCCAAAAAGAGGCTCTCTTTTATCAAAATACACATCCCCGGATATTGCGTATTGCGGGATGGGGACAAATATTCTATCTGATGAATTGTTAATTAACTGTTTCATCAGAGGGTCGGCAATTATTACATCATATTTATCATTGTTGATTTCAGCCTGTATCATCTGCTCATCAGGAAGATATATAGATGAATCAGATGGTAAGTCTTTATCCATACCATAGATACAGCCGATTGTAGTTTGGCAGTCGCTACCAATAGCGTACTTGATAGACTGTCCAATTACCTGATCTCCGATAAAAAGGATATTAGAATTAGAGATGTTACTGCCGGATCCGTTTGTATGTGGTGCGTCCCATAGGAATGCAGAAACTTTGGACTCAAGGACCTGCTCCACCTGGTTTAAATATGCATCGGTTGTATTATCGCCAAATGGAAATCCGCATAAATAGGGAATTCCATATCTCTTTTCCATGTACTTTGCTACCAAATATCCTGAGTGGGAGATAGCAAGATTAATATCTGAGTATCTGGATTCTTTTAACTGATCCAGACTGTAATCATCACCAAGTCTCATAGTGCAGGTTAAGCCATGTTTTTCCATAAAAGATTGTAGACTTCGGATGTCCTCGGTACACTCGTAATCAAGAGGTGTTGCACCAAGTATGTTAAAGCTTTTTTTTGACGTATCTAATCCTGCTTTGCCTTTGCCATAGAATGAATCTATTTTTTCAAAAAGAGCTTTTGATGCTTTTAAAACACCGATATTGTAGTAATCTGTACCCGTTGTTTCTATGCCAATAGCAGGTATTCCGGTTTCATTTTCAATCTCAGTGGCAAGACCTTTTAAGTCCATTCCGATAACCATTGGAACAGGACTTCCAACTAGTGCAATTATTTCAGGATTCAAAGTTTCAATCGCTTCAATGACATTTCTCTTTAATTTGTCATCATTGCCCATTATCACGTCGATCATGCGAAGAGCAGAGCAAAAAACAGTCGCAGATGAGCCATACCATCTGGGTTCATCGTGTCCGGTGTAATTTCCGGTGCAGCCTCCGGCATCATGCATTACTGTAAGCGCGTTCAGATCAAATAATATTGAGCCCGCTCCGGAATAGTCAGGAGAAAACGGGGCTAAATACATACATAACTGTGCCATTTATACCACCAATCCATATTCGTTTATTAGTTGTTTTAAATCTCTGGGTTTCTTGTATGCTTCCTGTAATCGTGTCATCAGAGTAACAACACCGTCATAGCCAAACATCTTAAGGTCAGAAAAAAGATCTGCAATGTAGATAGAGTCTGCCATGTATGCAGCCTGAATACCGATAGAAATGCTTTCTTTTTTCCTATGATCAAAAAGTACCGCATTGTGCGAATCCGGTCTGAACAATTCTACTTCCGGATGATGTTCCATAAGCCATTCCATGTGTGACCTGTCACTGGAATTAATGCATTCTGCTTCAATTCTGATAACATTGAACCCATATTTTATAAGCGCCATGGCCATCCCAAAAGGCTGAGATGTTGCGGATGAGTCAACTATAATAGGATAATTACCAATGATTTCCAATGTCTTTTGAATTGCCTGTTCAGCTTTTTTTCTGTTCTCAGAGAAGTCAATGCTGGCATCAATATGCAGAAAGTCCTTTATTTTTTGATAGTCTGCATCTATTTCACTCAGGTCATAAGTAACCGGAATCTCTAAATACGGAATGTTAAAGCACTTTTCCATTTCCTTGGCGGCAATGATTCCAAGCGGAGTAAGAACAAGATTTAGTTTTGAAAAAGCCATTTCTGTAAACTTTCCAAAAGAGCTGTAGTTTGAAACATGTCGTAGCCTGGCAAGACTATGAAGTTCGCAGGTTTCAGGGAGAGGTTCGTATGCACCAAGTATATTGACAAAGGAGTCCTTTTCGATATCCCTGATACTAATTCCGTTGTTCTTGTAATGTGTTGCTATTGTTCTGTATATATCTCGTTGAATAGCCAGGGCTGGTGGTTCATTTGTATTAGTTTTAATAGGATTCATGTGCGAGGATTGGAATACAATACCAGGGAATCTGGCTGTCAATTCTTCCTTAAGCGCGTCATGATCAGTTCCAATAAGGTCATCTATGCAGGTAAAAATCATCATGATGACCTTGGGCTTTTTATTCTGATTGCTCAGTACCTTTTCTATGGCATCTCCAATCAGATGGTCATATCCGCCCACAATATCGCTTTGACTCAGGTATAGATAAAAAATGCGATCTTTATATCCGTTTTTCATAGCGCCAAGAGCACCGTGGCGTCCGCAGGCAGATGGTCCTACAAAAAGCTCAATACTCTCAGGAACCATGAGTCCCATGCGGCATATGCCATAGTCACCTTTACTTGGAGCGTCGTAGTGTAAACCGCCTTCACATAAGCACTGCATTTTCGGTCACCTCCAGAACTTTTTTTGCAAGTTCCTTGTATTTACCCGCCATTTCGCAATCGGGAAAAGCTTCAATTACTGTTTTTCCTTCGTTTTCAGCAAGCTGAACAGCTTTGTTTCTCGGAACAATATATAGAACTTCTGTATCATTTTCCTTTGCGGCCTTTGCTACAGTTTCGTCTTCATTTTCAACATTTCTTGAATTCTGAATATAACCTGCCAGGTGGGCATATCCTCTTTTTCCGAAATTCCGTATTGCGTGGGATATGTTGTCTGCAGCAAAAAGAGCCATCATCTCACCTGAAGTAACAATGATCACCTGGTCTGCATATCCGCCTCTAATTGGCATAGCAAAACCACCGCAGACGACATCGCCAAGAACATCAAAAAGTACAATATCAGGCTCAAAAACTTCATAGGCATGAAGTTCTTCAAGTTTTTCAAAGGCTGTTATAATTCCACGACCAGCACATCCGATTCCTGGAGTTGGACCACCTGATTCTACGCAGATAACATCGCCATAGCCTTCAAATGTTATATCTTCAAGCGATAAACTCTCGCCTTTCCTTGAAATCTGATCAAGCACGGTTGGTATTCTCTGTCCGTGCATTAGATTTTTGGTCGAATCCGCTTTGGGATCACAACCAATCTGCATTACTTTAAATCCCATCTGAGAAAGAGCAGCAGAAAGATTTGATGTTGTGGTGGATTTACCGATTCCACCTTTTCCGTAAATAGCAATTTTTTTCATAGTCATCCCCTAATGATTGTGCAAACCGCGAAAAATAGCACAATGTATAATTATGCGTTAGCGTATGCTAACTTGAATTGAAATTTTATGCGAAGAATACTCAATTGTCAAATAAATAAATGACAAAGTTTATCAATAGGTATAGAAGTGGAAGTACATAATCAAAAAAACAAACACATTTTTTTCCAAAAAGGAAAAAATCCTCAAGCTAACTTGAATTGATTGGGAGCATTTACAAAATTAAAATTTGGATAACGCAGTAGAAAGGAGATGGGGATATGGCATTAACGCTCGAAGGTAGAACAATGATAATAACGGGTGGAGCCGGTAATAATGGGACAGCGATTGTAAAGATGGCCTTAAAAAACGGAATGAATGTGGCGCTCATGAGCGGCTTTCACTCTAAGGCTCAGGAAGCAATCAAAAGAATACTGGCAGATAACCCGGAATATGAAGGGCGGGTCATTGGATTTGCCCAGAATCCGCAGGCAAAGCTGGAATGGAATATGGAAGCAGCTCCTGATATATACAAGCCGGATTCCAAAATGGCTGATGTTCATAAATGGATTTACGAAAAGTTTGGAAGCATCGATGTAGTTGTCAATGCTAAAGGCGGTCACATCAGATACACGATGGACGAGACGGACAAAAAAATATGGGCTCATTCAATGGAGGTTGTAGAATCAGCGTTTGTAAATGTCAAACTTGCGCTTCCATATCTCAAAGAGAGCAAAGCGCCGAGAATCATCAATATCACAAGCTGTGACGGAAGACATGGGGGTTGGAAAAATGATCCATCTTTTGCAGCTGCAAGAGGTGGATTGGAAGCACTCACTTATGAAATGGCAAAAGAGCTTGGCCCATATGGAATTACAAGTAACTGCGTGCTTTTGGGACATTTTGAGAAGGATGTTCCCGATGAAGATAAGCTTGATGATGCAACAAGAGAAAAGCTCATAGCCAATACACCACTTGGAAGATTGGGCGAGCCTAAAGACGTTCCAGCTGTGGTTGAATTTTTGGCAAGTGAAGAGGCAGGTTTTGTCAACGGGGCAAGAATCGATTTAAACGGTGGTTTTATCATCGGATGATAAACAGGAGGGAAAACAATTGAAGATAATTACTAATGATGGAATTCCGTACATTCAGGTACCTGAACTGTCTGATGAAGAAAAAGCACTTCCTTCATCAAAATACTATACAGATTATAAACTATATCCACCAACACCTATACAACAACAAATATTGGATGCAGGTCCAATGAAAGTTGAGGATGCCATACCTGTTGAACATTGGCTTGATTGGTTATCCCCAACAGGATACCCAAGGGTTGTTTATGGATATACCATGATGCCGGATGGAAGTGGATTCTATATTGAATATTCTGTTACTTCTCCAACATGGAAAGGTGCATGGAGGAGGTGGTACGGAAAATGGTACAACCAGTATTCCAAGAATATGCCTAGAGGTAAAGGAAATCTAAGATATAAAATCTGGAATCCATTGGATCACTGGGATCACAGGTTTGTTAATGGAAAAGATGATGCTGATGGCGTTTGGTCGCTTGAGACCTTGGATCTTGGGGAAAACGGGGATGCAAGTAAGGGAATGCCTGCTGTTTCACACAAGATCGAGCTGACGGAATATGGCTTAACTAAGGAAAAGGAAGCGGAGTTGGAAGCGGCTGACTGCAGAGTAGAAGCAGTGTGGGAAGAATTTGATGAGCCGGGGCACCATCTGGTCCTTAGATTCTCGAGACCTTGCCCTCTGGGCGGAAGAGAAAGCATAAATTGCGAACGGATGGGATATTGGCCTGTAAATGGCAAGATAATCAGGGATGAACAGACAAAGGTGGATGAGAAGTATCTGCATGATGTCCTGGTGCACAATACACTGGAAAGAGCCCATTTGGCGTCTGTTTTGCCAGATTTATATGAAGAATACTCTCAGCTGCCGATGGATGCTGATTAAGTGAGGAGGAGAAAAATGGCACGACCAATGAGCGCTGAGAAGCAACAGCGTATGATGAATGAGAAAATGTCAACGTTGATACCTGCTATGGCGGTACCAACTATCGTGGCACAGCTCATTACAACGATTTATAACCTTGTAGATACTTTTTTTGTAAGCACGTTGGGGACTAATGCTACCGCGGCGGTTGGCGTTAACAGTTCTTTGGAAAGGCTCATAACACTTATTGGTTCACTTATCGGAGCAGGTGCATGCAGCTATATTGCAAGACTGTTAGGGGCAAAAAGAAAGGAGGATGCAGACAGAGTCCTGTCCACATCTTTCTTCACAGGATTGGGACTGGGTATCCTTCTTATGGTAATAGGCAAAATCACAATCCAAAACCTGGTCTACGTTCTTGGAGCTACAGAGGAGTGTGCAACATTTTCAATGCAGTATGCAAACTATGTCTTGTATGCCGCTCCGTTCATGATTGGTAGTTTTATTTTGAATATGTGTTTAAGGTCTGAAGGAAGCTCTACCTACGCAATGATCGGAATAGGGTTTGGCGGAATACTGAATTGCTTTTTGGATCCTCTATTTATCTATACTTTCGGCTTAGGAGTAGCCGGGGCTTCCATGGCAACAGCTATTTCCAAAACAATCAGTTTTATAATCCTTCTGGTGCCATATCTTAGAAAAAAGAGTGCAGTTGAAATAGCAATAAGGAAATTTAAGTACGTACTGGCTGATGTGAAGGATGTTTTATCCATTGGCTCGGCATCTTTTTTGAGATCTGCGTGTTCAGTAATTGCTTCAGTTCTTATCAACAGAGTTGCAGGAAGTTATTCAACATCAGCATTGGCGGCACTTTCAGTCTCTAACAGAGTCATGGAATTCCCATTCGCTATCATTTTAGGATTTGGACAGGGATATCAGCCTGTTGCAGGCTTCAACTGGGGAGCGAAGCAATATGACAGAGTAAAAAAGAGTCTGGATTTTTCTTTGATAGTTTCAATAATAGGCGCAGTAGTCATAGGCGCTGTAATAGCGCTTTCAGCAAATCCAATCGTGCATATATTCAACAAAGAAGCAGACGCAGCTGTACTTGAACTGGGTGTTTTCTGCATAAGGCTTCAATGTGTAGCGCTTTTTGCTCATGCCTGGAATTCAATTATCAACATGTTCTATGCAGGTATAGGAAAAGCCAGATATGCACTTATGATGAGTACTGCAAGGCAGGGTTACCTTTTTATACCTACAGCCCTAATACTCCCGCTAATATTTGGGGTTATGGGAGTGGCATCTGCTCAGGCTGTAACGGATTTTATAACGCTTGTTATTTCTGTTCCTTTGACTATTAAGGCATATAAAATCATCAGACATCCAGAATAAGTTTTCTCTTTGGAGAACTTAAAATAGACAACAAAGTTGAAAGGAGAAGGTATGAAAAAAAGAAGTGTTTTAGGTGTTGTTGCGGCCGGAGTATTGGTTGGAACTTTTGTTTTTGGGGCAACGGGGTGCTCATCAGAGTCTTCTTCGGCAGCGCAACCGCAGACTGAAGAAAATGCAGTAACTGCGGCTTCTGATGAAGCATCAGCCGCAGTTACTAAAGAGGCAAGTGCAGAGCAGGAAGAAAAAAAGGAAACCGTGGAAAATTCAGAAGAAAAAGCAAATGTAAAAGTTTATAGCATAACCAGAAGCTATGGCGATGGCGAAAAAGTATGTAATGTTGTGCTTGAGTTTGAAGACAATGTGGACGTATCCGGTATAAGCGAAGACAGCTTTGAAGTTGTAGACAGGACTATCACAGGAGTTCACACCAATAACGAAATAGCTGCAACAGACACAAACGTAGAAGGAAAGTATGTAGTTATTGATCTTGAAATTCAGCCGGCGACACTTAACGACCAGTACGCTACTGATGGCAGACCTGTTCATGATGTTCCAATTGAGGACTCCAAGGTCATTATAAAAAAGGACGTTTCTCTTTCAAATGGAACCTTAATTGCGGCAGGGGATGCTGTCTATGAAACAGATGCCGGAGATGGCGGAATAATGGGAAATGATGCTATTAAGACTTTGGATCTTGATAAGTTTGAGGATAATCATTTCTATAATGATCCACTTACAGGAACTGTCCTTCATTACAATCTGTATAAGCCGGAAGGTTATGAGGAATCCGGTGAAAAATACCCACTGGTTCTTTTTATTCCTGATGCAGGGGCTGTCAGCTCTGACTGGGAGAGAGTAATCAATCAGGGTAATGGTGGTACAGTATGGGCACAGGATGACTGGCAGGCAGAAAATCCATGCTTCATAGTTACCATGATCTATGAGGATAAGTATATTAACGACTATTGGGAGTACTATGATGGATATCTATATGGAACGATCAATCTTTTGAAGCAGCTTATCCAGGATTATCCGATAGATGACAACAGGGTTTACTCAACAGGTCAGTCTATGGGATGCATGGCTACGATGGTAATGATGCGGGAAGAACCCGGCCTTATCGATGCAGGATACCTTATGGCAGGTCAATGGGATCCGGAAGATATCAAGGATATCTACAATGAGAATATACTGTTCCTAGTTTCAGAAGATGATCCTGCAGACGGAAAACTTACTGCTGATGAAGAGATGTGGAAGAGCATGGGTGCAGTCACAGCAGATAGCAAGATCAGTGTACTTAATACCGAAGAAGAAAGAGCACAGATAGTAGAAAATCTAGTATCGCAGGAGGCCAATATGTATTTCCTTAGAATTGCTTCCGGCGAAGGCTCTTTAAATGGTGATGGAAGTGCCGCCAATGGCAGCCACAGAATGACATGGAGACTTGGCTATGATCTCCCCGGAGTAAAAGAATGGCTCTTTTCACAGGGAAAATAAATTGGTAATATAAAACTGTTAACTTAAACTCTTACAAGTTCAAGGACGGTGCTGATATGGAAGGATATACTGCTAGTTTTGTTAGACTTTCAAAATGGGTTCCCGGCGTACTATATGAGCCGGATAAAGAAAATCCTAAGCAAAGAATAGGAATTCTTGTGATGCATATGGATGAGGATTATCTTTCCTTTGTCAGCGGTCCTGAACTTGCTAAACGCGGATATACAGTTCTTTGCGCAAATCCCATCACAAAAGAGGGGTTTGTCTATGGCCAGCCTGAAAAAACCAAGAGTGTTGAGATTGCCTTTAATTACCTAAAAAGGAGACCAAAGGTTGAGAAAGTGATCCTCCTAGGCCACAGTAGCGGTGGCACGCTTATGTCTGGGTATCAGGCCATTGCAGAAAATGGTTCTGATATATTCAAGGAACCGGATTATATTTATCCTTATCCCTATGATGAGAGTTTTGTCCCTGCTGATGGGATCATGTTTCTTGATTCCAATTATGGCAACGCTGTAATGCAGTTATTTAGTATTGATCCGGCTATTGATGATGAAAATAGCGGAATGTTGGTAAATGAGCAACTTGATCTCTTTAGTGAAAAAAATGGTTTTAAGCCTGAAGGATGTACTTACCCGAGGGATTTTGTCAAAAAATACCAGAAGGAGCAGAGTGCAAAGAATTGCAGGCTTATTGATTATGCTTTGAACAGACAGCTTCTTATAGAACATGGAAAAGGGGCTTATCTTGACGATGAACCTCTGATAATACCTGGAGGAGCGGGAAAATTTATCAATAACAAGCTATATGCCCAGGACATCTCTCTTATGTCAACTACAAGGGGCGAGTATGAGCTTTTACACGGCGATGGAAGCAGAACCAGAGAAAAGATATGCTCTCGTCGCAGACCAAGAAATTTTCAATCCATGTCCCCTTATTATTGGGAGGGAACAAGGGCTGTGTCAGTGCGCACTTTTCTAAGTACCTTTGCAATTCGAACAGAAAAGGATTATGGCTTTGATGAAGACCATGTATGGGGCATTGAATGGAATTCCACATATAACTGTGTGCCGGGAAATGTATCGCACATTAAGGCACCCACACTTATTGTGGGAATGACCTCCGGCTGGGAGTTTCTTGCCAGTGAAGCTATTTATGAAAATAGCACTAGTGAGGACAAAACGATTGCTTTTGTAGAGGGAGCCAGACATAATTTCAGCCCGGCAAAAGAGATGGAAAAAGAACCGGGAGAGTTTGGTGATACTGTAAAAACACTCCACGACTATGTTGATGAATGGCTTAGTAGTGGAAGATTTTAAGCGTTGGTTGTCTCAATCATGTAGTGGAGAAATTGTGTCGCGGATGAAGTAGACAGTTTGCGACGATAAACCATATAAATGTATGAACGGGTGGTTGGACTGATGTCGACCACCCTTATATTGTCTATGTCTTTAGGTACATGAAGTCTGTTAAGCACAGCAATTCCCCTTTTAGCAGCCACAAATCTTACCATTGTTGCTGTGAAAAGAGATTCAGAAACAATCTCAGGTGAGAAATTAAACTCTTCACAGAGCTTGTTGAATTTCAAGGTATCTTCATGAGGATTCTCATTATTACTGATGTGAATAATGAATTTTTCGTCTTTTAACTGATCAAGTGTAAGAGACGAGTAGGATGCAAGAGGATGATCAGCAGGGAGAACCACTGCAAGGTGATCTGATTTATAGATCATTTTATTAAAGTTTTCATCTGGTATTTCTTCGTCAAAAAGAAATGCAAAATCACACTTTCTGTTTCGTAAAAGTTCTAGTGGGTGACCACTTTCTATAGTCTTGAGATTAATATCCGGATATCTAATTGAAAAATCAG
Organism: Butyrivibrio sp.; assembly: GCF_015056685.1. GTDB lineage: Bacteria > Bacillota > Clostridia > Lachnospirales > Lachnospiraceae > Butyrivibrio. The sequence goes on along the minus strand of NZ_SVFW01000038.1, from coordinate 23,841 downwards.
AAATAGTATTAACGAGGCCGTATTGTCCAATCATTGGCATATATGCGACGGTAAATTCGTTTTTGGATACTTCGCTTAACTCTTCTAAGGCTCGGAGGGATTCTTCATGTTCAGCAACAATTTTTTGCGCATAAGGATAATACGTTTTGCTGAATTTGTTGAGCTTTACAGAGCGCGTAGATCTGTCGAAGAGCGAAACCCCAAGCTCTTCTTCGAGTTTGTGTATATGCTTGGTTAAAGATGACTGTGACAAGTTCATATCTGCAGCAGTTTCCTGAAAATTGCAGGATTCCACAAGGGCTATAAATTCTTTCAAAATTGCGATTTCCATGATCGCCTCCTAAATCTACCTCGTATTTTTAATTTTGAATTATACAGTAGAAAAAGTAAATAATGCAATTCCCTTTTTGGTGAAAATATATATAAAGACTGATGTTTGAGACTATTTCCATTTTGGAAAATGTCACAAATGAAAACGAATTGATTGAGACTTTTTTGGCAAATATAATCAAAGGCAACAAAATGAAATGCGATCATATTCGCAAGAAGGTTAAACGGAGGGAAAACTTATGAGAAAAAAACTATTAACTACGCTTTTAGCGATAGCTATGACGGCTTCATTGGTAGCGGGCTGTGGAAGTCAGAGCACTTCCGATGGGGAAACCGTTTCATCTGACACTGCTACAACAAGTAGTGGAGGAGCATCTGCTGATGCAGGCACAAAGGCTGAAGTTAGCGAAGCTGCGACTAAGGTAGATAAGGTAGTTGTAGCTGTTGATGATGATTCTTTTACAATCGCACCTTGGGGAAGTGAAGGTTCTGTCAGAGACTGGACTGAACATACAATTTGGGCACATCTGTGCTACAGACCATTTGTTGGGGCAATGCTTTCAAGCGGAGAGCTTCAGATGAACGCTGCAAAGTCTGTAGAAAAGGTTGATGATCTCACCTACAATGTAGAGATTTATGACAATATCAAAGATAGTCAGGGAAATGCCATTACTGCTGAAGATGTTGTATTTAGCTATGACAAGCTCCTTGAACTTGGATTTGTATCTGAGATTTCTGTTTATTATGACAGCGCAGAGGCAACAGGTGATTATACTCTTACACTTAAGCTCAAGGACGGATCCGAAGGCGCTATTGAAGCGGTGTTGTGCGACTGCTCAATTGTAAGCAAAGACTGGTATGAGAAGGCAAGCGATGATGAGATCAATTCAAATCCTGCTACTACAGGCGCTTACACAGTTTCAAACGTACAGGCCGGCTCTTCAGTCACACTTAACGCAAACGCAGACTACTGGAAGAATTCAGATAAGGCTGATGTAGAAGTTCAGAACGTGGATGTGATTGAGATCAGATGTATAACTGAGGCATCATCAAGAGCTATTGCCCTTGAAAATGGAGAAGTTGATATGGCAGAGGTTTCATCTGATGATGTTGGAAGATTTGAAGGAAATAGCGATTACAACGTTACAAAGTATTTCAATGCCATGACACAGTATCTTATTTTTAACTGTTCAGATAACAGTGTATGTTCTGACGTTAATGTAAGAAAAGCTATTGCATATGGTTTTGATGCCTATAACATGTCACTTTCAGCAGGAGATTGCGTTATAAGCCATGATGTTGCTCCAAATCTTGGTCCTGACTATGTACAGGCTTGGGATTCACAGAGCTATTTTGATTATGATCTTGATGCTGCAAAGGGATATTTGGAAGCAGCAGGATATAGTGAAAGCAATCCTCTTGAGGTCAGCATTCTTGTAACTTCTCAGGCTCCTCAACAGCCTTATGTAGCACTTCAGGCTATGCTTGCTGAAGTCGGCATCACATTAAATATTGATGGGCAGGACAGAGCAGCCAGACAGGCAGTTCAGAACGATCAGACAGCTTGGGATATCTCTGAATATTCAAACCAGGTAGTCGATTTTACAACAACATATTGGAATGATCTTTTTGGTGGAAGTAACAATCAGTGCTTTGTTCAGGATGATAAGTTGCAGGAACTTCTTCAGAATGCAATTGCTGACAGAAGCGAAGAGAACATGAATGCATTCCATGACTATGTTGTGGATCAGGCATACATAGTTGGTGCTTACACAGAGAACAAGTCTATTGTTACAACATCAGGAATCACCAATATTTCACTTGAAAAATTGAATCCTGTGCTCAATGCAATGACATTTACATCAGATTATGAATCAGTAGACAAATAAAGGAATAAAGGTTTATGGCTAAGTATGTTATTAAGAGACTTATAATTATGATCCCTACTCTTATAGCAGTCGGAATAATAATGTTCACCCTAATGAACTTTGTTCCTGGTGACCCCGCCCAGCTTGCGCTGGGCTCAGGGGTTCACTCAGCAGCAGAAATTGAGGCTAAAAGAGTGGCTTTAGGGCTCGACAGACCTTTCTTAGTAAGGCTGGGAGAGTATGTTTATAATATTTTTTTCCACTTTGATTTTGGAAAATCTTTGGTGGATGGAACAGATATAAAATGGGAACTTATGAAGCGATTCCCACACACTGCCAAGATAGCGTTTTTTAGCATTATCCTTACAGTGATCGTAGGACTCCCGTTGGGAATATATACGGCAGTACATGCTAACTCAATAGGAGACAGGATATCGCTGTTTGTAACATTATTATTTGACTGTATGCCCAGCTTTTGGACTGCATTATTGCTGGTACTATTCTTTTCGCTAAAACTTGGATGGCTTCCTTCTTCTGGTAGTAAGTCTTTGATCTACTTCATTCTTCCCACTATTGCAAATTCATTAGGAGGTTTAGCTGGTTTTACCAGACAGGTAAGAGCTAGCATGCTTGAAGTAGTTAGTTCAGATTATGTTACTACAGCAAGATCAAAAGGATTACCTGAAAAAGAAGTAATTTATGGGCATGCACTTCCAAATGCATTGATTCCAATCCTTACTGTAATTGGAATGCGTTTTGGCTCAATGCTTGGTGGAGCGACAATTATCGAAGTTGTCTTCTCTATTCCGGGAATTGGTCAATACCTTGTAAATAGTATAAATAACAGAGATTACAACGCATGCACCGGCGGAATAATATTTATAGCATTTACGTTTGCGCTCATCATGCTTCTCACTGATCTTTTGTACGCTTTTGCAGATCCAAGAATAAAAGCACAGTATGTATCTGCAAATAAAAAGAAGGGGAAATGATATGGCTGAAGAATTGAATAAAATGAGGCATGGTCATAAGCACGACCATGAACATGGGAAAAATCATACAAAAAAGAAAAAACATTATCATATCGATGCAAGCATAAAACCCGGATCATTTAAGTATGTATGGGCCAGCATATCACATAATAAAGGCGCCGTATTCGGGATGATATTTATAGCATTTGTAGTAATAATGTCACTTACATCACAGTATTTTTGCAAGTATACATATAATGCAACAGATTTTGCTGCCATGAAAAGTTGGCCAACGCTAGATCATTGGTTTGGAACCGATGATCTTGGAAGAGATATTTTTTCAAGGGTATTATATGGCGCTAGATACACTTTGGTAATCGGACTTCTTTCAACTGTCCTTTCTGCAATCATTGGTATTGTAATGGGTGCAGTAGCAGGATATTTCGGAGGGACTATAGATTCCTGCCTCATGAGATTTCTCGATATTTTCCAGGCTTTTCCGTCACTGGTTCTTGCAATGGCATTTTGTGCTGTGTTTGGAACAGGCGTGGATAAGTGCATCTTGGCCCTTGGTATTACCGGTGTTCCGGGCTTTGCAAGACTTATGAGGGCAAACATTCTAAGAATCAGAAACATGGAATATATCGAGTCAGCAACAACTGTAAACTGTCCCACCTGGAGGATTATTGCCAAGCACATAATTCCCAATGCAATTTCTCCAATAATTGTTGAAATAGCAATGAGCGTTAGCAGAAATGGTCTTGCGTCTTCTTCTCTGAGCTTTTTGGGACTTGGTGTACAGGAGCCAAAGCCGGAGTGGGGACAGATGCTCGCAAGTACAAGAAATTATATAAGAGATTTTCCTTATATGGTTGTAATTCCGGGAATTTTCATTGTGTTAACGGTATTAAGCTTTAATCTTTTGGGAGATGCTTTCCGTGATGCACTTGATCCAAATTTTAAAGATTGATGAGGCACCATTATGGCAGATGATAACAAGAATTTTTTTGAAATAAAGAATTTAACAGTGAAATATCACTCAGGCAATAGCATTATACATGCGGTCAATGATGTTTCATTAGACTTAAAGCCCGGAGAGACACTTGGACTTGTTGGAGAGACAGGTGCTGGAAAAACTACTATTGCTAAGTCTGTTCTCAGAATTTTGCCTGAGAATTCAGTTGAAAGCATAGATGGAGAAATCTTTTTTGAGGGAAAAAACATTCTTAAGATGTCTGACAAGGAGCTCCAGGCTTTGCGAGGAAAATCAATTTCCATGATATTTCAGGATCCTATGACTGCTCTAAATCCGGTAAAAACAGTGGTTTCGCAGATTGCTGAAGGATATAAGCAGCACCATAACTGTTCATCCTCTGATGCAAGAAAAAGAGCCATAGAGATGCTGGAAATGGTTGGCATTGGGGCTGACAGGGCAGATGAGTACCCCCATCAGTTTTCGGGAGGAATGAAGCAAAGAGTAGTAATTGCCTTAGCGCTGGCGTGTTCACCTAAGCTTCTTTTAGCAGATGAGCCTACTACAGCCCTTGATGTAACTATTCAGGCACAGGTACTTGAACTGATCAAAAGCCTCAGGGATAAACTGGGGACAGCGATGATACTCATTACCCATGACCTGGGGGTTGTTGCAGAAGTTTGCGATAAGGTAGCAGTTATATATGCAGGACGAATTGTTGAAAGCGGAACCTTAGAAGATATCTATGATAATCCATCACACCCATACACAAAAGGTTTGTTCGCAGCTTTGCCGGATCTTGAGGTGGATGTTGACAGATTGTCTCCTATTGAAGGACTTCCACCTGATCCTTCTGTTATCAGAGATACCTGTGATTTCAAGGAAAGATGTCCATATGCCTGCCATGGTTGTGATAAATATGACAACCAGATGATTGAGGTATCAAAGGGACATTTCTCCAGATGCTATCGAAACAAAGACAAGGAGGAGCGGGTAAATGTCGACAATACTTGAAACGCAAAATTTAAAAAAATATTTTAAGAGCGGCGCAGGAATGGTCCATGCAGTAGATGATATCAGCTTCTCCATTGAAAAAGGAGAGACAGTCGGCCTTGTTGGAGAGTCTGGATGCGGTAAGTCAACGCTTGGACGGACACTGATTCACTTAAACGAGAGTACAGATGGAAAAATCCTTTTTGATGGAAAAGATATAACAAAGTTAAGCAATAGGGAAATGACAGATTTCAGAAAGAACGTACAGATGATCTTTCAGGATCCTTATTCTTCACTGGATCCCAGACAGACAATAGCAGATATCATAAAAGAGCCGCTGGTACTGGCAGGATGGGATAAAAACAGATCTGAACACAAGACAAAAGAACTCATGGATATTGTAGGAATAGAGAAAAGGCTGAGAATGTCTTATCCTAATGAGCTGGATGGCGGAAGAAGGCAGAGAGTTGGCATAGCAAGGGCACTTGCCTTAAATCCCAAATTCATTGTGTGCGATGAACCGGTTTCAGCGTTAGACGTATCAATTCAGGCTCAGATTCTTAACCTGCTCATGGATCTTCAGAGGGATATGGGATTGACATATCTTTTTATTACACATGATATGTCTGTAGTAAAGCATATATCTAATCAGATATGCGTTATGTATTTGGGACAGATGGTGGAAAAATGCGACAGGGATGAGCTTTTTAAGTATCCATTACATCCATATACAAAAGCGTTACTATCAGCAATTCCAACAACCAATATCCATAATCGCAAGAAAAGGATAATTCTTAAGGGAGAGATAAAATCTCCGATTAATCCTGCACCAGGGTGCAGATTTGCCGGAAGATGCCCTTATGCGGATGAAAGCTGTAAGCACCCGGTTGGACTTACCGAGGTAAAACCCGGCCATTTCGTTGCATGCTGCAAGTGTAAGGAAATTAACAATCTTTGATAAATGGTGAAGCCTATGAAGACGATAAGAGAAAGCTTTGAAGAGTATTATGCTCCGGTTGAAGTGGAAAAGCATGGAAAAAAAGGCATTAGAATTCAATACGAGTATATTGGCCCCAAGTACTATTTTGGTAAAAGAGACAGCGATATGAAGGCGTTTAAAAGGATTTCGGGATTATTAACGGCTTTGGCTGTGGCAGTATACTTTACCGTAGGACTTGTATATTCTCCCGTAAATTATCAGGGGCATGCTTGGATATTTGCTGCATTAGCGCTTATCCCCATAGTGTTTCAGCTTGCGGGAATGATAGAGCTTTTTGCTACAGGAGATTATTTAACAGAGCTTAACTTTCATGGCGTTCGGGGAAAGCTGATGATTGCACCGTCTTTATCATCACTTTGTCTGTTCGTAGGGGTTGCCTTAGGGGTGGAAGAGATTGTCAAGTGGAATTATCCGTCCTATTCGATTACAGTCGTGGCCGGATTTCTGATAGCAGGAATAATTGAAATTATCCTATCTGTATATATAGGCAGAGTTCCATTTTACAAAAGATAATTAATATCCATTTGGAGAAAATATATGTATGAAGTTAAAGATACTTTTATAAATCTTGGGAAAAGAATGCCGGGACTTTTATATGAACCGGTTGGAATGGATGACAAAACGCTAAATACAATTCTTGTTATGCATTCAAATGAAGACTATCTTACATTTCCAATTGGTAAGCAGATGGCTCAAAGAGGTTTTAGAGTACTTTGTGCCAACGTTATGAATATGGAAGGTTTCTTTTTTACCCAGATTGAGAAGATGCAGGCAGTTAAAAATGCTATTGAGTTTTTGAGAAATAAAAAGAATATTGGAAAAATAATACTGATGGGACATAGTGGCGGAGCAACGCTCATGACTGCATATCAGGCCATAGCAGAAAACGGGGCTAAGATATTTCAAAACGAAAATGTTATTTACCCCTACCCTGATAACGATGTCCTCCCTCCGGCAGATGGAATAATGCTTCTTGATGCGAATTGGGGAAACGCTGCAATGCAGCTTTTTAGCCTGGACCCCGCAGTGGAGGATGAAACCACAGGGAAAATCAGAAATCCGGAATATGATCTTTTTTTAAGGGAGAACGGATTTGATGAAAACGGCTCTCTTTTTTCAGAAGAATTTGTCAAAAAGTTTCAGAAAAAACAAAGCGAGAGGAATCAGAAAATACTAGAATACGCGCTTAAAAGACTGGAAAAGATAGAAAATGGGGAGGGGCTGTATGAAGATGATGAACCCTTTGTTGTTCCAGGCGCTGATCAGGTCTTTTTTAATAATAAGCTATATGCACAGGATATAAGATTAATGGCACGCACTAAGAATGAACATAAACTCATTCACGGAGATGGCAGTATTACCACGGAGATAGTAAGGAGCGTAAGAGGACCGGAAAATCCACGGTGCCTTACGGGAAAGCTCAGGGACGGGGCTCATATAATGACCATAAGAACTTATTTATCTTCGTATGCTGTAAGGACCAATGATGAGTATGGATATAACGACCAGGAGGTGTATGGAATTGATTGGAAATCCTCATACAGCTGCCCTCCGGGAAATGTTACCTATATACATGTGCCACTTTTGGTTATGGGAATGACAGCAGGCTGGGAATATTTGGCATCAGAAACAATTTATGATATGGCAGCTTCCGAAGATAAAGACATTGCTTTTGTGGAAGGTGCAACCCATGTATTCAGGCCAGATCATTCAAAGGAAAAATATGAAGGGCAGTTCGGAGACACAGAGAATAATCTGTATAACTACGTTGCTGACTGGATAAATAAAGATAACAGGTTTTAAGAGAGGAGAAATATATGTTTGTAGAAGTTGATAAGGAAATAATTGAGACTGACGATCCCAGTATAATCAAGGTAAGGCAAAAGCTTTTCCCTGAAGAGGAAAAGATGCCTCTTGCCAAGTATTTTTATAAGTATCCGTTGCATTATCCTTCACCAATGGAGATGCAGATCATAAATACTATGAATCCAATACCTGTCGAGGATGCAATTGCTCCGGAAAACTTCATGTCATTACTTAAGCCCTACGGCTATGATAAGTTTGAGCTTGGATACTGCATGTTCCCAGATGGTTCAGGGTATGTAGCCACCTACAGAGTAAGACCACCACATATTACTGCAGAGATGGAGCGTTGGTACAGGAACTGGAGAAACTTAAAATCCAAAAGTATGGTTCCCGGTCATGGAAATCTCAGATATAAGATATGGAATTATGCTGATCACTTTGATCACTATTATTGCAACTGGAAGAATGGCTCACTTGGCATTCATACTACTGAGAGCCTTGATCTTGGACAGGGAGAAAGAATGTATGATACAATTCGACATGAATTCCCGTTAAAAGACTTTGGAATGACTGATGAATGGATGAAAGAGCTTAAGGATGCCGGTTGCCAGCTAACAGACCATGGCTCCTTTGAAACCTTTGATGAGCCTGGATCTCATTTATGCCTTAGCTATTCAAGACCTTGTCCTCAGGGTGGAGTAGAGACAAGAAGCAGAGAATGGATTGGCTGGAGACCTGAAAACGGTAAACTTGTAAGAGTTCCTGAGACCTACTGCACAGAGGAATATCTTAAGAAAGTAGTTATCCATACTCTGGTTGAGTGGGAGCATTTGTACACATTTCTTCCGGAACTATACGCTGAGTATAAAGATCAGCCCCTTGATGCAGACTAAGTATGCTTTATTACTGAATATACACGACAGCAGTTTTTCTAAATGCAGATATTATTCTGATGATAGAACTGTAAATAAGTCCAAAGCAGTATACATAAACTACAACAGAAGTGGACCTGACAAATATTATGCAAAAAAATGCCAGCGCAAGATTGAGAATACCATGGCTGATGGATAGTCTCCAGGAGGCGCTGTGCATTTTTTTTGCATCAAGCCCTCTTAAGATTGTTACAGCTGCGCTAAATCCATTGATGACGACAAGGTACAACACCAGATACAGTTTTGGAATGTCCGAGAGTGACAATGTGAAAAGACCAAAATCAAACACTATCAGGCCATAAAAAAGGATTCCTTTTCCGCCCACCATATGCCTTGCCATTGTAAAATAGTAGATGAGGTACTTAAGCCCCATTATGGTAAGGGCGACACTGAGGATTAAAGCCATGGTAATCAGGCCGTCGTCCGGCTCAACTATCATATATATACTGGCAAGAATAGTTACTATAGCCACAAATATACTTCTAATCTTTTGCATTCTAGTCATGCTTTTCACCTCCGGAAGTAGCAACATCTACCAGCTTTTTGAAATCTTTTATACCCACAAAACCTTTCTCTGCAAAATCTGCAGAAAAGCCAGCCAGCATGTTGCCTGATTTATAAATCTTATTGGTGACCATGCTCTTTTGTCGCAGCGCAGCCACAAAAAATCTACCAAGAACAGTATTGTCTTTAGCTTCTTTTCTGGCTGCCAAGTACTCATCTTTATACCTGTAGACATCAAAATCATCAATTATATTGCCGGAAATTTTTTCACCTAAAGCTTTCCAGTCAGCGCAGGAGTCAATCTGCCGTTTATTTATGATTTCTTTTATTTGAGCTTCATAAGGACTAACAATTTCAAAGTCGTAAGTATCTTTGTCAAAAGAGCTGATATTTCCCCTTAAATACCTCATGGCATAAACCATCTGACAAAAGGCATGATAGTAGTCAGATGGATTGTCTTTTACAATCTCCGTAAAATCCCCCCATGCAGGCAAATACTTATATTTGATAAAGCTATAATCCGGAAGATGCCCGGCTCTCCCGTGTCCCAGATTCATTATGGAATTCTCACTGGTCTGGAAAAGACTGTTAGTATATATGCTTCTGTTAAGATCATCCGGAGTTGACGTACTGTGTCGAAATGTTATTTTCTTTTCAAATTCTCCGGCATCACCGCTAAAAATCTCATAGAAATAATAGTCGGTATTATTGATGACAAGAGAAGGTGTCCCTGCAAAATTGCGGTGTGCCCAGGTATCAGCCAAAACGTGCATGGCTAGCCCTACTGACTCAAGAGACTTGCCTTTCGCAAGCTTTACAGTCTCCGCCAACAGATCGCCATTTGGACCGCAGATAAGACGATATTTGTTTCTATATCCTCTAGTACACCATTTTTTTTCAGCATAAAGATCCTGAGGCAAAAAATGGAAGCTAGACCATATCCTGGTTATATCCTGAAGCCCCAGAAGGTCTGCACGAGCATTTATCAGCTCTACCTGTGACTGAGTTGTAGCTGCGGACAAAGGGGCTTTGATGCTTGTTAAAAAAGTTCTTGTACAACAATCAACAAATTGCGCAGAATACGCTATTTCACTGCTTTCTTCATGAGAATATCCTGCAATAATTGCTGCCAGGTAGGTAGCATAATAGTGAAAATCAATGTTCATGGGCTGCCTCCTGTTTACTGATCATATTGGAAAGAATTCGGGATCTGATTGCGGAAAAAAACAGCGCCAGCAATACTCCTGCAGATGACAAATCCAAAAGAAATTCTGCAATCTGATCAATAGAATTGTTAATGTCATCTGTTAAAGTAGCCTCATTAAAAGTTAAATCTCTGATTGAAAGAATCCCCAAATAGCAGGAATATATATATAAGAAGCCTGCTAAAAGTGCGATTATCAAATAAAGATATCTTTTTTTTCCTTTTTTAGCCTCTGCATTTGCACATTTGCCAACGTATAGACGAATAGAAAAAATCAATACCAAAAAAGCTAAAAATAAGAGGTACGTTATAAATGCTACTGCTTTAAGACTTACTTCCTCCTCTGAGACTCCTGAAATAGTATAGACATCGCTGATCATTTCTGCGATATAGTTCCTATTCGCGAAAAACGTCATTATGGATTTTATAACTGACCATAACCCAAGGCCAATAGCGCCGGTCCCGCATAGAGAAAGACTATTTAAGCTACGCCTACGTTCTCTTTGTAAATCCATTCCAACTCTCCTGTATGTACATCTTTTAATTCCAAATTTCAGTTGGCTTTTTATTATTTTTGCTTCCCCATAGATAAATTATTATACAGCTTACTATTAAAAGTGCTATAGCTACTATTGTAGCTTCAACACCAAATCCTACGTCATATGCAAAACTATCCATTGCTGTAGATGCATCTAGTTTAAAGATTGAAACAGGCGATACGTTACCACTGTTTGGAAGTCCAAATATAATGTTCTGGGTGAAATTCCAGGCTGCGTGTGCTGCCATCGCCATCCATATTGAATCGCAATAATAAACCATAAGTGAATAGAGAAGTCCAGCAAAAAAGATACTAGGAAGAGCAAGTGGAGACAATCCCGGATTAGCTGCATGCAGCAGTGAAAACAGCAGAGCATTTCCTACAACCGCTATCGCAGGATTTTTATAGCCTCTTCGCAATCTCTGATACAGAAAGCCCCTGCAAAGTAATTCTTCTGCGCTGGACTGAATAAATACAACTATAAAAAGTGGAATTACCTGCAATAGATTTAATGAATCAAAATAAATATGGATATCTTTATGCAGCAAAGCCACCATAATGCAAAATGCATTTTGAGCAAAACCAATTAAAAGACCTAAAAGCAGGTATTTCACTGTATTTCCTTTGCAAAAAGGTGTTAAAGCCTTAATTATTGGTCTGTTTTTTTTGGTAAAGTAGCAATAAAGTAAAGCTATAATCCATATTCCCAGGAAGGTAGCATAATGTTGAAATATTGTTAGAAAATCAACATTGTTATCGTTGATAATCGGTTTCAATAAAACTTCAGTGATTACGAGAAATCCCATCTGTCCGACAAACATCATCACAATTGTCAGTATAAGTGGAATAAGAAAGAAATCATTCCATTTATACTGATCCGTGTGCAGGTTCTTAAAAAAGTTTTTCTGTTCGTTGCTTCTTTCTGCCATATTAAGGTCCCCTCTTTCAAGTGAATCATTCTCTATATATAATTAATTGTAACATATAATACCGTTAAAATATTAAGTGGAGGTGTGTGTTGCTTCAGGAAAATCAGACTATAAAAAGAGTAGACATGATACACTGTGCATTATGTGCCGATGCACCTTGTAATGATGCTTGTAATGAGATAGAACCATCAGACATCCTTAGAAGCATTTGGTTTAAGAACGAACAGACAGCAGCACAAAGAATGCCGGAAAAGAATCCATGTATTACCTGTCCGGCACCTTGCGAGAAATTATGTGTTCGCTCAGGGAAAGTAGAAATCAGAGATATTATGAATCGCATGTATTCTCAGGTAAAAAAAGAATGCGAAACGCCTATCCCAAATAATGAAGATGCTCTGAAATGTGATATTTGCGGAATCCCTCTGGAGAATCCATTTCTTTTATCATCCTCTGTTGTGGCAAGCACCTATGAAATGTGTGCAAATGCATTTGAAGCAGGCTGGGCAGGCGTGTGCTTTAAGACAATATGCTCACTTGATATACACGAGGCATCTCCACGTTTTTCAGCGATTACCGGCAATGATGGCAGCATCGTCGGATTTAAAAATATAGAACAGCTTTCTGATCACAGTGTCGCTGAAAACATGGAAATCTTTAGAAGATTAAAGGAGAATTACCCTTCTAAATTTATACTTGCATCAATAATGGGGCAAAATGAAGATGAGTGGGGCGAGCTTGCACGACTTTGCGAGGAAAACGGAGCAGATGCCATAGAACTTAATTTTTCCTGTCCTAACATGGCAGAGGGAGGGCTTGGAAGTGACATTGGACAGGTCCCAGAGCTGGTGGAAAGATTTACCAGAGCAGCTAAAAATGCAACCAATATACCGGTTCTGGCAAAACTCACTCCCAATGTAGCTTCCATGAGTCCTGCGGCTGAGGCCGCTAAGAGAGGTGGAGCAGATGGCATAGCGGCAATTAATACTATTAAGTCTATAACAGGCTTAAATATTCATACTTACGTTGCAGCTCCGGCAGTTCATGGACATAGCGCTGTGGGAGGCTATAGTGGCAATGCAGTCAAGCCTATCGCTTTAAGATTTATATCAGAACTTGGACTGAATCCGGCTCTTAATGGAATGCATATTTCTGCCATGGGCGGCGTTGAGACCTGGCAGGATGCTTTGGAGTTCATGCTTTTGGGCGGAGAATCTGTGCAGGTCACTACCGCAGTAATGCAATATGGTTATAGAATCATAGACGACCTTAAAGCCGGGCTCAATATGTATCTTGCTGAGAAGGGCTATAGAAGCGTTAAGGAAGTTATAGGCCTTGGACTTGATACATTAAGTAGTACGACAGATACCCTTGAAAGGGATACAGTCGTATTCCCGAGATTTATCAAAGAACGATGTATTGGATGTGGAAGGTGCATGATTTCATGTAAAGACGGAGGGCATCAGGCAATTAAGCTTGATGAAAACAGACGTCCCGTACTTAACGGAAAAAAATGTGTTGGCTGTCACCTTTGCCTGCTGGTTTGTCCTCAAAAAGCAATCGCACCAGGTATAAAACGTGTTCATAGTTATCACTAATAGCAGCTCGAAACTAAAAAACAGGGAGGCTACGTGATTATTTTTCTTTGGAGAAAGTTATCATCCATAGCATTAGAAATATGAGACCAAAACCTGCAGCGTCATACACAGTAAACTTGCTTCCTAGCACAAAAGTTGAAAGTAGCGCTGCAGTTATTGGTTCTGCAAAGCTATAAAGAATTGCTTTTTGAGGACCAATTTTGGATACACCGCTTATATAGAGGGTGAATGCGCAGACATTTCCTACTATTACAACAAAAGCTATTCCAAACAAACCATAAATGTTTGGAACATAATGAATTGTCCATATTTTGAAAGCAAATCCCAAAAGTATGCCGCCAAATAAGAATGACCATCCTTGTGCAACGATGACAGGGATTTCTTTTGTTATCTTGGGAGCCAGAACGTTGTAGATCATTACGCAGAACGCACTGCCAACTCCAGCGAACAGCGCAGAAACCGGCATTGATAAATGTGCTATATCCCCATGAGTTGTCAAAAGAAATACACCTGAAATTGCAAGCGCAATAGATATGATTTCAGATATCTTTGGCCATCTTTTTAGATGAAGACAGGTAAAAAGAAGTATGAAAATTGGAGCCAGGTCCTGCATGATTGTTCCTATGGCAGCATTGGAGAGTTCGATAGTAAGGAAATACAGGAACTGGCAGGTACTTACGCCTAGTATTCCATAAACAAGCATCCAAAAAGACATTTCTTTTGTCTTCCAGGGCTTGAGCACAGTGTCTTTATGCCTGATCATGCAATATGCAAGAATCAAAATTCCCGAAAGACCAAGTCTTATTGGTACAAGCCACTTACTGTCCATATTCTGGACGTCGAAGAGATACTGTCCCATTGTTCCTGACAGTCCCCAGCAAGCTGCTCCTAATATAGTAAAAAGAATTCCCTTTATATTATTGTTCATGGCATTAAATCATCTATTCTTTCATTTAAAATAGCGCCTTGAAGAATGGAAGGCGCAGAGAATATAATAAAGAGAATAGCCAGAAAAGTAAAGAGCTTGTATTTTAAGCAGCTTTGCGTGAATGTGGAGTAATTGTGTAAGGCTTATGTAAGATAAATCCGTGGAGCTTTTTCAATAGCATTGCGGATGGAACACCCAGAGCAAATACTACGAGCACGTACACCAAAACGTATTTAATATGGTGTGGAGAAGGCACTCCGCCGTCAAACTGCCAGCCAAATAACTCTACATAAAGGCCGTGTATAAGATAGAATTCCAGAGTTATCGTTCCCATGAACTTAAGGAATTTGTTTCCAAAAGCGACTTTCATATTTATAAGCAGAACAGTGAAGACAAATTCTGTTGTCAAAAATACCTGAGATAGAAGGCTTACTCTTCTTCTAAAAACAGTGTCTGGGGCTCCCCAGTTGTCTCCATAGTAACCAAATATATTACAGATAAATCCGGAATAAATATATAGCGGGTAAAAGAGCAGAAGTGCTGCAACAAGATATACCCAGTAGTGTTTTTTCAGGTGAGGGATTATCTTATCTTCAAATTTGGCAAAGATAATTCCTACAGGGAACAAGAATACGCAGTTGTACCACCATTCGCCCCTTATCCAATAGTCGTTGTGGTCAATTCTGGTGCCAAGCAGCATGTAAAGCACCACAAATGCAGTGGTTGCGAGAACTGCGAGCCCATCCTTTTTTATGAATTTAAAAGAAAAATAGAAAGCCAGATAAAAGAACGGCAAAACTATTACATACCAGGTATTCGGATTGCAGAGCTGTATGCTTGTAAGGTAAAGAATTACCTGCTTGGCATCCATTTTTTCTCCAACAAGGAGCCTTGCAATAAAAAAGATCACAGTGGTTGTGTAAAGCGCCAGAACAACAGGCAGGATACGTTTTTTTATGAAGCCGTCAAGATAGTTTTCCTTGGTGTGATAGCTCTTGTAGACTCCATATCCGTTGAAAAAGAGAAATATAGATACCAAGAGATATCCAATAGGAACGAACATGTCCAGACCGTGGACTATGCGCGTCTGCGGCTGTATCCAGGACGCACAGGTTTTCTGCGCGATGTGATGGAGCATGATGCATATTGCCAGAAATCCCTGAATGGCCTTTGTCTGCTCCAGAGACAGAAAACCATCGTTGAATCTTTTTCCTGAAAATTTTGCTCCCCATAGCAAAATAACAGGTAGTGCTACGTAAACTAAGTAAATTGCTTGTTTCATACTATACCTCCAGTAATAAATACTAACCCCACTTAATAGTAGTCTTTTGTCAAAAATCCCGCTAATCAGATGTATTTATGCACTGTTCATAAATTGCGATTTTAATGGACCATGGGGACAAATATTCTGCTACAATAAAATATATATATTATCGCTATTACAAACATGCAACAAATGGACAAGACAAAAGAACCGTCCCTGTGACTTGTAGGAGGTGCGCCATGCTTAAGGATTTCGTTAAACCTGATTATTCAGATGCAGATGAACTAAAAATGCGGATTAAAGAGGAAAGAGCCCATTTGACTGCCTTGCAGATGAAGATAAAAGAGGCAGGACTTCCAGTTATGGTAATTTTTGAAGGCTGGAATGCTGCAGGGAAAGGGGCGCTGATCGGCAAAGTTATAAGGAATATCGATCCCAGATTTTTCAGGGTTGCTACTATGGACAGGCAGCCAAGTGATGAGGAAAAGAGATATCCATTTCTTTACAGGTTTATAAAGGAAATCCCCGAAGCAGGCAAATTCAGATTTTATGATACCTGCTGGATGAACGAGGTAGTAAGCGGCGTTATTGATGGGAAACTTGGCGAAGAGGAATATAAAAAGAAAGTCCATTCGATAAACGTTTTTGAGAGGCAGCTCTGCGATAACGGATATCTTGTTATGAAGTTCTTTTTCCATATTTCTAAAAAAGAACAGAAAAAGCGCCTGGATAATCTTCTTGATAGCAAGGACACAAAGTGGAGAGTTGATGATGATGATATAAAGCAGAACAAGAATTACGACAGCTGTCTTGATGTATTTGAGCGATACCTTGAAGATACTAATGAATCAAGAACTCCATGGTACATTATTGATGCTACAGACAAGAAAGTGGCTGAGTTTGAGGTTTTGAGGTTCTTGAATCAGGGGATAGATATCGCCCTGACCAATCAGAGGATGAATGTGCCTATCCTTCAGAATACTTTCCCAATGGAGAAAGTTACAAAGCTCTCTGATATTTCCCTTGATGACAAGGTTCTGACTGATGAGGAGTATGACGAAGAGCTTGAAAAACTCCAGAAGGAGTTAAGAGACCTTGGGAATAAGGTTTACAGAAAGAAAATCCCTGTCATTATTGCTTATGAGGGCTGGGATGCAGCAGGAAAAGGCGGCAATATAAAGAGAATTACTGAAGCCCTGGATCCGAGGGATTACGTAGTTGAGCCAATTGCAAGCCCAGAGCCCCATGAGAAAGCAAGGCATTATCTCTGGAGATTCTGGACAAGACTACCTAAGACCGGGCACATTACCGTTTTTGACAGGACCTGGTATGGACGAGTAATGGTTGAGAGGCTTGAGGGCTTTTGCTCTGAGAATGACTGGAAAAGAGCTTACAATGAGATCAATGAATTTGAAAAAGAGCTTTCTGACTGGGGAGCAGTTATAATCAAATTCTGGGTGCAGATAGACAAGGATACTCAGCTAGAGCGTTTCACTGACAGACAGAATACACCTGAAAAACAGTGGAAGATCACAGACGAAGACTGGAGAAATCGTGATAAGTGGGATCTCTATGAGACTGCAATTGATGAGATGATAGAAAAGACCAGCACAACATTTGCACCATGGTATGTGCTTGAGTCAGTTGATAAAAAGTATGCAAGAATAAAGGCTCTCAAGATTGTAATTGAACAAATTAAAAAACACTTGTAATTTAAAATGCTTAAGACAAATGCAAAACAGGAGGATGATCCGACAAGATGTCTTATAGAACAGGATATAAAAGAAATGCAGCCATACTCAACAGAAAATACAGTATTTATATGATTCCGGCGCTACTTTCCGCTGTGGGTGTATCCCTAAGTGAATTTGCAGACAGTCTGATAGTCGGAAATCTTCTGAATGAGCAGGCTTTCGAGATCGTCAATCTCTGTATCCCGATTGTATTCATGGCATCCATGATATATACGATCACTGGTGTGGGCGGATCACTCCTGTATGCAGAGTATCTTGCCAGGAAGGATAAAACCCGGGCTGATGCTTATTTTACGGCATCAATGATTGCGTCACTCACAGCAGGACTTGTACTTTTTGCCGGACTGATGCTTTTTCGACCCGGTCTTGCCGGTGCATTCGGCTGTCCGGATGCGCTTAGGGATGATTTCAACCGTTATGTAAGCTGTCTGTGCTGGTTTGTCTTTGCAGGTATCGCACTGACAAATATCACTTATTTTCTGCCTGTTGTCGGCAGGCCTTTTCTTTCCATGGGACTGATCGTTGCGGCAAATGTATTAAACGTGGGACTGGATGTTATCCTAATCCGGGGGCTTGGATTGGGCTGCGAGGGGGCGGCTATAGCGACGGTGATATCATATATTACAGTTCTTATTGCCGGAGTCCTGATCTGCCGTTTTTTGAAGGTACCGCTTACGTTTAAGAGACTGCAGTATCCCCTACGGACTATATCAGAGATCGTCAGTAAGGGCTTTCCTGTAGGGATAGTACAGATTGGCTACGCCGTTACAGGGATTTTTTGCAACCGGTTAATGAATGTCAACTTCGGTGAGGCGGGTGTCGTGGCAATGTCACTTTTCGGTCAGTTCGATTCTGTAGTTTCTATTGCGCTCAGTGGCGTCGGGGACAATAATGCCTCCTTTACAGCTATGCTTAAGGGTGAGGGTGACTACTTCGGCATCCGGGCTCTGACCAGAAATGTCACGGTCGGGATCTTATTGGTATGCTCTGTACTTGCGGTCTGCTTTGCGTGTTTTTCCATACCCATCGCAAAGATATTTAATATTCATGGCGAGGGAGCTCTTAAGCTGATCGTCCACCTTACCCCCATATATGTCCTTCATTACCCTTTGCGTGGTCTTCTTCTGACATTGCGGGATGTATATAATGCTTTGGGCAGGAGTGTCTATTCCACTGTTTTGGGAGTGCTTGATAAGATAGTATCCATTCCTGTCGTGGGCAGCATCCTGTACCGGCTCTTCGGAGGTTATGGTCTGATAACGGCCTTTCCGGTCAGTATGGCGTTGATCCTGATACTGGTATTGGCCGTGAATTTATATACCGGGCGAAGATCAGGGGGACGATATTCTCCAATCCTGCTTCTTGACGAGAGTAATCCGCTCAAGGCTCTGTGCGGATTTACCGCTTTGGGAGACCTTGACGGGCTTTACACTGTAGTGGAGGAGGAATTGAGAAAGTATCTTACGGACACGAAGCTTATAAGCAGGACATGTCTTGCAGTGGAGGAGATCTGTACCTATACCTGTGAGAAATGCGGGCCGGACGTTCCGGTCGATATCATGATCAGTGCAGACAGGGACAGAACGATAATAACATGCCGCATTCCCAGTAAACCCTTTTATCCGATAAAACCCGATCAGGAGAATCTTACAGCCAATGAACTGATGCTGACCAAGCTTTTTCATATCAGGCATGAGTATATTTTTGGTTTGAATTCAACAAGTCTTTATGCAGGAGGAGGCTATGAAAAATAAGATCGTAGTGGTAGAGGCCACATCAACAGCGTTCGGCTATCTGGAGGATATCCGTGAGTTGGGCTATGAGCCTGTGATCCTTGAGGCATATCTTCCGGATGGCTATGCAAGAAGAACCCTGGATAAGGAGCGTAAGGTCAAGTATTCACATATCAGCTATCCCATCACGATAATCAAGGAGGACCCTGATTATGATATGACGCTTCGTGAGATCAAAGCACTTGATCCGCTGCTGGTCATACCCGGAGGCGAAGAGGGCGTCATCACCGGAACACGTCTGGCAAACGATCTTGGCATGGTCGGAAACTCATATTCGAACATTGTAAATATGACACGTAAAAGCCTCATGCATCAGAGTCTTAAGAAAGCCGGTCTGCGCCATATTCGAGGTACAGAGGTGAAAAGCCGGGAGGACTGTCTCAGATTTCTTAAGGAAACGGGAACGGAGGATGTGGTGCTCAAGCATGACCACGGCGCAGCCTCGGTCGGCGTACATCTGGTCCACGGAAGGGATGAGCTTCTGGCGGCATTTGAGCAGGAATGTAGCGCAGATCATAATATGTTCGGAGAGGCAGAGACCCGTTTCCTCCTGCAGGAGAGGATCTTCGGAACGGAATATATTGTCAATATGATCAGCCGTGACGGAATCCCTGCTATCACCTCATGCTTCAGGTATTACAAAAAGCGCATGCCCTCCGGTGCAATCATCTACAGTGGGGAAAAATCCATTAATGAACCGGACGAAAAAGAAAGTGAGCTTATCGACTATGCGCTCAAAACAGTGTGCGCTCTCGGTATCACTGACGGTCCGGTTCACGGGGAATATATGATCGACAAAGACGGGCCCGTATTGATCGAGGCCAACTATCGCGTCATGGGAGGAAGTGCGCCTTCAGGCTGGCTGGACAGGGTCTTCGGGTACCATGAAACAGAGGTGATCCTTAACAGCATGCTTGACAAGGAGTATCATGATAAATTCCGGCAGAGAGTATACAGGCCTCTGCGTCAGGGCTATATTAAAGATTTTTCTTCGGCTGTGGATCAGTCGATCTCTTCATCCGGGATCATTCCTATCCTGTTGGGCATGAAGAGCTTCTACTCGGGATGGGTTGACAATGCAGGCAAAACCGATATGCTGTATGAAACCAAGGATCTGGAGACTGAGACCGGATGTATTTTTATGGTTCATGACGATCCTGAGGTAGTAAAAAAAGAATTTGAACTGCTTGTGTGCATAGAAGAGAATTACCCCAGGCTTTTGCAGTCTGACGGACCCTTCTTAGACCCTCCGGAGGATGCATCAGTGATTACTCCAGAGGTTCTAAGTGTACTTAATGAGGATCCGGAGGTTCTGGCACACAGGATCATGGAATATTATAGAGACGGTGCAACCGGCGAGCCTGTCGTGCCGGAAATGCTGCTTGAAGCCTCACCGTATAATCGCCGTATTCTGGAGCTGTTCCGGAACTTTTGCTGATTTTAAATCTTATTCGTTAAGCTGTTTCCGCATTTTTTTTGCGGCCTCTTCTCTCTGTTTTGGGAGCAATATATGAAAAGTATATTTCCTTCTAAGATCATCGACTTCTATAAAAAAGAAACCGAGCTCAATATTATCTTTTTTAAACTTCTGGGGACTGCGGGCATTATCATAAGTTTCGCAGGGGCTATTTCATCATTTTTTACGGGGGCAGATCCTGCAAATATTTTTATTAATATTGGGGCTGCCATTGCCAGTGCTGCGCTGATCATGTTTGTGGACCGGACGGGGCACTATCTGACAGGGTATCTCATAACATCTTTTACTATATTCATGGGACTTTTTGGCATGCTTTTTTTTGAAAGCGGCGGTCTATATGGTTCCATGCCATATTTCTTTTCATTCGGAATATTATTCACTCTTTTAATGTATAAAGGAAAGCTCCTTGTTTTCATGGAAATCCTGCACGTGTCATTTTATGTGGCCATAGCCCATATCGCACATGTGCATCCTGAGACTGTCAAAACATTTGATACTCCTGCGGGGCAGTTTTTTGACCAGGTCTCCGGTATTGTCATATCAAGCGTCGGTATAGGGATCATTTTTATGATGTATTTAAAAGAGTACCAGAAACAGCAAAAGATTGCCCAGGAATCCAGCAATGCAAAGAGTATACTTCTGGCCAATATCAGCCACGAGATAAGAACCCCTATCAATATGCTCCTTGGCATGAATGAGATGATCTATAGAGAAGCTGAGAACAGGCAGATAATCGAATATTCTCAGAACGTTGATACTGCGGGCAGACAGCTTCTTTTCATGATAAACCAGTTCCTGGATCTGTCCAGGATAGATATGGGCAAAGAGGAAATATTTGAAGAGAACTTTAATATAACAAATCTCATAGAGTCTCTCAGGAGCTATTACAAAAAAGAAGCTGATAACAAGCACCTGGACTTTGTTACCGATGCAGATAAGGAACTGCCCGGATTTGTTATAGGCGATGCGAGAAAGCTAACGCAGATACTGATGAATCTTTTATCCAACGCCATCAAGTATACAAACGAGGGAATTATAGTATTTGGCATACAGAAGCTGGCTGAGGATGCGGAGAGCGTAACTATCCATTTTGAAGTGTCAGATACCGGAGTAGGAATCAGCAAAGAGGATCAGCAAAAGATATTTGAAAGCTTTGAAAGGTCGGCTATAGTCAGGCAGCGTGGTATCGAAGGGACAGGGCTGGGACTTGCGATTTCCGGCAATCTGGCCAGGCTTTTGGGAACAGAAATCAAGGTCAAGAGTAAGCTTGGTGAAGGAAGCCTTTTCTGGTTTGACCTTAAAATTAAAAAGGGCGTTGATACGGGATATGACAAAGCCACAGGAGAGACCTTTATCGCTCCGGATGCCAGAATTCTTGCTGTAGATGATAACAGTATGAATCTGACAGTTCTTAAATCACTTCTTAGGCGTACGCTTGTCCGCGTAGATACGGCCCAGTCTGCCCTGGAGAGCTACGAAATGTATGAAAAGGGGAACTATGACCTTGTTCTTATGGATTACATGATGCCTGATATTGACGGAATAGCGGCCATGGAAGAGCTAAGGCGCATTGACAAACGCAAAGGAAAAAACACACCGATCATTGTGCTTACGGCGGATGCAACGCCTGAACGCAAAAAGCTCTTTAATGAAAAAGGCTTTGATGACTACCTGCTAAAACCCATTGACGCCATGCTTCTTGAAACCGTGCTGATAAGGCATCTTCCAAAAGGGCTTGTGACAATCGTTGAAAAGACTGACCAGATAGATATTCCGGAAGAGACTTTGGTGCAGTTTAAAAAGATACTGGAAAAATATGATATTTCTTTTGACATGGCTATGAAGCATCTAAGCGGCGACATCATGCAGTTTGTGAGAATAGCAGAAGTTTTCGTGGAAAGAGCAGATGGCAGTATATGTGAGCTAAAAGAGCTGATCAGAAGTAAAGAATATGCTAAAGCCGCGTATATTATACATTCAGTTAAGGGAAACTCAGGCAACGTAGGAGCGCAGGATCTGTACTACAACGCCAGAAGATTGGAAAAACGCGCCAAGGACGGAGATGGGAAATACGTAGATGCCGCATCGGAGCTCTTTTTCATGGAATGGGAGAGGGCAAAAGAGGGACTTACTAAATTCCTTGATGAATTTGAAAAAGTCGGAGTAAGCTTTAAACCTGCAAAGGCGGAGGAGGTACTTGATGAGAATGCACTTATGGAGAAACTTCTTGAAGCCGTAAGGAACGGTAACCAGTCCCCGGCCCTTAAAACTATTGATGAGATAGAGGCTATCAGAGGAAAAATGCCCGAGATTAGCGCTATCAGGGAGGCTGTAAAAGATATAGATTTTGACAGAGCAGAAAAACTTATAGAAGAACTAAAGAGGTAACCAAAAGATACTTTTTTATTGGGAAATAATTGTTATGATGGAATCAGTAGAGGGATTTAATCACGAAAATATAGAAAAAAGTACGGAGGAATGGATGGAAGGTTACCGGATTCTCTGTGTTGATGACGATATCAATATGCTCAATACCGTAGAAGACATATTGATTAATACCGGATATAGCGTAAGCCTTGCCAAGTCGGGGAAACAGGCACTGGAGTATATCAAAAAAGGCATACAGTATCAGCTTGTGCTTTTGGATGTGGACATGCCTGATATGGATGGGTATGACACCTTCAGGGCAATCAGAGAGCTTGACAATGGAAATGGCGTTCCTATTATCTTCCTTACTTCTATGGACGATCCGGATTTCGAGATAAAGGGCTTTGAATATGGCGCTGCAGACTACATTACCAAACCCTTTGTTAAGAGCGTGTTCCTTGCAAGGATAAAGAACAGGATCACATCACCGCTTAAAGGCAAGGACATTGAAACAAAGAGATTTACGGAGCTTGCAGGAATACTATCACCCCTTGAGTTAACAGTTGCAGAGTACATAGCAGGCGGTTTTTCCAATCATGAGATAGCAGAAAAGAC
>NZ_SVFW01000037.1 GCF_015056685.1 Butyrivibrio sp. | reverse complement strand
CATCTGCGGCTCTTTTTTTATTGTTTTATTCACCCTTCTATGAATTCCTTACAATTCAAGCACATGTGCGATCACATGACAAGCGTACAGGCTCATTGCAAATCTGCTCTTTTTCATATTCTCATTAAGGTCAAAGAAAATATTCTTATCGTTATAATCTGATTTAAAAAACGGCGCAAAGCACAGATTCCATTCCTGTAAATACTGCCCCTCTTTTTTGGTGTAGCAATTCTCAGGTGACGCCTTTACTCTGTAATCTTTGTCCACGAAGCTGGCAATTGATTTATGCAAAGCCGTGTCTTCCTGTGGAAGATAGTAATAGTCCTTATAATTAGAATAAAAATACTTCAGTGTTGTTTCATATAATGGAACTCTGAGAACTGCTTCAGTTCCATCGATCTTGAAATAACATCCGTCAAGATTTCCTGAAAGTGAAGAAGGAAGAGGCTTCGGAACTGACAGTTTCATGTAGACTTCCTTTTTCTGCGTTCCATCTATGTCGTTATAGTAGTTGGCCTGAACTTTTTTAGCGCGGACAGGCAACATCTCAAGCAGTTCTTCCGATGCTGGAATCTCCGCGTCAGTTCTGACAGCTTCTTTAGGAAGCTTTGAAAAAGAGTTAAAGAACTCTTTATACTTAAGCATTGTAAGAACATCAAACATTCCTTTGACATCTTCAAAATTGTGAAGCATAAGGAGCTTTAACTTTTCAGCATCTTTGGAAACAGTATAGTCCTGATAGATAGGAATAAGCTTTCCTCCATCATACTTATCTTCTCTCTGAATCCCCAGATAAAGCTCAATTGTCTTTTGCTTACAGTCAAGAAGCCCCAACTGCTTTTTATATGGCTTTATCTCCTTATAAATATCAAGGGAACTCATATGCGCAAACGGATTTGGAAGTCCATACTTTTCAAATTTGGCTAAAAGAAATGGAATATCAAATCTGTCACCGTTAAAGTGGATAAGTATCTTATACTCCCTGGAGAATTCAATAAACGCCTCAAGAATCTCTTTTTCCTGATCAGGTGTCTCAGCAAAAAACTGACAGACGTGCCAGTTACCATTATCATGATAAGCACATCCAATAAGATATATATCAGCACTCTTGGGAGAAAGCCCAGTAGTTTCTATATCAATAAAAAGAAAATCCTCCGGCTTGCAGTTTAAAAGATCCGGCAAAGTCCTGACAAAATGACTACCAGAAAGAACAATTCCCTCACTAGTCTTAATCATACACGTTTCCTCTTTCGTAATAATACGAAATCTCCTATGAAAAATATTTTATCAAATAGGTATAATAAAGCAAGTTCGCTTGTCATTCCATGGTAAAATGATTCAAACTGATTCATCTATTTATGGAGGCTCAAATGGTAAAACAGTTCTTTTCACCTTACAAGGTCGCAATGTTTGATCTGGATGGAACACTCACAGACTCCGGAAGAGCAATTACATCCTCCGTTGAGTATGCTCTGTCACAGTTTGGTATAACTGATCAGCCGCGCCAGAAACTGGAAACTTTCATTGGTCCATCTCTTTATGATTCATTTACAAGGGAATATCACATGAATGACGAGGACTGTAACAAGGCAGTAGCCCTTTACAGAGACATATACGAAAAAGAGCGAATGTACGACGTTGATATATATGAAGGAATTCCAGAACTCCTTGAAACTCTGAAAGAAAAAGACTTCACTGTTGTCTTGATCACCAGTAAACCTCTCGTTTTTGCAGAAAAAATACTTACTCGGATAGGTCTCGATAAATACTTTGACCACATGGTTGGCCCTACACTTTCTGACCACAGTTCTGACAAAAAGAGGCTCATTGAAACAGCCATTAGTACCTATAACCTTGAAAAAAAATCCTGCATAATGATCGGGGATACCGCCTATGATATAAAAGGTGCCGTAGATGCAGGCATCGACAGCATTGCTGTAACCTATGGCTATGGCAGCACATCAGCGATGATACGTGAAGGTGCAACATTCGTTGCAGATTCAGCAAAAGAGATCCTATCTTTTCTTTGCTGATTGATATAGCAAATAAGGCGTGCTGCGCAAATACAAAGAGCGGTACGCAGATGAGACTCATCTGTGTGCCGCCCTTTGTAGTCTATGTCATTCAGTTTCCTGATGCTGGAGCCTGCTCGTTTGTAGTAGTCTGGTCATTTGAAGGTGCCTGACCGCCTGCTGGCATCTGGCCGTCTGTTGGCATTTGGCCCTGCATCATACCACGGCCGCCCATGCCGCCACCGTGGCCACCCATTCCCATGCCTCCGGTGCTGTTAGTTGTATTAATGCTGTCTGTTGTAATCTCACCTGACTGGTCACCGGCTGTAAATGTGTAGGTCTCGCCTGAAACAAGATCTGCTGAAGAATAAGTGACTGCACTCGCGCTCTTGATAAGCGTAAAGCTTGCAACTTCATTTCCTGATGAGTCACTGACTGTAATAACAGTTCCCTCTTCAAGTTTCTCGCTAAATACATAAGTAATAGTCTGCTGAGTTGATGAAGAATCTGCATTTTCAAGCATTCCTGATGATCCAACCGCTGTCACTGTTCCTCCGTTTATAACGAAGATACCCTGATTTTCAGTTCCTATATCAATTGCGGCATTCATATCTTCTGAAGGGCCATCAACATATACTGTTCCGCCATTTATAGTAAGGTTCTTATTTGAATCAAGTCCGTCACCGCTGGCATTTACATAAACAACACCGCCATTTATTGTAATATCAGGATCTGTAAGGGTTGTAGATGCGTTAAATCCATCATCTGAAGATGTTACGCTTATTTCACCATCATTTATAGTAATGACTCCCGCTTCAATTCCTTCATAGCTGTCTTCTACAGTTATAGTTCCTCCGTTGACTGTAAGGTTTGTGTCTGAATGTACTCCATCATCCCCTGATGTAATGTTAAATGCTCCGGCGTTTATAACAACATCTGATGTTCCGTGAATTGCATCGTCCACTGTATCTATAGTGAATGTACCACCATCGATTGTCATTACACCTTCTGCTTTGATACCCTTCTGGCTTACGCTGTTTGAATCAGAATCTGCGCTGTCTGCAGTATCATCCATCATTCCGCCACCAAAGCCACCGCCAGCCATTTGAGGTGCCTGACCTGCCATATCTGTCGGCTGAGGTGCTGCATTACCCGTATTATCGGTTGCTTGCGATGAATCACCAGTCGGCTGCATATTAGCCTGATTCTGCGCTCCCATCTGTCCCGGCTGGAAGCTGCTCATAGCAGATTCAATTGCATCAATAGTTGTCTGATAATCAGCAGAAATGGTTCCATCTTCGACAAGTCCATTTAGCCAATCAACAACACTATTCATGTCTCTTGGTGCACTTTCCAAAGCTCCTGCCTCTTCGAGTGCTGCAGCAAGATCACTTGCTCCATCAACTCCCATTCTCTCAAGCATTTTTGCGATCATATCGGAACTATTTCGCTCGCCGCCCATGCCGCCACCGCCTGGCATAGCTTCAGATTTCTTTTCAGCGGAGGCAGAACCATTTCCTGTAAAGATATCAAAATAGCCATCTGAGATATTGAGAGTTCCGTCTGACTGTATTGCATCACCATAAGAATCAATATCAAATGTTCCTGATGTTATGTTAAGTTCTGTTCCTGCCTTAATTCCATCATTTGCAGAAACCAGTGTAAGATCAACGTCACTTATTGTCAGTATTTCTTTTGACTGAATGCCATTGTTGATATATCCATTAACAGTAAGTGAACCGCTTCCTGATACAGTGAGGCTGCACTTTGCCATGATCGTTGCCTTCTGGCTGTTGCTAAATCCTTCATCCACTGCCTCGGTACTGCCTTCTGAAGTTGCAGAATCGCTTACTGCTTCTGAATCATCTGCTGATCCACTTGCATCTGCCGATGAAGTTTCAGTCGTGCTTGTATTGTCCTCACTTGATGTACTGTCATCAGCACTTGCATTTGCTTCGTCAGTAGCTGCCTTGGCCTCTTCATAAGTTGTCTCTGTTCCGCTTGTAAGCACGTTCTCAGTGCCTTCCATCACGTAGATAGTTGCACTGTTTGCGTATTCAATATAGATTGCATCCTTCTCGCTGTTTGTAATTGTCACTCCGTTCAGAACGATCGTTACATCCTGGCCCTCAGCCTCAACTTTGATCCTTCCTTCAGTTAAAGTACCACTGAATGAATAAGTACCACCGGATGTGATCACAATGTCATTATCTTCTACACTTGCTCCGTTACCGCTCACAACTGATCCATTATCGGAAAGTGTGATCACTGCTGTAACATCGCTTAAATCTATACTTGCATCGGTACTAGCAACAACTGTTGCGCTCTCTGTACCTACTGTAGCTGTCTCAGTTCCACCTGTTGTTGTCCCACATCCTGCTACAAGCAAAGCAACTGCAAGCACTGTAGCAAATCCAATTCCCATTTTTGATTTCATTTTTTTATTTAACATATTATTCTCCATTCTACTTTTCACATGCCTTTAGGCTGTTCTTTAAACTCATTCTCTTTGTCTACACTGCCATTCTAAAAAAACAACCTAAATCCAGCCTAAAAAAATATTGAGGAAAATATAAATTCAGGGCGCAAAGCAATTTCCAAGAACACAAAAAAAACTCACACTGATCGTTCAACCAGTGTGAGCTTTAAATATTAACTTTATTAAATTAGTCGCCTATACTGAATATGCGAATCTGTCACGCAGAAAATCCACACATTTAATCATCTGGCCTGAGCCCATGTAACTCCGTACATCTGCTCCATGAGCTTTCTGAGTTCATCCTTCATAGAATTGCAGGCAGATGCTTCATCTACAAAGTTCATAACTCCGATGCGTTCTTTTTTATCCTGGAAAAAGACAGCCCAACCATTCTCAGTTTTATCAAGGCAAATTCTATTCTTATGATGTCCACCAATTTTGTAGAGTTTTGATGGTACTAAGTGTTCTTTGAAATATTTCTGAAGTTCTTTTGCGTTCATAGTTGCCTCCCAATTGAAGTCTCTATTTGTCATCATGAGAAAAGTGGTTTTTCAAATGATTGCATGTAGTTTTGATTACTACATACAATATATCACATAACTACTTAAGTGGCAACACACTTTGTACGCAAAAATAAACATGCCTCAATACTGGCTTATTTTCCTACCATATCAGTTCGTATCCCTGTTTACATACTTATTGTGGAACTTGGAATAAACAATCTTCTGACTGCTGTAAAGGCTTGAGTATCCGGAGAAGGTATAGCTCAGTGCAACAGCCAAAAGATAATATGGCATGCCTTTGAAGCCGAATAATTCAAAGCAAATAAATAGTGATGAAATAGGACAGTTGGTTACTCCGCAGAAAAGCGCCCCCATTCCGATAGCAGCGCAAAGAGCCGGATCAAATCCTAAAAGCTGTGAATAAAGGCAGCCAAAAGTTGCGCCTATATAAAGAGCTGGCACAATTTCACCACCCTTGTAGCCGGCGCCAAGAGTCAGCGCTGTAAAAATGATCTTCAAAAGAAATGCAAAATAAGGGGCTTCGCCCTTTAAAGCCATTTCAATCACATTCATTCCAGCTCCGTTGTAATATCTTGTTCCGGAAATAAATGTAAGAGCCGCAACGATACATCCGCCAACAAATACTCTCAAATACGGGTTTGCAAAAAACTTCTTATAAAGTCGTCCTGATATTTTCAAAACATCACAAAAGATCACGCTCACTACTGCACACAGGATTGCAAGAATTGCAGTGAATATCGCATTATAAACAGTAAACTCAGGTACGATGTTTACTGCAAAGATTTCTCCCTGAGCTCCTAAAAACTCCGCTACTCCTGAAGCTACAAGAGCCGAAACAACGCATGGCACAAGAGCTGAATAGTACATAATACCTACATTTTCAATCTCCATTGCCATAAACGCAGCAGTCATAGGAGTTCCGAAAAGTGCTGAGAAAGCAGCACTCATGCCACACATAGTGATGATCTTTATATTTCCCTCTTTTAGTCTGAAGAGCTTTCCGAGATTGTAGCCGATACTTCCGCCCATCTGAAGTGCCGCACTCTCACGACCTGTTGAACCACCAAATAAATGGGTCAAAGTCGTAGAAATGAAAATAAGCGGAGCCTTTGCAATAGGAAGGTTCTCCCCCGCCTGGATCGACTTGATCACAAGATTTGTTCCCTTATCCTCGTAATCCTTGCAGAGCCTGTACAGGAACACTATCAAAAGACCTGCAAAAGGGAGCCCTAAAATAATTAAGTCATGCTCGCTTCTAAAACCTGTAGCCCAAACTATCGCGCGTCCAAAGGCTGCACCAATAGCTCCAACCACAATTCCTGTAATACTTCCCAGAATTATCCACCTGAAAAAGACTCTTATCCTCCCAATCAGATCCATCTCCGGCATATGATCGATAATGTACTCGATAGGATTACTGTTCTTTTCTTTATTTTCCATACACTTAACCTCAAACTTCTGTAAAAAAAATTACTTAAAACTTTCACAATTATAATCTGAGTTTTCATAATATGCAAAACAGGGCAATGAAATGCTTTTTAAGCACTGCACTGCCCTTTATTTATCATATTACTTTTTACTTGTACTGGCTTACATTGGACGCATCTACAGATTCAAATGGAACATAGATACATTTGTGATCTTCTGTAGCATAATCGATTCCCTCGATCGTACCGCCACTTCCAAGCGCTATAGCCGCCTTTACAGCTGAAGCCCCCTGACCTGCTGCGCTCTGAAGAACCGTAAATGCCATCTCACCGGAAGAGATTGACTCGCAGCCATCTGCTGTTGCATCGACGCCGCACACAGGAATCTTGGTATAATCCAGACCATATTTTTTCATTCCACTGATAACACCAAGAGCCATCGTGTCATTGTTACAAAAAACAGCATCAACGCTCTGCCCTGTCTTCATAAAGATTCCAAGTTTATATTCAGCTTCAGTGTCAGACCAGTTTGCATAATCCTTAAATACATAAGTTGCATTGCAGCCATTTTCTTTTAAAGTCTTGATAACTGCATTAGTTCTTCCGATTGTAGCTGAATGTCCCTGCTCTCCCTCAAAAATAATTACATTTAGACTTGAAGGATTGCCCAGTTTTTTAAGAACATATTCAGCCTGAAGCTGTCCGGCCTGCTCCTCACTTGAACCTGCGTAAATATATTTATCGGCAGTAAGATGTTCATCCGAAGGTTGGTTGTTAACATAGATGATTGGAAGATTTCCTGCTGCCACATTCATCTGAAGAGCTGTGCTGGCATCAGATGGTCTCAGGATAATTGCTGTATATCCCTTTGAAGCTGCGGTTGCTACAAGCTCTGCTTCCATCTCAACGCTTCCGCCTGTCTCAACCAGATCAACAGTCGCTCCGCTGCTGGTTGCTGCTGATGTAACCGCATCGGCCAGCTGGCCTCTGAAAGTATCAGTAACATCATTCATGATCAAAAGAATTTTTGCCTTTCCGCCACCACCAGTGCTCGCCGTGCTTCCTGAAGCAGCTCCGCAGCCTGCGATGACCGTAACCAGCAATAATCCTGTTAAAAGAACTGTAATAATCTTTTTCATCTTACAAGCCTCCTCAAATCTTGAACTTCTGAACATAAGAAGTGAGCGTGTGGCTGGTTCCTGCAAGTTCTTCAGAATTATCTGCCACATCCTGACTACTTCTGGTGATATTCTCAGCCATCTCAACCATATTCTCTGATGTAGCAAGGATCTCATCTGCACTGGCCGCCTGTTCCTCAGAAATGGCTGCTACATTGGTTGCAACATCATCAACCTTCTGCACATCTTCTATCATGTTCTCAATAAGCTTGTTGGATTCCTGAATATTGTTATAAATCTGGTCAAAAGTACCAACGGCAACGCCGATAAGTTCACTGTTTTCCTGAATGCTTGTAGCACTGGCATGGGCCTGTCCCACCGCATTCTCAATAAGTTTGTGCACCTCTTCAATGAGGTTTGCTATATTCTGAGCACTTTCTGCTGATGTCTGCGCAAGTTTACCGATCTGAGTAGCAACAACAGCGAAGCCTTTTCCTGCTTCACCTGCTCTAGCTGCTTCTATGCTGGCATTAAGAGAAAGAAGATTTGTTTCCTCAGCGATCTCACCAATCATTCCAACAATATTGGTGATCTCTTCAGAAGCTGTTCCGACCTTGTTGATAGAATTAACAAGCTCGTTGTTTGCAGCTTCGATATCCTGCATGGCTGTGCTGAGTTTCTCCATATCCTGGCGACCCTTTTTAGAGATCTCAACAGTTTCCTTCATGCTCTCATTGGCCTTGTCACTATTATCTCTTGTGTCAGAAACAATAGTTGCAAGAGTTGTGGCATTCTGTGCAATATCATTAACCGCTGTAGCAAGCTGATCAACTGTTTCATTGAGCTGCTTCATAGCCTCTGACTGAGCCTGAGAAGCATCATACATTGTTCGCGAAACCTGATCACTGCTGTCAGACTCCTGTCTGAGTTTCTCAGATTCCTCACTGATACTTTTAAGCATTTTCCTCATGGAAGTAACAAACTCTGTAACCTTGCCTCCCATGATTCCAATTTCATCATTGCTCTCAGAATTAACTTCAATCGTGAAGTCTCCCTCTGACATAGCTGTGATATTTTCTGTAATATGTCCAAGAGGAGCGATAACTCTTCTAACTACATAGAGAATTGAAACAACTATAAGAACAACTGCGATAACACCGATTATGATAAGAAGATTACTCATCTGTGTTATTGCTTTTAGGATAATACTTGTAGGAATATATGATACAAGCACCCAGTCAGTTCCTTCTATTTCCTTAAAAGCTGTCATGTAAGCCGCAATCTCTTCAGTTGTATAATCGCCTGCTGAAAGTTTTTTGTATGCTCCATCAAGAAAAGCATCTGATGATGAACCTGTTAGCTTTGTTGATACAAGACTTGAATTTCTATGGGCAAGGATCGTGTAATCGGACTTATCCACAAGGAAAGAGCTTGCATTTGTCATTTTTACACCGGAATTAACGATGATACTGATGGCGTCAAGTGGCACGTCAGCTGCAAGGACCTTCAGCTCATCACCTTCCATATCTAAAATACCTGTAGCACTGATAACTGTTGTACCGTTTGCATCAGAATGTGCTCCGCCATAAGCCATATCAACTCTTGTGATACCCTGCTTATACCATGCACTCCCAAGGACATCGGACTCAGTAATTTCAGATTTAGCCGCCTTGATAAGCTTTCCACCTGAAGTTCCAATATATAATCCGTTTGGGCAGCTTGAATTGTAACCATAGAACATATCCAGCATACCTGAAAGTTCGCCCTCTGCAGGATTTTCTTTTTCTATAAAGTATTTAACCGTGCTAAAAAACTGCAGATTCTCACTAAGCCACGCCTCAATATTGTCGGCCTGATTCGAAATAGACGACTCAAGAGTTTCATTTGCCATTTCAGTCATCCTGCTCTTTGAAAGCAGCGACGCCACAAGAACAAGTGCTATGACCGTCGCCGTTACAAGCGGAACGATGTAGCTAATAAGCTTAGTACTTATCTTTTTTGTTTTTTTCTTCTTTTCAGTTTTTTCACCCATTTTTCTCTCTTTCTCGCTTTCGCGGACACAAAAATAGCACATTACTAAACGGTAATGCATGTCTATTATAGCATCAACCATTCAGAAATGTGCTTGATATCGTACTTATTTATACAATTTTCAGACAGTTTACAAACTGTTTATCAATCCTTCAATTCCCTGTGATCTGTAGATTTCTTTGTAATACTGCACTTCATCCTTGATTATCGAGTCAATCTGCTTCATACCAAGGAGCTCCACAGGGGCCTTGTCATCAGTCATGATATTCTCGCCCGCTTCATACTCAGTTGCAGTCAAAAGAGCTCTCTCCATCATGGCCGCCAGTTTTTCATTTTGCTCTTTTGCCGCATTGCTCTTCAGATTATTAAGGAACTCATCTGACTCAGTAGCAAACAGCTCTTTGTTGGTCGCTCCCGGAACATCAACTACTACAACGTTCTTAAACACTGATGAAATGGTGTCCGCCAGATACGTGTTGATCGTAGCTTCCTGACTTCCACTCTGGGTCTCATCACTGTACATGTTCATGTTAACCACCATAACACCGCCGGGTGCCAAATGCTCTTTTACCAGGGAAAAGAACTCCACAGAAGACATCTGAAATGGAATAGTAATGTCCTGATATGCGTCAACCATGATAACGTCGTATTGGTCGCTGACTGCTGCCAGATAGGCCCTTCCATCGTAAGTTGTAACTGAAGTAGTGTCAGGAAGTTCAAAATACTTATGGGCAAGATCCGTGATCTTATCATCAATCTCAACGCCGGTGACATTCACATTATCAAAATATCTGCTAAGCTGTGTCGCGTATGTGCCTGACCCCATTCCAAGGATAAGTACATCCACATCCTCACCATTTTCCGCCTTGTCTTTTACTCCGCACATGTAGGGAGCTGCCATGGCATAGTCATAATACATACCGGTCAGCGCCCCTTCTTTTACCAGAACAGACTGAACTCCAAAGAGAACGTTTGTGGAAAGAATTACGGAATTTGGTGTTTCTTTTACCTGAAGATAGTTGTATACAGACTCGCCTTCATAGGTAAGGCCACTCTCCCAGAAAGCGAAGCTGGTGCTGTGTCCAAAGACGCAACATATAGCAAAGATCAGTATCCCTGCTATCACCTTACTTAGATTTTTTTTTTGAGTTTTTTCTTCCGCCTCATCAGGGCTTAAGAAATAACAAACACAAAGTGCCACCAGAATACCTGCGAAAATAAGGAATGTTACTGAAGTTCCGACTGCAGGAATAGTTATAAATGTGGGAGCAAAAGTACCGATAATGCTTCCTACTGTATTAAATGCGCCGAGAGTTCCGATGATCCTACCGTTATCCTCAAGAGAATCCGTTGTATATTTTGCAAGGCTCGGTGTAACAGTTCCAAGCAAAAACAAAGGATAAACAAACACGATCATACATGCCGCAAAGGCTGCGATCACGAGGAAATTCGAATTGACAGTAAATACCAAAATTGCTGAAATTCCAAGTATTATATATTTTCCAACAACAGGGATCAGCGCAATCCAAAGAGCTGCGATAAGAACTCTGCCATAGAGTTTTCCTGGATCCTTGTCCTTATCGGCTTTTCGGCCACCGTAGATATTTCCAAGGGCCATGGCTATCATGATCGTTCCGATTATTATAGTCCACACAATCTGCGATGAACTAAAATATGGGGCCAGGAGCCTGCTAGCACCAAGCTCTACCGCCATGACAGACATTCCTGAAAAGAACTCTGTCAAATAAAGAAATAACTTGTTTTTCAATATTTTCTTATGTCTCATTTACTCACCCAACACTTCTCATTTTTATATTGCCGGTATCAGTCGTTAAATTTCTTAAGTTCCGATGCGGCAAGAGGAATAGCCAGTCCAAAAGAAAGCACATCGGCACAGGACTGTGCCATCTCAACTCCAAGAATACCTAATATTGGAGGTAATATCAATATCATAGGTATAAAGAAAAGGCCATTTCTTGATGATGCCATTATGGAAGCTTTGACACCTTTTCCAATAGACTGAAGCATCATGTTGCTGATAACGATGGTTCCTGAAAGTGGCAATGTACAGGCCTGAAATCTGAGTGCTGCAACACCGACCTCCATCGCCATCGGATTTTTAGAGAAAAGAGCTATTATATCCGGAGCAAAAATAAAGCATACAACGCCTATTCCAACGAGAAATACTGTTGAATATTTCACGCAGAAAATGAAGCCCTCTTTTACCCTCTTTGTAAGGCCTGCGCCATAGTTAAATGAACAAACAGGCTGATATCCCTGGCCAAAACCGATAAGAGCAGATGCCATCATCATCATAACTCTTCCGGCAACAGACATCCCTGCGATTGCAGCGTCTGAGCCAATAGCTCCTGCAGTTCTGTTAAGGATAAGAGTAGCAATAGCTGCCATTCCCTGTCTGAATAAAGAAGGTGCCCCACCATTTACGATTTCTTTTAGATAATAGCCATTGATATGAACATTTTTGATGTTAAGCTTAATGTTTTCACCTTTACTGGTGCCTATGAGAAGAACTATAAAGCTTGTAACCTGTCCCATCACAGTAGCTATGGCAGCGCCTCTTACCTGCATGTGGAAAACCAGGATAAGGAGCGGATCAAGAACAATATTCATGACAGCGCCGCACATAAGCCCTACCATGGCGTACACTGCACTTCCCTGGAACCTTAACTGATTGTTGATAACAAACTGAGCCATCATAAAAGGAGCACCAAACAGGATTATCCTCATGTAATCCATGGTAAATTGCATGGTTGTGCTGGTGGCACCAAGAAACTGCACAATCTCTTCTATAAAAATGTTTCCAACAACTGCAAATATAACCCCCAGGATCAGCGACAGTGCAAATCCGGTGGACGCCATCTCATTGGCCTCTTTGTGATTGCCGGCCCCTAGCATTCTGGAAAGGAAATTGCCTGAGCCGTGGCCACAGAAAAATCCCGTTGCCTGAATAAGTGCCATCACTGTAAATACAAGTCCTACGGATGCGGTGGCTGCAGTATTGACCACAGGGTCAGATGACACCCTTGCCACAAAAAATGTATCTGCAGTATTATAAATAGCTGTTACCATCATGCTTATTATAGTCGGAACAGACAGTGACAAAATAAGCTTTGGTATCGGTGTTGTTGTTAAATATTCTCTTCTGTTTTGTGTTGCCATTAAGTATATAACCTATTTTCTTTTTATTCTTTTATTGTTGTTCTTTCAGCTCATCAAACTTTGCCTTCATAGTAGGATTGTTCCTTGTAAGCTTTTTTACGCTGACATCATCCACCTTGCTGTTGGCAATTCTAAGCTGATTGTCGCTTCCGAGAAGCTCTTTTTTAACCTTCTCAAGATGCTGGATAGTCTTATCGATTTCTTCTATAGCAGCGTCAAAATGCTTGTGGGCAAGATTGTAATTCTTGCTAAAGTCATCCTTGAACTTCATGAGAGAATCTTCAAAATTGGATATATCAATATCCTGGTTGCGAACTGCTGCCAACTCCTGCTTGTATGAAAGGGCACCGAGAGCTGCGTTCCTTAAAAGTGTGATCATTGGAATGAAGCACTGTGGCCTTACAACATACATCTTGTCATACTTGTAAGAAACATCGACTATTCCTGCATTATACAACTCGCTGTCACTTTCGAGAAGGGATACCAAAACCGCATATTCGCAGTTTTTCTCTTTTCTGTCCTTATCAAGCTCTTTGAAGAAGTCTTCGTTTTTATGCTTGGTTGCAGTCTCATCCATCTCATTCTTCATCTCGAACATGATGGATATGATCTCAACACCGTTCTCGTCAGTTTCCCTGTAGATGTAATCGCCCTTACTTCCGGTTCTTGCATCATTGTCTTTTTCAAAATATGCATTCTTAAAAGCTGTGGCACGGAGCTGATTAAACTGGATCTCGCAGTGCTGCTCCAGGGTCTCGCCAACCATCTTTGTGGACATCTTGGTCTTTAAGTCTTTATAGAACTCTACTTCTTTTTCCTTCTGCTCAAGCAGAATCTTTCCTTTTTCTTTTTCCTGAGTCAGTGCATTTTCAAGATCTCTTGCCTTCTCATTGAATGAGCTTTCAAGTTCATGCTTCTCATCCTCGACCTTTTTTACCGCCTCCAAAACTGCAAGCCTGGTCTTGTCTGAAGTGCTTTCTATCTCAAGCTGAAGCTTACTGTTCTTCTCCTGAGCTTCGCGGAGCTTGTCTTTTAACTGCTCAATTTCTGCAGCTTTCTCCTCTTTTAATTCATTTATTTTTTGGTTTTGCTCTTCAAGCTCTTTATACTGTTTCGTTTTTAACTCTTCGATGATCTTGACCTGATTTTCAATCTCTTTCTCATACTGCTGCTTGGTCTTAAGAGTGATCTTGTCCTCCTGCGCAGCCATCTCCAGAGCATGCTTCTCCTGGAGGTGTTTCTCAAGCTCACTTGTTCGTCTGTCCAGGTCTTTTTCAAACTCTTTATCCCTTATCTGCTGAACGATCGAACTGAGCTCTGTATCATCAACCGTAAACGCCTGCCCGCAATGTGGGCACTTAAGTTCTGCCATATCCCTATCCTCCATCAAATCCTTTACATATTATAGCGAATATTTGTTCGAACATTTGTTCTTGTATTAAAAAACTCCACATGCTATTATTACATGTGGAGCGGTAGCCTCGCATATGCGAGGAGGTGATCTTAACTAACTATCAATATACCTGCTGCACTAAGCTCGAAAAAACCTCGCTAAGTGCACATGTATGGTTCACACTAGCTTCGAAAATACCTCAGCAAGTGTTCTACTCAAAGAAGTAACCGCCCTGTTCTTGGCCGGACTAGCGGTTATAACTTTGTAGCTACAGTTCATATCAAGCGGGGTTACCGCTTCTTTATTTAGATTATATCAGACATGGTTTGCTTCGCAACATCTTTTTTACAATTCTTCTACTATACATTCCCTTGTATTCATGCTTCGCGGCACAACATGGACATTGGAATATGTACACTTCGGTGCATGTCTGATAAACAGGCCGTATGCCGGCACATCGCCCATAGCGCTGTTCTCAGGATAATCAGTGACATTCTCATGTATTTCAGGTAAAAGATTTATCTCTTCCTTGTCGTCTCTATATGCCACTTCAAAGTCACTGATCATGATTTCCCCAAGATTTTTACCAATTATATTATCCGATGAATCATTTTCATTAAATTCACATTCACCAGCAACAATTCTGCTAGCAGCCATTTCAGATACCCCTTCCTTTGTCAAAAGAGCTTCCATCTGCTTCCGGGTCATCCTATACCCTGTCACGATTGACGGCACTTCAGCATTTACCGCCTTGATATTCTCGATAGTCACGCCCTCAATAGAGCCGCCCAAAAAGCGCTTCTTCTCATCCTCTGCGTCAACATATCCAAACTTATTTCTCTTGCAAAGACAAATAAACAGCGGGCATGCAACGTTGTCCATGGTAATGTTGCGGACAGTGACATTTTTTACATTGCTTCCATCCGCGCTCTCAATGGCAATTCCGGAGCAGGTTCCCGGATAAATATCTAGAAAGAAATGACAATTCTCGCATGTCACATTTTCAATGTCATAGTAAGTCTCTGTCCCAATCTTAAAAGCATTGGCAACACTAAGAACCGTGCAGTCTGAAAAGCGTACATTCTTCGTGCCACGCATCTTTCCTTCGGAAGCCACATTTAATCCGTCGTGGTCGTGGACCCTTGGAGCCTTAACGCACAGTCCGTCATCTGCAGTAGAAATAAAACAATGTGTAACTTCAACATCCTCACTGCCCATAACATCAATACCATCAGTGTTTGCTACGTGGCGGTTTCCGTTGATGACCACATTTGAAACCTTCACATTGTCACACCCATCAATGCACAGATTCCAGTCCATGGAATCCTCCAGGATGACATTCTCAATGATCACATTCTTGCATCCATTGGCCCACAGCATGTACATAGGTCTCTTTATCTTGGGCTGACCGTTTCCATATTTATCCTCAGCGTAACGAATCCTGCTGCGAATAGCATATCTCATAGTATCAACAGGATATCCCATAGGATCGTAGAGAAACGGTGGCTGTTTGATCTTTTCAAGAGTTGTCAAAAGAGGCTTCTTAAGAGGCAAATAAACAAAGTATTCTCCGCTGCCATAAATCCTTCCACCACCTGTAACGCGGACATTCTCCGCATTATCAAGGATCACAAACGCATCTACAAAATTGTCATGGTCTTTGGATGCAACAAGCGCACTGTCCCCTGTGATCCACAAGGTAGTATTGTCGTAGATCTTAACAGTACCTGAAATGTACCATCCGCCATCCACCAGCACTACTCCGCCGCCTGCGCTTTTAGCCGCATCAGCAGCCTTTTGAACAGCTTCCGTATTTACTGTCATTCCATCAGCTACTGCTCCGAAGTCCCTTATATCAAAAACCCTGGATGTGCGCTTATCTGGAAGCCCCTGCTGCCTAATATACTGCCCATACGGAATTCCTCTATAATAATCTCCCTCATAGATCACACCATTATCAGGCATTGTCGCCCTGTCTATCTGCATACCCGCTTCTCCTCCGCGTTTTTCTAACATTTTATGATGACACGAATTGCTCCGTGATAAATCACTCTCGCAATTCTAAAGCATTCGGAATCCGCACAAGTGCTACTTCCTCATGTTTTGCGGGTCTCAAGGTCATAAAGCATATCATGCAAGCATGAATGCATTATGACTTCGATCCCCTGTCATAATTATATTACATATTGAGCCTCAGAGTGTGATATGATGGTGTGGTACTTAAAATCACGTCATATATCTTTTGGAGACAGCAATGCAGAACATCGGAATTGTTTTTGGTTGTTTCATACCTATGCACAAGGGACATGAGTCCCTTATCAAAAGAGCTCTTTTAGAAAATGACAGGCTGATACTGGCTGTATGCGGATATCAGACTGACAGGGGCAAAGATTTTCTGGACTTTGCCACCAGATTCAAAATCGTCACAGAAATGTTCCAAGATGATCCACG
The DNA here is from genome assembly GCF_015056685.1 of Butyrivibrio sp. Taxonomy (GTDB): domain Bacteria; phylum Bacillota; class Clostridia; order Lachnospirales; family Lachnospiraceae; genus Butyrivibrio. The sequence goes on along the minus strand of NZ_SVFW01000037.1, from coordinate 25,236 downwards.
AGTAATAGTTGTAAAAATAGATGACAAAAAACTGGGGCTTGATGGCACCTTCACCCACGAAAACTGGGTCTTATGGGGAAACGAACTGTTTGAACAGGCAGGTATTTCGCCGGATGGTGCGCACTTTAACTGGTACACCGGAGAGCCATCTTACATTGATAAACTTGGGAAAATATATCCGGACCATACATTTAATCTTGTAGACAGAGCAGTCATACGTGTATCCGGAACTGAGATTCGAAACAATCCCACAATCCACGCAGATGACATCAATGAGGCGTTCAGAAATTACCTGGAAGAAACAGGTATGCTTAAATAAAGAATTCTTTTAGTGAAAACAAAAATCAATAAGTCAAAGAATAATATTTTTTCTTAGGGGAAACTATCATGAAAAACATTATTGAAAGTTTACTTGAAACAGATCTTTACAAATTTTCTATGGGTCAGGCTATCTATCACAACTTTCCTGACTACACCACAACCTGGTCATTCAAATGCAGAAATACTGACGTGAAGTTCACACCTGAAATGGTTGAAGAAATCAAGCGTCAGATCTACGCATACTGTGACCTCAATTTCGATGAGGATGAACTTGCCTACCTTGCAGGAATTAAATGGATAAAAAAATCCTATGTTGATTTCCTTCGTTTATGGCACCCAAGATATGAGGATTTCACAATTGGAACCGACGCTCCATGCGGACTTTCAATCGAGACAAACGGAACATGGCTCAACACATCCATGTATGAGATTCCAACTCTTGCCATTGTAAATGAAGTATACTTCCGTATGGCATATGACTATGATGAGCTCTTCACATCATTTGAAGAAAAACTTGATGAAAAGATTTCAATGCTCACAAGCGGCACTTACAAGATTGGTGCATTCAGTGAGTTTGGTCTCAGAAGACGCCTATCTGCTGAAGCCCAGGAGCTTGCTGTAATGAAGCTCAAGAATGCCAAGCTCGACGGTTCGATCTTTGTAGGAACATCAAACGTATATCTTGCAAAGCTTTTAAATGTAACTCCTGTAGGAACAATGGCTCACGAATGGATCATGTGTGTCGGCCAGGGTAACCACAAGCACAATCCTGCATACTCCAACTGGTATGCCCTCGATTATTGGGTAAAAGAATATGGAATCCTTAACGGAACAGCTCTTACAGATGCTATAACAACAGACTGTTTCCTTCGCGACTTCCAGCTCACATATTCAACTCTTTTCTCAGGTGTAAGACACGACAGTGGCGATCCATTTGAGTGGGGTGAAAAGATGATAAAGCACTACGAGAGCCTTGGAATTGATCCTAAGACAAAGACTCTTCTCTTCAGCGACAGCCTTGATTTCAAGCGCGCCAATGATATATTTGCTCACTTTAACGGAAAGGCTAAGGTCGCTTTTGGAATCGGTACCTATATTGCCAACGACACCAAAGTTCCACCTCTTAATATTGTAATGAAGACAACAGCCTGCAATGGTCAGGATGTTGCCAAAATCTCTGATGTTGAAGGCAAAGGAATGTGCAAAAATCCTGCATACGTCGATTATCTGCAGAGGTGCATCAATTGGAGAATGGAGAACGAAGCGATTTGATGCTCGCATGATCCCTACAGATAACTGCAAGAGAATTTTTGATATAGGTGGCAAACATGAATAATATAATAAGAGATTTTAATGCTAAAAAAGAAATTGAAAACATAACAGCCTGGATCAAAGATTGGTTTAATAATAACGGGCCAAAAGCCAGTGCTGTCATCGGATTATCCGGCGGAAAAGACTCAACAATAGTCGCTGCTCTCTTAGTGAGAGCTCTTGGAAAAGACAGAGTTGTCGGCGTTCTTATGCCTGACGGAGAGCAGAAAGATATTGATGATTCCAAAAAAGTCGCTGAGATACTTGGAATAAAGTCACATATCGTAAACATCCACCCTGCAGTTGAAGGTGAGAAAAAAGCTTTAGAAGCAGCCGGCGTCACTCTTTCAAATGATGCCATGATCAACACACCACCAAGGATCCGCATGGCTACGCTCTATGCCATTGCCCAGTCTCTTCCAAACGGCGGTCGCGTTGCCAACACCTGTAATGCCTCTGAAGACTATGTTGGCTATTCAACCAAATACGGCGATGCCGCAGGTGACTTTAGCCCCTGCTCTGACTTCCTTGTATGCCAGATGAGAGCCATCGGTGATGAACTTGGTCTTCCATCCGACCTCATTCACAAGACTCCATCAGATGGCCTTAGCGGAATGTCAGACGAAGACAAACTTGGTTTTACCTACGATACACTTGATAAATATGTCCTCACCGGCATCTGTGAAGATGAGGAAACAAAAAAGAAGATTGACCACCTTCACGCGATCAACCTTCATAAACTTCAAACCATACCAACCTATCGACAAAGTTAAGGTCCCTCTGTCTTCCCTCTGTCTTCTTCTCAGTGTCTAACTTATTTTTACTCCAGCGCCTGAGCGATGTCTGCGATAAGATCTGCAGAGTCTTCAAGTCCGCAGGAGATTCTGATAAGACCTGCAGGGATACCTGCTGCCTCGAGCTGTTCATCAGTAAGCTGACGATGTGTAGATGTTGCAGGGTTAAGGCAACATGTTCTTGCATCGGCAACGTGAGTTTCGATTGCGGCGATCTTAAGCTTCTTCATGAAGCTTTCTGCTGCGGCTCTTCCACCTTCAAGTTCAAAGGATACTACGCCGCAACCACCGTTTGGAAGATACTTCTTGGCAAGCTCATAGTACTTGTCAGACTCAAGTCCCGGATAATTAACCTTAACGACTTTCTTGTGACCTTCAAGGAATTTAGCTACTGCAAGCCCGTTTTCAACATGTTTTGGCATACGAACATGCAAAGACTCAAGTCCAAGGTTAAGGATAAATGCATTCTGTGGAGACTGGATGCATCCAAAGTCTCTCATGAGCTGTGATGTGCACTTTGTGATAAATGCACCTTCTTTTCCGAATTTCTCTGCGTAAACAATTCCGTGATAAGACTCATCAGGCTGTGTAAGGCCCGGGAACTTATCTGCATGAGCCATCCAGTCAAACTTGCCGGCATCAACAATAGCACCGCCAACTGCTGCCCCATGGCCATCCATGTACTTTGTTGTAGAATGTGTTACGATATCAGCTCCCCACTCGATAGGCCTGCAGTTTACAGGAGTTGGGAAAGTATTGTCAACGACAAGCGGCACGCCATGAGCATGTGCAACCTTCGCAAATTTCTCGATATCAAGAACTGTAAGAGCAGGGTTTGCAATTGTCTCACCAAACATTGCTCTTGTGTTTTCCTTAAATGCTGCGTTAAGTTCCTCCTCATCAGCATCAGGTGAAACAAATGTAACTTCAATTCCCATCTTTGCCATTGTTACAGCTATAAGATTAAATGTTCCTCCATAGATTGAAGAAGAAGCTACGATGTGGCTTCCGCACTCGCAGATATTGAATAGTGCAAAGAAGTTAGCTGCCTGACCTGAAGAAGTGAGCATTGCTGCGCTTCCACCTTCCAAAGCTGCAATTTTGGCAGCGACATGGTCGTTAGTAGGGTTCTGAAGTCTTGTGTAAAAATATCCTGAAGCCTCAAGGTCAAATAATTTACCCATATCTTCGCTTGTGTCATACTTAAATGTTGTTGACTGAATAATAGGTATCTGACGAGGTTCTCCGTTTCCCGGTGTGTATCCCGCCTGCACACATTTTGTTCCAATTTTCTGGTTGTTCATACTATCCTCCGTTATTGTTTTCCAAAATATCTAAATGCCAGCATAGTTATGTCATCAAACTGAGGTGCCTCCCCGACAAACTCATCTATCGCCAGCTTCATATTGTCTAATATTTCTGCAGAATTGCTATCTTTTTTCCTGTTGAGAGCTTCAAGCATCCGTTCATTTCCAAAGAGCTCATTCTCTGCATTTGTTGCTTCAGGTACTCCATCCGTATACACAAAAATATTGTCCCCCGGGTGAAGCTCAAATTCATGCTCCTTAAAATGCAAGCCTTCAATTGTAGCTACAGCAGGTGAATGGCGATACTCCACAAGCTCATAGTCGCCACCGGCTCTTTTTATGACAGGATGCTCATGACCTGCATTGGCAGCGATTCCTTTTCCTGTAGAAATCTCAATTATAGCTAACCACACAGTAACAAACATCTCCGAATCATTACTGCTGCAAAGCTGTTCATTGGTATACTCCAGAATATCTGAAGGAGAGCCGCCCATAAACGCCCTGTTCTTGATAAGTGTCTTGGCAATGACCATGAAAAGTGCCGCCGGAACTCCCTTTCCGGAAACATCAGCCATTACCAGAACTATATGATCATCATCCAGTAAAAAGAAATCATAAAAATCGCCACCTACTTCTTTAGCAGGATCCATGGTAGCATGAAGGTCAAATTCATGCCTGTCAGGAAATGCCGGGAATTTTCTGGGAAGCATATCTTCCTGAATCTTAGTGGCTACAGAAAGCTCCGCTCCGATCCTCTCTTTTTCAGCAGTCATAGCCGTCAGATTGGCAATGTAATCCTTAAGAGAAATAGCCATGTTGTTAAAACTTACAGCAAGATCTCCAATCTCATCATTACTGTAAATTTTGGCCACATGCTCGAGATTTCCGTTACTGATCTCTTCTGCATCTTTCCTGAGCGCAAAAAGCGGCTCCGTAAAATTCAAAGCAAAGCTTCTCACTATAGCTGTGATCATGAAAACTACCAGGATAAAAATAAGAATAAACCAGACCATGCTTGTAAGAATCTTGGAACTCATATCCTGAACCGGCTCCAAGATCATGCTCTGCGGCACTCTGATGCATAATTTCCAATTGGTACTCTCTATTGGAGAATATGCAAAATAGCAATCTGATATTTCAGAATAAGTTACCCCTGTTTCACCGGACATGATAGCTTCTATGAGTTCCTCATTCATCTCCTTGTCATCTTTGATGTTCAGGTCCTTATATTTGGGCAAGACTGCATATCCTTTGCCATCCACAATGAAAGCGTAGTCGCCGTCACCTGCCAAAACATCAAAATCAACAATAGCTGAATACAGATCATCAATAAGCATATCCATGCACACAACGCCCTTGAACTCACCAAGTTCACTGTAAAAGGGCGCTGCACATGTGATCATCATGCCTCTGTTGTAATCATCCATATAGACATCAGTAAAGCAGACCTGTCCCTTTTTCCTGGCCAGGTCATACCACACTCTGCCGTAATAGTTGTAATAAACTTCGCTGCCATCATTATTGGCTGTCATCTCGGAATCAGCATCATAGGATATCTGAATTCCTGAGTTAGTGCTCAGATAAATAGCTACAATATTGCTAATGTCACTGTTATACACAGGAACAAATATCTGCTCGGCATTTCCCAAAAGACCTATCTCATCCTTAACATCTTCGTAGGAAATCTCCCTTGTAGCCAGATATCTTTTCATCACTTCCTTGTTATTATCAAGGGGCTGCGGAGGCAGAACCTCTCTTGGCTTATACTTCTGTGGCGACTGGTAAAGCTCAGATATATAATCCGAAAGAGCTGTTGTATATTCCGCATATCTAAGAAGCTCAGCATTGGCTAAGGTTGCCTTGTTTACTACTGTATTAGAAAGATTTCTCTCCATTCTGGCTTTCAGTATGTCTTTTGCCTGCGACCTGATTCTGAGCATGCTAATTACACTAACTGTGCTAGTTATCAAAAGAGCTACGACAATGATCGCCATGACCATTATCTGTATTTTACTTCTAATAGACAGTCGCTTCTTAGTTTTCATGACTTATACCCTGGATCAAAGAAGATGTGCTCTAAGCTCTTCTCCACTCTTGTCTGAAAGATAAGCAGGTGGAATATCAAGGATTGTCTTGCATCCCTTGAGACCCTCGTCGTTCATGCGCTTTGCTGCTCTTGCAACTGCTACGAGAACGCTTGTTGTAAATTCAGGGTTTGAATCGAGCTTCAAGCTGTATTCAATAATGTGATTGTGCTCCTTGTTAGCGCCTGTCTTGCCGCTTCTGAATACAAATCCGCCGTGTGCCATTCCGCTGTGGTTCTTTAAGAGCTCTTCTTCGCTGATAAAATGAACTGTTGTGTCATAATCAGCAAAATAGTTAGGCATTTCCTTGATCTCTTTTTCTACTGCTGCAGCATCTGCGCCTTCCTCAAGAACAACAAAGCACTCTCTTGTGTGCTTCTGTCTTGTTGTGAGCTCAGGATTTTCTCCGTTTCTAACTGCCTCAAGAGCGCTCTCTACAGGGATTGTGTACTGCTTTGCATTCTTAACGCCTTTAATTCTGCGGATAGCATCTGAATGTCCCTGAGATACTCCCTTGCCCCAGAATGTGTAATCTTTTCCATCCGGAAGAATAGCATTTGAATAAACTCTTGCAAGTGAGAACATTCCAGGATCCCAACCACATGAGATAACTGCGATCTTGCCGCTTTCCTTTGCAGAAGCATCAACGTTTGCAAAATGCTCAGGAATTCTTGCGTGTGTGTCAAAGCTGTCAACCACGTTGAAAAGCTTTGCATACTCAGGAGTCTGAACAGGAAGATCTGTTGCACTTCCTCCGCAAAGGATCATAACATCGATCTTATCCTTATAATCAGCAACATCCTTAACAGAAACAACAGGAACTCCTTCTGTTGCTATCTTTAAAGAAGAAGGATCCCTTCTTGTAAACACAGCTACAAGCTCCATGTCTGGAGCAGCCTTAACTGCAAGTTCAACACCTTTACCAAGGTTTCCATAACCCAGGATTCCAATTCTAGTACTCATAAACTCCTCCTTATCGCTTTAAACCTGACCCTAATCTGGCCTAAATTAATTTCGATTATACAACAATCAAAACTCCAGCCAAAGATATTTTTTACCATCGTTTCCAAAAAGAATACACTTGCCTATGGTCTCGCGCTCACTAAGCTGCTCTCGCCAGTAATCACCAAGGGCATTTAACACTTCATCTGGAAGTGAAGAAACCGGAGTATCCGGCAAATATAAAGTAAAGTTCTTGCCATCGTCATCCACTCCAGGTGGTGTCACAAAATATGTATGTGTCTTAACGCCGGTCTTTGTCTCCTTTACAACCTCAGTCCCTGCTTCATTCTTGAGGGTAAGGTCAGAAAGTGTGAGAGTAAACTCGGTGTCACTAACCTTTTTCTTTAAGGCAAACTTGCCGGTGAACTCATTCTTTTTTGACTCATTTCCATTTTCATTTGAATAATTAGATGAATAGTAGGAACCTTCTACGCTGCCATCAGCATTTATATGAAGGATCGTGCTTGCATCTTCATTATTTCTGAGAGAAAGATATATCGGGAAAAAGGCACTTGTTTCAATGAAATTGTCAGCATTGAAGGTCTCTATGTCAGGATCAAAAGTGTACTCAAGTTCCTTCCACTCAACATCCTCAGCGCTTGCAATTTCAGGTGTGAAGCCTTCCGCCTCTGCCTTCTCCCTAATGAGTTCATTGAGTTCCTTTATAGAAATGGTCTCAATTCCCACTGCATCATAGAACTTCTTCAGAGGGTACTCGTCATCATATATTCCGTCGTCCTCAATAAGCTTACAGTAGAAATATCCGCCAAGACCGTTGTCATTTTCATAGTCACCGCTATACTGCGCATAGCTGAATACATTGTCTTTTTCATCTTCTGTATTATTAAAATCGAAGCTAAAGAAAACAAAGCTTCCCGGAAGTGGCATTTCAAGACTTACATGCTCACCTTCGCCGCCCCAGATATCTCCAGGATATTCTGTATCTGAGCAGTCAAAAACGGTTGTCTCGTCACCGTAGATATAATGCCAGTTTCCGCGGGCATCTATGTAGCTCTTTTCAAAATAATGATTGGAAGCTCCGCCTGATCCGTCGCCGTAAATATATCCGTATTTATTGATTCCGACTCTGCTTCGTGACCAGCCCTCATTGGAATAAAGACACTCAAGCTTTCCATCAATTTCTTTTATAATAAGGTACTCAGCCCAATCCTCCAGAGAAGGTGTGTGGATGCAGACTGCCAGTTCCTCATTGCCGTCATTTCCGCAGTCAAGGTAAGAATACTCGATTCCTTCAAGCTCAATCTTGGCGCCCTCAAACTGCCCAAGATAATTGGAAATAATTACATTTGTAAGTTCCTCAAGGGTGTAATTTAAGTCTTTATCCTTTTCAAAAGAAAAATATGTTCCAAAGTCCCTGTCCTGATTTATATGAACTTTTGCCTTGTTCGCAAGGAAGTTTGCATATGTAGCCTCGACCGCATCCGCCTCAGCTGTTGTTTCATCTGAAGTCTGAACATCTTCCGATGTATCTTTTGACGCCTCTTCTGTCGTAGCTTCTAAAGAAGAGCCCTCGCCTGCATTTTTCTGATCAGTCCCGCATGCAGAAACTAAAAATGCACAGGCCAACATGATTCCAATCAGTTTTTTCTTCATATAATCCTCCTCGCAAACTTTTGCATTTGCACATTCTTCCTCAATTATACTTCCTTTAATTATTTCTGACACCATTGAATAGATAAAAAAAGTATGATAACATTCATAGACACTTTACAGGTTTTTTGATTTATATAATAAGGAAAAGATATGTTATACACAAAAACAATAGAAGAAATGATCGAAGACAGCAGAGACAAGCTTGTCATCGATGTTCGTGAAGAAAAGGATTTCAATAAAAGTTCATACCCGGGAGCTTTGAATATTTCCTGGGAAACATTTTCTGATCATGAAAATGAACTGTCAAAAGAAAAGCCAATTTATCTTTTGTGTTACTCGGGAAAGCACTCAGTAGAGATCTGCGAAGAGTTCACTCCAAAGGGCTACGAGATTTACAGCATAGAAGGCGGTATCTACAGCTATTACAGATATACTATAGAGCATCAGCTCTCTGATGAAGATGAAAAAGAAATGCGCTGCAAAGAAATCGAGCGAAGTATCATCAAGAAGTTCAGACCTGAGCTTTGGAGCCAGTTCACAAAAGCAATCAACACCTACGACCTCATCCAGGACGGGGACAAGATTGCTGTCTGCATATCCGGTGGAAAAGATTCCATGCTGATGGCTAAGCTTTTCCAGGAGCTTTCAAGGCATGGTAAAAAGAACTTTGAAGTAGTATACATGGTAATGAACCCCGGCTACAACGACATAAACTACACCACAATTATCAACAATGCCAAACTGATGCAGATTCCTATAACTGTTTTCGACTCAGATATCTTTGACATTGTAGATAAGGAAGTTTCAGGCTCACCCTGCTACCTGTGTGCAAGAATGAGACGTGGTGCCCTTTACAGTAAGGCAAAAGAGCTTGGATGTAACAAAATAGCCCTCGGTCACCACTACGACGATGTCATCGAAACCATACTGATGGGAATGCTCTACGGTGGTCAGATACAGACTATGATGCCAAAGCTTCACAGTACAAACTTTGAGGGCATGGAACTTATAAGACCTCTTTACCTCATCAGAGAAGAGAACATCAAAAAATGGATGGCATACAATGATCTCACTTTTATCAACTGTGCCTGCAGGCTGACAGAGAGCTGCGCAAGCTGCGGCGGTACAGATAAGGGCAGCAAGCGCGCTGAGATAAAATCTCTTATTTCAGAGCTCAGAGAAAGAAGCCCTTATATAGAAGCAAACATCTTCAAAAGTGTGGAGAATGTTCATCTCAACGCCCTTGTTGCCTACAAGACGCCTGATGGAAAGCGCCATCATTTCCTTGATAATTACAGTGAATATTCTGAGTAAATATATGCATTCTGATGCGTATTATCCAGTTCAATAACCTTTTTAAGGCAGTCCATTGCTTTTTCTTTATCTCCAAGGCCTATGTATCCAAGGCCCATAAGATAATAGCAATGGGCTTTATTTTTTTTGTCCATATCTGCGTCAAACACTGACATATCCGGCATTGATACAGCAAAATAGTCCATTTTGAACTTGTCGTGAAGATGCTTTTGCCCATAATAAAGGAGCTTATAGAACCTTGAATTGGCTTCCCTTTTGTTTCCAAGCTTCTCAAATGCAAGTCCCTGGTAAAGTATCATATCAGCAGGCTGGTCATAGTAGTACATCATTCCTGCGACTTCCATGGCTCCAAGGGTGGCTTTCTCAAAACACTCTTTTGCCTTATCATTGTCACCCAGCATTTCTAAGCAGCATCCAAGGTTGTAGTAAATATGGTTATCCTTCGTGCCTTCAAGTCTGCCTTCACCAAGATTTTCAGGATATGAAAGAGCCTCAAGGAGCTTGTCTTTTGCTTCACCTGCCCTACCTTCTTTTATCAGGTCTTTTGCCGGCTCAAGGAGACTTACCTTAAACTGAGTTGTGATCTTACCTTCTGCACCTTCCCAGGTCTGGAAGCTGTGGCCTGTGATCCTCTCGTGGGCCTCTTCATGAAGCTTAAGGGTATTAAGCAGTGTCACATACTCTGTATAAAGGTCATCTCTCTTCTCGATAAGGCCAATGTTTTCCTTATATTTCTCAAGTCTCTCCTTCAAAGGTCTGTTGAGCTTTTGATAGAGCTGGTCAAGTTCGAGGAACACCCTTGCGTCCTGCCTGTTAAGGTCAAAGGCTTTCTCAAGGCAGCTAAGGGCTTTCTCAGGAGCGTTTTTCTTGTTGTAGTAGGCAATTGACAGGTTCCTTAAAACAGTTGGAAATGTATCGCATATCTCAAGGGAAGCCTCGTACATCTCAATTGCCAGGTCGTACTGAAGTTTATCGTAGTACAGACATCCCAGATAATACCTTGCTTTTGAGCCCTCCTCATCAGCAGCTATCGCAGCCTTCAAAACTGCGATGTCCTCAAGCTTATTAGGGAAGCAGTAAGCAGGATCTGCCTTTTCCCCTTTCTTATATGCCAAAAGAGCTTTCTCTTTTTCACCCAGCTTCTCAAAATATGCGCCGCGATAATAATGGACCATTGGATTATCACCGTCGTAGATATCAAGGGCGCTTACAGCCTCTTCATAGAATCCGCCTTCAGCAAGGTCCCTTGCCACCATAAGGAAGGTCTCATGGAAGTTCCTTGTAAATTTTCTGAACTGTTCTGCTCCTTCGCCCACAAGCAAAGTCCTGATATAAGCTGACACAAAATCAAAAGTATCAAATTCTAAGTTCTCACAGGTATAATCAAGGGCCTCGGTTTTTCTTCCAAGCTTATAGAGAATAGCCGCCCTTAAAGCTCTCGCCTTTGTGCTATGACTGTTTTTCACAAGTGCCTCGTCTATCAGGTCAAGAGCCGTCTCATACTCATGTTTCCTTGCCGCAATAGCCGCAAGATAATAAAAAGATTTTTCCTTCTGTTCATCTGACCAGGTTGCCTTATAGAAGGCGTCGTAAGCCTCATCATATTTTTCCTGGTAAAAGAGGCATAGTCCCAAATTGTAGAAGCTCTCGGAATCGTAAGGATTGGGATGAAGCCTTGTAAGCCTCTCGATTGCTTTTCTGAAGTACTTCTCCGAAAGGTCGAATCTGCCTCTTTTAAGCAAAAGAAGTCCATAGGCATTGTTGATCCTGATATCCCCGGGATCGCGCTTTAAGCCCTCAAGGTAATATGGGTCAGGTAAAAATGTCGCATGGCGATACTGCTCAATATGGTTACCTGCAAGGAACAGTTCTTCATTGGTCTGAATATCACAAGGGTCCTTTACTGCCTCTGCAGGCTCAGCAAACTCAGGGTCTTTTTCCTCAAGGATTTTGTAGGAAACAAGCTCTTTCCCCGAAGTATTGTCCGTGACTGTCACCTTGATCCTGCTCTTGTCAAATTCCTCTTTAGTAACCTTCCCTTCCAGAATCTTACCTAGTTCAAGCTCCCGCTCGCAGATATCCACAGGGGAAATAGAAACCTTCTCAGAAAAAAGAGTCTCACCACCATAGAGGACTGAAAGGGTAGCGTCATTGTACTTCTCAGTTGCATAAATACAGATGTAGAGCGCTTTGTCAGGCTTCACCTCAACATTAAGTGCCCCATGGATCGTGGCATTTTTTACCTGGCCAACCTTCTTGTATGGCATAAAGTACTGCTTAAATACCTTCTCCTCATAGGGCTTAAGCCAGGAGAAATCAGGCTGATTGTCGCAGAACATGCCGGTCATAAGCTCGATATATGGGCCATCCTCGTCTGTAAGATTTCGGTCCCATGCCTTTCCAAAGTCACCGCACCCCCATGTCCACTGCTTTTTGCCCGGTGATACGTGATGGTCAGCAACATGCAAAAGGCCTGCTTCTTTCTTATAGTCATAGCCTCCAACAAAGTCAAAATCAGACTTCTCAGCCATATATGAAGTAGGCACAGGAATATTCTTATATCTTGAAATATCAACACCCTCGCTGTAATCATGCTTGTAATACTCGCCAGTTGCGATAGGGAACCTTGAAACAGCACGCTTTCCGTGGTCATATACGTTGTGAACATCGGGCGGAAAAATTGACTGTGTGTAATCATTTACAGAAACCGCAGGGTTAGCCCACCACAAAAAAGTCTGCGGAAGCGGTGTTCTGTTATAGAGCTGCCCTGTAATCTCTATAAAAGCCTTCCCAGGATAAAGGGTAAACTTGGTTATCTCTTTTGTTCCATACATCTGGTCAACATCGCCTGTGATCAGAGTCACACTGCCGTCGTCATTCTGTGTAAGCTTATAATCCACAGGAGAATAAGTTGTAGGTCTGTGATGCTGAGGCCAGTTAAACTCAATGCCTCCTGAGATCCATGGCCCCGTAAGTCCGACAAGAGCTGGTTTTATCACCTGATTGTAGTAGACAAAATCGTAGCCGTTTGTCTTGTCATAGGCTCTCTGGATCCTGCCTCCAAGCTGTGGAAGGATCATCACCTTGATATACTCGTTCTCAAGAAAAACTGCCTTCCAGGCCACATCCTTTTTGGCGCGGCTGATCTCATTGGTTGAAGGATAAGGATATATTTTTCCTGTGCTTCCCTGATACACTCTCTTCTCCAAAAACATTGGATTTATATCAGGCTTTCCGACCTCGTAAGTTGGGATTAGAACGCTCTCTTCCCATATTTTTGCATCTATCATGTCTATTCTCCTTTGCGGATACTATTGTTATTAACATTCGTAACTATTCAGAGCAAGCCCCGGACTAGTTACTTACATTTTCATTTACCCCAGGGTTATCATCAAGTGAAAAAATTGGTGATTTTTGTTAAAATATTGCTCTATTGTATGAGCTATCTGTCAGTGCTATAATTCCTCTATGTTAAAAGAAATATTTTCAAGCTAAGGAACCGCTTATGAAATCTACAGAAAAGTACGTTTCAAGGGATTCTGAATACTTTTTCCACTATGCCTCTGCCACAGCTCAAAAGCTCTTTTTCTATCCGGTTGTGGCAGGTAGGTTCACGTACCTTCCCGGTTATGAACTGAGTCGTGAAAGGTATGACAGTTACCTCATGATAATTGTTGAATCCGGAGAACTTACAGCCTGCATTTCCGGAAAAGAATACATAGTATATCCCGGTCAGATTTTATTGATAAATTGCTATGAGCCTCACTCCTATAAGAGCCTTGTGAAAACCACCATCTCCTGGATCCACTTTGATGGCAACATGAGCAATGACTTCTACGAAGCCATAATTAATTCCAAAGGAAACATCTTAACCCCGCAGAACCTGCAGCCCATAAAGAGTCTTTGCCACAAGATAATTGAGTCCATGAATGAGAGTAAAAACAAATGCTCCGAGGGCGATTACTCGCTGATGATCCACAATCTTTTGAACCTAATGCTGACTTCAGAGAACACCCAGATCATCGGAAACAGTGAGAATTTCCAAAAGGTTTTAAGCTATATAAATGATCATTTTTCAGAAAATATTTCAATTGATGAACTATCAGAGATTGCAGGTCTCACAAGCTATTATTTTCTCAGAGCTTTTAAGAAAAAAACAGGCGTAACGCCGCACCAGTTCATTATTGATACAAGGCTTTCGTCCGCCAAATACTACTTATCCTCAACGGATATGAGCATAAGTGATATTGCTGAAAAGGTTGGATTTAGCGACGAGAGCGCATTTTGCCAGTCATTTAAAAAGAAAAACGGCACAACACCGCTTAAATACAGAAGAGGAGAAAATTATGAGATATGATCTAACAGGCAATTGGACGATTACTGCAAACCAGGTTCAAAAGCAAGGGCAGCTTCCCGGAACCCTTGATACCAACGAGATTGGAAATATTGACAAGGTTGCAAAGCCCTGGCACCCGGACGTTGAAGACAGAAACAAACACATGGAAAAAGATGCGGAGACTGACCCAAGGATCAACTCCAGGTTCACAAGGCTCTACACCTATGAGGGCGAGGCTACATTTCAGAGGACTTTTGATGAAGAGCCATCTTCAGATAAGAGGCTTTTTATCGTGGCAGAGAGAGCCCGTGCTCTTTCTCTTAATGTGGACGGCACAGACATTCCAAGCGCCAGCGGATGCCTTAGCACTCCCTACGTTTTCGAAGTTACGGGCATTCTTCACAAAGGAAGCACCATCACCTTCACCTGCGACAACTCCTATCAGGGACTTCCTTACAAAGACATTGTCTTTTCCTCAGCAGCCACAGATGAGACCCAGACTAACTGGAACGGAATAATAGGCGACATCTACGTGGAGGAAAGAGATAATATCTTTTTATCTGACATTATGGTCTACCCTCACGGAAACAAACTTGATGTACGCATCGTTATAGATGTAGCTGAAAACGCTGTAAGCGCCTCAAACATGAGCCTTGTCCTTAGCTGTCCATACCTTGCAGACACCATCGAATCAGCGGTAGACATTGATCCATCCGACGACTGCACTGTCATAGAACTCACAGATCTTGAACTTTCCGAAAATTACAGAGACCACCTCTGGGATGAAGGAAAGGGCAATCTCTGCGACCTTACAGTAGCTCTTTTAGCTGGTGCAAAAGAAATTACAAGGAAAAATGTCCGTTTTGGCATCAGGGACTTCTCCTACGATAGCGAGGGAAGACTTACAATAAACGACCGCAGATTTTTCCTAAGAGGCGAAGCCAACTGTGCCGTTTTCCCAGAAACAGGCTTTCCTCCAATGGACAAGGAAAGCTGGACAAAGATACTTAAAACCTACGCCTCATACGGTGTAAACTGCATGCGTTTCCACTCCTGGTGCCCGCCGGAAGCAGCATTTTCTGCAGCTGACGAGCTTGGTATGATGATGCAGCCTGAGCTCTCCCACTGGAATCCAAGGGACGCTTTTAAGAGCAGTGAAAGCAAGGAATATTACCAGACAGAGCTTTTGGAGATCCTCTGGACTTACGCCAACCACCCTTCTTTTGTCATGCTCTCACTCGGAAATGAGCTCATAACAGATGAAGAGGGCGTTGCCTACATGCACGAGCTCTTATCAATCGCCAAAAGAACTGACAACACCCGTCTCTTTGCCTGGGGATCAAACAACTTCTACGGCGCAAACGGAGTTGATAAAGAGAGCGACTTCTACACTTCTGCCCGCTTTAAGGACAAGCACATCCGTCTTTCCGGAGTTAAAGGGCTTTTTAATAAGACCTATCCTAATGCAAAAAACAACTTCTCAGAGATTATGAAGGACCTCAGAAAAGACTATGACAAACCTGTCTTTGGTTTCGAAGTTGGTCAGTACGAGGTCTCTCCTGATATTGACGAGATTGATGAGTTCAAAGGTGTTACAAAGCCAGATAATTACAGCATTGTAAAGGATAAATTAAAAGCCCTTGGTATATCAGATAAAGAATGGAAAAAGAGAATCGCCGCAACAGGTGAACTCGCTTTAATAGGCTATCGCGAGGAAGTTGAAGCTGTCATGAGAACTCCTGAAATGTCAGGCTTATCTCTTCTTGGACTTCAGGACTTCCCCGGACAGGGAACAGCTCTTGTGGGAATGCTCAATTCTCACCTTGAAGCAAAAGCATTTCCATTTGCAGAACCTTCAAGATTTAGAAGTTTCTTCACAGATCAGGCGCTTTTGGTTCTTCTTGACAGATACACTTATGTTGCAGGAGATCTGATAAAAGCAGATGTTTTATTTGCCAATTACGGCCATGATGATTTCTTTTTACCTGTAAAGTATGCCCTTTGCGAGCATTCAGATAGTGCTGAGGCTACATCCGGCGCTACCTGCAAGGGGGGAGTCTTAAGCGAAGTTCATTGCCCTGCAGGAACACTAACAAATGTGGGAACAATTGAAATACCATTAGCAGACTACACTTCTCCTAAAAGGCTGGATCTGGTTGTTTATTATGAAAACACCGATATTAGAAACACTTACCCTGTGTGGGTTTACCCTGATGTAACGCCTGTTTGTCCTGATTCAGTTTATGAAACAGAAGTCTTTGACGAAAAGGCAATAAAAATTTTGGAAGCCGGCGGCAAAGTATTCCTTGCTCCCCACTCAACAGAAGAAGCTCTTCCACATTCTGCCAAAGCTCAGTTCTCTACGGACTTTTGGTCAGTTGGAACTTTCCCTAACCAGGAAGGCACTATGGGACAGCTCATTTTAAAGGACCATCCTTTATTTAAGACCTTCCCTACCGAAGAGTTCACCAACTACCAGTGGTGGCCAATGGCTTCACAAAGAGCTTTCATCCTTCCAAAATACATGGACACTCTTGTAACTGAGATGGACAGCTATGCTACTCTCCGTCCAATGTCTCAGCTTCTTGAAGTAAAGTGCAACGGCGGCAAGCTTATGGCTTCATCCATGGGCCTTTGGGACCTCCAGGAATATCCTGAAGCGAGAGCTCTTTTACACAGTATCTACAGCTATATGGATTCAGATGAGTTTAACCCCGTTTCTGAGATGACCCCTGATGACATTAACAAGACATTGGGACGGTTCTTTTGACTTGTTTTTTCAAATTTCCACTCCCAAACAGTGGCGTATATGAATTGACCAATTCACTTCATGTACGTATACTCTTAATGTGTCATTTTGCGGAACAGAAAAACGGAGTAAACGAAGTATGAATATTTATATTGATTTTGACGATTGTTTATGTGAAACTGCCAAGCACTTTTCCATACTTGTAAAAGAAATGTTTAATAAGGAAGTGCCTTACGAAGATATAAAGTTCTTTGATCTCAAGAGATCTTTTGATCTTACTGATAAGGAATATGAAGATATGATGATTGAAGGCCACAGGCCTGAGGTTCTTCTTTCTTACGAGGAGACACCGGGAGCTGCCACGACTATCAACAACTGGCTTGATCAGGGACACGATGTCTCTATCATTACAGGAAGACCAGACAGTGCTTATGAAGCTTCAAGGCAGTGGCTTGATGAACATGATCTGAAGAGAGTTAAGCTCTTTTGCCTGAACAAATACGGCCGCGACAGTTTCATCAAGAACAGCGAATTCAATCTTGAACTGGAAGATTACTACAAAATGAAATTTGACTATGCCATTGAAGACTCACCTATGGCATTTAAGTTTTTTGACCATCTTCCTGACCTTAAGGTAATGGTAGTTGACAGGCCCTGGAACAGGGAATGTGAATTTCCAAGCAAGGCCTTCACAAGATGCCCTGATTGGAAAACAATAAAAGAACTTGTTAAATAGCGAAAAAACTTCCAACACATTTTACATACCCTGTGTTGGAAGTTTTATTTTTATTGTTTTTTATCAATCACTTTGATGCGTTCTCACCGGCAATTCTTCCGAATACAACGATATCAGCAACAGCGTTTCCACCAAGTCTGTTAGCTCCGTGGATACCACCGGTAACCTCTCCACAGGCGTAGAGTCCTGGGATTGGAGTTCCATCTGTTGAGATGACCTGAGCATCTGTATTTATCTTTACACCGCCCATGCAGTGGTGAATTCCCGGGCCTACATTAACTGCGTAGTAAGGTCCTGAAGAAAGATCTGTAAGAGGCGTTCCAATATCTCTTGAGAAATCAGCGTCTGTGCCTGAAGCAACATAGGAAGACCAGGTACTTACTGTTTCCTTCAATGCAGCAGTGGCATTTGCATCAAACTCCATGGCCTTTGCAAGTTCATCGAGATCTGCGCCTGTCACAAGGTATCCGCTCTTATCGAGTTTCTTGATAACCGCTGAGCCTTCATACATTTCCTGGTTGGCAATAAGCCATACATTTCCACCGGTCTGTGAAACTTCTGCAGCAGATACTGCGTCTCTTGTTCCGGTTTCATTGGTAAATCTCACACCTTCTCTATTTACGAGGATGGCACCATCACCTCTTAAGGCCTCACCAACAAGTGCTCCATCAGTAGGGATTACAGTAGGATGAAGCTGGATCTGCTCCATATCCACAAAGTCTGCACCAACTTCACCAAGGAAATCAATGGCATCACCATCTGCAGTTGCCACGTTTGTGGAAATATATCCTGCAAGATCAGGACGAAGCGCTACGATACGATCCATGTTGCCGCCAAATCCACCTGTTGCAATGATAACGGAATTAGCATGAACAGTGATATTTTCGCCATATGCTCCAACTCCTGATACGCCTACAGCTTTTCCATCTTCCATAAGGATCTTATTTATTGTAGCTCCGGTCTGAACTTCAATTCCAAGCTCTTCAAGTCTTACACCAAGGGCTGATACAAGGAAGTTACCTACAGAAGTAACATTTCCTTCTGCATCCACAGGACGGTGAGTTCTCTTTGCACTAAGGCCGCCCATTGTTCCCAGAGGCCCTGAAAGAGGAGCATTCTCTTTATCCAGCCAGTCGATAGCTTCTGATGTGTTCTCGGCAAGAGTTCTTACAAGCTCCGGATCATTTATCTCTTTTCCACTCTTAATGGTATCCTCGATAAAGAGTTCTACGGAGTCTTCAATTCCCTGCTCTTTTTCATAATGAGTCTCTGCTGCATTCATTCCTGAACTTGCACGGCTTGTATTTCCGCCAAGAATGTCACTCTTCTCAAGAAGGATTACGCTTTTACCATTTTCAGCAACAGTGATCGCTGCCGTCATTCCGGCTCCGCCGCCTCCGACAACTACAACATCAGCAGTAGCTTCATAATCTTCGGCAGTTCCTGCTCCGGCTCCGCTTCCATCAGCAACTATTCCGGCCTCTCCAAGTGCCATTTCCACAGCAGACAAAAAACCTTTTGAGGAATAAGTCGCTCCGGAAATAGTGTCGATATTCACATTCTGAGTCTTCAGGATTTTTGTCCTTAGTGCTTTTATGGCACTTCCTCCAATAGATGGTGTCTCGCCCTCTGTCTGATATGTAATGTCTGTTATGGTATTTCCTTCGACAAAAACAGAGACCTTGATCTCTCCTGCAAAGCCCTGCGCTGCGCCATCGTACTGATGCCCTTCACGCTCAACGACATACATGCTTCCGCCAATGCAAAACACAATTAATGCCACGCATGCTAAACATGATAAAATTCGCTTTGTGAGACTTCCCATATCTTTTCCTTTCCATCAAAAAATGATACAACTTGATTTAAAGCAACCTGAAAAATATTCAGAATTCTTTCGCTCTTCTCTCATAGCCATTTCTCTTATAGTACCGGTTTTTGTCCTCATACATCAGAGAATCAGCCATGACCTTTAATCTATCCAATCCCACCTCAGGATTATCACGATGGGATGCATATCCTATTGAGATTGCAAGCTTGCCTCCATAACTTCCCGTCCACGCGGAGGCATTCTTTTTTATTTCATCATTTATAGCAGAAATATTCTTTGTGTGAATGACAAGTGTGAACTCGTCTCCACCTGTCCTGTATACTTTTCCACTATCTCCAAGTGCTTCGCTTAAAGCATTGGCAGCTGCACAGATCAGCTCATCTCCCGCAGCATGTCCAAAGGTGTCATTGGTGTACTTTAACCTGTTGATATCAACAGAGGCTATAACAAGATCATCTTCAATAGGCTTTGAATTATAAACAGAAAGATCGTATTCCAGGCACCTTCTGTTAAATACTTTGGTCAAATCATCAGTATGAGAGATCTTTATGAGATTCTCTTCCCTTCTTTTGTCCATGTTTATATTCTGAACAGTGTACACTATAAGCGAAGGAAAGCCCTTTTCATCCTCTTCAATATTGATGTACTGAGCTCTGAACCACCCCGTTTTTACATTTATATATTCGCCGTAGATAAATCTTTTACAATACAGCCTGTTCTTTAGAGTTTTCAGATTTGTAAAATCCCAGAAGTCTTCCAGCTGTTCTTTATCCACATTCTCTTTTATATGATGATTCATAAGAGAATGCGCATGGTCGCCCAAACTTAAGGGTTTTGCCTGTTCTCCATCCTTAATGGAAAATTCTGTCATTGCCTTAAAATCTATAAGATTGACATAGTCATACACCTCAGACATGGAATAAAGAACGTCCATCTGAGCACGAATCTGCGTAGCATACGTACGAGTCGCACGATTCTTTTGAATGAGATCTGCAAAGTATCCACTTACAATCCTTATGATTGCCAATCCCGAAGCCGTCATGACCGCGGTTTCAATGGTATATCCCATCAGAGTATTGGCAAAAAACTCCATATTAGTGCTATAAACAGAAATAATATCCGCATTGTAAAAAGAAATTAAGTACGTAGATATGACCATCGCCAGGTAATTGGTTGACACAGTAATAATGAACAATCTCTTTTCACAAAAAAGGGTGCTTAAAAATGGTACAAAGAACCATGTAATATTCACATGAATATGGTTATAGGACATTAGGACCAGGAGCACTTCCATGCAAAGGAATGCTATTAGACCTGCAGAGCGCGCATAGGGCCATACTCTGATTATCTGGCGGTGGATAAAAGCCACTACGATCATACTCGCAGAGATCACAACGCAGGTGCTGTATGAGGCAGCATTAAACACCCCATAAAAAATGCCCACAGCAATAGCTGGTCCTGTAAAAATACAGAACCAAAGCACCGTGTTAATATAACGGTTTATGATTCTTCGATTTTCTTTCATAAATTCATCATAATCCGTCGCATCAACTACTATATTTGGCGTGTAAATGTCGCTATTTTTAGCCATAGGCAGCACACCTGAAAATAAACCAATCTTATGAGTCTTATAACAATAATTCTAATAAAGCCCACAGATAAAATCTACAATAGCGAAAACATTTAATAATATTTAGAAAACTTTTATTCAATATACTGTTTGTATTCTTCTTATCTATTTTTTAGTTTCATTAAATAAAAAGCAAAAAGAGCAAGTGCGAATGCTATACCGATTGGATAGCTTACAACTGCAGATAACCCCAATCCCTCTTCTGCCATAAGAATGTATGTCATGCTGACAGCAGACATAAAAGTCGCAGGAAGTGCAGCTATAAGAGAGCTCTTTTTACTCTTGCCTTCTTTTAAAAGATATGCAGAAAATGTCCATAGCGCGATCATTGCCAGAGTCTGATTGGACCAGGAAAAATACCTCCAGAGCACATTAAAATCAAGCTGAGTAAGGACTGCTCCTGCTCCTAACAAAGGAACTGTGATGATAAGACGATTTTTTATCTTGCTCTGATCAAGCTTTGTCATCTCGGCAATAATAAGTCTCGCGCTTCTAAATGCCGTGTCTCCTGACGTTATTGGGCATACAACAACGCCAACCACCGCAAGGATTCCGCCAACACTTCCAAGCATTGTCTCTGAAATCTCATACACAGTTCCGGACTGGCCAAGATTTGTCAGAGCATCGTTTAGAAGCTGAGTTGATCCATAAAAAGCAACTCCTGCAGCAGCCCATATCAGCGCAATAACAGCCTCTGATATCATCGCTCCGTAAAACACAATTCTTCCCTGTTTTTCACTGGTTATGCACTTAGCAACCATAGGGGACTGAGTGGCATGAAAACCTGAAATTGCTCCACAGGCCACAGTTATAAACATGAATGGCCAAATAGGCAGATTCTCAGGATGGAGGTCTTTTAACGTAATCTCAGGAATAGTGTAGTTTCCAAAGATAGTCCCTCCCATAACACTTGTCGCCATCGCAATAAGTATTATTCCAAATATCGGATAGAGATTTCCGATAAGCTTATCAATTGGAAGGAGCGTTGCCAGAATGTAATACAAAAGAATAACGACTACCCAGAAACTCGTGCTGAATATGTTCGGAGTAAGTCTGGCAATAAGAGCTGCCGGACTTGTAACAAACACAGTTCCTGTAAGGAGCAAAAGAACTATCGAAAATACGCGCATTCCAATTCTGACCTTGTTACCAAGATACTCACCGGATAATTCCGCTATTGATGCGCCTTTATGTCTGGATGAGATCATTCCACACAGATAATCGTGAACACCTCCGCCAAGAATTGATCCGAATACTATCCACAAAAAAACAACAGGTCCAAAGCATGCTCCCATAAGAGCTCCAAAGATCGGCCCTGTCCCCGCTATATTCAATAGCTGTATCAAAAAGGCTTTACCTGTTTTTATGGGAACGCAGTCTACTCCGTCATTCATTGCAACTGCCGGAGTTTCTCTGTCATCCGGGTCAAAAATCTTCTCAACAATCTTTCCATACACCAAATATCCGCATAAAAGTACTACTAAAGAAATCACTAACGAAATCATTTTTTCTCCTTGCCCCTTGCTTCCAAGTGTAATTGTCCATTTCAATTTTACTATACTGCGTTAGCTTGTTGTCTAAAATAAGTATAAAATAAAAGACTCTGCTGTTTCGCAGAGTCTTTTACCCATCTTTTTGTCATATTAAAACTTGAGATTGTCACCCAGAACAGGAACCTTGCTGGCAAAGAATGAGAATTCACCACTGTCCAAAAGATTTCCGTTATCATCAGTAACTCTTATATCAAATACCAAAATATGCTTACCAGTCTTGAGCTTCATGCACTCGCAGTAAATATACTCAGTGTTTATCGCCGGCAATAAGAAGTTTAAGTTTGCGGATACTGTTGTTGCGTAATAACCGCTCATGCTTGCAGTAGCTCCTGCCATAGCGTCAACAAATGAAAGGAGTGCGCCTCCGTGTATACTGCCATATGTATTATGAAGTCTTGAGTCACACTTGATCCTCGCTTTACTGTAGGTTGAACTCAGTTCCATAATCTCAAACCCAATGAAGCTGTTATATTTGTTCTCATATAACTCAGGAATCATCTTCTCCCTCATTGCGTTTTCTTTTTCTGATCTTGCTTTTCTCAATTCTATTTCCTTGCCTTTCGTGATTTATATCAATGAGTCTGCAATAATATAGGCAGCTGATACAAGCCGTTACGAGTATCAGCTGCCACAAAAAGCAGATTTTATGTGATTATTATATCGCCCAAGGCTCTAAATTTCAATTGGCTGGCAAATCTGTTCCCTGATGCCGCACTCCATCAGTTACTTGATGACGCTGAAGCAGAAGCCGCAGACATGATCGCTACGTACATACAAAGCTGCGCAGCAATAACTGCAGAAAGAGCACTGCTTGCGACAGATGCGCCAGTTGCTACGTTTCCATCAGAATAGATTTCGGAAACGATCATAGTACCGAGCATAAGTCTTGTATGCCTGTTCATATTCAGTATTCCAAAGCCTTTTTTACCACTAAGATATTCTGCTACTTCCACAACCTCAGAAACAAGGTCTTCAATATTCTTGTCGATTCCCACAAGAATACCAAGCGAAGCCAGCTCATAGCCTTTACCATACTTTGCTCCGGCATTTTTGAAGGCCTCAAAAAGCTCCATTACTTTTTCGCTCTTTAGCTCTGCCTGTCCATCAAATGTTGCAAGCACCTGACTAAGTGAGTATGCAGCATCCTCATGGAATGCAAAGTTCTTTTTAATAAGCTGGTAAATCTCCTCGAGTTCTGCCAATATCTCTTCTGTGCTCTTGTCCTTCATTGCTAAAAGAACTGCAAAGCTTGTATCCTCATCTGTTGTAAGGAATGGATGATCCTTTCTCATGCCCTTCATAATCTCGTAGGTCTTCTCAACAAGGCTTTCTGCCTCAGATGCCCTTCCTGTGTCGCAGATTGAAGCTGCAGCAAGGACTCTGTAAGAAGAACCAAGGATCTTCCCCTTTTGGAACTCTCCATACACATCTATCAGCTTATCCAGATACCCTTCAGGATTACCACTGGCAGCCATCTTGGCTGCAATGATCAGCTCATTGTTGCCTCTAATTTCTGAGAATATTCCCTGCTTTTTTCTGATAAGCTTTTTACAATCTTTAAGCTGATCAACATCAGCCGTCTTGTCTTTTTCTGTAAAAAAAGAAGCGGCTACAACTTTGATAAGATCATGATCCAATAAAGAAGCCTTCCCCGCGAGCTTCCTGTTTTCTACCAACAATTCACATCTTTTTTCAATTTCACTTCTCATACACTTTTCTCCCAAAATTCAGTCTTTTCTTTAAATTGTCATTACCGGATCATATAATTGAATACTGCATGAACTCATACTTAAGCTGCGTTCCTTCTGCTATTCCTTCCGGCAAAAGAGCTCTCGCAACGAGCTTTAGATCCTCGGATTCAATATCTGTTCTTTTTAAATTTGCATAATCGCCGTCAATACTTTCAACTACGTAATACCAAGTTTCCATGACAAACCTCCTGTTTATCTGCCACAACACATATGTATATGATAATACTACAGAAACCCGCAGGTATAAATGAATTCTTTTGATTATTTACCATGATTTTTAAAATGTAAGAAATGAGTTGTCTTTTTTAACCTTAAATGGTAAAGTATAAAAGCTCAAAGAGTAATCTTTGGCCGAATATGCGGATGCTTACATTATGAGCTATGCATTGGCTTGCGCTCATTGTAATCAGCTATTATTTTCAAAAGCGGCAGTTTTTGGAGAGAATATTTGTTAGACATCGTTGGTACTACATTTCGTGGGTTCCATGCGTCATTCTGATGCGTGGATATTTCCATTTAAAAGTTCAAATAGTAGCAGTCTATGGTCTTTTATACCTTAAGCATAGAAATCATTGTTTTGGGGGCATGTTTTCTGGCTGCATAAGGCAATCGTAGAATGCGAAACATGACCTAAATGAAAGAAAAATGGAGTTTAGGTCATGGATTTTGGAAAAGTAAGACAGTGGATTTATCAAAAACATGACCTAATTGAAAGAAAAATGATGTTTAGGTCATGGATTTTGGAAAAGTAAAGACAGTGGATCTATCAAAAACATGACCTAAATGAAAATAAAATGAAGATTAGGTCATGAATTATGGAAAAGCAAGCCATTATGTCCATATAATGGTGTAAATTGAAAAAATAATATAAAAGAGCCATGAATGCTCTATCCTGATTTAAAATGT
>NZ_SVFW01000036.1 GCF_015056685.1 Butyrivibrio sp. | reverse complement strand
GGGACGGTTCTTTTGACTTATTGTTCACAATAAGTCAAAAGAACCGTCCCCACTGTCTGCCCCTTATTTTAATTAAATTCACAGGCAATATACGTTTGCCCGTTTGAATCGCTGTAGTAAGAAACTCCAACTGAAGTGAAACAGCTTCGAAGCACATTTTCTTTGTGCTTGGGCGATAAGAGCCAGGCAAGTACGACGTTCTCGGCTTTGCGCTGATTTTCATTTTCTGCGTGGGCCAGATTTTCACCCCGGGTAAAGCCAACTGTATGCCAGGCTGATCCGCAGGGCCTGATATGCGAAAAGCTGCTGGCACATTCTTCTGCCCTTATTTTTGCGGCAGCTTCAAGGTCTTCGCTATATGTGAGCGTGGGCAATCCAGCAGCTTCTCTTGCTGCATTTATCTGAGTCAGAATATCATCCTTCGAAGCAGCCTTCGAGTTTATGGGAATTATCCACATACTCATAAAAACTATGAGCAGAAGTCCACATAGAAATCTTTTCATATAGTATCCCCGTTTATAAGAACTAAAAATTAATCTTTCCTATAATTGGATGATACTGTAATTAATATACGAAAAAACGATTATTAACTGTATTTTAGAGGTTTTAACAGTTTTTTAAAGTAAACGTTTTCGAGTTTTATTAAGTATTAATAAACCGTTTATAATATTTTTATTTTTGCGATTGCACTTTTATCACTTCCACTGGGATCTGTATTCCATAGGGCTTATCCCCTCTATCTGCTTAAAAATACGAGAAAAGTAGTACAGAGGTGATATACCGCACTGATTTCCGATTTCTTCCACAGAGTCAGAAGAGAACCTAAGGAGCTGCTTGGCATGGGTTATCCTGACAGATAAGAGGTAGTTGATGATAGAGGTTCCAAACTGCTCTTTGAAGCCTCTGGAGAGGGCATATTTGTTGATCAGGAACTTATCTGCAAGATTATCCAGGGTGATCTTTTCCTGATAGTGACTATCTAGGTATTCCCTTAGCATAAAGAGAGTCTTGGAATTGCTGTTTTCCGGTACTATATCAGGATTCCAGCTAAAAGACATAATGAATGTAAGAAGGGATGAGAGTCCCTCGTTGATCCTTATGTCCCTGATGTAATCATCGGAATAGGCAATTGTCTTTATGCCGTCAAAAATTCTTTCGATTTCTTCTGGATTATCGGGGTGAAAAATGGGCTGGCCGCCTCTTTCCACGTACTTTAAGTAAATAGGAAGAACTACATTTCCATTGAAGTGGATCCATTCAAGAGACCACAGATCCTCAGAAGTTCTGTGGGAGTAAGGTTTCTGACAATCGATAAACACGCAGTCTCCTGCCTTTATCTCATATTCCCGGCCTTCATAATCCAAATATCCACTTCCTGATCGTATATAAAAAAACAAAAATGAGGACAGGTTCTGTCTCTTGCTGGTATGTTTTTTCTGAGCCTTAAGTGAACCTATTTCCTGAAGGTAAAAAAGGTTGCTTTTTGCGAATTCTGACGGGGTATAAAGGAGCCTGTCAGAGGATACGTATTCGCCTTGAAATAATCTGTTTTTCATAATAAAATACTCCATAACAATGATAATTGCTAGTATAAACAACTAATCAAGATAATGCAAATAAAAATCAAGAAAGTGAATTTAAAAGCAGAAAGCCACGCAATATAATAGCATAGAAAAATGCAAATAATTGTTTTGAATTGAAAGGAAAACTTATGGCAAAAAAAGCTTTAATAACAGGTATAACAGGACAGGATGGTTCATATCTTGCAGAGTTTCTTTTGGAAAAAGGATATGACGTTCACGGTATAATCAGAAGATCATCTGTGGACTACAGAGAAAGAATTGCTCACCTTGAAGGTCAGCCTCATTTCCACCTTCACTATGGCGATCTTGGCGATTCAATGAGCATTCTTGGTGTTGTAGGAAAGGTTCGTCCTGACGAGATCTACAACCTTGCTGCACAGTCACACGTTCAGGTTTCTTTTGACTCACCTGAGTTCACTGCAGATGTAGACGCAACAGGCGTTCTTAGAGTATTAGAGGCTGTTCGTCAGTGCGGTCTTGCTGATACTTGCCGTATCTACCAGGCTTCAACTTCAGAACTTTACGGAAAGGTTGAGGAAGTTCCTCAGAATGAAAAGACTCCTTTCCATCCATATAGCCCATATGCTGTAGCTAAGCTCTACGGCTACTGGATCGTAAAAGAGTACAGAGAAGCTTACAACATGTTCTGCTGCTCAGGTATTCTTTTCAACCACGAGTCAGAGAGAAGAGGAGAGACTTTCGTAACACGTAAGATCACTCTTGCTGCATCAAGAATCGCACAGGGCAAACAGGACAAGCTATATCTTGGAAACCTTTCAAGTCTTCGTGACTGGGGATATGCCAAGGATTATGTAGAGTGTATGTGGCTTATCCTTCAGAACGACAAGCCTGAAGACTTCGTTATCGCAACAGGTGTTCAGCACTCAGTTAGAGAGTTTGCACAGCTTGCATTCCACTATGCAGGTATCGAGCTTGAGTTCAAGGGCGAAGGCGCAGACGAGAAGGGTTATGACAAGGCAACAGGTAAGGTTCTTGTAGAGGTTTCACCTGATTTCTACAGACCTACAGACGTTGTTAACCTTTGGGGTGATCCTACAAAGGCAAAAGAGAAACTTCACTGGAATCCACAGTCAACATCTTTCGAAGACCTTGTAAGAATCATGGTTGAGCATGATATGGCCAAGGTTGCTGTTGAGAGAGCCAATGAGCATGTTGAATTTAACCTTGCAGAGTTCCTTGAAAAAGGTATTGATAAATAATTAAAAGAAGGTAAAAAACAATGATGGATTTTGATGCTAAGATTTATGTAGCAGGTCACAGAGGAATGGTTGGATCAGCCATTGTCAGAGAACTGCATAGACAGGGATATTTTAATATCGTTACAAGAACTCACAAAGAGCTTGACCTTACAAGACAGGATGAGGTTGAAAAGTTCTTTGCAGAAGAGAAGCCTGAGTACGTATTCCTTGCAGCTGCTAAGGTTGGTGGAATCATGGGTAACTCAGAGGCCCTTGCAGATTTCATGTATGAGAACATGATCCTAGAGATGAACGTTATCCACTCAGCATGGAAGAACAACTGCAAAAAGGTTGAGTTCCTTGGATCATCATGTATTTATCCAAGAATGGCTCCACAGCCTATGAAAGAGGACTGCCTTCTTACATCAGAGCTTGAGAAGACAAATGAGGCATATGCCCTTGCTAAGATCTCAGGACTTAAGTATTGCGAGTATCTGAACAAGCAGTATGGAACTGACTATATCTCAGTTATGCCTACAAACCTCTACGGACCAAATGATAACTACCATCCAACTCACTCACATGTACTTCCTGCACTTATTCGCCGTTTCCATGAGGCAAAAGAGCAGAATCTTCCTTACGTTACATGTTGGGGAGACGGAAGTCCACTCAGAGAGTTCCTTTATGTAGATGACCTTGCAAACCTCTGCGTATTCCTTATGAATAACTACAGTGGCAACGAGACTGTTAATGCAGGAACAGGAAAAGAGCTGACAATCAAGCAGCTTACTGAGAAAGTAGCCAAGATCATTGGTTACACAGGAGAGATAAGATGGGATCCTTCAAAGCCAAACGGCACACCAAGAAAGCTTCTTGATGTATCAAAGGCCAAGAATCTTGGATGGACCTACAAGACAGAACTTGATGATGGTATCAAGCTTGCATACGAGGATTTCCTTAACAATCCTATGCGCGCAGAAAGATAATAAATATGCAGATTTTGAAAACCCGCCTCACTGGCGGGTTTTTTAGTCCAATAAAGGCCATAGGTTGAAAGACCATGGCTTTAAGTGTAAAATACTGAATAGAATTGCGCTTAGTATGCGCTGATAATTAATTTATAAGGCGGGAGTAAATAGAATGGGACTGTTAAGTGTTATAGTGCCTTGCTATAACGAAGAAGAGAATATTGCAGATTTCTACAATGAGGTATTGAAGAACGAAGCTTATTTCAAAGGTCATGATGTTGACTTTGAATTTATCTATGTTAATGATGGCTCTAAGGATAAGACTGTTGAAAGGGTAAAAGAACTTGCGGCTAAGGATGAGAGAGTGCACCTTATTAACTTTTCCAGAAACTTTGGAAAAGAGCCTGCTATGTACGCGGGACTTGAAAAGTCTAAGGGCGACTACGTTGCTATCATGGACTGTGATCTTCAGGACCCACCGGCTCTTTTGCCACAGATGTACGAGGCTATTGTCAATGAGGGGTATGACAGCGTAGCCACCAGAAGAGTAGACAGAAAGGGCGAGCCGCCTATCAGATCATTCTTTGCAAGGATGTTCTACAGACTTATTAACAAGGTTTCAAAAACCGAGATCGTTGACGGAGCAAGAGATTACAGGCTCATGACCAGACAGTTTGTGGATGCCATCCTTTCAATGAAGGAGTATAACAGATTCTCCAAAGGTATCTTTGGCTG
This sequence comes from Butyrivibrio sp., assembly GCF_015056685.1. Taxonomy (GTDB): domain Bacteria; phylum Bacillota; class Clostridia; order Lachnospirales; family Lachnospiraceae; genus Butyrivibrio. Next base: position 38,504 of record NZ_SVFW01000036.1, on the reverse strand, counting down.
GGTTGGATTTAAGAATAAGTGGATAGAATTTGAAAATATCGAGCGTATGAAGGGCGAAACAAAGTGGTCCTTCTGGAAGCTTTTTGTTTACGCACTTGATGGAATTGTGGCATTCTCAACAGTTCCCCTTGCATTTGCATCACTCATCGGAGTTTTGTTCTGTGTACTGGCTTTCTTCTTTATCATTTTTACGATTGTCAGAAAATCCCTTTACGGAGATCCTACAAGTGGATGGCCATCACTTGTTTGTATCATTTTGCTTGTAAGCGGAGTACAGCTCTTTTGTATAGGAATTGTGGGCCAGTACCTTTCAAAGACATACCTTGAGGTTAAAAAGCGTCCACTTTATATAGTAAAAGAGGAAATTTAATGGTCAGTATTGTAGTTCCTGTTTATAATGCAAAAAAATATATTAAAGACTGTATAGACATGGTGTGTGCCCAGACCTATAAGGATTGGGAGCTTATACTGGTAGATGATGCCTCCAGAGATGGAAGTGCCGATTATATCGAAGAGCTTATCTCTTCCATGGGCAAAAGAATCCGTCTCATCAGGAAAGAAAAAAATGAAGGGGCGGCAGCTGCAAGAAATATCGGTATCGACGCTTCGGCTGGGAGATATATTGCTTTCCTTGATGCCGACGATGTTTGGAAACCGGAGAAGCTGGAAAAAGAGATCGCATTCATGGAAGAGACCGGCGCAGCCTTTGCTTTTCATTCCTATGAGTTTGGGGATGAGAACGCCAGGCCTACAGGCAAAGTTGTAAATGTTCCAAAGGAGCTTACCTTTAGGAAGGCTCTTTCCAGAACAATTATATTCACAACAACTGTTATGTTTGATACAGAAAAAATAGATATGGAGATAATCCATATGCCCCAGGTTCCAAGTGAGGACACAGCCACCTGGTGGAGAATACTAAAGAGCGGCATCACCGCTTACGGCCTTAATGAGAATCTTGCTATTTACAGAAGGCCTGCCAAATCTCTTTCTTCCAATAAGTTCGTTGCAGTTGAGAGAATTTGGTTTTTGTACAGAAATATAGCTAATTTATCAGTCTTGGAATCAATATTTTATTTTGGAGGATGGGCGGTAAGAGCCACACTTAGAAGGCTCTTTTGATCGCTAAAAGGGGAATTTATGAAACATGTGGAATCAGTGAAGAGAATCCTTGTGCTGTTTTTGGGATTTATCGGATTAAGTATGCAGACTGCTGTGTACGCATGGTTTTGGTTTAACACATATTATCCAATAGTTTCATCTACTCGTATCAGTGTCGACGGATACAATTTAGGTAGTGGATTAAAACTGTATTTTCGTGGACATCTGTTGATTCTGGCAATATATTTTGTATTGCTTTTATTCTTCTCAAATACTTACGGCGGTCTTAAGATTGGTTATCTTAAGCCAATGGATGTGTTCTTTTCACAGATTTTCGCGCTGTTTATGGTGAATTTCATCTCCTATTTCCAGATTGCCCTTTTGAGAAACTGGCTGGTAAAAGTTGTCCCAATGGTTGAGATATTTGTGATCCAGCTCATTATTTCTTTTGCCTGGGCCTATATCACCAACGCCATATATATGGCCATATTCCCGCCAAGAGAGCTCCTTCTTATAAGCGGTGAGTACTCAGTTGATGATATTGTTACCAAGTTCAACTCCAGAAAAGATAAGTACCACATCAAAAAGAAAATGAACATTGATGAAGGTATCGACAAGATATATGAAGAGTGCCTGGGTGACTACGACGGAGTGATCATCTGGGATGTACCAAGCAAGTTCAGAAACGGTCTTGTAAAGTACTGCTATGGCAACAATATTCGTATATATGTAATGCCCAAAATAACGGATGTTCTTTTAAAAGGTTCATCACAGCTTCATTTGTTTGATACACCTGTGCTGCTCCTTAGAGAATATGCCATAAAGATCGAGCAGAGAGCAATAAAGAGATTTTTTGACATTATCATCTCTCTTGTTCTCATAGTACTGACATCGCCAATAATGCTGATCACAGCCATTATCATAAAGGCCTATGATGGCGGCCCTGTGCTCTATAAACAGGTTCGTTGTACAGTTAATAGGAAAGAGTTCAGGATCATGAAATTCAGGAGCATGAAAGTTGATGCAGAAAAAGACGGAGTTGCCCGCCTTGCTGCCAAGAACGACTCAAGAATTACTCCAATCGGTAAGTTTATCCGCTCCTGCAGAATTGATGAACTTCCTCAGCTCTTTAACATCCTTAAGGGAGAGATGTCCTTCATCGGACCAAGACCTGAGAGACCTGAGATCATTGAGCAGTATCTTAAGGAGATGCCTGAGTTTGCGTTCAGAATGAAGGTAAAAGCCGGACTTGCGGGCTATGCGCAGGTTTACGGTAAATATAACACTACTCCTTATGATAAATTAAAGCTCGATCTTACTTACATTGAGAACTATTCAGTATGGCTTGATATCAAGCTGATGCTGCTTACAGTTAAGATTCTTTTTACCCCTGATTCTACAGAGGGTGTTGAATCAGGACAGACCACTGCACAGAAGAACTCTTGACATAAACATGCTTTTACAGAGGTGACAACATGGGAAGAAGTGATTTAAGACATATGGATGAAACTCTTGATCTTAGGAGTTTCTATTTAAGACTTATTAAGAAAATATGGATCATTCCCCTTGCTGCGATTATCGGAGCCATAATCGCAGGCTGCATATACACGCTTGTCACCGTGACCTTTGGCCCAGAAAAGACCTATAGCACTGAGTCAAAGCTCTATATAAAATTTGCTTACGATGAAAATGCAAAGAGCCAGGTTGATTCCTATAACGCTTATACCTGGGGCCTTTTGATGACAACTGACGACATCCTTGATGAAGTCATGAATAATCTGGGGAAGGCAGGAGCTTCAGAGGATGAGATAACAAGGCAGGAAGTGGCAGATTCTATTGCTGCCGAGATCCCTTCAGATGTAAGACTCCTTCTTGTGACAGTAAAAAACAATAATAAGGACCACGCAGACCTCATTACTGATGCGACAGATAAATCCCTTGAAAACTACGGCGAGACCAATGACGCTTTCACATCAATTAAGCTCCTTAGTAAGTCAGAGGCTGCCCTTGTAACATACAGCAATAAGACCTTCACGGCAGCAGCTTTTGGAGCAGTTGCATGTTTGGTGCTTGCCATATTTGTGCTTTTGCTTATAGATGCGCTTGATGATGCGGTCTATGTTCCTGAAGATATAGAGAAAAGGTTTAGCATTCCTGTACTTGGAGTTGCAGGTAAAAATGAATATTTTAGAAATGAACTTCAGGCTGCCTTCGAAAAACATGTGGCAGGGGCTGAAAAGGTCATATTCATCTCAACTGACAGTGCACTTGACGTTTCAGTTTCGGAAAAAGATCTTTTGACTGTTAAAGAGTCCCTTGGAAGCAGGTTCAGTGCTCAGACTGAGAATATCACAGCTATGGAGACACCTGGCAATGTCCTTGAAAACTACAGGAAGATCGGAACCTGCGACGGAGTTATCCTTGGAATCCCTGCAGGAAAGAGATGCGGCACTATGAATGACCACATAGTTGCACAGCTCCAGAAACATGAGTGCCCTATCCTTGGAGTTGTTCTTGTCAGAGCAGATGAGAAGTTTTTGAAAAAATACTACAGACTATAAATAGAGGTAAGATGCATGCCAGAGAGGCTACAAATACTGGTTTCAGCTGTAAATAAAAATATAGACAGCCTTCTTGAGGATATGAACATTTCCTCAGATGCTGTGATCGTGAATCAGATAATAGGTGAAAAAGCGCCTGACACTGAGGAAAAAAGAGAGTTTAAGGGCAAAAGCATTCTGGTCCTTCAAAGAAACGAGAAGGGCGTTGGCCTTTCCAGAAATACAGCTCTTGAGCACGCTGACCACGAGATCATCCAGTTTGCCGATGATGACATTATCTATGATGAGGGCTATGTGCAAAAAGTCCTTGGTGAATTTGATGCTCATCCTGAGGCTGACCTTCTTCTTTTTAATGTAAAGGCCCAGGAAGGCAGAGAAACCTACTGGAATGAGGACTTTGCAAAGGTTAACTGGAAAAATTATGGAAGATATCCCTCCTACGCAGTCTTTGCCAGGAGAGAGAAGATTATAGGTAAAAATGTGAGATTTTCTCTGCTTTTTGGCGGCGGAGCACCCTATATGAACGGCGAGGACAGCTTATTTTTACATGACTGTTTAAAGGCCGGCCTTAATCTTTACAGAACCACAGTTGTTGTGGGACATGAAAGACCTAACGAGTCCACCTGGTTTAAGGGATACAATGACAAGTTCTTTTTTGACAGAGGAGTCCTATACCATTTCCTTTACGGGAAAATGGCAAAGATACTGGGCTTTAGATATTTATTAAAAAATAGAAATATCATGTGTAATGAAATGGGACTTTTTAAGAGTGTAAAGATACTGTGGGACGGAGTTGACCACGGCAAGACACTAGAGAAGGTATAAATGGCGATATATCTGACACTGACTGCAGTAGTTGTGCTTTTGGCACTACTTCTTAGGCAGACGAAACTAAATATCGGAAGTGGTACAGTGACAAGACAGGGAGCAGTAAACGTAATAGTTTTGCTCTTTATCTTTTCTGCGCTGTTTTGGGTTCCGGCCCTGAGAGTAAACGTGGGCAATGACTATGCCAAGTACGTTGAATTCATGCACCTGGTTTTTAGCCACGCCTATGTTCCCACAGAGCCCGGATTTAACGCTCTGACCTATGCAATTTATTACCTCTGCGGATTTGAGAATTATATTCTGGTTTTTGCTGTTTTTACATTTTTTACGGTTTTATTTTTTATGACAGCCATGTGGCAGCAGAGCGAGTGGTTTTCATTTAGCTTTATGATGTTCATGCTGCTTGGTTACTACTTTCAGTCCATCAGTACAGTCAGATATTATCTGGCCCTTGGAATGGCCCTGTATTCAGTGAAATTCGTTCTGAAAAAAGACTGGCCAAGGTTTATTCTTTTGGCTCTTATAGGAGCTCTTTTTCATAAGTCAGTACTGTTGATACTGGTTTTATATCCCCTTGCATCCATCAGATGGAGAAGGTGGATGTACGGACTTTTTGGACTCATGTGCATATCCTGCCTCTTTTTGCAGGATCTTTATCTGAAAATAGTGATATTCTTATATCCCTCTTACAAGGATACGGAATATCTTTCAGGCGGAACAAGCCCTGTTAGCATATTAAGGTGTTTTTTAATACTGGTGATATCCCTGTGGCTGTTTAAAGATGTGGTAAATACAGATAAGCGCTATATGTTCTATTTCCACTGCAACATCATGGCCCTTGCCCTTTACGTATTTGGATCTTTTTTACCCATAATCTCCAGAATAGGATATTACCTGACAGTGACACATATACTGTTTGTACCGGCTCTTTTGCTTCATATCAGGGATGACAGGAAAAAGAAACTTCTGACGGTTTTGACAGTTCTTTTCTGCCTTGGGTACTTCGCACTTTATATGAGGGGAGCTTCAGCGGATGGAGTCAGGATCCTTCCCTATAAGACAATTCTTTTCGATGAGATGCCTCTGACACTTTCAGAAAGGGGCTACTAAGGAGCGACATATGAAAAAGCCTTTTTTTACTATAATTGTAGTTTCATATAATCCCGGAAAAAGAATAATCGACACCATCGAGAGTATCAAAAAGCAGACCTATGACAGCTACAGGGTCCTTGTCAAAGACGGAATGTCAACTGACGGCTCTATAGATATGCTTAGGGAAAAGTACGGGTTCTCTGCTGATGGCAAAGATGCAGAAGGAAAAATGACTCTTGTTGAGAGCTGCGACAACGGTATCTACCATGCTATGAATATTGCAGTTTCCTATCTTGAGGAAAAGATAATTGATGCCAGGGGCAAAGACCTGGATGAACAGACAGATGAAGTGAGGATCTTAAGGGCAGGAGAAGCTCCTTCCTATATCTATTTCTTGAATTGCGGCGACGAGTTCAGAGATGAAAATGTTTTACAAAATGTACATGATTTTATTGTGAGTAGGCAGGAAAAAGAGGGCACAACACTTCCTACTATTTTTTATGGAGACATTTTTGACCAGACAACGGGAAACAGGATTCCTTCCAACCCGCACATTGATGACTACGCCTGCTATAGAAATGTTCCTTCACACCAGGCCTGCTTTTATGATGAGAGACTTATGTTTGGCAATCATTTTGACCTTAAATACAAAGTCAGAGCAGACTATGAGCAGTTTTTGAGATGCTTTTACAGAGAAAAAGCGGTGACTGACTACATGGGGATCACGATTGCAAACTATGAGGGCGGTGGATACTCAGCTCAGAATAAAAAGATATCTGAAGAAGAAAGGAAAGAAGTCATAAAGCACTACCTTACAGGAGCTCAGATTAGAAAATACGACTTCCTCAGGGTTGTGACTTTTGCCAAATTCAGGACATTTCTTGATTCCAACAAAGTGACTTCCAAGGGGTACAATCTTGTAAAGAATGCCATCTACAATGTAAGAGGTAAAAGAGAGGATAAAAAGAATTGAGAGTACTGTGGCTTTGCAACATCATGCTTCCGGTATACGCCAGGGCAAAAGATATCTCTTTTTCCGTTAGAGAGGGATGGCTGTCCGGGTGCCTTGAAAGGCTCCAAAAAGCTGATGATAATAAAATAACACTGGCTATTTGTTTTCCAAAAGAGTCCGAAATAGTTCAGGATAAAGAGGAAATAGAAGGCATCACATTCTATGGATTTGATGAGGACCTTGCTCACCCTGAAAACTATGACCAGTCTCTTGAAGGAAGATTTCGCAATATATTAGAAGACTTTAAGCCTGATATTGTCCATATATTTGGCACGGAATTTCCCCATACACTTGCCATGCTCAAGGTGATGGATGACCCTAAAAAAGCTCTTGTGGGAATCCAGGGCCTTTGCTGCGAAATAGAAAAAGATTATATGGCGCAGATTCCTGAAAAGGTTCAAAAAGCGGCAACATTTAGGGACAGGCTAAAAAAAGATTCCCTGCTTGATCAGGTTGAAAAGTATAAGCTTCGAGCAGACCATGAAAAGCAGGCGCTGTTGCTGACAGGAAACATCACAGGAAGAACTGCTTTTGACAGAAGTGTCACTTCTAAGATAAACCCAAATGCCAGATATTTTGCCATGAATGAGACCATGAGGCCTTGTTTTTATGATGGCAAGTGGGATGAAAAAAATGTGGAGCCCCACAGCATCTTTTTATCTCAGGGAGATTATCCCCTTAAGGGCTTTCACTTTGTACTTCAGGCTATGCCAAAGATTTTGGAAAAATATCCGGATGCCCATCTTTACGTTGCCGGCAACAACATAATTGGCAAAGGAAAGAGCAAGTACCCATATTTTTTGAGGGCAAGTGCCTACGGCAAATACATTAAATCCCTTATTTCTAATGGGAAGCTGAAAAATAAGGTGACTATGATAGGGCTTTTATCCGATCTTGAGATGAAAGAAAGATACTTAAAGAGCAGTCTCTTTATCTGCCCTTCAATTCTGGAGAATTCTCCAAATTCAGTGGGAGAGGCTATGCTTTTGGGAGTTCCCGTGGTGGCATCAATGGCCGGTGGAATCCCAAGCCTTGTTAGTTCAGGCAAGGACGGAATTCTTTTTGAGAGAGGAAATGTGGAGGAGCTTGCAAAGGCTATACTTCAGATGTGGGATGAACCTGTCATTTCTTCTGTTTATGGAGAAAATGCAGCAAAAAAGGCAAGGGTTACTCATGATCCAGATGCAAATTATAAGAGACTTCTTGAAATATATGATGAGATCAGCAGTAAATAAGGGGAAAACATGGTAATTACTTTTGTGTCCAATTACATAAATCACCATCAGATCCCGTTTTGCAATGCTATGGAGAAGGTGGCCGGAAAAGGCTCTTTTACCTTTATCCAGACAAGCCCAATGGAAGAAGAGCGAATTAAAATGGGATGGGCAGTTGATCCAAAGGCTTATCCTTATGTTGAGCTTTTTTACGAAGACCGGGAAAAGTGTGAAAAACTTATTACTGACAGCGACGTTGTGATCTTTGGCTGGTCCGACGAACTTATTGAGAATCTTGAAAAAAAGAGACTTTCATCAGGGAAGCTCTCCTTCAGGCTCAGTGAGAGAATTTACAGGGAGGGCCAGTGGAAGGCAGTAAGCCCCAGAGGCCTTATAAAAAAGTATCATCAGCACTTTGTTTACAGGCATAAGCCGGTATATCTTTTGTGTGCCGGAGCTTACGTGGCATCGGACTTTGATCTTATATGCTGTTATCCACATAAGAAGCTCAAATGGGGATATTTCCCCGAGATCAGCAGCATAAATGTGGATAAAGAGCCTATAGCCGGCAGAAAAGTAAAGATCTGCTGGGCAGGACGACTTATCAAGCTAAAGCATCCTGAATTTGCTGTAAAGATTGCGGGACTACTTAAGGAAAAGGGATATGATTTTTCTCTTGATATAGTGGGAGATGGAAACCAGAGACAATCTCTTGAGAAGCTTGCAGCAGATATGAGACTTTCAGATGTCGTGAATTTTGTGGGACAAAAGAGTCCTGCAGAAGTTTTGGAATATATGAAAGCTTCTGATGTATTTCTTTTTACAAGTAACTACCTGGAAGGCTGGGGAGCAGTTGTTAACGAGGCCATGGGCTGTGGCTGCGCGGTAGTTGCTTCAAGGGAAGCGGGCGCTGTTCCATTTTTGATAAAGAATGGCTATAATGGATATTCTTATGTTAATGGAAGTTTTGAAGATTTTTCCGGGAAGGTCCTGAGCCTGTTTGAAAACAGGGAAAACATAGAGAACTTTGGTGGAAAATCAAGAGAAACCATAGAAAAATTGTGGAATGCCGAAAATGCAGCAAGGGAATTTGTGAGATTTTGCAGTGAATTCCTTGAAGGAAAAGAGCCTATTCCGGCTGCAGACGGTCCCATGAGCGAAGCTATTAATATAAGACCTGCGGGATTTTTGAGGACCATGCAGGAAGATAATCACTTAGAATAAAGAGGAAATTATGAGATCTATCGACAAGTTTTTTGAAACAGAAATTACTATTTTTGGAGTGACCATCACGCTTTTTGATCTGTTCTTTTTTACGATCATTGCGTGTCTTGGACTGTACTTTAGACTATCACTTTACGACATTGCGTCAGGCGACTACACTCTTGCCTTTGCGGATTGGATGAGAGAATGCCATGAAGCCGGCGGTTTTGCATATCTTGGTATAAAGCCCGGTGTAAGTGATGCAAGTACATTCGATTACAACTGTATGTTCCAGTATGTAATCGTAATCCTTCACTACATTGGTGGTGGAATTGACGATATGTATCTGGTAAAAACAGTTTCTGTCATATTTGATTATGTTGCAGCTATTACTATCATGCGCATTGCATATAACGTTACAGCTGGAAGTGTCAGAAAGTCTCTTATGGCTTTTGCGGCAGTTATGTTCCTTCCTTCAGTTGTACTTAACAGCGCAGCCTGGGCTCAGAATGATTCTATCTTTACATCATTCATTCTTTTATCTCTTCTTAGTGTTATCAAGGGAAAAGACAACAGAGCATTTATATATCTTGCGTTATCTTATAGTTTCAAGCAGCAGGCCATTTTCTTTATGCCATTTATCATAATCATGTGGCTTAAGAACAGAATTAAGATCAGATACATCTTATGGGTTCCTGTAGTTCATGTTGCAGCTATGATCCCATGTGCCATCGCCGGAAGAAGCTGGGCTGACCTCCTTGGAATCTATGGAAAACAGGTAACAATGTTTTCAAGACTTTCAATGAACTATCCAAGCATCTACACCATTATCGCATCAGACCTTTCAAAGGATGTGAGGAAGATCATCATTTCAGCCGGAACAATGGCTACAGTCATCATAATGGGTATGATAGCTTACTATTCCTATAAAAAGAAATTTGAAATTACCACAAGATTTATGATAACTCTTGTTATATTTACAGCGGAGGTTTGCTGCTTCTGCCTTCCTGCAATGCACGAGAGATATGGATATCTTCCTGAGATATTAACTGTCGTATATGCGCTCTTTAGCTACAAGAGAATGCCAATATGCGCAGCACTTCAGGTTATAACTATGATCACATATTCAAGATTTTTATTTGGCTCAACAGTTCTTTCACTGTGGCCACTTACCTGCGCTATGCTTGTGATCATCCTGATCATTGGTTATGACCTCTACCTTCAGATGAATGTTCCTGAAAAGAGCACGGAGATTGTAAATGACTAGTTTAAATAAGTCGCTGACTGTAATCATACCTGCATATAATGTAGAAAATCTTCTTGAAAAGTGCGTGGAGTCTGTGGCAATGCAGGATTATCCAAAGGACCTTCTTGAGATAATCGTTGTAGATGACGGATCTACGGATGGAACGCTTTTAGTTGCAGAAAAACTCGCAAAAAAGTATTCAAATGTCAAAGTTATCCACAAAGAAAACGGCGGATCAAGCAGTGCCAGAAATGTTGGCATTGAAGCTGCTACAGGCGAGTACCTTGGCTTTGTTGACAGCGACGATTTTGTTGATAAGCATATGTATTCCACTTTGATTGAGGCCGCAGAGCGAAATGATGCGGATATGGTGCAGATTTCAAGGGACGAGATAGCAGAAGATGGAACTAAGCTCCCCGATGTTGTAACTCCACCTGCCACCGAAGAGATAATAAGTCCTGCGGAGCAGATGAAAAGGCTTCTTATGCATGTGGGAGATGCTTCTTTTTGCACCAAGATAACCAGGAAAAAGATCTTTGATCAGGGCTTTAGATTTCCAGAGGGCGAGCTCAATGAAGATTTTTATCTCATGATACATGTCATGAAGTATGTTAATAAGCTTGTTATCCTACCTGAACAGTATTATCACGTGTTCTACAGACTTGGCAGCAACTCCAGGAAAAATAAGGAAGATAAGGACTATTTTCCATCAGTTTTTACCGACATTGTGAGAAATGCAGACGTTGCGCTTGAACTGGTGAAAAAGGACTACCCGGAACTTACAAAGGTTGCCGAGAGATTTGGATTTGTCCAAAGGCTTGACTATCTTTTGCACATACCTGTTTCTAAGATGACAAAAGACAATGGATTTTATATGGACGTTGTTAAAAATATCAGGGGAAATTTTTGTAAAATGATGTCTAACCCACTTTTGACTACAAAACAGAAAATATATCTTTGCATTTTGGCGCCTGCCCCAAGATTTGTTCGAAGGGCACATGCCAGGGTAAGAGGGCTATGAGTAATATCAAAAGAGCTTCAATCTACATAATAATGTTCATATCTCTTTTAGTCAGTGTGTTCTATGGCTTTCAGAAACAGGGCTATCACGAGGATGAGTACTATACCTACTACTCATCAAACAGAAGCCTTGGCCTCTATGAGCCTGACAGACAGTGGCAGGATAGACAGACCATCCTTGATGAATTTGTGGTAAAAGAGGGAGAGGGTTTTAACTACGGACTTGTAAAGCTTGTTCAGTCCTGGGATGTACACCCGCCTGTTTACTACATGATATTCCACACCCTCTGCTCCTTTGTGCCGGGAACATTTACCAAATGGACAGGGCTTATCACTAATTTAATAGCTTTTGTTATTTCATTCCTTGCGCTGGCAGCTCTCATGAGCAGGCTCAGTGTTCCCTATTATGTAAAAGTCATGACTCTTATATTCTGGGGAATCAATCCGGCTACAATTTCAAGCAATATGCTCATCAGAATGTATGCCTGGCTCACAGCAGCAGTTTTTCTCTGCGCTTACACCCATGTGAGAGTCATGCAGGAATATGACAGATATAAGAACAGGGTAAAAGACTTTATTATAAAGCTCATGCTCCCTGTAATGGCCGTTTCCTATGTAGGATTTCTTATCCAGTACTTCTACATTTTCTTCTTTGTGAGTATCGGATTTAGCCTTGCGGTATGGATGTTCTTTTATAAAAAAGATGTCTATAATACACTGATCTATGTAGTGTCCTGCGCGGTATCGCTGGGACTTGCAGTGCTTACTTATCCCGCCAGCGTCCATCACATGTTTGGAGGCTACAGGGGAAGCGATGCGGCAGGGAGCCTTTTTGATATAAAGAACTCCCTTGTAAGACTTTCATTTTTCATTGGACTTCTTAATGACTATGTTTTTGCAGGTGGACTGATAATAGCAGCTCTTTTGCTGGTAATGGCCATTATGGCCCTTATGATAAAAAATAAAAAGCACAAAAAGATCAAGCAGGAAGCTGTTCTTTTGACTATCGGAACTCTTGGGTACTTCCTTCTGACTGCAAAGTCTGCTCTTTTGGTTGGAAGTGCTTCAAACAGATACGAGATGCCAATATATGGACTTATTATCCTTCTTCTTTTCTGGGATATTTACTATGTATTTGATGCGGCGGAGAACAAGACTTATCTCTATGCATTTACTGCAGCTATGGCGGCATTTCTTTTAAAAGGACTTATCTATGACGGGAATGTGCTGTTCCTTTATAAAGAAGATGTAGCCAAGATAGAGTATGCGAAGGACAATAAAGATTCAGTAGCGGTTGTTATGTATAATCCTGCCACAGCCTATAATGTGTGGCGCTTAACCGATGAACTTTTAGAGTATGACAAGGTGTTCTATATGAATGAAGAAAACCTTGATCAGCTAACTGACACGAGTGTCATAGATGCAGAAATAATAATTCTTTATGTAGCTGACGAAGACTGTCAGGAGCAGGCCATAGAGAATCTTACAAATGCCTGTCACAATATAGAAACAAAGACATACATAAGTGGTGAAGATATGTGGACCACCTATGAACTTAGATAATTATTTATAGAATTACCAATAAAAGGTGAACAGCAAACTACATTGCGCAGGCTATGATATACTGTAATGTAAAGTGAGGAAATGTATGAGAGCAGCAGTTATTGGCGCCAGCTCGGAGTCAATTTATACAATTGGAAAAGCAAAAGAAATGGGCATTGAAGTGGTTGCCCTTGACGGAAACCCTAATGCTCCGGGACTTAAGGCAGCTGATAAGTCCTTTGTCGTAGACATAAGAGATGTGGGAAAAGTCCTGGAAGTACTTGATGAAAACAGGCCGGATGTGGTTTTACCCGTGCCTATCGGAAGGTACCTTACAACTACAGGAGCTGTCAATGACCACTACGGACTTTGCGGTGTTTCAGAGCATGCAGCAAAGCTTTGCACTGATAAATATGAGTTCCACAGAGTCTTGAGCGAGAGAGGGCTCAGAAACGCTGAGCTGTATCTAATTCCTGCGGGGTGCGAATACAGCGACCCGGATGAGCTCAATGAGCAGTACCCGGTGGTGGTTAAGCCCAGATTTGGCTCAGGAAGCAGAGGGGTTCAGATCTACAACACAAAAGAAGACCTGGTAAAGGGCTTTTTACTGGAAATGCCATATGATGAGGATTACTGCATTGAAAGCTGTATAGAAGGTCCTGAATATGGAGTTGACGGCGTATTTACTGACGGGATCTTTCATCTGATCCTTCTTAGAGGTAAAAGAAATACCCTGCCTCCTTACAGGGAATGTGTAGGCTATTATTCTGTGATCGAGGATGATGACAACAAAGCCTTTTTTGAAAAGGTAAAAGACCTTATGCAGAAAACAGGAGAGGCCCTTGGCTTTGAGAATAACCTTATCCACGCTGATATTATCAAAGATGTAAATGGAAAGCCATTTATCATTGAGACCTCAGCAAGACCATCGGGCCACAATCTGCACAATCTCTTTACTCCAATGGCAAGCGGAGTTGATGAGGTTGTAGAGTTCATAAAGTATGCGCTTCCTGATCTTGGAAGAAGATATGTTTTTGAACCCAATGTTAAAAAGCATATGATCATCAGATATTTTGATTTTGAAAATGTCAGAGTAAATAAAGTTCCGGAGGAAAAGTTCCTCAAGGAAAAATATCCTCTGAAGGCATGGAACTGCAATATAGAAAAGGGCATGACACTTGGAAAAGTGACAAATGGTGCTTCAATTATGGGAAGAGGTTTCTTTGTACTTGAAGGTTCATCAAAAGAGGAGCTTGACCGTTTGTGCGATGAGATAAAGAGCAAGTTTGAAGTGGAGGAAGCGATAGAGTGACTAGCGTTGCAATTATTACAGCCAGGGGCGGTAGCAAAAGAATCCCCGGAAAGAACATAAAGGAATTTTGCGGAAAGCCCATAATTGCATATTCGATATCTGCTGCTATTGAAAGCGGAGCATTTGATGAAGTAATGGTCTCAACTGATGATGAGGCTATAGCTGAAGTTGCCAAAAAAGCCGGAGCAAAGGTCCCATTTATGAGGTCCAATGAGACTTCAGGCGATTTTGCAACAACAGATGAAGTTATCGCTGAAGTCCTAGGTGCCTATAAAGAAAGAGGCATGGAGTTTGACAGATTCTGCTGCATTTACCCAACAGCTCCTTTTATAACAGCCCAGAGGCTTTCAGAAGCTATGAAGTGCCTCGATACCCACGAATCAGTTACACCTGTTACACAGTTTTCATATCCTCCACAGAGAGGCTTTGTTATAGAAAATGAGAGGCTTGTGAGAAAGTATCCTGAGTTTGCTACTACCAGATCTCAGGACCTTGAAAAGCTCTACCATGACAGTGGCCAGTTCTACGCTTGCAGAACAGATGCCTTTTTTAGGGATAACACAACAGACGTTGATGATATGGTCCCTGTTATCTTGAGCGAAGATGAAGTTCAGGATATAGATACCTTTGAGGACTGGAGAATTGCCGAGGAGAAGTTTAAAGCTCTCAGGGCAAAAAAGGAAAGAGCAGCTAGCGATGAGCACAGGCTCTTTGATGACGCCTCATTAAAAACACCTTATTATAGGATTGATGAGAGTGCTCTTGATGCGGATATCAATATGCTGAAAACCGCACTGCAGGGCAGCTGGAACAATTACATCTGTTCTTATTCAGTAAAGACTAACTCCCTTCCATGGCTCCTTGCCCACTTTAGGGATAACGGCTTTTTTGCTGAGGTCGTTTCAAAGGAAGAGTACGAATTATCCAGAAAAATAGGCTTTAGAGCCTCTGATATTATCTATAACGGACCTATTAAGGACAAGGATACCTTTAGGGAAGTTCTTTTAAATGGTGGTCTTGTAAATATGGACTCAAACTATGAGCCAGAATGGTTAAAAGAGCTGGCAGAGTCACACCCTGATAAGACTTTTAACGTAGGTGTCAGGGTAAATTATGACATAGCAAAGCTTATTCCTGATGAAGTTCTTGCAGATGAAGAGGGAAGCAGGTTTGGGTACTGCTATGAAAATGGAGAGCTTGAAAAAGTAATAAACAAGGTCAAAGCTCTTGCAAACGTAAGAGTTGCAGGTCTTCACCTTCATTCATCAACAAAATCCAGATCTACTGAGGCTTATAAGGCCCTGGCCAAGGTGGCAGTACTCGTTGCAAAAGAGTATGACCTGTCCCTTGACTATGTGGATATGGGAGGCGGCTACTACGGCGGAGTAGAAGGAAAGCCTGATTTTAGAGATTATGTACCTGCTATAGCAGGAGTTCTTTCAGAGTATTTTGATGTAAATAAGACAAAACTTGTTATGGAGCCAGGTGTATCCATGGTTTCATCAAGCTTTAATTTTGTGACAAGTGTTATTGATACAAAGGACGTAAGAGAGCACAGATACGTAATAATAGACGGAAGCAGAGTCAATATGAACCCTCAGGTTACCAGAAGATGGTATCCCCACAGACTTGAGTATAAAGGGAAAGAGAGTGGCAGAGCTCTGATCCCATCTCAGATGTTCTGCGGTGCTACCTGCATGGAATATGACAGAATGTTCCCGGTTGAAAATGCTGCGGAATTAAAAACAGGTGACAGAGTGGTATTCACAAATGCAGGCGGCTATACAGTCTGCTTAACACCACTTTTCATACACTATTTTCCTGCGGTATATGTAAAAAAGAGTGATGGTTCTTTTTACGAAGCCAGAAGTCCATGGACTAACGAGGAATTCATGATGAAGAACCATTTCCAGGAGGGAATTTAAATGCCCAGATTTGAATTAAACCAGAGGATAAAGCTTGCTGATCACTATATTGGCAAGGACGATCCTGTGTATATCGTTGCTGAGATGTCAGCTAACCATAATAATGATTTCAACAGAGCAATTGAGATAATACATGCGGCAAAAGAGGCAGGAGCAGATGCAGTAAAGCTTCAGACCTACACAGCCGACACAATGACAATTGACAGTGACAAGAGCTATTTCCAGATAGATGGCGGAACCCTTTGGGATGGGAAGACACTTTACAAGCTCTATCAGGAAGCCTATACACCATGGGAGTGGCAGCCAAGGCTTATGGAAGAAGCTAATAAGCTTGGTATGGACTGCTTTTCAACTCCTTTTGACAAGACTTCCCTTGATTTTGTGGAAGAGATGAACATGCCGGCCATCAAGATCGCATCCTATGAGATCACGGATATTCCACTCATAAGGCTATGTGCAGCCAAAAAGAAGCCAATGATCCTGGCAACAGGCGTGGCACGGATGGACGACATCAGGCTCGCCATTGAGGCCTGCCTTCAGGAAGGCAATAAGGACATAGTTTTACTTAAGTGTGTTTCAGCTTATCCAACTCCTTACGAGGATGTTAACCTCAATATGATCCAGGGTCTTTCTGATGAATATGGCTGTATTATGGGACTTTCGGACCACACAATGGGAGGAACCGTTCCTACAGCAGCAGTAGCTCTTGGGGCAAGAATGGTTGAGAAACACCTGACCTTAAGAAGGGCAGATGGCGGAGCAGACGGCGCTTTTTCAATGGAGCCTGAAGAGTTCGCCGATATGGTAAAGAGCATCAGAATAGTTGAAAAAGCCCTTGGAAGCAGGGATTATAAACTTACTCCTTTCCAGGAAAAGGAAAGAGAAGGAGCGAGATCTCTTTTCATAGTTGAGGATATCAAAAAAGGAGAGGCACTTACCCCTGAAAATATAAGGTCCATAAGACCTCAGCAGGGAAATGGCCTTCCTCCTGTAGAGTATGATAATGTAATAGGTAAGATAGCTTCAAAAGATTTGTTTAGAGGTGAACCACTTCACAAAGAAGATTTTTGCTGATATGGAGGCATAATGGGAAGCAAAAAGATCTGGATCAAAGCAAATGCAAATGAAACAATCGCCCTTGGGCATATGAGAAGATGCATGACTATAGCAAAAGAGCTTACTGACCTTGGCGCAGACGTTCTCTTTATTTTGTCTGACGAAGAAAGCCATGATATTTTGACTTCTTTGTCCCAAAAGGATGGAGTGAGCTATGAGGCAAGAGTCCTGAATACTATCTTTTCTAATCCCATGGAGGATTTCAAGGTTTTAGAGGATATGCTTGTTTTTGAAAATCCGGATTTCTTTTTAATGGACTCCTATTATCTTGAAAAAGAGTTTTTTGATAAGTTAAACAAGATCATTAAAAAACATTCGTTATCCACAAAAACCGGATATATAGATGATCTCTACAAGTTTGATTACCCGGTTGATATGATAATAAATTATGACCTTGAGATTCCTGAGGGATTTTACAGTGCGGGAAAGCAGCTCCTTGGAGTTAAGTATTCTCCACTTAGAAGCCAGTTCTCCAAATGCGACTACGAAGTAAGAGAGCATGCAAGGAAAGCCTTTCTTTCATCAGGAGGGACCGACCCCTGTCACGTGATCGGAAAAATTCTTGAAGAGATATATTCCGAGAACAGCCCTTGCAGAAAAGTGCTTGCTCACAACGATTTTGGATGCCTTGTCATTGTGGGAGACCTTTTTGATGAGGATTATAAAAAGAAATTAAGAGAGTTTGCTGCGGAAAATCCGTCAGTTACGCTCTATGAAGGCGTATCGGATATGGCTGATATTATGAAGCAGGCGGATCTTGCAATATCTGCGGGAGGAACCACGCTTTATGAGCTCTGCGCAATTGGAGTTCCAACTGTAGTTTTCAGCATGGCAGACAATCAGATGGAATTTGTAAAGGCCTTTGACAAGGCCGGAGCAGTAAGGTACGCAGGCGATGCCAGAACTGATCACAGGCTGGTTCAGAAAATAGCTACCTGGGGCACTGCCTCTGTTGATAATAAGGGCTTTAGGAAAAGAATGAGCGATAAAGCCAGAAATCTTATAGATGGTAAAGGCGCAGAAAGAATTGCCCGGGAGATTTTGGAGTTGTTATGAAACTTAGTATTATAGTGCCTGTTTATAATATGGCTGGAGACGGAAAACTGGACTTTTGCTTAAAAAGCCTGGTGAATCAGACAATTTCAGATTATGAGATCATAGCAGTTGATGACTGCTCTACAGACAATTCCTATGAGGTATTGCAGCAGTTTCAAAGAGATTATCCAGGCAGATTCATAGCTGTTCATTCACCTGTTAACCTTCATCAGGGAGGGGCCAAGAACATCGGCCTTGCCAGGGCAAAGGGAGAGTGGCTTGGCTTTATTGATGCGGATGACTGGATTGTTCCTGATTATTACGAGAGACTTATAAAAAGAGCCGAGGAAACAGGGGCAGACATGGTTGGATGCGACTACTGTCTCACAGATGAACACAGCTTTAAGGTTGGAAAGATCGTCCATAACAACAATGATACGCAAACAGGCGTTATGGATAAAAAACGCTATAAAAACCTTCTTCTTGAGACTGGAAGCCTTGTTGTTAAGGTTTACAAAAGAAACCTTATAGTTGGAGATTATGAGCCGGGCACCAAGGACAAGCTTCAGGTGTTCCCTGAGAACATTTTTTATGAGGACAACGCCGTAAGTAATACTTGGATGCTCAGATCCAAACATTTTGAGTACATACCTGAGCCTCTATATTTTTACTATCAGCATCAGGCATCAACTGTCCACAGCATTTCCAAAAAGAATCTTGAAGACAGAATGAGCGCCGGAAGGCAGATAATACAGGAAGCCAGGGATAATGGCTATTTTGAGGACTATAAACTAGAGATAGAATTTCAGTATACAGTGTTATTTTATGTGAATACCTTGTTCTCAGCCATGCCTAAACAGTCACGCCTTAAAGGGTGCTACTCTTTTACAAAGGCTCTGGCAAAAGAAATGAAGGAGACATTTCCTGGTTTTCAAAATAACCCATACTATGTAGATAAGATTCATCCGGAGGAGAAAAAACTCATAGCTTATCAGATGAAATCACAGTTGTTTTTTTATTTGTATTACAGACTACTGTGGTTCTACAGGGGATTAAGAAGCGGGAAAAAGAATTAAAATGAAAGACAGAATATACGTATGCCACACCTTTTATCATGTGTATGTGGCATGTTTAAAGGAATTTCAGATTGCTGACGGTGGAAAGGCCACTTTGGTGCTATCCAAGATGTCCAATAATTTCGGCAAAATGGTGGAGAGAGCTAAAAAGAGCCCCATATTTGACGAAGTTTACGAATACGATGAAAAACTTGATACTTTTTTTCCTGAGCTAAAACCTCTCAAGGAAAACTCAGGAAACATCGCAGTAAACATGCTCAAAAGAATAAAGTTCTGCAGAAAATTTGGCCAGCTTCAGGAGCAGTATGTACCTGTGGACTTTAAGGATTATAAGGAAATCTATGTTTTCTGTGATTCCGATCCTATAGGGTATTACCTGAATTATAAAAAGATAAAGTACCATGCCCTCGAGGATGGCCTTGACTGCATAAGATACTATGACACAGCAAGGTACGATAACAGAGGTCACTTTAAGTTTAAGGCCTTTATGGCATCCCTTGGACTTATCCACATTCAAAATGGCTATGGAAGATATTGCATCGATATGGAAGTGAACGATATATCCGTGCTCAAATACCCATGTCCTAAATATGTTGAACTTCCAAGAAAGACCTTAACTGACAGGTTAACTCAACAAGAAAAGAACCTTATGCTGGAGCTTTTTGTGGATAACCCAAAAGAAATTCAGGAAAAAGTGGAAGGAAAAGGCAAAACTCTCCTTGTTTTATCAGAACCTTTATGTGACCTTGACACCAGGGCTAAAATATTTAAGGATATTATTCGGGATTACGGAACAATAAATGGTCAAAAAGCAAGCGTTATTATAAAACAACATCCAAGAGATCTTTTGGATTACAAAAAGGAATTTCCTGATGCTTGCCTTCTTGATGGTTCTTTTCCAATGGAAATGTTAAACTTCATTGAGAACGTCAGATTTGACAGACTTGTTTCTGTGTATACGGTTGTTGATTCCATTCAATTTGTGGATGAAAAGATCTATCTTGGCGACGACTTCATGGATAAATATGAAGCTCCCGAGATACACAGACAGAATGAAGCTATTACAGACTAAATTCAGAAGGGTTTATTTTTATGCGTAAGATTTACAAAAAGGTTATGAAGCTCCTCGATGCCAGACAAAAGAGGCAGATGGTGGGCATAGTTATAATGATGCTTATAGGCGGCGTTCTTGAATCTATGGGAATAGCTCTTATAGCTCCTGTTATGCAGGTGGTTGTTGACCCTGAGCAGATCCAGAAGAGCAAGGCACTCTCATTTATTTATAACCTGTTTAATTTCACATCTCCAACACAGCTGGCAGCCCTTATTATGGTAATGCTCATTCTTGTGTTTGTGGTTAAGAATGTTTTCCTGTACTTCATGAATGTCGTACAGCTCAGATTTGTATATACCAATCAGTTTGCCACATCAAGGCGCATGATGATCAATTTCATGCAGAGACCTTACGAGTACTATTTAAATGCTGACACAAGTGTCATTCAGAGAAACATAACATCTGATGTTAATAACATGTATGGCCTTATCCTCAGCAGCCTTCAGCTTATAAGCGAGATAATCGTATTTATCTGTCTTGTGGCTATCCTTATCAGCCAGGATGCAGAGATGACCATTACAATCGCTGCTCTCCTTGTGGTGGTCCTTCTTGTTATCAAGTACTTTATCAAGCCTGTTATGACCAAGGCAGGACAGGAGAATCAGGATTATTACAGCGGACTTTATAAGTGGATCGATGAATCTGTTACAGGTATAAAAGAGATCAAGATTGCCAATAAAGAGAACTACTTTATAAACGGTTACGCAGACTGCGGAGCAGGCTATGTAAACGCCGTTCAGAAGTACAATCTTTACAACTCAACACCAAGGCTTTTGATCGAGACAATTGCTATTGCCGGAATGGTCGGATATATGCTTGTTGTTATGGCAAGGGGAACAAGCCTTACACAGCTCCTTCCTCAGCTCACAGTCCTTGCAGCGGCTGCAGCAAGACTCCTTCCAAGTGCCAACAGAATAAATAACTACCTTACATCAATTGCTTATTTTGAGCCATTCCTTATGAATGTAAGTGACAATCTCCAGATGGAGATCCACGATGGCTCTATTTCATATAACAGCGATGACTACAGGAAAAAGAAAGAAGTTGAAAAGCTCCCTGTTCTTAAGAGCATCAACCTTGATAAGATTTCCTATAAGTACCCTGGAACTGACAAGCTCATCCTCGACAACGCTGACATGGAGATCCCTGTTGGAAAGTCAGTTGGTATCGTTGGAACATCAGGCGCAGGTAAGACAACTATCGTCGATGTTATGCTGGGACTTTTAAAGCCTGTTAGTGGCCACATCTATGCTGATGGCGTTGATGTAATGGAGCACTATCCACAGTGGCTTAAAAATATTGGATACATTCCGCAGACAATCTTTATGATCGATTCTACAATCAGGAAAAATGTAGCTTTTGGCTATGCTGATGATGAGATCGACGACAACAAGGTATGGCAGGCCCTTAAAGAGGCATCCCTTGATGAATTCGTTAGAAGCCTTCCTGAAGGACTTGACACCAAGATCGGTGAGAGGGGAATAAGACTCTCAGGCGGACAGAGACAGAGGATCGGTATTGCCAGAGCTCTTTTTGAGGATCCAGAGGTACTTGTTCTTGATGAGGCTACCTCTGCCCTTGATAACGAGACAGAGGCAGCAATCATGGATTCAATCAACCGCCTCCATGGAAGAAAGACTCTTGTTATTATTGCCCACAGACTTCAGACTATTGAAAAATGCGATATGGTTTACAGCATAAATGACGGAAAGGCCGTGATCAAATGACAAAAAGAAATGCTAACTTTGAACTCTTGCGAATAATAGCAATGGTTATGATATTGGTTTTGCACTATAACGCCCACTGCGACACCCTTCTTCACCTTGGGGAGAATGTAACAGGAGTTCAGGCATATGCCACTATCTTAGAGGCCTTTTGCATCACAGGACTTAACACCTATGTATTCATAAGTGGTTATTTCCTCTCAGGATCAAAGGTCAAAGTTAGTCGTATCATTCAGCTCATTTGTCAGGTTTATTTTTATACTATACTGATCTCAGTGGCTATGATGATTGCAGGGACCTACGTGGTTCACCCTGCTGATAACATCTACAAGATCGCTCAGTATATTTTCCCTATATCTTCTGAGCACTACTGGTTTGTGACAGCCTATATCATCATGTATGTTCTGGCACCTGTACTTAACGCAGGTGTCCACAACCTCTCAAGAAAGCAGATGAAGGCAGTTATCATAGGACTTTTGATCTGGTTCTGCATCATAAAGAGCTTTGTACCTGTAATGTTTGTCACAGACCACGCTGGATACGATTATGGATGGTTCATAGTTCTTTACCTTATTGCTGCATATATCCGCAAGTACGATGTAAAGGTATTTTACAATGCCAAAAACAGCATGATAGTTTTCCTTGCATCAGGCGTGATAATCGCAGCCATGAGCTTTGTTCTTTACTATATCAACCTGATGACAGGCGGCTTTATCTATTACGCAGAAGTTCCTATCCACCTTAATTTCTTTTTCACTTTGACAGGGTCCCTTGGACTGTTCTCATTCTTTAGATATTACAGGGTAAAAGAAAATAAGGCTGCGGATGTTATCAGATTTGTTGCCCCATTTACCTTTGGTGTTTATCTGCTTCATATGCATATTGAGATGAAAGACAGATGGGTAGAGTGGATTGAGCATATTATCGGCCCGGTTCCAACTTACAGCGTACCTCTCTATGCCCTTCATCTGGCAGCTTCAATCGTGATCATTTTTGCGGCAGGCGTATTTGTTGACTGGATCCGCAAGATGATATTTGAGTACGTAGGCAGAGTCTTGCATGACACTTGGCTCTTTAACAAAATAAGACAGTTGGATCAGGACTTATGTTAAAAAATATCAGAAGCTATTTTTATAATTTAAAAAAGTATCAATCACCGCTGGAAAGATATTTCTTTCCGGTGGTTCTGCTATTATACCCTTTGATCGGTGTCAATCAGGGGCTTGATATATCTGACACCATGTATTCCCTTACCAATTATGAATTTATAGAGACCCTAAATCCTATGTGGCTCTTTTCCACATATTTAAGTAATGTATTCGGGGCTGCGATCATGCATCTTCCCGGGGCAGGAACCATGCTTGGCTTTAGCATCTATTGCAGCTTTGTAACAAGCATTATTGCCCTTGTTTCCTACTATTTCCTAAAGGGCTTTATGCCGGGATGGATGATCTTTATCGGCGAGTTTATAGCAGAGAGCATCTGCTTTAGCCCGAGAGTTATCCTCTATAACTACCTTACATATCTCTTTTTTACTCTTGGAACGGTTTTTCTTTTGCTTGGTATTTTTGCCTGGAAAAGGCAGAACCTTTACCTCTTTGTGGCAGGAGTCTGCCTTGGACTTAACGTAATGGTAAGGTTCCCCAATATTGTTGAAACAGCGCTTATCCTTGTTCTGTGGTTTTACGGATTTATAACAAAGGACAAGCTTCAGGAGATCCTAAAAAAGACCGGTGTTTGCATACTTGGATTTGTAGCAGGATTTGCAGTGCCATTTATATTCACAGTTGCGAAATATGGCCCGTCTGCTTACGTTTCAGGTATCATGGGACTTTTTGGCATGACAGAGGGCGCATCTGACTACTCATCAGGTGGAATGATAGGCCTTATTCTTGATGCTTATATGACTTCAATTTCCAACATGGCCATAATGGTGCCATGCGTAGCTGCAGGAATCATCATGTTTTTACTTATTCCTGAGAAATACGTGATGATAAAAAAGATACTCTTTATCTGCGGCCTCTTAGTTCTTACAAAGTACTATTTTGCAACCGGAGTTTTCACAAGAAACTATTACTACTACGATTCAATGTTCCAGGCAGCCATGATGTTCATCATATTTGGCATCATTTTAGCCCTTATCGGAAGCCTTGGAATCTTAAATGGAAGCAGACAGGAGCAGACACTGGCCTTTACAGCTCTTTTGCTCATCCTTGTAACTCCAATAGGCAGCAACAACTATACATTCCCAATTCTTAACAACCTGTTTTTGATAGCACCTATTATTTTATGGCTCTTTAGAAGAATGATGCAAAGGGCAGGAGAAGGACATTTTAACTTTGCCTGGGAAGCTATGTTTACATTTGTTCTCATAGTTTTATTCATACAGGGAGCTCTTTTCCACCTGGGGTACTCATTTATGGACGGCGCAGATGGAACGCCAAGGGATTCTTACGTGAGTATAGCAAAAGCAGAGCATATGGTCACAACAGATTATAATGCTCAGACTCTGGAGGAACTTTCAGAAGTCCTGAAAACCAATGATCTCTGCGATACCAAGGTCATCTTATTCGGTGGAATCCCAGGAATCTCATATCTTTTTGACCTGTATCCTGCAATTGACACCACATGGCCTGACCTGGACAGCTACAGCGTTGATAATTTCGACAGTCAGCTTATGGAGTTGTCAGTTTCCGATGAGCCTACACCTACCATAATCATTGGAAAAGACATGGCTGAGTACGCCAACATAGGAATGAAATATGATATTTTATTGGACTATATTGTAAATCACGATTATAATAAAATCTTCGAGGGCGATCGTTTTATTGTATTCGCCGAAAACAGATAATAGGAGTAATGTTATGAATAAACTTTTGGCACAGATAGCTAAATTTGGCGTTGTTGGAGTCATTGCCTTCATCATCGATTATGTAATTTACAGAATTTTTAACGTAGTATTTGAATCTACAGGTTTTAACAACGTATTTCCACAGTATTACCTGATCTCAGCGCTTCTTGGTTTTACAGTTTCAGTTGTAGCCAACTACATCCTCAGCTTTAAATTCGTATTTGAGAGAAAAGAGGATATGAGCAGGAAGAAAGAGTTCGTTATCTTCCTTGTTCTTAGTATCATCGGTCTTGGAATCAACGAGATATGTCTTTTCATCGGATTTGATGTGATCTATCTCAACTGGCCATGGCTTCAGAGCTTCATGAGCGCAGGCTTTGCCAAGGACGTATTCTTTAAATTTGGTGCAACCGGCGTAGTAATGGTTTATAATTTCATATCAAGAAAGATTTTCCTTGAAAAGAAATAACTTACTTGCGAAGAGAGGCTAAAGTTATGAGAATTAATTTTAATGTTCCACCATTTACCGGAAAAGAGTTCGATTATATAAAAGAGTGTGTAGAAGCTCAGAAGATATGCGGAGATGGCAAATACACAGCTCTTGATAATGAATGGATAGAGAAAAAGACAGGCGTAACAAAGGCACTTCTTACAACCTCCTGCACACATGCAACAGAGATGGCCGCAATTCTTGCGGGAATAAAAGAGGGTGATGAAGTTATCATGCCTTCATTTACTTTCGTTTCCACTGCCAATGCTTTTGCACTTCGTGGAGCTAAGATCATATTTGTGGACATCAGACCTGATACCATGAATATCGATGAGACCAAGATCGAGGCTGCCATCACAGAGAAAACAAGAGCAATCGTACCTGTACACTATGCAGGTGTTGGCTGTGAGATGGACACTATCATGGATATAGCAAAGCGCCACAACCTCCTTGTTATTGAGGATGCAGCTCAGGGCGTAATGTCTACATACAAGGGCAAGGCTCTTGGAGCTATCGGTGATTTTGGTAACTACAGCTTCCATGAGACCAAAAACTACAGCATGGGTGAAGGCGGTGCACTTCTTTTAAGAGATGAGACCTATGTTGACGATGCCATCATCATCAGAGAAAAGGGTACTAACCGTACACTTTACAAGCTTGGAAAGGTTGATAAATACAGCTGGATCGAGATTGGATCCTCATATCTTCCAAGTGATATGAATGCGGCATATCTATATGCTCAGCTTCAGCTTGCAGAAGAGATAAATAATAACAGACTTAAGTCATGGAACAGATA
The DNA here is from genome assembly GCF_015056685.1 of Butyrivibrio sp. Lineage (GTDB taxonomy): Bacteria > Bacillota > Clostridia > Lachnospirales > Lachnospiraceae > Butyrivibrio. Next base: position 12,249 of record NZ_SVFW01000036.1, on the reverse strand, counting down.
TTATGACGCTTTCAGAGATATGGCTGAAAAGGGACTTATCGAGCTTCCTTATGTGCCTGCTGAGTGCGTTCACAATGCTCACATGTTCTATATCAAGTGTAAAGACTTTGAGGAGAGACAGGGACTTATCGATTACCTTAAATCCAATGATATTCTTCCTGCTTCTCACTATATTCCGCTCCACTCTTCCAAGGCAGGACTTCGCTTTAGTGAGTTCAGGGGAGAGGATAAATACACTACCAAAGAGAGCGAGAGACTCCTTCGCCTTCCTCTGTACTACAATCTTAAGGAAGAGGACCTTGATGAAGTTGTTATGAGGGTAAAGGAGTATTATAGATTTACTTAAATTTGGAGTCAGATTATGGGGAACACATCAAAAAGCTTAAATATAAAAGGGAGTGCAGCAGTTGCTTTCCTTGTTATGCTCTTTAATGCTATTGGTGGAGACTACTTTTTTGACTTAAATGATGACGTCCTTATGAAGGATATTCTCTCCGGCGCCTACACAGGCGTTCCGGAGGGACACAATATACAGATGCTGTATCCAATAAGCGCCCTGATCTCTGTACTTTACAGAATTTCAGGGGCTCTTGACTGGTACGGCATCTTTTTATGTTTACTTCAGGCTCTCTGCGTATTTATCATCACCTACAAGATCCTGGAGATATCTAAGGATAATAAGCTTTGGCTTATGTCACTTGCTTCGAGCATATTTTTGATGCTTGGAGTTGTCGGAGCACATTTCTTATTTGTGCAGTACACCTTCACCTGTGGATTTTTATCGGCAACGGCTGTTATTTTAATTTTTACCCACAGGGAAAAAGACAAAAATCTTTATCTGGCAGCAGTCCTCATAGCCATAGCATATCTTCTTCGCTCTGAGATGCTTCTTTTGACACTTCCGGTTGTAATGGTTGGAATACTGATAAAATGGGCACTTACAGGAAAAGAGTTCATGAATTACTTAAAGCTCCTTATTTCCATTGCCCTTATCATTGTTGCAAGCCAGGTTATCCACAAAGTGGCCTATTCATCCACTGACTGGAAGGACTTTACAGATCTTTTCAATGCAAGGACAGAGCTCTATGACTTCCAGTACATCCCTGATTATGCGGAGAATAAGGAGTTCTATGAGAGCATCGGCCTTTCCGAGAGCGAACAGCACCTCCTTGTGAACTACAATTTTGGACTTGATGATGAGATAAATGCGGATACGCTTTGGGCTGTGGCCGAATACGCAGATAAGCTTAAGACCGACGAAATTCCGCTTCCTGCCCAGCTGCGTCAGGCAGCAGGTAAGTACCTGTACAGATTAAGGCAGGTTTCCTGTCAAAAGAGCTTTGAATATCCTATGACAGATTTTCCCTGGAACGTAGTTGCGTTCATTTTGTATGTGGGAGTTCTCCTAATGTATCTTTTCCCTAAAAAGGAGAGAGAAAAGAAATCAGCGCTACTTGCAGTAGCCTTGATGGCCCTTTTATTTGCCTGCAGAACCACGCTCTGGCTCTATATTATCGTTAGAGGCAGGGACCCAATAAGGATAACCCATCCCCTTTACCTTATGGAAATTGTAGTTCTTTTGGGAATGCTGTATTTAAGGGCAGAAAAGAGCCTTAAGATAGCCTTGGGAACTTTGGCAGCTCTTATGATAGTTTCTCTTGTATCCATCCCTAATCAGGTTTTTGTCTTGAAATCCGAGATGGCATCCAGGGAAAAGATGCGCCAGCACTACGACGCGCTCTATGACTATTTTGCAGACAATAAAGATAACTTTTACTTTATAGATGTTTACACAAGCGTTTCCTGCGGCGAAGACATGGCAGAGGGCGAGACATTCTTTTCAGAAAAAATGTTCAAGAATGTTGATAATTCCTACGCCAACCATGATCTCATGGGAGGATGGGCGTCAAAGAGCCCTCTCACAGAAAAGAAATTTAAGGCCTTTGGCTTTGATTCCATGCAGGATGCGATACTTCTTGATAATGTGTATGTGGTTCAGAATAAGTCTGAGGATATAGAGTGGCTCACCGACTACTACACTGAAAAGGGGTATGATATTCAGATTACAAAAGTGGACATAGTGGCTGACGCCTTTGGAATCTATAAGGTTAGTCTGAATGATTGATGATAGTTATTAAGCGGTAGATATATTTGATACTTGATATAGTAACCTGAAAACTTATAAATACTTATGTGGAGGATTTATGTTAGTTGCTGGGGAAAAAGTGGCTCTTCGCCTTATGACAAGGGAAGATACTGACCTTATCGTCAAGTGGCGTAACAACCAAAGAGTCAGAGACAATTTTGTTTATCGGGAAAAGTTTACAAATGAGATCCACGAGAACTGGATAAAGACAAAGGTTGAGACCGGGGAAGTGGTTCAGCTTATCATTTGTGAGAAGAACAATGACAACAGGCCTGTAGGAAGTGTGTACTTCAGGGATATTGATAATACCGCCCACAGCGCAGAGTATGGTATATTTATTGGTGAGGATGATGCTATAGGAAAGGGTTATGGCAATGAGACAGCAGTTCTTGCAACAGAGTATGCAAGAAAAGAGCTTGGCCTTACAAAGCTTATCCTCAGGGTATTTACCTACAACGAAGCTGCGATAAAAAGCTATGAGCACGCAGGTTTTGTTAAGATAAAAGACCTCCCGCTGGTTGAATGCAGCGATGGAGAGAAAAGTGATATGATACTTATGGAGCAGAGAATATGAGCAAAAAATTGGTTAGTTTTGTGATTCCATGCTACAGATCAGAGCAGACTCTGGAATCAGTTATAAATGAAATAGACGAGACTATGGCAGGGATGGATTATGACTATGAGATCATCCTTGTTAATGACGGTTCTCCTGACAATACCTTGGGTAAGATCCAGGAAATAGCAGGCAAAAGAACTGATGAAAGAGTGTTTGGAATAACCTTTGCCAAGAACTTTGGCCAGCACGCAGCCCTGATGGCGGGCCTTAGGCATACAAAGGGCGATTTTGTCGTATGCCTTGATGATGACGGACAGACTCCTGCCAACGAAGTGGGCAAACTCCTTGCGGCCCTTGAAGGGGACGCAGATGCAGTCTATGCAAGATACGGCCACAAGCAGCACAATCTTTTCAGAAACTTTGGAACTGCCATGAATGAGTGGATGGCAAGCGTGATGCTTGGTAAGCCAAAAGATCTTTTTGTATCAAGCTATTTTGGTGTCAGAAGATTCGTTGTGGATGAGATGGTCAAGTATGAAAGCTCATACCCTTACGTTATCGGCCTTGTGCTCAGGACTACCAAGCACGTTGTAAACGTCGATGTCAATCACAGAAAAAGAGAAGTCGGAACCAGTGGATACACATTCGCAAAGCTTCTTGGATTGTGGATAAACGGCTTTACAGCATTTAGTATCAAACCTTTGCGTATTGCTACGATGTCTGGAACTATACTTGCATGCTTTGGATTTTTGTATGCTATTTATACAGTTATAAAGAAATTCGTAAATCCTAACGTTCCGGTTGGATTTTCTGCACTTATGAGCGCTATCATGTTCATTGGCGGAATGGTTATGCTCATGCTTGGTATGATAGGAGAGTACCTGGGAAGGGTTTACATCTCTCAGAATAAAAATCCTCAGTATGTCATAAGAGAGACAACTTCCCATAAACAGTAATGAAAAGATCAGTTTTTGGGGGCATTAAAGTGTACTTGGAAAAAAGAATGGGGAATGATAATAAAAATAAGATCAATTACAGAGCCTGGCTTATGTCAGGCTTATTTGGCATATTGACAGGTTTTTTCCTGGTAATAGGTTATCAGCTGGAAACACTTGATAAGGTGAATCTTTCTGACAGAAATGCCATGCTTACCATGGCCTGCCTTATGCTGGTCATTGCAATTGACACCAGATACGTATGGCGTAACTACGAGCAGGCCCACAGCGGTCAGAAACTTTTTGGCCTCTTTCCTTTAAAGAGCGCATCACCACTTGATACCTCAGATAAAAAGATATTTTTATCAAGGGAACACCTGTGTACCTGGGGCATTTTAGCAGCCCTTGGACTTGTGGTCCTTCTTGCAGAATTCCCCGGCTTTTTTGTCTACGATGCCCAGGAAGAGCTTAATGAAGTCCTTACAAGGACCTTCACGACTCATCACCCTCTTCTTCACGTACTGCTCCTTGGGGGCACAATAGCTCTTTTCCACAAGATCACAGGTTCCTGGAACCTTGGCATATTTGCATATATCTTTTTGCAGATGCTTGTAATCACCTGCACTCTGGCCTATGTCGTCACCTATATGCAAAAAAGAGGCATGGGGAAGAGAAGTCGCATTTTGTGGATAGTCTATTATGGAGTTTTCCCTACAATTGTCATGTATACATTATGCTCAAGTAAGGATGGGCTCTTTTCAGCTATGCTCCTTCTTATGACAGCTCTTTTGGTGCAGCTCTTAGAGAATCCTGAGGCGTTTCTCAATAATAAAAGTAAATGCGCGGCCTTTATAGCTGCAGCTGTTTTGATGCCCTGCTTTAGACATAACGGCTTTTACGCCTATCTTGTATTTATACCGTTTTTCCTTATCTATTTCAGAAAAAAGCTTTCAAAGGTACTAGTTACGGTAACTGTAACACCTGTTATCTTGTACCTCCTTATAAGTACTGCGCTTTCAGCAGCTCTAACAACAGCTACTCCTCATCATCAGGAAATGCTCACAGTGCCTATCATGCAGATGGCAAGGGTCTACACCTATGACAAAGACTCCATGACTAAAGAGGATATTACAACTCTTGAGTCCTATGTTCCTGAAGAGAATCTTGTAAAATACACCCCAAGAGTTTCTGACCTTGTGAAGGTTGGCTTTAATAATGAACTTTACGAGCAGAATAAGGCGGATTTCTGGAAGCTTTACTTCAAGCTCTTTAAGGCCCACCCTATGACCTACGTAAATGCCTGGCTTCTCACATCCTACGGATACTGGTATCCTCCGGCTAATATAAACGTCTACAAAGGAACCACAGTTTATACCTTTACCTACGATGAAAGCTCATACTTTGGCTATGAGGTAGAACTTCCCGGAGAGCGCCACAGCTTCATACCGCTCATTGATAAGTTTTACAGATACATATCCATCGGATCATTTCACACAGACCACAAGGTTCCAGCGCTTTTATTCTCACCAGGGCTGTTGATAATCATTTATTTGTATGTGCTTGCATACAGACTGTATAAAAGGGATTACAAGAACATACTGCCTTTCCTGCCTATATTGCTTGTTTGGCTTACGGTAATCCTCGGACCAACATATCTTGTACGCTACGTTGTAATCCTATGGTTTGCACTACCGTTATTGTTAGGCACTGGAAGTACACATATATGAACTTCCGTGACCAGTGTAACAAGAGTGTATGTGTAGTTTTGCTGTCTTGAAAAACGTCGGTACTTAGTCGGCGTTTTGTGACGACTTAGTACCGCTACGTTTTTCACGAAGTGGGAACGTCAGCAAAAATGCACATACACGTTGTCACACGTCCGCGTAGCCATAAATTTGATAAGCCAGGGCCTATATGGTATTATTAAACGATGGTGTTTTGTACCATTTTTGAGAAAAGGCTTAATAAATATGAGAAAAGTTATAGATAAAAAAACAGCATGCAGAGCCGTGGTATTATTGCTGGCTCTTTTGGCAGTGCTTAGTATATTCCCATTCAGAATCTGGACAAAGGTAGACAGCTTCACAGCTGGAGGTCAGCTTCTTAATGAGAGCGAATTCGTAAACACCGAGTATCACCTCTCCCAGCAGTTTGTCACTCAGTACGACAGGCTCAGCTCCATCCAGATCTATGTTACAGACGTGGAAAAAGGAAGATACATAAGCGCAACTCTCATGGATAAGTACTATGGAGAGCTCTTTTACGCTTATGTTGATACCAACAAGTTCCAGATTCCGGGTTATGTGACTATTCCTATCGAATACGATGTAGAGGTGGGCGAGGTTTATTACCTGTACCTTGATGGCTGCAGATCTAAATACAGCGTGGCCTACGAGAGTGTTGAGTCCGATTCTGCCTATGTTGGCGGAGTGTTCAGGGATGGAGTGGATGTTCCTGCCCGTCACCTTGCGGCAATTTACAACTACAGACTTCCGATTTCCAAGACTCTTTCACTTGAGCTTATTGCAGGGATCCTTGCTGTGGCCCTTATTCTGTGGGCAGCCATAGGATTATATTTCAGGAAAAGACCTGACAGGAATACCTTAGTTACTGTAAGGCAGGCACTAAAAGTAGTTGCTAATCCCATCATTGCACTCTTCTTTGGAAGCCTCATGATAATGGTGTTCCCCCTTAGAATATTTGACATGAGAGTTCTGGATATTGTCTTTTACGAGATTGGTCTCATGATCAGTGCAGGGATCGCCTTCTATGCAGTTAACCACAAGACTGTAAGGCATGAGGTTGGTATTTCATTTTGGGAAGGAATTGATTCCGGAAACAAGGTCAGATACATCCTCATGATGTTCTCAATGGCAATGTCCATCTGGTATGCCTGCGATTACATGAATGACCTTTACGATATTTACCACACTCTTTCTGAGAGAAGGATGCTCATCTGGCTTTTGATCTTTATGATCCTTACCCTCAGCTACAAAGAGCTTGTTAACATCGTCAATATCCTTTGGCTTATTGGCTCAGTTATTTACGGAGTTCATTACTACAATGCAAATGTTCTTGCAGACACGGAAAAAGAGTATGACCTCCACAATATGATCCTCAAGTACGGCATTATCATTGTAATCCTCGGAGGACTTCTTGTACTTAACCTTATAAGACTCCTTGTGGGCTTTGTTATGGATGTTTTGTCAAAAGACATTCAGAAAAAGAGCTCAGAATACAGGCTTTCACCCTATGGATTTTTGGTGCTTGTTTTCCTTGCATCAATTGTTATCATGAGAAATACCAGATGGTGGGGAGTGGCTCTTGCAGTTACTTTTACCTGTCTGTATATCAGATTGTCAGTTTGGAAAAACAGAGAAGACTTTATAAAGATCGTATCCGGCGGACTTATGATGAACTTTGCTATTTCACTTGTGTTTAGCCTGCTTCACCGCTATTTTGCAGGATACGTAAGCGGAAGATTTGGATTTCTTTTCCATACAGTTACTGTGACTGCTGAGTATTTCACATTCATGGGGGCTGTGGCAGCAGTTCTTTTGACAGCAAAGATAGTAGCCCTTCCAAACCACATCGGAATAAAGCAGGTCATAAAGACAGCCTGGAAAGAAATTGTGCTCTTTGGATGGATAGCATCCTACGCGATATTTACTGTATCAAGGACAGCTTACCTTGCCATGGGCGTTTGCATCTTACTTGTGCTCATTGTAACTGCGGCAAGATATAAAAAGCAGTTCTTTAGAATGCTCCTTGTTATGATAGTGTCAGTGATAGTGTGCTTCCCGGGGGCATTTACCCTTCAGAGGATAATCCCGGCCATGGTGGCAAGACCTGTTGTGTATGCAATTGACGACACTGACGAGTTCATAAGAGGCGGCGCAGCGTGGGATAGCCCTAACTTTATGTGCGTGGAGAGATTTGCAGGTCTTTTTGCAGGTAAGATTCTTGGAATATCTGTTGGCGACTATAATTATCCGGTGGATCTGTACAACTACGATCCCGTAACCGGTGACCCTTATCTTGATTACTATGGTAATGATTATGAGGGAAGCGATGAGCAGGAGCAGAAGTACGGCTTTGTAACAGACTATGATCCTGGCCAGCTTTTGGCCAGCGCTGCCATCACAAGGGCGGAACTTGGAATCCTGATGCTTACAGAAGAGGTCAATGAATACGTTGACTCTTCCAACATCATTGATGTCCTTTCAAACGGCCGAATCACTATATTCAGGTCCTATTTAAAAGAGCTGAATCTTACAGGACATGATGAGATGGGAGCAGAGCTTCCAAATGGTGAAATAGCAGTACATGCCCACAATACTTACATTCAGGTGGCATACGACCACGGAGTTATTGTCGGAGCTTTATTTATACTGTTCATAATTGGTGGAATTGTATGCGGAGCGGCATATTACAAGAGAGAGAAAAAAGAGCCTCTCGCCCTTATGCCCTTTGCTGTTGTCTTGGGCTTTGCCGTGGCAGGAATAAGTGAGTGGGTATTTATGTTCAGCAATCCTATGACACTTGCTCTTATGTTCGCAATTGCTCCATTATTATTTCAGAAAAAGGCAAAATAAAAATGCGCAAAGAAAAAGAACCCTTTAACTATCAAAAACTATATAGAAGAACAGGCCTTATTATCTACGATATCATAAGCGTTATCGTGGCAAGTTACGTGGCAATCCTAATAAGATATGAGTTCAGGATCGGTACTATACCTGATCACTTCCTTGATCCCGTAACTACCTTTTTGCCACTTAATATATTGATAACTTTGGCTGTGTTCTATTTCTTTAAGCTCTATGACAGCTTGTGGGCCTATGCTGGCGAAAGAGAGATGCAGAATCTCGTAATGGGCTGCGTACTTTCAGGTGTCATCAATGCCATCGGCCTTCAGTTCTTTAAATCAGAAGATCAGCCTGTTCCTCAGAGCTACTATTTTCTGTATACGTTTTTGCTCATAACACTTATCTTTATCAGCAGATTCTCCTACAGATTCTTAAGAGGACAAAAACACAGAGCTGAGAATAAGCACAACTCCAAGGCCGTTATGATCATCGGCGCAGGAGAAGCTGCCAATATCATCATAAAAGAGATTATTACCAGCAATTACTCCACAATGTCCATCAAGTGCATCATCGATGATGACACAGAGAAGTGGGGCAAATATATTCAGGGAATCAGAGTTGTAGGCGGAAGAGAGAGAATCGTTGAGTGCGCTGACCTCTACGACATCGATGAGATCATCGTGGCAATGCCATCAATCTCAAGGCAGGAGCTTAGGAAAATACTTGATATCTGTAAGAACACAGACTGTAAGCTCCGTTCGCTTCCCGGAATGTATCAGCTAGTTAACGGTGAAGTAAATGTATCAAGACTTCGTGACGTAGAAGTTGAGGACCTTCTTGGAAGAGACCCGATCGCAGTTGACCTTGATTCTATTGCAGGCTACGTAAGCGGCAAGACTGTCATGGTCACAGGTGGTGGCGGATCCATTGGTTCAGAGCTTTGCAGACAGATCGCCCAGCACTCACCAAAGAGACTTATCATTGTTGATATTTATGAGAACAACGCCTACGACATTCAGCAGGAGCTTAAGACAAAGTGCCCTGACCTTGATCTTGTTGTTCTTATTGCTTCAGTTAGAAATACACTTAGAATAAACACTATTTTTGAGCAGTACAAGCCTGATATCGTATATCACGCAGCAGCTCACAAGCATGTTCCTCTTATGGAGGACAGCCCGGGAGAGGCTATCAAGAATAACGTATTTGGTACCTGGAAGACAGCCATGGCAGCAGCAATGAACGGCACCAAGAAGTTCGTCCTTATCTCAACCGATAAGGCTGTTAACCCCACAAACGTCATGGGAGCCAGCAAAAGAATCTGCGAGATGATCGTACAGACCTTTAATAAGCACTATGACACAGAATTTGTTGCAGTTAGATTCGGTAACGTACTTGGTTCAAACGGCTCTGTTATCCCGCTCTTTAAAAAGCAGATCATGGCAGGGGGCCCTGTTACAGTAACAGACCCTAACATTATCAGATACTTCATGACTATATCCGAGGCAGTGTCTCTTGTGCTTCAGGCAGGAGCCTTTGCAAAGGGCGGAGAGATATTCGTTCTTGATATGGGTGAGCCTGTAAGGATCCTTGATCTTGCTGAGAACCTTATAAAGCTTTCAGGATTTAAGGTTGGCGAGGATATAAAGATTGAATTTACAGGACTTCGTCCCGGAGAAAAACTCTATGAAGAGATGCTTATGGACGAGGAAGGCCTTCAGGATACAGCAAATAAGATGATCCATATAGGAAAGCCAATCGAGCTGGACGAGATGAAGTTCTTTGCAGAGCTTGAGAGACTTCATAAGGCTGCAAGAGCTGAGTCACCGGACATTAAGTCACTTGTCCGCGAGATAGTAACAACCTATCATCCAACAGACAACGAAGATGACAAGACAGCAGAGCATATGGAAGCTCTTAAAAAGGCAGCAGAAAAAATAAACGAAGAGTAGAGCACTTGCTGAGGTTAGATATCATGGAAATAAAAAGATTTGAGAAAAAAATTTATCTTTCATCTCCTACAATGCACGGAGATGAGCTTAAGTACATGCAGGAAGCCTATGAGACCAACTGGATGTCAACTGTCGGAGCCAATATCAATGAGACTGAGAGACTTGTAGCAGAAAAGATCGGCTGCAAGGATGCTGTAGCTCTTTCCTGCGGAACAGCAGCCCTTCACCTTGCTATAAAACTTGCAGGTGAAAGACTTTACGGACAGCCAAAAGTTGGACACGGAAGCCTCGAGGGCAGAAAAGTCTTTTGTTCAGATATGACATTCGATGCAACAGTAAATCCTGTTGCTTATGAGGGCGGCGAAGCAGTATATATCGACACCGAAAGAGATACCTGGAACATGGACCCGGTTGCTCTTGCGAAAGCTTTTGAAATCTATCCCGAGGTAAAACTTGTAGTAATTGCCCATCTTTACGGAACTCCCGGCAAAGTAGATGAGATCAGAAAAGTCTGCGATGCACACGGAGCTCTTATAGTTGAGGATGCCGCAGAGTCTTTTGGTGCAACCTATAAGGGACAGCAGACAGGACTTTTTGGCGATTACAGCGTTATTTCTTTTAACGGTAATAAGATAATCACAGGTTCATCAGGCGGAATGTTCCTGACAAATAATGTAGATGATGCTCACAAGGTCCGCAAGTGGTCAACTCAGTCAAGAGAAGATGCGGCCTGGTATCAGCATGAGGAGCTTGGCTTTAACTACCGCATGAGTAACGTTATCGCAGGCGTAGTAAGAGGCCAGATGCCATACCTTGAGGAGCACATCGCTCAGAAGAAAGCAATCTATGAGAGATACAAAGAGGGCTTCAAAGACCTTCCTGTAACCATGAACCCATATGATGCTGAGAACAGTGAGCCTAATTTCTGGCTTTCATGTCTCCTTATAAATGAAGATGCAATGTGCAAACAGGTTCGTGGAGAAAAAGATGTTCTCTATATTTCAGAACCCGGAAAGAGCTGTCCTACAGAAATTCTGGAAGCAATCGCAGCTATAAATGCTGAGGGTCGTCCAATCTGGAAGCCTATGCACATGCAGCCAATCTACCGCATGAACGGCTTCGTTACACAGGCAGGAAACGGAAGAGCAAGAAGTAACGCATACATCAAAGAGACCGGCTTTGAGGATGTTGGAAGTGACATTTTTGAGAGAGGCCTTTGCCTTCCAAGTGATAACAAGATGACCCCTGAGCAGCAGGATGTGATCATCGAAGTTGTTAAGAGGTGTTTCAAATAAAGTGACCGTGGAAAAACTTACTCTTGTGTTACAGCGAGAGTTTGATAAATTGAATTGATCTTTGTTACGAATGCTTACGCCGGTGGCGTAAGCATTCTTTGGTTATTAGTTCATAATTTATAGAGCAAACCACATGATGATAAATATATGTGTTGGAAACGATACTTTTATTATAAGAAAAGCTTAGATTATGGCTCTGTACGCCACCATTGACTGAACCTGAGGGAAACGCCCTGGCCTTAGAGCCGACGGTGAGGATGATGGGAACAGTAATTAGATTCGCGCACCGTCGGATTCAGCATTGTAGCGTTCCCCTCAGAACCCGTCAACGGCAAGCACCTTCGGTGTGGCTAGATACCAGGGCCTCGGGCTCTGACTCCGAGAACAGTAGGGGATGAAGGCGCCTCGGACTCTGAATTCAGTGGCAGCAGAAGCGGCTAGTTTCTAGGGAACATGGGCTCGCAGCTTTCGCATGCCGCATGTGAAAGCAGGGCTAAAGGGAGTTTATATGTGTACACTATACAAGTAGCAGTTTAGGGAGCCCGAAAGCGTTACCTTTGGGCATATAGCTTGTTTTTAATAGCTCAGCCACCTGCAATCAAACAGGTTTTGGGTATATAGCCTGATTTCAGGCTTGCAGCCACCCCTCGTCATAGCTTTTATCGCAGATGACTGGGCATATACGGTAATTATCCGTCCACAGCCACATTATGTCCATATAATGGTGTAAATTGAAAAATTAATATAAAAGAGCCATGAATGCTCTATCCTGATTTAAAATG
>NZ_SVFW01000035.1:28276-43037 GCF_015056685.1 Butyrivibrio sp. | reverse complement strand
ATTTTACCCGAGGAAAAGTAGAAAGACAGGGTAAGAAATGAAATAATCAATATTTTACCCGAGAAAAAGTGGAAAGACAGGGTAAGAAATGAAATAATCAATATTTTACCCGAGGAAAAGTAGAAAGACAGGGTAAGAAATGAAATAATCAATATTTTACCCGAGAAAAAGTAGAAAGACAGGGTAAGAAATGAAATAATCAATATTTTACCCGAGAAAAAGTGGAAAGACAGGGTAAGAAACGTAATAATCATTATCTTACCCAAAGAAAACCAGAAAGATAGGGTAAGAAATGTAATATATATTTTTTTACCCAAGTTACCTGTTAAAATGGTGGCTGCAAAACCGGTATCAAGCTATATGCCCAAACTAGCATTGTCGTACCCTTTACAATGGTAGCCGCGGGTATATAGTCACACATATTCTTGAAAGTAGCCGCCCCTACTGTTCTCGGAATTGGATCCTGAGGCACCTTAACCCAGCCACACCGAAGGTGCTTGCCATTGACGGGTTCTGAGGGAAACGCTAAAATGCTGAATCCGACGGTGAGATAAGATCTACTGTTCCCATCATCCTCACCGTCGGCTCGCAGACTAAAGCGTTTTCCTCAGGTTCAGTCAATGGTGGCGTACGGAGCCAAGCATTTTCCAACAGAGTCAATTACTTACGCATATACAAAGAAAGAGTATTTTGCTTATAGGTTTACTTTTTATATTGGCGTGAACTGGAATAAAACAAATAAGAAAATACAAATAATCCATAAACAGTCAACTTCTTAAGGAATTCTTAAGATTTGCGATAGAAATTCTTAAGATTGAAACAGTTCTATTTACATACAATTTTGGTTGTGATAAAGTGGCAATCGTTGAACGACAAGTTATTAGTTACGAACATTATTTCTGCTCGAAAGAGCAATGGATGATGCGGACAGCGTGTCTAATTCGCTGCTTATGATAGCTTACGCGGCTATGATTCTTGCATCTTCCAAATCTCACAAACATTGAACATACAGGGATGTCTATGACTCCTTCATAAAAGATAGTGTGATGATCACTATAGTTCTTTTGCGCGCTTTTTTGCGTTGTCTAACTGACTCTTAATTTAAGTGTCAGTCTGTATTCCTGTGTGTTTAATGTATTGTCTTTTATTATTGCAAAAACAAAGAAAAAAGTTGTCGAAAGATTTTTCTTTCGACAACTTTTTTTAAAGATTATCAATTGCGTTATTCATTGCTTCGTTGACCTGTGCATCCATCTTCGATGTGATCTCAAGGTGGAGCATGTCAATAACTCTGTTATCTATAGAATATCCCAGTCTGTCAGCAGCCTGTTTAAAATCATCTTTATGCGTAGAAGCGTAGCTTTGACGCATTGTTGCATCAAGTGCTCTGGTAGCCTGCAATGAATTGTAGGCTTTGTCAAACTCTTCTCCAAATTTGCCTTTTGCATCTTCTCCTGCGGTAAGTGAACTTACAGAAGCACTACTTTGTGATAACTGGTTTAAATATTTACTTGTTATTCCATTTGCTGCGGCCAAAAAGTTAAAATCCATTTCCACTTTTCTCCTATAACCTCAATAATGCTTTCATTCTTTTGCCTCATGAAGTTTATCGGATGAAGAACTGAAAATCTGAAGTGGTTAACCTAAAAATATTGCTTTTTGTTATAATACTGATAGTGAATGCCCTTACCATAAATTGAATAATGAGGATAAAAAACTTATAATCAAAAAGTATTATTTAAAAATAAAATGTGATCACAAGGGGAAGATAAGATGAGTCCTAAAATTGCTAATCCGGAAAAATTTGAAGAATCTAAAATGTCAAAGGGAGAACTTAGATATACAGAGCGCAGCAGATGGCTCTTGTTTGGCCTTCCCTGGACTTTTACGAAGTATGAGATAAGAGACAATGACTTTACTATAATCAACGGCTTTTTTACTGTTCGTGAGAATGACTGCTATATGTATAAAATCAGTGATGTGGAGATTACAAGAACGCTTCTGCAGCGCATGGCAGGTCTTTCAACAATTACTTTATTTACGTCCGATGTTACAGACAGGACTATCACTATGAAGAATATAAAGCATGGGCGTGAGATAAAAGACTTCCTTCTTCAGGCTTCGGAAGCTGCAAGAATTAAGAGAAGAACCGTGAGCATGCAGAACATAGGCTTTGGAGCAGGCGATATCCATGACGTTGATGATGCTGATGATCTAAGCGGGCATATAGACGACTAAACTTTTGGATTTTTTTCGCCTTTGATATGTTATAATTATCTGCTTATCTGATTACAGAGAGGAGATTTTAATGGCAAAAGAATTTGATGTGATAATTATAGGTGCGGGTCCAGGAGGTATCTTCTGCGCATATGAACTTATGGAGAAGAGACTTGATCTCAAGGTTCTGATGATAGAAAAGGGCCGCTCTATTGAAAAGAGAAACTGCCCTAAGAGAGTTACCAAGACCTGCGCAGGCTGCAAGCCATGTTCAATTACTACAGGATTTGCGGGAGCAGGAGCTTTTTCTGATGGAAAGCTCTCACTTTCTCCGGATGTTGGAGGAACACTTCCTGAAATTCTTGGGTATGATGAGGCTACAAGGCTTATACATGAATCTGATGAGATATACCTTAAATTTGGTGCAGATACCAGCGTGTATGGCGTTGATAAAGAGGCTGAGCTTCGCGAGATCAGAAGAAAAGCCATTAACGCCAACCTTAAGCTTGTAGAGTGTCCCATAAGACACCTTGGCACTGAGGAGGGATATAAGATATACTCCCGTCTTCAGGAACATATTTTAAGCAAGGGTGTCACAATAGAGTTTAATACAATGGTCAAGGATATCCTTGTGGAGAACGGCGTTGCTACAGGAGTAGTGACAGATAAAGGGGAGACTTTCCTGGCAAAAGAAATTGTGTCTGCTGTCGGAAGAGAGGGCGCAGACTGGTTCAAGGATAAGTGCGAAGAGATTGGAATCGAGACAAAACCTGGAACAGTTGATGTAGGAGTCCGCGTTGAAGTAAGGGATGAGGTAATGCAGTTCCTCAATGAAAATCTTTATGAGGCAAAGCTTATTTACCACACACCAACCTTTGATGATAAGGTGAGAACTTTCTGCACAAATCCTTCCGGTGAAGTTGCTACAGAGTACTACGAGGGCGGTCTTGCAGTAGTTAACGGACATGCCTATAAGGGAAAAGAGTTTAAGACAAACAATACCAACTTTGCACTTTTGGTTTCAAAGAACTTTACAAAGCCCTTTAAAACACCAATCGAATATGGTAAAAAAATAGCAGAGCTTTCAAATATGCTCTGCGGTGGCAAGATACTTGTTCAGACCTATGGCGATTTCAAAAGAGGTCGTAGAACAACAGAGGAGAGACTTTGCAGGAATAATCTGATCCCAACACTTAAGGATGCAGTGCCCGGAGATCTTTCACTTGTATTCCCACACAGGATAATGGTAGATCTTGATGAGATGATCCAGGCTCTTGATAAGGTTACTCCCGGAATTGCTTCAGACGAGACCCTTCTTTATGGTGTAGAGGTTAAGTTCTATTCCAATAAAGTCATTGTAAATAAAGACTTCGAGACCAGCATCAAAGGCCTTCGAGCTATCGGAGACGGAGCAGGCGTTACAAGAGGTCTTCAGCAGGCAAGTGCAAACGGACTTTCTGTTGCCCGCAGTATTATCAGCAGTATGAAATAACAGGCAGACATGATTTTTAGAACACTAAAAAAAAGAAAAGGTAAACTGAATATTTTTTCAGCCACTATTACTCTGATTTTGTCCCTTGCTCTTACCGGATGTGGCACTGACCTTTCAGATGTAAGGCTTGTCTTTACAACAGGTTTTTCCAAGAATGAGGTGTTTACTATCGAGGACAGGAGCTGCAATCTGTCAGAGGCGTTAGTGTACCTGGTAAATACCCAGGAAGGCTATGAAGAGAGCTTTGGAAGTGATATCTGGGGAAAAGAGACAGATGCAGGAACTGTAGAAGACAGGTTAAAGGAATCGGTTCTTGCCAAGATCGCCCAGATAAAGGCAATGAATCTTTTGGCTGAGGAAAATGGAATCTCCCTTGATCAGTCAGAGATAAATCTTTCACTTCAGGCGGCAAATGAGTATTACGGAGGCCTTACGGAAGCTGATATCAAAGCCATGGGCAACGTAACACTTGAAGAAGTGCTTGCTATTTATGAGGAGAGAGCCCTGGCTGATAAGCTCTATGACTACATCATAAGGGACATTAACCCGGAGATAAGTGATGATGAAGCAAGAACCATAACCGTGGAACAGATACTTCTAAAGACCTACACGCTTGATGCTGGTGGAGAGAAGACCCCTGTCAGTGACTCAGAAAAAAATGCAATCTATAGAAACATGAAAAGCATTGTGAGCGAGCTTGAGGAAGGTAGAAGTTTTGAAGAACTCATGGCTCAGTACAATGAGGCTGATGAAGGAACTATTTCTTTTGGAAAGGGCGATATGGAGTCCATTTATGATACTACTGCATTTAATCTGGGAACTGATGAAGTCAGTGATATCATAGAAACCTCAGAGGGTTATGTGATCATCAAATGCATAACAACCTTTAACAGAGAAGAGACTGAGGCTAACAAGGAAAAGATCGTAGCGGAGAGAAAAAGAGAGGTTTTTGGTCAGCAGTATGACGCCTTTGTGGCGACACTGAACAAGCGACTCAACGAGAAATTGTGGAATTCGGTTACTTTAGTGGCTGATGAAGAAGTTTCTACATCCAATTTGATGGAAATATATCAAAAATATTTTAGATAATAGTGCAAATCCCACAGACAAATTATTGTCATGTGGGATTTTTTTGTCTAAATAGTAAAAAATGTGCTTAATAAAGTCAAAATATTCCATTAAATTTCAGTGAACAATCGGATATATTTAAACCATGAAGGGAAGGAAAAAGGGTATGAAAAAATTAGAATATTACCTGGTAACTATGTTGGTTTTATGCGCATCTTTGGTGCTTTTTGGTTGTGGAAAAGCAGCTGAAAAAACTGAGAGCTGGGCGTACATCCATGAACCCGGTGAAGAAATCCTATCCTTTTACGATGACGGAGAAGCTCTTTACAAGGGCGAAAAGTATTCATACTCAAAGGACGACTCGTACATAATGCTGGATGATGATAATGGGGATCATCTTGGACTGCGTTATGTTATGGAAGGCGATACGATGCTTTTGTACGAGAAGTCCACTTATGAGTACGATGGCCAAAAGGATACTGACGGAATTGTTGGTGTCTGGAAACAGGACAACGGATGGGAGTATCAGTTTACTGATGACGGAAAGTTCTCTGAGGAGAATATCTTTTTTGGAAGATATACAGTGGATGAGGAAAACTCCTGCATAAAGCTGATGTATGACGATCCCATAGAGGACGCATACCTTTACTATGAGCTTGATGGGAATAAACTCACTATCGCATATCCATGGCCTATGGTAAAGACAGAGGCTAAAAGTTAAAGAATCTTAAGCTGCATGCGCTTTAGATAAAACAACAATTTAATAAAGGGAGGTATGAAATGCAAAAAAAACGTATTGTTTCAATGTTTATGGCGGGGTTAATGACATTGTCTCTCTTCGGATGTGGAAGTGCTTCTCAGCCAGCTGCTGATACAGGATCAGCTCCGGAGCAGGCTAAGCAGGAAGCTACTACTGAAGCCAAGACAGAAGAGAAGACTGAGGCAGTAACTGAAACTACTTCAGAAGAGCCTATTTCTCTTAACATGTGGTGTATTGCTACAGAGAGTGATTCAAACCGACACTCTTATGAAGCTGCTATCGCTGATATGCAGGCAAATCACCCAGAGATCAACTTTACTTGGGAAGCTTTCGAGAATCAGTCCTACAAGACCAAGATTAAAGCTGCAGTTTCTGCTAATGAGATGCCTGATATCTTCTTTACATGGTCATGTGCATTCCTTGGTGATTTCGTAGAAGCAGGAAAGGTTTATTGCCTTGATGATGCTTATCAGAACTATAAGTCAGAACTTCCAGAGGTTATGCTTGGCAACTCAACTTATGACGGAAAGCACTATGGCGTGCCGCTTACAATGAACATCGTTGGTCTTTTTGCTAACATGGAACTTCTTAAGGAAGTTGGCTACGAAGAGATCCCTGGCACATATGATGAATTCATTGCTTGCTGTGACGCACTTAAAGCAAAGGGAATCATTCCTTTTGGTTGCGCTGGTAAGGAGACATGGTGCGTAACTGAGTACCTCGAGTCAGTTATCGAGAAGAGTGCCGGAGCAGACACACTTAATGATATATTCCTTGGAAAGTCAACATGGAACAATCAGGACGTAGCAGACGCTGTTGATACATTCCAGAGCCTTGTTACTAACGGATATTTCGATCCTTCAGGAATCGGCCTTACAAACGATGAAGTTAAGAACAACTTCATGGCAGGCAAGTATGCATTCTATATGAATGGAACATGGAACTGTGCTGACTTTGCAGCTAATGAAGAGTTCTTCCCTAAGGTAAAAGTAGGTGAGTTCCCTGTTATCAATGCAGATAAGTCAAAGCTTGGACAGCTTATTGGCGGACCTTCAGATACACTTGCAGTTTCAGCATCTTCACCTAATGCAGAAAGAGCTGCTGACTATGCATTCGAGCTTGGTAAGCTCATCTGCCACTATGGATACCTTGATGGATGCGGACTTCCAGCTTGGACACCTTATGGCGATACAAGTTCAGTTAACGAACTTACACAGACTGTAGCA
The DNA here is from genome assembly GCF_015056685.1 of Butyrivibrio sp. Classification (GTDB taxonomy): domain Bacteria; phylum Bacillota; class Clostridia; order Lachnospirales; family Lachnospiraceae; genus Butyrivibrio. Next base: position 36,274 of record NZ_SVFW01000035.1, on the reverse strand, counting down.
GGAATCGTTGCAGGCGCTGATTCAATGGTTCTTTTCGGCGATACAGCCATGAGCGCAGATTCTGCTAACACATATCTTTCATATGTAGATCAGGTTTATGGCTGCCTTCTTGATGGAAGCCAGTTCATAGAAGGTCTTTCAAAAGATATTCAGTAATACTTTTTCATAACTGGTTTTATAAAGGTCCTTCCTGTTTCCTTACTAAGAGAGAGGGAGGGCCTTTTTTAAAAGGGATATAGGGGAAGGATTTTTTGTATGGAAAAAGAAAAAAACGTAGAGAGGGAGAGAAGAAATAAAGAACTAAAAAAAGCTTTTGCAATCTTTGTATTTTTACTTCCGGGTCTACTTCTTTTTATAAGTATTCTGATAGCTCCTATTGCTGTATCTGTATACAGGAGCTTATATGACTGGAATGGCTTTTCTGAAGGCACATTCATTGGATTGAATAATTACATTGAACTGTTTACAAACGGTTCTATCAAATTTATGACATCTTTGAAAAATTCATTGATTCTGGCATTTTTCTCTGTCTTTGTTCAGCTGCCCTTTGCGCTTTTACTGGCGCTTTTGCTTGGAAGAGGAGCGAGAAGAGAAAGAACTTTCCTGTCAATTTTCTTTATGCCGGTGCTGATCTCTACAGTTGTAATAGGTCAGTTATGGCTTAAGATCTACAATCCGGATTACGGCCTTTTAAACAGATTTCTTGATGCAATAAACATGGGAAATCTAAAGCACGTGTGGGTTGGCGATGTAAAAACTGCTCTTGGAAGTATCATTGTTCCAACGGTGTGGCAGTACATCGGCTATCATATGCTACTTATGTACGCCGGAGTAAAAGGAGTATCCATAGATCTTAGAGAAGCAGCGATGCTTGATGGCGCAACCAAATGGCAGGTTGACAGATACGTTGTCATACCGATAATCAAGCCAATCATAAGAGTAAGCGTTATCTTTGCTGTCACAGGTTCACTCAAGACTTATGACCTTGTAAGGATCCTGACTGAAGGCGGCCCCTTCCAGTCGACAGAGGTTCCAAGCACACTTCTTGAGAACATGCTGTTCCTTAGAAACAGATATGGAATGGGCAGCACGATATCTGTAATGCTAATAATACTGTGCTTTGCCTTTGCACTTCTCATAACAGCAGCATTTAAAGAAAAGGATGATTAAAGATGGAAAGTTACACACTTAAGGAAGAAAAACCTTATCTTAAGGTTATAACAAATATATTTCTGATCATTTGGGCCCTGATCAATATCTTTCCGATTTATTTCATGTTCACTTTTTCGCTTAAGTCAAATGATGAGATATTCGGAAGCAATATCATAGGCCTTCCAAAGAACTGGCTCTGGTCAAACTTTGTAACAGCCATGAACACAGGAAATATGGGACTGTACTTTTTTAACAGCCTTCTTGTGACAACTCTTGCAATAGGGATTTCAATGATGGCAGCCATGATGGCCTGCTATGCGATAACCAGAATCAGATGGAAATTTAGCGGACTTGCAAATGCATTTTTTATGCTGGGACTGACAATCCCGATCCAGGCATCAATCGTGCCTGTTTATGTAGTCTTGTCAAAGCTTCACTGGCTCAATAAGTATTCGACACTGATCGTTCCTTATTCAGCGTTTGCTCTGTCAATGGCAATCCTTATCTGCTCCGGCTTTATGGCTGAAATACCGACAGCCCTTGATGAGGCAGCAAGGATAGATGGATGCGGACTTTTTGGAACATTTTTTAAGATCATACTTCCGCTTATGAAACCTGCGGTATCAACTGTCGGAGTTTATTCATACCTACAGTGCTGGAATGAGTTCATGTTTGCAAACGTATTTATCTCAGATTCAGCTCACAGGACGCTTCCTGTAGGTATAAAGGCACTTTCCGGACAGCATACCACAGAGTGGGGGCCAATCGGTGCAGCCCTTGTAATAGCGACGTTTCCAACCCTTATATTCTATATATTCCTTAGCGGCAAGATACAGGCCAGCTTTATAGCTGGCGCCGTTAAGGGGTAAAAGAAATAAGGATCAGCCCTTATTTATTTTATTTAGTTCATTTGTTTCAATGACTACAAGGAGAGTGGTATCAGAAGTAAGTTTTCTCTGAGGATCAATAAAGCCCCATTTTGTCTGGCTGTTTTTTACAGCGACAACGTTGAGCTTGTATTTCTTTCTGAGATCAAGCTCCAAAAGGCTCTTTCCAATCCAGCTGTCTCTTGGTCTTATTTCAACCATTGAGAGATTTTCATCCAGCTGGAAATAGTCAATGAAAGTATCTGAAATAAGGATTCTTGCAGATTGCAAACCTCCGAAGTCCTCAGGAATGATGATCTTATCTGCTCCGACTTTTTTGAGTATGGAAGACATCCTTTCTGAGGAACTTTTTGCTACAACAAGCGGAACACCGAGTTCCTTGGCAACTGCAACTGACATGATGCTGGCTGACAGATTTCGTCCCATGGCGCAGACAACAATGTCCATGTTTTTTATATCAAGTGACTTTATTTCTTCTTCATTCTCCAGGTCAGCACATATGCCAACAGTGCAAAAGTCTGCCATTTCTTTTATAAGGTCTTCATTTTTGTCAGCAACAAGGACGTCAGCTCCCATTTCATAAAGACTTTTGGCAAGGCTGATTCCGTATCTTCCTAATCCTAAAACTGCAACTGATTTTTTCATTGTCATTCTCCTTTATCCTACGTAGAAATTGCCTTCGATGTATTGAACTGAATTATTTCTGGTTTTTCTTTTTGCAAAAAAGATTGCCATGGAAATGGGGCCGATCCTTCCAAGGTACATGGCTATAATTACGATGATTCGGCCTGCTACATTTAAAGTCGTTGTAACATTTCTGGAAAGACCAACTGTTGCAGATGCGCTGACTATCTCAAAAAGAGCATCTGTGACTCCAAGTGACGTATCTGTTGACATTAGTAAGAGGGTGAACAGCACAACTGTAAAGGAACTGACAGCTACGATAACAGTGGCTTTTCGCATAAGTTCATAGGAAACTTTTCTATTAAACACAAGATCTTTATCATCGTTTTTTATGTAATTAACAACATTTAGAACCGCCAAAAAGAAAGTTACAGTCTTGACTCCGCCGGCTGTACCTACAGGTGAGCCACCTATAAACATAAGAATATAAGCCATAATACAGGACAGGTCAGTCATGGATTTTTGTGAAAAACTGGCAAATCCGGCTGTTCTTAGAGTTATTGATTCAAAAAAACTGTTCATGATCTTTTGAGAAAGCGGCATGTTTCCTAAGGTTTCGGGATTGTTATACTCAAATGCCAAAATAGATACTGCTCCAAGGACAATGAGGATAAATGTCAGGGAAAGAACAAGTTTTGTGTGTTCGGACAGTCTTTTCCATATAAGCTTTGGAGAGTATCTGTTTTTGACTCCATTCACTATGCCTGAAGAAAGGTCAAACCAGACTACATAGCCAAGGCCTCCTAAAACGATAAGTGCCATTGTTGTGAAAAGGACAAGCGAGTTGGAATTGAAAACACCCATACTTGTAGGTCCGACAATGTCCATACCTGCGTTACAAAAGGCAGAAACAGAATTAAAGATAGCTGCCCATAGACCTTTTGGGAATCCAAGGAGAGGTACGAAACTGAAGGAATAAAGAATTGCTCCAAGCAGTTCAACAATAATGGTCCCTCGCATAATGCGGACAAGTATTCTTAAAACTCCTGAGCGTTCATTCAGGTTAAGGGCATCTGTAAGAACGATCCTTTGACCCATTGAGAATTTTTTTCTTGTGACCAGCATGAACAAAGATGCAACAGTGATGATACCAAGGCCACCGATCTGGGCGAGGATAAGGATAATAACCTGTCCAAAAACGCTCCAGTGGCTGTAGGTATCTACTACAACAAGTCCGGTAACACATACAGATGTGGTTGCTGTAAAAAGAGCTGTAAGGAAATCTGTGGTGTTTCCTGGCGCCGTTGATATAGGAAGGAACAAAAGAATTGCTCCAATTAGTATGGCTCCCAAAAAGCTAAGGGGTATCAGATGTTCTGATGAAAAACTCCACTTTTTCAAAAATAAGTCCTCCCGAAAAAAATGCGTCGTCAAATCATTATACTTCCTTGGTTTTTGCTTAACAAGCGCAGATACTTTCAGGGAGAAATCGGTTATAATGAATATGGGTGTTAGTTTTAGAGGTATTTGGGGATATTGGGGAATGAAATTAAGCATAATAAGTAAAAACATAAAGCAAAATACACTTTCTTTTAGCCTTAAAAGGCTGATCTTTGGGATAGTTCTTGTTGCTGCCATCGTATTTGTGTTTTCAACATATGTAATCACAAAGCAGGAGCAAAAAGACTACGCCACCAGAGATTCTGAAAATGTTCTTAAGACACTTTCAAGTAACATTAGTTCCGATATTCAGAAATATACATCTCTTTCGAGACTTATAATGATAGATGACAGGGTTCTGACTTTTTTAAGGGCAAAAATGCTCTCTGTAGATATCAGTATGATAAACGACGCAAGATATGGAGTTATGGACATTCTGAACGTAACAGAGGGCGTGGATAGTGTCATGATCTTCAGAGAAGACCTGATCATGCTGGCAACTAACCGGTTTACCTATCATTATGACTATGGACTTATGAACAGTGAAGAATGGAAAGGTGATATATATGAAGGTCTTGGCAGAGTAGTGGTTTCCCTTAACAGTAACGGTATAGCGACCAAGCAGGACGGACGCCCTGTTGTCACCATTGGAAGAGCAATATATGACATTGACACTCAGAAAAGAACCGGAATTCTGATGATGAATATTTCCTCTCTGGTATTTGAGAGAATGCTGGCAAGCCTTAGTTATGACAACATCTGCATCATGGGAAGTGATGGGACTTTTCTTGCAGGAAATAAAAGCTATGTGAACTTTTTTGATAATAAATTCGTAAGTACGTCTATAAGGCATGAGGACGTTTTTATAGACGGTGAAAGAGAACTCTTGTCGGGATGCCTTGTGAATGGCCTTCCTATAGTCATTCTGAGGGTTTCACCCTACGGTACAGAGGGAATTCCCTTTAGAATGCTGTATATTCTGTTGTTCTTGATGATAGTGTTCATTATTCTTGCATTTTTCGTCGGGACATTTATCAGAAAGACTATAACAGATCCAATCTTTGAATTGTCCAATTCCATGGAGACAAACAGGCAGTCGGGAGAGCTTAAGAAAATAAATGTAGAAGTGCCTTACAGTGAGCTTGATATGCTTCAGGGCGACTACAACGGCATGATCGATCATGTTAATGACCTTATTGATAAGCTCATGGAAAAAGAAAAGACTCTTCAGAGGGCAGAGATGCGAGTTTTGCAGGAGCAGATAAAGCCACATTTTCTTTATAATTCAATCGAGACCATTGGCTTTATGGCTATGGACGCAGGAGCTGGAAATGTCCATGACGCCCTTGAAACTCTTGGCAGCTTTTACAGGAACTTTTTGAGTAAGGGCGACAGGGCAATCCCACTTTCAAGGGAAGTATGGATCGTTAAGGATTATCTTTCTCTTCAAAAGCTAAGATATGGCGACATATTGGATGATGAGTATGACATAGCTGAAAATACTCAGGAAGTTGTGGTTCCAAAGCTTATTTTGCAGCCCCTTGTGGAAAACAGTATATATCATGGTATACGTTTGAAGGGCGAAAGAGGTAAAATAAAGATAAGCAGCAGACTTCAGGATGGAAATCTGCACATTATCGTACATGATACCGGAATAGGTATGAGCCAGGAAAAAATAGATCAGATCCTTTCTCTTGAGAGGAAGGATAAAAATGACCTTGATACCGAGAGCTTTGGTCTTTGGGGGACTATAGAGCGAATAAGGTATTATACCGGAAAAGAGGATGTTGTCAGTATAAAGAGTGAAATTGGGGAATATACTGAAATTGAATTTGTAATTCCGGCCACGAGCTGACCTTTTTTTCAGGGGATTGGACATTAGTTTTTTGACAATATAGGGGTTTGATGTTTCAGGGAGAGGTTATTATGGGGAATGTGTACAGAGTTATGGTAATTGACGATGAAGAATCGGCTAGAAAACTTATGAAGGCAGCGATTGATTACGAGAGCCTTGGAATGGAGGTTGTTGGAGAGGCAGCAAGTGGCATTGAAGCCATAAATGTAATTGATGAGATAAGGCCGGATATAGCATTTGTCGATATCGCCATGCCTTTTATGGATGGAATAGAGTTCACTCAGATCGCTACTGCAAGATATCCGAATCTTATCATTATAATAATGACGGCATTTGATCAGTTTGAGTATGCCAGAAAATGTGTGAGTCTTCCTGTGTTTGACTATATGCTTAAACCTATGGTCAGAGCGGAGGTTACAAAGGTTCTTGAAAGGGCAAAAGAAAAGCTTGATGCATCAAGGCATAATCTGGGGCATAAGAACGGCTTTGAAAGAGATGCTGAAAGCGATGATTTTGATGAGTCTTTTGATGATGATGGACTTTCGGGAGAGATCAATTCCACTGAGCTTATAGAAAAGTATGTTATGGAGAACTTCACGGATCCCAAGCTTAATCTTACTTTCATCGCTCAGAACTTTGGCTTTAGTGCAAGCTACCTGTCTCGTAAGTTTAAGGCTGACACCGGGAAAAATTTTGCCAAATATCTCACGGACCTTCGAATGAAAAAGGCTCTTCGCTATGCAGAGCTTGGCTATAAGATGTATAGAACGGCAGGAGAAGTGGGAATTCCTGATCCTAACTATTTTAGCAGGTGTTTTAAAAAATATACCGGCATGAGCTATTCAGACTATGTACTTGAGAAGAGTTCATGAGGGATAGCCCGGATATTTCAACACGTAATTGCAGATTTAATAGTAGACGCGATTATGATAAAATATAAATAATAATCAGATAGTTGCAACTGTGTTTTATGTGAAGAAGGAGACGCCTATGAATGAGCAGATGAAAAAGATTGGCAGAGGAATGGGAATCAGAATGGGAATTCTTATGAGCTTTTGTCTGGCCCTTACCGGGACGCTAAGTTCAGGGCATTTTACGCCTGTTGGATTTCTTTTAAGTTTCGTTGTCAGTGCGATCATTAGTATTATCATTGGCTTTGTGGTCCCTGTAGGTAAAATAACCGGTGATGCTTGCCGCAAGGCAGGATTTAATCAGGAAACCATAAAAGAGCGCCTGTTAAGCAGTCTTATTTCAAATCTTATTTATACGCCACTTATGACTTTTGTAATGGTACTACTTGCATATACTATGGCCATGAAACAAAGCGGCGGGATGGCGCAGCTTTCATTTCTTCCAATGTTTCTTCATTCTCTTGTCATTTGCTTTATAGTTGGATACATTCTTATTTTTATACTTCAGCCACTTTTTATGAAACAGCTTTTGAAAAAATATCGTCCTTGACCAGAATTGACAAAATTCATTTTGATTCGTATAAATGGATAACTAATGATACTTAGTTTTATTGTCTATCGCTATTATTGGTTTGTGCCAGGTTGAGAAAGAGAATACTTCGTATGAGTATGGAGGGTAGGAAAATGGCTGAGAATAAAAATGTAAGAATGGAAATAACAGATGAGTATCTTGAGGATGTAATTGGCGGTGCTAAGCGCAAGGGAAACTGCCCCAAAGGCGGAGATCATGAGTTTGTGAAGACCGATGTTAAGGTCTTGAAAAAAACTGTTCTAAAATGCAAAAAGTGTGGCAAACGAATGGCATCAAAATAAAATGATAAGCTGTGAAAAGTTGATTATTTTTTTTGTAGCTAATAATGAGGTTTTACGTTGTAGATTAGGGAGAGAAGACAGAGGGACGGTTCTTTTGACTTATTGCTTACAATAAGTCAAAAGAACCGTCCCTCTGTCTTCTCTCCCTAATCTCTACAACTTAAATAACTTGGAGATAACCTTAGCTTGCTTTACTCCTTGGGATCACGTAAGGGTCTCCGGTCTCAGGATCAATGATAATGGAACTGTCCATTCC
>NZ_SVFW01000035.1:0-28176 GCF_015056685.1 Butyrivibrio sp. | reverse complement strand
CCTTAGCTTGCTTTACTCCTTGGGATCACGTAAGGGTCTCCGGTCTCAGGATCAATGATAATGGAACTGTCCATTCCGTATATTTCCTGCATGAGTTCAGGGGTTATGATATCTTTGGGGTTACCGCTTGCTACAAGTTTTCCTTTTTTCATGGCAAATATGTGGTCAGCATATCTGATTGAGAGATTTATATCATGTAAGATAGCGACAATTGTTACTTTCTTTATTTCATTGAGTTTGGCAAGGCAGTCAAGAATTTCTACCTGATATGCAATGTCAAGATATGTGGTAGGCTCGTCAAGCAGCAATATATCTGTGTCCTGGGCAAGGGTAAGTGCGATCCATACACGTTGTCTTTGACCACCTGAAAGAGAATCTACCTGTTTATCTGCAAGTTCTGTTATTCCCATTGCACACATTGCTGAGGATATGGCTTCATAGTCAGCCTTGGTAAGCTGGCCAAAAAGATTCTGATAGGGAAATCTTCCTCTCGCAACAAGGTCAGCTACAGTTATTCCTGCAGGAACGATAGGTGACTGTGGTAGAAGACCAACTTTTTTGGCAAGCTGTTTTGTGGGGAGTTCGCAAATTGGGTTTCCATCAAGAAGGATATTTCCCTTTGAAGGAGACAGAAGCCTTGCAAAACTCTTAAGCAGCGTGGATTTGCCGCATCCGTTTGGACCGATCAAAACGCTGAACTTTCCTGCGGGAATGCTCAGATTCATATCTTCTATAATTAGTTTATTGTCATAGCCTGCATATATCCCATTTGCAGTGAAAGTGTGACTCTGTGCGATCTTACTCATCAGATCTTTTCTCCTTTTTTATTGATATTAAGTAAAAGCAGTAGCAGGTATGGAGCTCCTAAAAGTCCTGTTACGACTCCAACAGGGTAGCTTGTTTCAAAAAGATTTTTTCCTATGAGCTCAGAAGCGTAAACAAGTATCACTCCAACAAGTCCGGAAGTAAGCATTGCAATGGATCCGTTTCTTGTTAGCTTTGTTGCTATAGGGCCTGATAAAAAAGCTACTGAAGCAATAGGACCTGTTGCGGCAGTTGCTACTGAGGACAGGAGCAAAGCGCAGATAAGGCAGCATATCCTGATAATATTTATCGATGCACCAAGAGTAGTAGCATATTCGTCTCCAAGTTGCATGATCCTGAGCTCTTTATTGCAGAATAGGAGAGCTCCACCTGCAAGAACAGTCATTATGGTTATAGCCGGAACATCAGACATCTGAACGGGATTGAGGCTTCCACGAAGCCATCTTAGCGCTGTTCCTACATCGTATTCAGAACCAACAAGCAGCATCCAGGAAATAAGGGCATTCAAAACTGCCTGAAAACCGATTCCTATGAGGATCATTCTGCTGCTGAAGGCATTTCCTTTACCAGAGAGTAAAAGAATAAGTCCTGTAACTAAAAGACCTGCTACTACTGAGAAGATTGAAGCAACAGCTCCGCTGATACCAAGTATCAGGATGCAGAAAACTGCAGCGGCAGAGGAACCTGCGGTAACTCCGATTATGTCAGGAGAAGCTAGAGGATTCCTTAAAAGGTTTTGAAAAGTGTAGCCTGCAAGTCCAAAAGAAAAACCGGCAAGCCCTCCAACAATAAGCTTTGGAAGCCTTAGACTTTTTATGGTGTAGGCAGCCCCTTTTGTCTCATCGCTTAGAAGTACCTTGATAACTTCGCTTAGTGAATAATTTGTATTTCCTATTGTCATCATGAGGACTGCGAGAATAGCAATGATAATAATGAAAAATAGAGCACATGCCATATTTCTTTTTCGCTGCTTTGAATATATTTTTTTTAAATCTGTTTCTAGTTTGGTCATCATATATTTTTGGCCTTTGTCATCCATACAATTGATACAAATACCGGGGCGCCAAGGATGGCTGTGATGATTCCAACCTCAAGTTCTCCCGGGCTTCCAAGAACCCTTCCTAAAACATCTGAAATTGTCAAAAGAGCTGCTCCGCCTATTGCAGATAGCGGAACGATGATTCTCATGTCATTGTCAAAAAGCTGCCTTATAACATGCGGGAGCATAAGACCCACAAATCCAATTGGACCTGCCAGGGCAGTTACAGATGCACAGAGAAGTACTCCTGCAAATGCGGATATTATCCTTATCTGTCCGACCTTTACTCCTAAAGAGATAGCCATTTCATCGCCAAGTGACAGTGCATTAAGGGGAGAGGAGCAAATAAGAGAGAGGATGAGCCCTGCCAAAAAGAAGGGAAGGAGCAGCTTTACATCTTCCCAGCTCCCGCCGCTTATGCTTCCGACCTGCCAAAAGCGAAATTCCTTCATGACCTGTGAGTCAGGGAGCATGATGGTATTAACAATGGCCCCAAGGGCAGTTGACACGGCTGTTCCAGCAAGGGCCAGCTTTAAAGAAGTTGCCCCGCCATAGCCTACGCTTGCAATTCCGTAGACAAAAAATGCAGTGGCCATAGCCCCGATGAAAGAGAGCCCTATAAGTCCGATTCCGGATGAAATGTTAAGGTATGCAATGCCAATAACTACCATGAGAGAAGCACCTGTGTTTACACCAAGAATGCTTGGATCTGCAATAGGGTTTCTTGTGATAGACTGCATCATTGCGCCGGAAACGCCAAGGCAGCCTCCGGCTATGAGGCCGAAGACTGTCCTTGGAACTCTGGCAGCAATTACAGCTGCAATGAACTTATCCGTGTCTTTTCCGGTAAAAAAGCTGACGATATCAGCTACGGGTACATACTTACTGCCGTACACTATAGAAAGGATAGCACCGGCAATAACCAGAACGATAAGTATAATTGTTCCTATGATTAGTTTTGTATTACTGTATCTTTTTTGCTGCTTCATTTAACACTTCCAGATAGTCATCAATTGCATAAGGGATAGAAAGAACTGTTGGTGTGCTTGCTGCTGCAAGGGCGTCATTTGAGTCAAGTAAAACAAATGCGCCGTTGTTTACAGCAGGAATATTTGAAAATCTTCCATCGTTTTGCATAGCTGTAACTAAAGATTCTGTTCCATATGTGATGATGATATCAACGTCGCTAAGAACATCAGCATTTTCAGCACTTACTGTTATTGAAAAAGCATTTGGATCATCAATAAGTCCAGTTACGCTCTCTGGAGTTACAAATCCAAGATCTCCAAGAAATGCTGCTCGTGGATCGTTGTTTGTATAAATATAGAAGGTTCCGAGGTCATCTTCTGAGAGCCAGAAAAATGCAACTCTTTTTCCATTGAGGTCAGGGTACTGTGAAAGCTTGTCGGAAATAAGCTGTTCAACATCAGCAACAAGGGCTCTTCCTTCAGCTTCAAGGCCAAGGGCTGAAGCATTATTTATGGTCTCTTCCTGCCAAGTAGTTGTCCATGCGATTGTAGGATATGCAACAACAGGAGCAATTTCGCTGAGTCTGTCATATTCTTCCTGACTAAGTCCTGAGTAAGCTGCAAGGATTACATCAGGCTGGCAGTCTGAGATAGCTTCGTAGTCCCATCCGTCTGTATCATCAAATACATTAGGAGTAGCACCGAGATCTTCAAATGCTTTTGCTGTCCATGCAAGAAGGCCGTTTTCATCCCTTGGTCCGAAATTTGCTTCTGAAATTCCAACAGGAACAATTCCAAGGGCGAGAGGAACATCAGGATTTCCCCATGCAATTGCTACAACGTTTTCAGGCTTTTCCTCGATAACGGTCTCACCAAGTCCATGAGTGATCGTGAGTGGGAAAGTTGCATCGCTATTAGAAGCGCTGTCTTCAGATACTGAAGAAGATCCTTCTGTTGATTCTGATCCGGAAACAGTTGCTGCTTCTGAACTGTCAGTTGCTACAGTATCTACTGTGGCGGTTTCGGATGTTGTTCCACAAGCCACAACGCTAAGGCCAAGGAGGCCTGCGAATAAAGCTGAAATAAGTTTGTTCTTCATAATTTTACTCCTCTAGTGTTATTATAATTAGCTGCTGCTAACGCAGCGTTAGCAAGTGCTAACAATAATCTCATAGAAATCACGAGTTGTCAACAATTAAATATAGCAAAATCGATTAACCGGGATAAAAAATATTTGCGGAGTACGGCTCGCCAAGATAAACTTTCCTGTCAGGAAAGTTTATCTTTCTTAACACATACAACTGCGGTATTATAGTGATATCAGAATCTCTATATAATAAAGCCAACAGACAAGAGGAGGCTTAGATAATGAAGGTAGCCGACTAATCAGCATAATCAGAGGAGCAACGATGCGTCTTAGTTTAAATGAGAATATCAAAAAATATCGCAAAGAAATGAATCTTACTCAGGAGGAGCTGGCAGAGGCATTTAATGTTACTGTCGGAGCTGTATCCAAGTGGGAGAGTGGGAGTACGGTTCCTGACATCATGACTATGATGGAGCTTGCTGATTTTTTTAATATCTCCATGGATGTTCTTCTTGGTTACGATCTGTCATCTAAGAGCATTGTTGATATAGCAGAGAAGATAAAAAAGCTCACTAACAGACATGAGTTTGATGAGGCGAGATTCGAAGCTGATAAGGCACTTATCAGATATCCGAGAAGCTTTAAGATAATACATCAGTGCGCTGAAATGTATTCTGTATTATATACTGTCAGTCATGAAAAAAATGAGGAGTACAGACAGAAGGCCATTGAGTATTATGAAAAGGCTCTGAATTTCATATCACAAAATGATGATCCTGACATCAGTGAGTTCTCTATAAGGATGACTATTGCAAGGCTGAAAGGGGTAGATGACCCTGAGGGAGCTTTGGAAGACTTTAAAAAGATCAACTATATGGGAATAGCTGATTTTGATATAGCAAAAGCTCTTATGAATTCAGGTAAGCTTGATGAGGCTCTTAGCAGGTACTCGCGAGTACTGTTATCAATTTTTCTAAGAAGTTATGAGCTTTCCACAAGTATGGCAATCGCGCTTGCGTGTACAGATAAGAGGAAAAATTATCATGAAGCTATAAGCCTTATGGATTGGTGCATTGGAATCATGGATATGACAAGTGACAGCGGTTCCGGGTATTTTGCTAAGCTTAAGTCAATTCTTTTAATCTTAAAAGCAATGTTCTTATCATGTGTAAAAGAATATGACCAGATGGAAGAGTATATAGATAAGGCCTATGAGCTGGCAAAAAGGTATGATGAGGCTCCAAGTAATGACCTGGCTTCAAAAATGAAGTTCTGGCATGAAGGTGATGATTACAAACCATTTGCGCATGATACTCTCGGAATTGGTGCAGTTGAAGGAATTGATGTTCTGTTTACACAGGGACCATCATTTATTCAGGAAAAGATAGTAGGGAAGATGGAGAGAGCAGAAAAGTACTGGAAAAAGATTTACAATAACAACAAATAAAGTGTAAAACAAGCCCGATTAAGTGCAATCAGGCTTGTTTTTATGTTGTGTGATATATTTCAAAAAGTGTTTCGAAATTGTGCTCAGTTTATTAAATTTTTATAATTTAAATTGTTAAAGCTTGATTTTACTTGGCAATTAGCGCATGATAAAGAGTGACGTGGGATTAAATTGTGTAAAAAATGCGTAAGAAAGCTTATTACGTTGAGGGATGTTATGAAAAAACTAGTTGAGATCAAGGATGTAAGTAAGATTTATAATCCTGGAGAAAATGAGGTAAGAGCTCTAAATCACGTGAGCCTTACAATCGGAGAGGGCGAGTTTGTCGCCATAATAGGTCAGTCCGGTTCCGGAAAATCTACCCTTATGAATATGCTTGGGTGTTTGGATACGCCAACCAGTGGAAAATACTTTCTGCATGGTCAGGACGTTTCTCATATGACAGATGATGAGCAGTCTGACGTGCGTAACAGGGAAATTGGTTTCATATTTCAGGGATTTAACCTGATACCATCTCTTACAGCTTTGGAAAATGTGGAGCTTCCACTTATCTATCGCGGAGTTGGCAAAAGAGAAAGAGACAGGCTTGCAAATGCTGCTTTAAACAGCGTCGGCCTTGAAAAAAGAAAGACTCATAAGCCAAATGAAATGTCAGGTGGTCAGCAACAGAGAGTTGCGATAGCCAGAGCTATTGCACAGGCACCGCCAATTCTTTTGGCAGATGAGCCCACAGGTAACCTGGATACAGCTTCAACAAAAGAGATAATCACTATTATCAAGAGACTCTATAAAGAAGGAAGAACCGTTATAATAATCACTCATGACCCCGGAATAGCAGAGCAGGCAAAGAGAATCATCACAATCTCAGATGGTCAGATAAAGAGTGATGTGATCAATAAGAATTATAAGGATGATTGATCTGTTTAAATAAAACCCAGTGTTGAAAAGTATGGAGGAGCAAAATGTCAGAGAACAAGAAAGACAAAAATCTTGAAGAAAATAAAGAAGTTATTACAAATGAGGCTGTTAAAGAAGAAACAGCTGAAGCTGCGGTGATCAAGGAAACAACAGGAAATACTGCAGCAGAGGTTTACGATGATTACGAGGAGGCTACACCTCCTGAAGAGGTTACAGGTAAAAAGAAATTCAAATTAAAGAAGAGATATGTTGTTGGCGGCGTGGCAGCTGTTTTGATACTTGGCGCCATAGGAAGACAGTTCCTTGTTGGACAGAATCAGGTGACAATGGTTGAGACTTCACCTGTTGTACTTGGAAACATAGAGAATGTTCTTTCTATTTCAGGAACAGTCCAGAGTGCTGAGACCAAGACTTACTTTTCAGAAGTAGCAGCCCCTATCGAAACTCTTGATATCAAGGTTGGCGACAAGGTGTCAAGCGGCGATGTTTTGTACACATATGACACAGAGGCGCTTGACCTTGCTGAAAAGACAGCCCAGCTTGCAATCACTCAGGCAAAGGGCAGTTATAGTTCTACAGCGGCGGGCTCTTCCCTTTCTACAATTTCAGGTGATTATGCCAAGAACATGACCTTGGCTCAGATCAATGACAGACTAGATCAGATTACTCTTGAAAAAGAAGCGATACAGAAACAGATTGATGAGAAAAAGAATAGAATTAACCAAACAATTGATGAATTAAATAAGGTTTTGATGGATTATAATCAAAACAGAGTAACAGATAGTGCTGAAGGGTATGATCAATACTCTAGAAAAGATGGTGATGGAAATGAAATGTATCTTCAGACACAGGAAGCAAAAATGGATGCTACAGCAGCTCTTACAAGAGACCCCCAGATAATTGCTTGGAACGATCAGATTATCAAGCTTAATGATGAAAGCACTTATCTTTCAGCTGCACAGAAGGCAAAAGTTAGCGGTGGGAGCGTTACTTCATCCAAAGCCCAGTATGAATCTACTCAGATGACTCAGCAGGATACAATTGATAAGCTCGAAGCTGCAAAAGAAGGCGTAAAGGCAGATTTTAACGGCGTAGTTACAGAAGTTGCTGTAGTAGAGGGCGCAACAGTTACTGCAGGAGCTAAGATGGTAACAATGGCAAATCTTGAAGATGTTCAGGTCGCTCTTTCTGTTTCAAAGAGTGATCTTCCTAAGATTGCAGTTGGCCAGAAGGTTGATATCTCAATCAATGGAAAGGCTTATGATGGCGAAGTTACCAAGATATCAGGTAATGCCACAAAGAATAGCAATGGCGTAGCAGTAGTCGAGACGATCATAAAGGTTACTAACCCTGACAATGACATAATCCTCGGTGTTGAAGCAACAAATAAGATCCATGCTGAAAAGGCTGACAACACTATCGTTCTTCCATACGAATATATTCAGACAGATGCAGAAGGCGACTATGTATATGTTGTTGAAAATGGCGTAGTAACAAGAAAAAATGTAACAGTTGGTATTTCAACCAGCACAGAGGCACAGGTGATTGAAGGATTGTCTGAAGGAGATGAAGTTATCTCATCAGATGTATCAATGCTCACGGAAGGTATGGCAGTAGCTGTTAATAACATGTGATAAGCGTGTTTCAACAGTGATATTTGGATAAAAGATAATGGGACAGTTTGGTGAATACTTTAAAAGTGCGATCAAGCAGATAATTGGTAATGGCTATCGCACTCTTATGACGATGCTTGGAATTGTCATAGGTATAGCGGCAGTAATTGCTGTTGTTGCTCTGGGAAATGGCATGACTGAGTTTGTACAAAGTCAGCTTAACGGAATAACCGGCAATTATGGAATAATCAGTATCAATACAAAGAAAACCTCTGAATTTTTTACCAGAGAAGATATGAGACTGATTGAGGATGAGCTTCCTGATATAAAGGGCGTATCTCCTGAGTTTTCCGGATATGGAAAGGTGAAGGCGAAAAGAGGTACTTTTGAAGCAAATGTAAGTGCCGGAACAGAAGCTTTTGAATATGCTCTTGGAAATGGGATCGTAAAGGGATCTTATTTTACAAGGCAGCAGGTTGAAGGCGGACAAAGAGTGTGTGTCATGCTCATAGATGATGCTATAAAACTCTTTGGAACAGATGAGTGTATTGGCAATGAAATAGAGATAACCATGTGGGGGAAGACTGCAACCTATACTGTTGTAGGACTTCGTGATCACATGAATGAAATGTATACTTTTCTTATGGAGGGGCAGGACTACTACGCCCAGATAGAAGCTCCATATACGGCTTTCTGCGCAGATTTTGATTATGAAGCAGATAAGCTTTATAGTCTGGTTCTTTTTGCTGATCAGGGAATACTAAATGACAGAGTTACAGAGGCCAAAAATATCCTTATGAATACTCATGGTCTTAGGGGAACTAATGCCATATCAGGATATAGTATGGCTGATTTCTCAAAGCAGCTTGATCAGATCCTGGGCTATGCATCTTCATTTCTTTTACTGGTTTCAGTTATTTCCCTGGTGGTAGGTGGAATAGGCGTAATGAACATTATGCTTGTTTCAGTAACAGAAAGAACAAGAGAAATCGGCATAAGAAAATCAATTGGTGCGAAAACTGCAGCTATCATGTCGCAGTTTTTGTTTGAGGCATCCATCCTTACATTCCTTGGTGGACTAGTTGGGATTGTTTTGGGAATAGTTCTTGCGCATATTATCTGTACTGCTCTAGGATTTAGCGTTATCATTACACCTTCATCAGTACTTGGAGCAGCATTTTTCTCTATTTTAGTGGGACTGTTTTTTGGACTGTACCCGGCAAGAAAAGCTGCAAAAATGAAGCCGATCGATGCGCTGAGATTATAAGGAATAAAAAATGGGAACTTTTGGAGAATATATAAAAAGTGCGCTTTCAAGCATAAGGAGCAATAAAGGAAGATCTTTTCTTACAATGCTTGGAATCATAATAGGAATCGCTGCGGTTCTGACCGTTCTGATCATCGGCGATGGCATGAAGGCTACGGTGAACAGTGAAATGGATTCCATTGGTGCCACAACTATATCAGTTTCATTGGATAATACAAAAACCGATAAGCTTTTTACTAAGGATGATCTGGACAGGATAGAAGAGGGACTTGAGAATATATACGGAGTATCTCCAAGCATTACTATTTGGGGAGAAACTATGGTGCGTGGACAGTCTTATGATATGAGCTTAAGCTGTGGAAGCCAGGCAATGGAATATGGCGCAGGCGTGAAAATGGTTCACGGTCGTTACTTCAATGCTTCAGATGTAGAAGATGGTAAAAAAGTCTGTGTACTTAGCCAGATAGCTGCAAAAAAGCTATTTGGATATGAAGAAGCAGTAGGAGAGACTGTTACTATCACAGCTTATGATCTTACCGGAGAGTTTTTGGTAATTGGCATACGAGAAGATACTTCAATGGATACAGCATATGCCAGTTATTTGGAGGAACCTATGTATATGGGAGATGTGCCATATACTGCAGCTGCTGGCTTATACAGTCTGAATCTGGATACTCTGGAGAGCTTTACAATTTATCTTGACAGTGAGTACAAAAATGCTGTTTTGTCTCAGGCAAGGTCAGTTGTTGAAAATGTCATGGGACTTAGAGGCGAAGGTGCTGTAAAGGTGTCTTCCGGTTATGGATTTGATCAGACTACAGATACTATTCTTACGATCATCACCTCTGTTGTTGCCATAATTGCTGCCATATCTCTTTTGGTTGGAGGTATTGGCGTTATGAATATCATGACTGTTTCTGTTACAGAAAGGACAAGAGAGATAGGTATCAGAAAGTCTCTCGGAGCCCGCACATCATCAATACTTACACAGTTTTTGGCGGAGGCATCAATACTTACATTTACGGGTGGAATAATAGGAATCATCCTTGGGCTTTCCCTGGCGTATCTGATCTGCAATGTAATAGGATTTGCATTCTCAGTTAATCCGCTGTTGGTGCTGCTTGTAGTAGCTATTTCTACGGCTATAGGCCTTTTCTTTGGAATATATCCTGCAAAGCGCGCAGCTAACCTTGATCCAATTGAAGCCCTTAGAACGGAGTAAAGTTAGTTTCACTGTCACTCCATGAGTACTAAAAACAGCCTTTGTGTGATATACTAGGTAGTAAGAATGTTTTTGGGGTGAGCTTGTGAGAGAGATAGTGGAGAGACTCCTTAAGGGGCAGTTTGAATATGATGATAAGAGCCTGGATTTTTCTGTGCCCAGAGTTGAGATTTCTTTGGGACCGGATGAAGAAGTCGAAGGCTCTTTTACTATATTCGGACCTGAGAACAGGTTTGTCACAGGCAGGATTTCCTCTACAGATCTCAGGATGGAGGTCATAACTCCGGAGTTTACAGGTTCACCATATGAAGTTTCTTACAGGTATGATTCAAGAGGCCTTTCCAAGGGTGATGTTCACCAGGGGAATTTCAGGATCATATCCAATCAGGGAGAGTATGTTCTTCCGTTTGTAGTCACAGTAAGGCATGATCATATAGCATCAAGCCTTGGTGATATCAAAAATCTTTTCCATTTTGCAAATTTAGCTAAAACTGATTGGAAGGAGGCAGTTGACCTCTTTTATTCCAAGGATTTTATAAGTGTATTTCAGGGAAATGACAGTCAGTACGAGAGTCTTTACAGAGGGCTTTCTGTGGGCAGGGTAAATGAGCAGAACGTTGAAGAGTTTCTCATAAGTATCAATAAAAAGAAGCCTGTTGAATTTATTATTGATCAGGAAGAGATACATATTGATTTTACGGGAACTACTCATGACTATGGAATCCTCATAACCAGAAATGGATGGGGCTATACTGACCTTCATGCCGATGTGGATGGGGATTTTATAAGCCTTGATAAAACAGATTTAAGTGATGAGAGTTTTAGCGGCAGTTCCTGCCATATAAAGATAAGGCTCAGGACAGAAATGCTCCATGAGGGTAACAACTTTGGCAGGATCATTTTCAGGAATGCCTTTATTAAGACTGAGATTCCTGTGACAGTGGCAGTGGAGCTTACAGGAAGGCATCCTACAGCGGATTATCAGGAGAAAAAGCAGCTTAAGGTCGAGCTTGTCAGGGCCTATGAGAATTACAGATGTAAAAAGATAACCGCCAGAGCCTGGGTCTCAGATACCGGCAAGATAATTGCCAAGATGAATGCAATCGATGATAAGGACCTGGAGTTCAGGCTCTATACAGCTCATTATTATATTACTGCAGGAAGAGTTAATGAGGGCAAGTGGATTCTTGACAAAGCCGAGAAAGAGGCCCTTGATTCGCCCGGAGATACACTCTATAGCTACTTCCTATATCTTTCTACACTATGTAGTAAGGAAGAGAGTTATCTGAATGATGTAGCTGAGAGACTTGAGGGGATTTTCAGGCGCAATCCGGATAACTGGCGTATTGCATGGCTTATTCAGTATGTGGCTGATGAGTATTCATCATCAAGTCCCAGAAAGTGGATGAGCATAGAAGAACAGTTTACACTTGGGTGCAGGAGTCCGATACTTTACCTCGAGGCCATGGGACTTTTAAATGAAACGCCTTCAATCCTGACAAGACTTGAGGACTTTGAACTCTATGTTCTTGAGTACGGCGCCAAGAAACAGATCATAAGCCTTAATCTGATCGATCAGATAGTATATCTTTCAACCCGTGTTCGAGGCTACAGCGACAGGCTCTACAGGATTTTAAAGGCCTGCTATGAGGTAAAAGAAAATGATCTTGTCCTTGAAGCTATCGTATCTCTTTTGATAAAGGGAGGTAAGACTTCAAAGACAGCTTTTGAGTGGTATGTCCTTGGCGTCGACAGACAGCTTCGCATAACAAGGCTCTATGAGTATTACATGATGTCCATCTATGTAACTGATGAGGGAACTCTTCCATGTGAGATAAGCAAGATGGTGCTCATGTACTTTTCTTACCAGAGCGACCTTGAATATGATAAAAACGCTATTCTTTACAGATATATCCATGAGAGAAGGCAGGATTACCCTGAGCTCTATGAAACTTATCTGCCACAGATTGAGAAGTTTCTCATGGCTCAGCTTGACAGGGGCAGGATCAATAAGGACCTTGGATATCTTTACAAGAATTTACTCACAAAGCAGATGGTTGATGCAGCCAATGCACCTAAGGTTTTGTATGTCATAAATACAGCTGAGATAAAAACCTCAGATAAAAGAGTGAACAGCGTCTGCGTTATTTACGACAAGTGTGCAAAGGAAATGCGCTATCAGGTAACTGATGGCAAGGCTTACGTTCCTTTGTACGGCAATGATTACACAGTTCTTTTGACAGACAGGGATGATAACAGGTATGCAACTACGATTGCCTATACCAATATCAGAATGATGATACCAGGGAAATTGGCAGACTATGCGATTCCTTATATTCAGAAGGGAAAAGAGAACCTGGATCTGTTTTTGTGTGATCTTGGCAAGAATGCTTACACCATCGATATGGACAATGTGAGCAGATACAGAGATCTTGCTGATTCAGAGTATGTCAGAAAAAAGGTAAAGAATGAGATAAGAAATAATCTTATCAGGTTCTACTATGACAATGATTTTACAAGGCAGCTTACTGAGTATCTTGTGAATATCGATCCGCTTGATATAAGCACCACGGAGCGCGATGAGCTATTGGAGCTTATGGTTATGGCCGGACTCTACGATAAGGCCATGGAGTGGATAAAGACTTACGGAACCTATTCAATTGACCCTAAGATTATCCTGCGTATGTGCTCAAGGATGCTTGACAGGGATATTTATGATAATGGACCGCAGGAAATTGAGATAGCTTATTATGCCTTTTCCAAGGCAAAATATGATGAGCAGCTGTTAAAGTATCTCGTGGCTAACTTTAACGGTACCATCAAAGAGATGAGGGATGTGTTCAGGGCGGCGCAGTCTTTTGGCCTTGATACCTATCCACTTGCTGAGCGAATGCTTCTGCAGATGCTCTATAGCGGTTCCTTTGTAGGTGAAAAGATCGAGATCTTCAAATCCTATGTAAAGAGCGGAGCCAGTACTGATATTGAGGTTGCATTCCTTTCACAGTGCGCATATGACAGTTTTGTTCGTGGAAAAGTCACCGATGGATTTGTCTACGAGAGGATAGAGAGCCTTGCTCTGATGGGGGTTCCTCTTCTTGATGTTTGTAAGCTCGCATATCTGCGTTACTACGCCAACGAGAAAAAGACAGGCGAAGAATACAACCAGGATGTGGCTACAGCATTTCTTAGAGAACTTGTGGATAAAAAGATATATTTCCCGTTCTTTACAGAGTATGAAGAGCTTCTTCCTGAAATGGTGCAGTTTACCGATAAGACAATGCTTGAATACAGGACCTTGCCTCAGAAACACTGCTATGTCCATTACAGATTTGCAGGGGATGAGGACAATGAGTACAAGAGCATGGAAATGCGCGAGATGTATGAAGGAATATTCGTTGCTTCTTTTGTTCTTTTCTTTGGAGAGCAGCTCCAGTACTACATCACAGAGAATTCAGAAACTGGAGAGGATGTTCTCACGGAGAGTGGAACCATTCAGAAGAGCGATATTATAAAGACTCATACAGGCAGCAGGTTCAGTTATATCAACGATATCATGATCGGAGAGACTCTCCAGGATTATGACACTGTGGATAAGCTTCTTTTGGAGCTTGGTAAAAAGAGATTTGTTTGTGACAGGCTGTTTACGGCCTTTTTAGATAATGGCGAAGAAGGATGATAGGATATGCTTTTTGGAAGTTCGGATGAAAAGCGCTTTGTGCTGGGATATGATTTGGGCGAGAAGGTTTCGCAGATAAGCTATCTGGCTTCTGATGCGGATATGCCGGAGACTCTCTCAGTACTGGCCGGAGCAGAACTGTATAATATTCCTACCGTGCTGTGCAAAAGAAATGATGTAAATCAGTGGTTTTATGGAAAAGAGGCGGTGCGCCATATTCAGGAGGGCGATGCAACAGCTGCTCCTGATCTTTTAGCATCGGCAAGGGCTGGTAAGCCTGTGATGGTGGCAGGGACCGAGTATGATCCTATAGCTCTTTTGACCCTGTTTGTTAAAAGAAGTCTGTCACTTTTATCTATGGAGCTTTCACTTGATAATGTGGATGCCATAATGATAACAACAAGCAGCCTTGACCACAGAATGGTGCAGGTTCTAAATGCTGTTACCTCAGCTCTTGAGCTTAAGACAAAAAACATATTTTATCAGAGTCATCAGGAGAGCTTTTATAATTACATGCTGTATCAGCCGGATGATCTGATGCATCATGTGATCCTTGCCTGTGACTATGACATGGAAAAACTTAATGTCTATGAAATGACATTAAACCACAATACAACGCCAATCGTGGCAACTATTGAAGACAGCTCTTTTGACAATTTAAGGATTGATCCGGCTGGATTTCCCAAGGAAGCTGCTTTGTACCACAAGACCTGCGAGAGGCTTGATGATGAGTTCCTTACAATAATGCAGAAGGTCTGCGGTGAAAAGATCATATCTACGGTGTTCCTTTTAGGGGACGGCTTCAGGGATAAATGGGCAAAAAGGTCACTGGAGTTTTTGTGCAGGACAAGAAGGGTTTTCCAGGGCAATAATCTCTTTAGCAAGGGAGCCAGTATTGCAGCAAGAGAGAGGATAAAACCTTCGGAGCATTCCAAGAAATATGTATTTCTTGGAGAGGATAAATTAAAATCCAATCTCGGAATGAAGCTGATGAAATGCGGAACAGAAGTGTATTGTGCACTTCTTGATGCGGGGACCAACTGGTATGAAGCAGAGGTTTCTATCGAGATAATCATGGATCCAAGTGGAATACTTAATGTTGAAGTTACTCCGCTCACAGGAAAGATGCCCAAAATGGTGCAGCTGTATCTTGACGGCCTTGAAAAACGACCGGAAGGAACAACGAGACTTAGAATTTCCATGAAGATGAACTCTGTAAATGAGGTGGGCGTCAAGGTTCAGGATCTGGGCTTTGGAGAGCTGTTCCCATCTTCAGGAAAGACCTGGGAGCAGATAATTGAACTGTAATGAGGTTGTGTTATGAGTAAGCCAATTCTTTGTATCGGAACATATGCAAAGACTCCCTTTCATATAGAAAAGGTGGGCAAAAATGTCTACTGCATTGAGGAACTTTGCTACATACTTGTAAATAATGCTTTTCTTTTGGATGAAGACAGCTTTGGAAATGACCTTTTTGACTGGATCGAGAAGGAGTGCTCTCTTGAAAGACTTGCGGATGAGCTTAGGAGCATGTACATGAAGAAATGCTCCATCGCGTCTCTTGCGGGAACCATTCTTGACTATGTTGGCTATAACAGCAAAAAGGAAGTTGACAGAACTGAAGAGATACTCAGAGCCAATGCAGGAATGGATGTCTACAGGAAAAAGATGGCCCGTGCGGATTATCTTTTGAAAAACAACCGCTATAGCATGGCATTCAAGGAATATGAATTTCTTTTAAATAATACGGACGAACTTGATAAGAAGACGAAAGCAAAGATAGAGCACAATGAAGGTGTTATGTATGCCAGACTCTTTCTCTTTGAAAGAGCAGCGGATATGTTTCTGAAAGCCTACAGGGATGGCGGCGATGAGGCGTCACTTATTCAGTATCTTGGTGCTGTGAGAATGAATCTTTCCGACAAGGAATATGTTTCATTTGTGGCGGATAATGAAGATATGTATGAGGCTTCAATGGCTCTTGAAAGACGGGTAAATGAGCTCGAAGAGCTGTTTGGAAGCAGCAAGTCCAATCTTGCGGTTGGAACTCTTTCTGTCTACAAGGCAGAGGGCAAGATGAGCGAGTACTATGATGTAGTGGGGAAGATTACAGAGGAGCTGAAAACCGAGTACAGAGATCTCGTCAAAAGTAAAGTAGGATAAGCTGGGGGACTTACGTATGGGACTTTTGGATGACATTTTTGGAAGAAATAAACCCGATGACAGGGTGATGCAGGAAGAACTTCAGGACTGGAATGATATTGTCTATACCAGAAAAGACCTTGATATGGACGACCCGGTTCAGCGAAGGGAGTATATAGGGAGCTGTCTTCAGCAGATGGAAGAAGCATCCAGGCAGCTTGATGCCCTTGAAGTAGAATATGCAGATGTTACCAGCCATTTGAGGGACATGGAGGAAATTGACTCGCTCCCGCCTGAACAGAGGGCTGAAGTCACTGATTGTGCCCAGAGAATAATCGAATCCCAGGAGCAGCAGGAAAAATTTGTAAAGCGCAAGAGCAAAATGAGCGATGAAGACTTTGAACATATGGAAAGGCTTCAGGCTCAGGCGCAGATTGGAGCAGAAAAGCTCCTTGAAGCAGAAAACTTTCAAAAGAAGATAAAGAATGATCTAAAGAGGCTTGATTCAGAGCATCAGGCATATCTTTTCAGAGAAGAGGAACTTGAGAAAACTATCGAGAGTTCCAAGACCCTTACTATAGTAATAGGGGTAACTCTCTGCCTTATAATTATTTTTTTACTGATATTACAGTTTGGACTTAAGCTTAATGTTACCTATGGCTTTATGATAAGCATTCTTTTATCTGCCATAGTTATCACTGTGCTGTATGTTCAGAGCACCGGAGCTGTGGTTGAATTAAAGAGTGTAAAAAAGTCCATTTCAAGGCTTATAATGCTTCAGAATTCAGTAAAGATAAGGTATGTCAATAACACCAATCTTATAGATTATCTCTGTATGAAGTACAGAGTCATGAATTCTGCAGAGCTCAGCGGCATGTATGACAAGTATCTGAAGGAGAAAAAAGAGCGCGAGAAATACGAGGACTCAAGAAGAATCCTTGATGCAAACCAAAAGGATCTTATTTATATCCTCAGGCACTACAGGGTAAAAGACCCTGATATATGGGTTCATCAGGTGGAGGCTCTTATAAGCCACAATGAGGAGGTTGAAATAAGGCACAGCCTCAATGTACAAAGACAGTCCCTTAGAAAGCGAATGGAATACAACAGAAATATCGTAGCAGGTAATGCCAAAAGAGAAATTGAAGACACTGCAAAGCTCTATCCGCAGTATGCTCAGGAAATACTTGATATGGTTTCAAGATACGAAGAAAAGTACCCAAATGTGTAAACATTTGGGTATTTTTTTCATTGTCAGCAAAAAAGATAGATGGTATTATTTTTGTGTTTGAGCATTCATTACGTATTTAGTATTTGAGGAGAACCAAATGGTGGGAGAAAACAGATTGGAGAATTACAAACACCTCGGCGAAGAGTGCGGTGTCTTTGGCATGTACGATTTCGACGGCGGTGATGTAGCAGAATCTATCTACTATGGGCTCGTTTCGCTCCAGCACAGAGGACAGGAAAGCTGTGGTATCGCTGTGAGTCAGACAAATGGGCCTAAAGGCAAAGTTTCCAGCTATAAAGACATGGGACTTGTAAACGAAGCGTTTACGCCGGATATTTTAGATGGGCTAAAGGGTGATATTGGTGTAGGTCACGTCCGCTATTCTACAGCAGGAAGCAGCACCAGAGAAAATGCTCAGCCCTTAGTTCTTAATTATGTAAAAGGTACCCTGGCACTAGCCCATAACGGTAACCTAGTCAATGCACCGGAGCTGCGTCAAGAGCTCGCTTATACAGGTGCGATTTTCCAAACAACTATTGATTCAGAAGTAATTGCATATCATATTGCACGAGAGAGGCTTGTTTCAAACTCTGTAGAAGAGGCAGTGGGAAAGGCTATGCTCAAGATAAAAGGCGCATACAGTCTTGTTATCATGTCTCCGAGAAAGCTTATCGGTGCTAGAGATCCTTATGGATTTAAACCTCTTGTAATAGGAAGAAGAGATAACTGTTATGTGTTGGCTTCTGAGACCTGCGCCCTTGATACCATAGGAGCTACATTTATCAGGGATGTTGAGCCGGGTGAGATAGTTACTATTTCTCCTGAAAAGGGAATTGTTTCTGACAAATCAATGTGCATCGAAAAGGAGAAACATGCCAGATGCATATTTGAATATATTTATTTTTCAAGACCTGACAGTTCAATAGATGGAATCAGCGTCTATGATGCCAGGATTGCAGCCGGAAGATTTTTGGCCAAGGATTCACCTGTTGACGCAGACATGGTTGTAGGCGTTCCTGAATCAGGTAACGTTGCGGCCCTTGGATATGCCATGGAATCAGGAATTCCATACGGACAGGCCTTCGTCAAAAACTCTTATATCGGAAGAACATTCATCAAACCAAAGCAGAAGAACAGAGAGTCCAGTGTTCAGGTTAAGCTAAATGCTTTGACAAGCGGAGTTAAGGGTAAGAGGATCATCATGATAGATGATTCCATCGTCAGAGGAACAACATCTGACAGGATTGTGAGAATGCTTCGCGATGCAGGAGCAAAAGAAGTACACATGAGAGTAAGCTCACCACCATTCTTGTGGCCTTGCTACTTTGGAACAGACGTACCTGCAAGAGATCAGCTTATAGCTTACAACAGGAATGTTGAGGATATCTGTAAGATAATCGGAGCAGATTCACTGGCTTACCTTAAGATCGAGAGATTAGAGGAAATGGTCGGCGGAAAGCTCGGAATCTGTAAGGGATGCTTTACAGGCAAATATCCAATAGAACCACCAAAAAATGATATTCGCGGAGACTACGAGCGATAAAAATACCAGGATTGATCAGGAGGAATAAAATGAATACAGACAGATACACAAGCCCATTATCAGAGCGTTATGCAAGTAAGGAAATGCAGTATATCTTTTCACAGGATATGAAGTTTAAGACCTGGAGAAAACTGTGGATCGCTCTTGCAGAGATTGAGAAAGACCTGGGACTTAATATTACTCAGGAGCAGATAGATGAACTTAAAGAGCACCAGGATGACATCAACTATGATGTTGCAAGAGCAAGAGAAAAAGAAGTTCGTCACGATGTTATGAGCCATGTATATGCTTATGGTCAGCAGTGCCCAAAGGCTAAAGGAATCATTCACCTTGGCGCAACAAGCTGCTATGTTGGTGACAACACAGATGTTATTGTCATGACTGAGGCTTTGAAGCTTGTCCGTAAAAAGCTTGTAAATGTTATCTATGAGCTTTCTAAGTTTGCTGACAAGTACAAGGACCTTCCAACACTTGGATTTACTCATTTCCAGCCTGCACAGCCAACAACTGTAGGAAAAAGAGCTTCTCTCTGGCTTCAGGATTTTACAATTGACCTTGAGGATCTTGACTATGTCATTGATAACATGAAGCTTTTGGGTTCAAAGGGAACAACAGGTACACAGGCTTCTTTCCTTGAGCTCTTTGACGGAGACCTCACAAAGGTTGATAAGCTTGATCCTATGCTTGCTGAAAAGATGGGATTTAAGGGTTGCATGTCTGTTTCAGGTCAGACCTATAGCAGAAAGATAGACATGAAGGTTATAAATGTTCTTGCAGGTATTGCATCATCTGCAACAAAGATGGCGCAGGACATCAGACTCCTTCAGCATTTAAAGGAAGTTGAGGAACCATTTGAAAAGAGCCAGATCGGTTCATCAGCTATGGCCTATAAGAGAAATCCTATGAGAAGTGAAAGGATATGTTCTCTCTCAAGATATGTTATAATAGATACTCTTAATCCTGCTATTACTGAAGTGTCACAGTGGTTTGAAAGAACACTTGACGATTCAGCCAATAAGAGACTTTCAATTCCTGAAGGATTCCTTGCAACAGACGGTATCCTCGACCTTTGCCTCAATGTGGTAGATGGTCTTGTGGTATACCCTAAGGTTATTGAGAAACATCTTTTGGCAGAGCTTCCATTCATGGCTACAGAGAATATCATGATGGATGCTGTTAAGGCAGGCGGAGACAGACAGGAACTCCATGAAAAGATCCGTGAGCTTTCTATGGAAGCTGGCAAGACAGTTAAGGTTGAGGGTAAGGAAAACAACCTCCTTGAGCTTATAGCTGCTGATCCTGCATTCCACCTTTCACTTGATGATCTTAAGGCATCAATGGATCCTAAGAAGTATGTTGGATGCAGTGCACATCAGGTAGAGAAATTCCTTGCAGAGGTAGTTAACCCTATCATCGAGGAAAACAAAGATCTTCTTGGAGTTACAGCTGAGATTAATGTATAAAGGGAAAAAATATGAAGATTACAGAAATTTTTAAAGAAAAGGAAGTGACCCTTTCATTCGAGGTATTTCCACCAAAGACAGATAATGGATATCCGGCTGTTGAGAAGGCTGCAGCTGAGATTGCAGCCCTCGGCCCGGATTTTATGAGCGTAACTTACGGAGCCGGCGGCGGAACAAGTAAAAACACAGCAAGTATTGCGGCAGATCTTCAGGATAAATATCATGTGCCGGTACTTGCTCATCTGACTTGCGTTTCATCCGACAAGGATCATGTGAAATCAATGATCAATACTTATAAGGAAAAAGGTATTGAGAATATCATGGCGCTTCGAGGCGACATACCCAAAGAGGGAAGAACTCATTTTGATTACAACCATGCGACAGAGCTTATCTATGACATTAAGTCCATAGATCCCGATATCTGTATTGGAGGAGCGTGCTACCCTGAGGGACATGTGGAGTGCGCAAGACAGTCAGAGGATATTCAGCACCTGAAAGAAAAGGTTGAGGCAGGATGTGACTTTTTGACTACGCAGATGTTTTTTGACAACTCCACTCTTTATCAGTTTTTGTATCGCATAAAGGATAAGGGTATTGATGTTCCGGTAATTCCGGGTATCATGCCTATTACCAATGAGAAACAGGTAGCCAGAAGTGTGGCTCTGTCAGGCTCAACAATTCCACAGAAGATGAAGATCATGGTGGACAGATTTCAGGATAATCCTGAAAAGCTTAAAGAGGCGGGAATCATCTATGCATGTGATCAGATAATTGATCTTATTTCAAACGGCGTTAGCCATATTCATGTTTATTCCATGAATAAGCCGGACATTGCAGCAGGCATAATGCGCAATCTAGGGGCTATCATAAAGTAATATTGTTAGGGGAAAATAAAAAATGAACATTCAGAACAACATAAACCAAGAGGACTTTGACTATTCACAGGATGTAATAAAAAAGCTTTCTGACTATTTTGATTCAAAAGTTGTAGGTCAAAAGGGACTTAAGTTCTCGCTTATCGCATCAATCATTGCGGACGGACATATTCTTGTAGAGTCAGTGCCTGGCCTTGCAAAGACTACAGCAGCAAAAGCTATTTCAGATGCCGTAGATGGTAAGTTTGCACGTATACAGTGCACACCGGATCTTTTACCGGGTGATATTGTAGGTACACAGATCTATAATCAGGCTACACAGAAGTTTGAAACAATCTTAGGACCTGTATTTGCTAACTTTGTACTTCTTGATGAGGTAAACAGATCAAGTGCCAAGACACAGTCAGCCATGCTGGAAGCCATGCAGGAGAAACAGGTTACTATCGGTGGCAAGGCTTATCACATGCCTGAGGATATCTTTATTGTAATTGCTACTCAGAACCCAATTGAGCAGGAAGGTACATATCCTCTTTCGGAGGCTCAGACAGACAGATTCCTGATAAAAGAGGTGATCACATATCCTACAGCTGCTGAGGAAGTAGAGATCCTTAGCAGGATCGAGTCAGGAACTATCTCAAGAGTTGATCCGCCTGTACTTACTATCAAGGATGTTGATAAGGTTCAGGATATTGTGGATAAGGTTTATGTTGACGATGCAATTAAGTGGTATATTTCAAGTATTGTTGTTGCCAGCAGAAGAGCTAATCAGATTCCTGATTTTGAACTGGGCAAATATGTTAGGATCGGTGTCAGCCCTCGTGCTTCCATTGCTTTCCTTAAGATGTCCAAGGCAGCAGCACTTATGCAGGGAAGAACCTATGTTACTCCTGAAGATGTCAAGCTTGTCCGTCATCAGGTATTAAGACACAGAATCGGTCTTAACTATTCAGCAGTTGCGGACAATATTTCTGTTGAGATGGTAATTGACGGAATTGTTAATTCTGTAAAAACTCCATGATAGAGAGCTGACAAAAATGAACATAGATTATGAGTATTTATCAAGAATAAGAAGGGCGGTAGCTCTTTATACCACAAAAAAGACCTCCAATATTCTTGAGGGAGATTTCCACTCTATACATAAGGGAAGAAGTATGGATTTTGAGGATCTTAAGGAGTACACTCCGGGAGACGAAGTCCATGATATAGACTGGAAGTCGTCTTCAAGAATGGGGACGATTCTTGTGCGAAGATATATGACCGACAGAAGGCACAATATGATGTTTGTGTGCGACAGCGGTCTTAAAATGAAGGGCGATACTCCTAGTGGGGATTCCAAAAAGGAGATTGCCCTTATGACATTTGGAACTCTTGCATATATCGCCGGAAGAAACGGCTCTGATTTTGCCATGGCTTATTCTAAGGCAGATCAGCCAAGCGTCAGTCTGTTTAAGTCGGGACCTGACCATCTTGAGGGCCTTTTGTATGAGTATGAAAAGCATATCTGTGAGGACAATCAAAGGACAATAAGCCAGACTCTGATGGACGTTGTAAGCATGGTCCATAAGAGGATGATCATAGTTCTTATTACAGATATGGAGGGCCTTGCCGGTATAAGCAAGGATACAGTAAGAGCAATAACGAAGGATCATGATCTTCTTGCTTTTGGAATTGAGGATGCGTCTTTATTTGGTGAGAATGTATATGATCTTGAGAGCAGCCGGTATGAGAGATTTTTCTTTTCCCACAGCAGGAAGTTAAAAGAGTATGACAAAGAGCTGAGGAAAGAACTGGGAGATCAGGTTCATGATACCTGTAAGCAGAGCCGCGTGGCAGCAGTATCCCTTAAGACCGAAAGCGAGATAATAGACAAGGCGATTGTCCTGTTTGAAAGGTATAGACATGGAAACTACGGTTACATTACAACCACCCTTTGAGTATGAAATGTGGGTGCTTGTAGTTTTTAGCATCTTGTTAGTGGCAGGAATAGCAGGAGTCATTTATGCCATTATTAAAATGAAAAACAAGGATACTGTCCGTGAAGTTACTTCTGAAGAAAAGGCTGTTTACAAGAAAGCCGGACAGATTACCCTTTATAATGCAAAAAGAAAGTATGTTTTGCAGACACAGCGCTTAATTGCGGATTATAAAGCAAAAAAGATCTCAAAGAGAGATGGCTATCAGAAGCTGAGTCTGATAATCAGGGGATTTGTGTTTGAGACAACTAAAATAGATGTCACAAAGTACACATTAAGAGATTTGAAAGAACTAAAGCTCTCTAAGCTGGATACTCTTATTGAGGAATATTATGTGCCTGAGTTTGGTGAGGACGAGAGATCAAAGAATATGAATCTCGAAGCTTCCTGCAACAGGGCAATGGGAGTGATCAAAACATGGAACTGATGTATGGAAAGGTGGTTGTCTTTGGTCTGATAGCTGTTGCGGTTTTTGTTGCCGGGCTTTTTTATATAAAAAGGAAGAAAAGTTTTATATATGCCACGGGGATCAAGGCTGCCAATACCAAAAGATTAAAGCAGTCAAAGATATATAAGAGACTTGAGCAAAGGTATCTTGTGCTCAGATGCATTCTTATAGCGGGGATAATTGGAAGTATTGTTTCATCTTTGGTTCTTATAGCAAGACCTTACAAAAAAGATGATATATATAGTGGGGTAAAGAAAAGAGATATTATTCTTTGTTTGGACGTATCCTATTCTCTTTATGATCTTAACTACGAGATAACAGATTATCTTAAGGAAGTGGTTAAGGGGCTTGAGGGAGACAGGATAGGAATAAACATCTTTAACACATCTACAGTCACATATGTCCCTTTAACTGATGATTATGAATATGTTCTTCAAAAGCTTGATGAGCTTAGTGAGTACTTTGCGCTTCAGAAGGAATATCAGGATAAGTACGGAGAGTACACATATATTCCGGATGAACTGTTGGACGAATACATGGAACTTGCTTATAAGCTAGATTATTATGATGCAGGAACTCTTTATAATAATCAGAGCAAGGGCTCATCGCTGGTGGGCGAAGGACTTGGAACAGCTCTGTATTCATTCCCTTATCTTGGAGAGTCTGACAGGACCAGAGTTATCATCATGTGCACGGATAATGAGTTAAATGCCAGAAAAAAACAGATCATGGATCTTGACGATGCAGCTAAAGCCTGCGCTCAGAACAAGGTTACTGTGTTTGGTATATTCCCAAGTGAAGAAGCTTTCTATGCTCCTGATGAATATGATTATAATTCCTGTAAGGAAGAGTTCAAAACGGCTGTTGAATCAACCGGTGGCAAGTTTTATGTCCGCACACAGGATCAGGCTGTATCAGAGATTGTAAAAGATATACAGAAACAGGAAGCCATGCTGGTTAAGGTAGTTATGTCCAGACAGTATGTGGATCTTCCTTATATTCCGTTTACTATTTTAATTATATGTCTGGCACTTGGATTGTCAGCAGGATTGGTGTTGCAAAGATGAGTATTAGGCCTATTTTTCCTGTTGTAGTTATGGTGTTTGTTCTTCTTGTGTTTGTAGCAGTTACAGTTACCATAATTTCCAGGAATCCATTAAAACTAAAAGATAAGATATTGACCATTATCAGGCTTGGACTTATATATGCTTTGGTTTTTTGCATAGGGTTAAGACCTGTGACTATGGATGATGAATATGAATTCTCAACAAAGAATCTCGATGTTCTTTTTGTTGTGGACACTACCATAAGTATGTGGGCTGGCGACTACAACGGGTCCAAAGAAAGAATGGATGGCGTTATTGCCGATGC
Organism: Butyrivibrio sp.; assembly: GCF_015056685.1. Classification (GTDB taxonomy): domain Bacteria; phylum Bacillota; class Clostridia; order Lachnospirales; family Lachnospiraceae; genus Butyrivibrio. The sequence goes on along the minus strand of NZ_SVFW01000035.1, from coordinate 3,068 downwards.
CGGATTCATTATAGATGAACTTGCAGGTTCTAATTTTGCACTGGTCACTTTTGATGATCAGGCCCATGTGCTTGCTCCGTTCACGCAGGATTTTCAGTATATAGAGAATCTTTTTGAGACATTTTCTTCTCCTGACAGCACTATGGCAACAGGAAGTGATCTTTCTCTTCCATATAAAGATATTGAGTCACTTCTTTTGTCATCATCAAGAAAAGAAAATAGAAAGACCATAGTCTTTTACATAAGCGATGGTGAGATAACAAACGGCACAAAACTTTCTTCATATAAAGATCTTGCCCAGTATGTGGATGGCGGCGCTGTCTTTGGATATGGTACAGAAGCCGGCGGCAAAATGAAGGACGGCAGCTGGGGTTATATCTATGATTATGATACTCATCAGGATGCAATATCCAAAATTGATGAGGCTAACCTGAAGCAGGTAGCAGAGGATCTGGGAATATATTATTACAATGTAAATGATGGTAATGCTGCCATAAAGGGCGAGATCGAACTGATCAAGCAAAGCAGTAAGACTATCGTTGAAAAGGGCATGGGAGCTGAAGCTTTTCAGGACACATATTTTTACTTTGCGATAGCTTTGGCACTTGTTCTTCTCTGGGAGCTTTTTGTAATTGTAAGGAAAGGGAGGCTCTGATCATGAAAAAGACACCTATAAAGTATCTTGCGATACTTATCGTATCAGTGGCTGTCGTGGTTATATCAGTTTCAGCCCTGGCCAGAGTCTTTGTGAATAAAGGTTTTGTTGTTTCCTATGAACAGGGAATATATGATACTTCAAAAGAAAAGACGCTGTTTTTAATGAATTTTCCTCAGGGGTATATTCCTTATTACAATGTGGGAAATGCTGCATATCAGCAAAGTGATTACATTAGTGCCATAAGCTATTACTATGATGCTCTGAAATTTAATCCAAAGGAGCCATGGGACTGTCAAATAAGAATCAACCTGGCTCTTGCGCTCCTTCATATGATTGATTTTGAAAACCTTGATTCTGAAGAAAAAGTACAGAATGCTCTTTCTGTTTTGTATCAGGCAAGAGGGGTGCTGATAGAACATGGCTGTGCTGAAGATAAAGGTGAGAATGGCCACAATAAAGATGCGCAGCAGTTAAAAGACGATATCGACAAGATGATCGAAAAACTTCAAAAGAATGGTTCTGGTGAAGGAGAAAGTGAACAGGACCAAAATGAATCAGAAGGCGAAGATAAAAAAGAACAGTCTGGTGGTTCATCTGATTCCAATAAGCAGAAGCAGCAACAACAGGCTCTTGAGCAGAATAAAAAGAATGCTATGCAGGAGAGACAGGAAGAAATAGATCAGCTTGAGGAGCATGAAAAGTATTCTGGCAAAAATTCAGGTAGTGGAGAGTCAGGAGACGGCGACGCGGAGATCGGTGATGGCGACGGCGGTTCAGAAGAAGGAGATGGAGACGGCTCTTCTTCAGGACCAAAGCACCCATGGTAACTCAAAACCTTTGAAAATTCTGTTAAATCTGAGGTTTTAACTCTTGAAGATACTTTGAATTGCATACAAGATGATGTATAATATACTTTGAAAAAGTGAATATATTGTGCGAAAGGGGAAAACTATGAAAAAAAGTTTGTCAGCTACTATTGGCGTGCTGCTTACAATGGTGCTTGTAGCTATCATGGGGCTTTCTGTTCCAACTGTTTCAAAAGCTGCTGAGACCACATTTTCTGGTACTGTTTCCGATAAGACGACTTCAGAAATTTTATATCTGACCACCAGCGGTGGAACAATGGAGATAAAACTTGACAGCAATACTACCATAAGCGGTACAAAGCTTATACTTCCAGGGAATACAGTCAGCTGTTCCTGCTACAGAGGAAGTGATGAGTACTGGCATGTATCTTCGATATCAGGATCAAGCCAGGTTGGTAAAGTTACATTAGATGCTTCTACAAAGGCTACTGTTACAGGAAGCATAGCAAAGGGAACATCTGAAGATCTTTTATATCTGGTTGTTGATAACGGAACGATGCAGATCAAGATGGATGACGATACAGACCTTGATGATGTGACAATGCTTATCATTGGTAAGAAAGTAAAGGTTGTGGTTGAGAGAGGCTCTGATGCTTATATGCATGCGATTTCCATCGCGGATTATGGCAGCAGTTCTTCAACATCTACTTCAACATCTACAACAACTACAAGTTCTTCATCATCAGGAAACACTGTTTCAGGTACAGTTGAGAAAGGAACTACATCTTCAATCCTGTATCTTTCAACATCAGCAGGAACTATGGAATTTGTCTTAGATCTTGGAACTGATGCAAGCGCATGTAGAGTACTGATGCCCGGTCAGAAAATTACTGTAAGCTTCTACAGAGGATCTGATGCATGGAATCACACATCAAAACTTGTAAATAATTCAGATACAGCTTCATCTACAGCTACTCTTGATTCATCAACTCAGGCTACTATAACAGGTACTGTTGATGATGATACTGATGAAGGAACACTTCACCTTGATACAAATGATGGCGTCATGGAAATAAGACTTGACTCCAATACAAACTTTTCAAAGTGTCCTGTACTTCTTCTTAATAAGAGTGTTACAGTTGTTGCACAAAGAGGAAGCGATGCATATTATCATGCAGTAACAATTACATCTAACTATTAATAAAGAAAGAGCAATGACCGTTTATTGATCATTGCTCTTATTTTTATTTTGCAGTCCAGCGTCCGCTTGCTCCGCAAGGAAGGACGAGACCATTTCCTTTTACAGGAAGACCAATTTCATTTGCCTCTACAGTACCTTTGTGAATAGGATCAAGAACTGTGTGAAGCATATAAGAAAGAACTGCAGGCTGCAATCCTGTTGTGTATGAGTTAATAAGGAAGAAAAGAGGATCATCTGAAAGCAGTTTTGAGGAAAGCTGTATAAATGGGAAAACAGATTCTTCAATTTTCCAGATTTCACCCTTTGGGCCTCTTCCATATGAAGGGGGATCCATTATAATTCCGTCGTATTTATTACCTCTTCTTATTTCTCTTTCTACGAACTTAACGCAGTCATCAACAAG
>NZ_SVFW01000034.1 GCF_015056685.1 Butyrivibrio sp. | reverse complement strand
TTGGCTTTCGTTCTGTCCGTTATTTACTAAATCTTTGTTCTGAATAAATTCTCTTTTGAGCATTGGTCTTGCGAATTACTTCGTAATTCCCAAGCTTTTGCATTCGCAAAATGTAATCAGTCAATCATAAATCTCATTGAGCAAGCTCATTCGATTTCTGCTTTCCTGATTTCGCAATGCTCATTGCTTTCTGGAATTTTTCAGGGTTGCATTACTGTTTATTTGTCAAGGTGCTGTAATTATGAGCCTTACTAGTTGCATAAGGCAACGCAGAAGGAGGGATTTGAACCCTCGCGCCGCTATTAACGACCTGCACCCTTTCCAGGGGTGTCTCTTCAACCACTTGAGTACTTCTGCAAAATAGTTGATTCACAATAATTATATTATTGTAGCAGCGTGTTCATAATTAAGCGGAGCGAAAGGGATTCGAACCCTTGTGGCGTTGCCGCCAAACGGTTTTCAAGACCGCCTCGTTATGACCGCTTCGATATCGCTCCGAATATTTATTGTTTCTGCGGAAGTTCTTTCGTTCTCGCCGCAGCGCAAGAATTATATTAACAAAGGGCGACCCTTATGTCAAGCGTAATTTGAAACTTTTTTTATTTTTTTCTTTTTTTACGCTTTTTCAAGAATCAACTTCACGCATCGCCATTAAGTACTCTCCCCCAGTTATCTGCCGCAACGCGCTTGTTTACTACCATTTTCACTCTGACATGCATCTTTCATATACATCCAGAAGTTTTTCAATATTTTTTTCTACAGAATAGTATTTTTTTACCTTTTCCTTACCTTTTTTTCCATATTCTTTTGCTTTTTCTTTATCATTTATGAGTTCAAGTAACGCATTTTTTAATGCAAAAGAATCCTTGGCTGGTATCAAAATACCATTTTCACCGTTTTCTATGATGTCAGGTATTCCGCCTACATTACTACCTATAACTGCATCTTCCCTTAGCATCGCTTCTATTATGGTCATTCCAAAGCCTTCGAAATATGATGGAAGGACTAGGATGCCACATTTTTTCAGATACATGTCCTTTCCCTTTTCATCAAGCCATCCAAGATAAGTAATATAGTCAGAACGCTTCCCAAATTCCTCTTTATAAGACTCATCCTCGTATATTCCGCCTATATATAACTTAGCTTCCGGAATCATTACATGTATGCCATCCATAGCCTCCAATAATTCATCAAGACCTTTTTCCCTGCATATTCTTCCAAGAAAAAGAATTTTAGTAAAGTCCTTGTCCGCCAATAATGCATTTGTATTTCCATCCATAGCATATGCAACGCGATTGCTATCGTTTGTCACTATACCATTAGGGAAAACTTCAATTTTTTCACAATCGATGATAGTTGAAAAGAAATCCTTCCAAAATGAAGTAAGTACCAACATTCTGTTTCCCATTGAAAGAATGTCTTTTACATTTTTTCTCTGTCTATCATTCAACTGGTTCTCGTAATAATTAATAAAATCTCCACCATGTTGGTGGAGTACTATCTTCTTTCCATGTTTGTATGCTGTTTTAATAAAAAAAGACTTACGAACAAAGCTTGAATCTGATGAAAAATGAACATGTACAATATCACACCAGCCAAGTTTTGTTAAAAAATCCAAATATGCGCGTCCGGCAACAAGTGCCTTTTTCACCTTACTGCCTTCACGCATGGTGCTAATATATTTAAGTTCAACCTTATCGTCCAAGCCTGCTTTATAAAATTCATTAACTACAGCAGATATCCCGCCATGGACACCTCTGTCAGGTCCGACCATCAATATCTTTTTTCGCATCATTTACCCGTGCCTCGCTCATCCCTTCTTTATCCCATTTAAAATCGCCTCTGCGGCTGGAATATCCTCAGGTGTAGTGATCTTGATATTGTTATAAGAGCCCTCGATGAGCTTAACTTTCTTGTCTGAAAAATACTCAACTACCATGGCATCATCAGTGATGTTGACGCCCTTTGCCATGAGTTCTCCCTCTTCCCTGTCAAGTCGCTGGTAGAGGTCAAGGATCATCTTATAGGAAAAGACCTGTGGCGTCTGGATCATCCATGTCTTTGCCCTGTCAGGGGTTGTCTGCGCAAATCCGTTATCATCAGCGATCTTTATAGTATCTTTTACAGGCATGCCCACTACACAGGCGCCATACTCCTTAACTCCATGAAGAGCGCGCAGAATAATGTCATTATCCACAAAAGGTCTGGCTCCATCGTGGATAAATGCATAGTCGCAATCAGGATCTGCTGCCTGGAGCCCGAGGCGCACGCTGTGATAGCGGTATAATCCACCTTCGACAATTGCCTTAACCTTGTCAAAGCCGAACTTATCTACAATCTCAGTTCTCACGTAGTCAATATCGCCACGGGAGACCACCAGAACTATATCGTCTATAAGGCTCTCTTCAAAAGCCTTTAAAGAGTAGTATATGAGCGGCTTTCCGCCCAGCTCCATGTACTGCTTTTTAACATCACTTTTCATCCTGCTGCCGCTTCCTGCAGCCAGCACCACCGCAACTGTCTTCATTGTCATCTCCTCATGGATGTATATAGATTTTTTCCGCTTTTGCCCGCAAGAAGTCATACTTATTCGCATTTTAACCAAAAAATGCACAGCAGTATGCTTCCTTACTGCCTTCCGTGGAATCTTCTCTCGCGATCTCCAAGTGGAAGGTTTGGAACTGCATTCATATCGAGTCCGAAGCGCACGCCTTTTTTGTATTCATAGTAGGCTGCTGCCCCGATCATTGCTGCATTATCAGTACAAAGAACCGGTGAAGGCCTGTAGAACTTTATATTTTCCCTGGCGCATTCTTTTTCCATGAGCTCACGAAGCCCTGAATTGGACGCAACACCGCCGGCTATAGCGAGCTTGTCATAGCCATATTCCTTGCAGGCCTTAATGGCATGGGAAACCAAAACTTCAACCACTGCCTTCTGGAATGAAGCAGCAACATCAGCCTGGTCAAGCTCCTGGCCCTGCATCTTCGCCTGATTTATGTAATTTAGTACAGATGATTTTAATCCGCTAAAAGAAAAATCGTATTCCGCGTCAGGGATCTGAGCCTGTGGGAATGTAAAGGCATCAGGTTTTCCCTCTTTTGCCGCCTTATCGATCTTGGGGCCGCCGGGGTATCCAAGTCCTATGGCTCTTGCCACTTTATCGAAAGCTTCTCCTGCTGCGTCGTCCCTGGTCTGTCCGATGATCTCGTACTCGCCATAGTCCTTTACAACAACAAGGTGTGAATGACCACCGGAAACCACAAGGCATACAAAAGGCGGCTCAAGGTCTTTATTCTCAATAAAGTTGGCACTGATATGCCCCTCTATGTGATGAACACCGATAAGCGGCTTTCCTGTGGCAAAAGAGATTGCTTTAGCCTCAGAAACGCCCACCAAAAGAGCTCCCACAAGCCCAGGGCCGTAGGTCACTGCAATGGCGTCAATATCTTCCAGAGTCAGATTTGCCTCTGAAAGTGCTGCTCTTATGCAGCCGTTCATCTTTTCGACATGCTTTCTGGATGCGATCTCTGGTACAACTCCGCCGTAGATCGTATGAAGCGCGATCTGGGAAGAAATGATGTTGGAGAGAACTTCTCTGCCGTTTCTCACTACTGCTGCCGCAGTTTCATCACAGCTGCTCTCAATAGCAAGTATAGTCACATCGCCATCTTCCTTCGCAGCAGCCTCACTGTTTTTTCCTTCTTTTATTGACATAAAGATGACGCCGTCATCCTCGACATTTTTATTTATTTCCATATCTTTTCGTACCTTTATCTTTTAAGATTTCCACCAAATTTCTTCAGAGCTTCCGCTTCTTTAAACCTGTTCTCACTTGTGAGGAAATTGTAATCGTCCTTGCTGGTAAGAAGACCTATATCTGTAGAGTTTGATACATCTCCCGGGTGGAAAAGAATTTCCATGCTGCTCTTTCCCCTGTCAGCAAGGATCTCTCCTGCAAAAGGAAGGCAGGCCTTTACATTGTCATAAAACATGTGGCCCGACATCATAACTCCCATAAAGAGCTTATCTTCTACCTTTAAGCTATCCAGCTCATTTCTATATTTTCTCTGATTTCTCGCTGAAAGGAAATTCAGGATAAGCACCTTAAGTACATTTACAAAAGAGATACCGGTAAGCTTTGAAGCAGCCTTTTTGTAAATTGATATTTCTTCCTTTGGAAATCTTATATATGAAACCTGAAGATTCTTTTCCTTTATCACATCCATAACAGCATCAAAAATAACAGGGATCATGTGGTAATGAACATGTCCGTCTATCCTGAAAACACCGTCATTCATGTAAGGTCTGCAGGCTTCGATCTGGGCCTCAACCTCTTTTTTCACCTGTTTAAAATACAGAAGTCGCATTACCGGAACATAGCTCATTACAAGGAGCTTAATAAAGCCGATATTAAAATTCCCCTCAGCATCAATCAGTCTTGATGCCTTATCGCCTGTAAGGGGCTTTCCCTCAACAAAATTGAGATGTACTGTCACAAAGAGATCTTTTCTGATGTCCTCTATGGCATCCATGCACTCCTTGAGATAGGGGCTGTTTGGCATAATACTTATGCCGTTAAGAGCTCCGTTATGATAGCAGTCTATAATATGACGACTCTGTTCCGGAAAAAGACCATAGTCGTCTGCATGATACTCAACCAAAAATATTTCCTCCTAAAACTTAATTCGCTTTTTGTGTCCACCCAAGGATCTTCCACTTGCCGGAATCATCCTGTCTCAAAATAAACATATAGTAAAGGCCCTGGCTTGAGGTGCCCTTTCTAAGGTTAAGATAGCAGTCAACATTGCACATCTTCCTGCCCTCAACCGTCACAACCTCAGGCTCTCTGCTCTGCACCTGGTAAGTAGGAATTGAGTAATCCTCGTCACGCCTTGTCTTTACCTCATTTTTCATGGACTGATAAAAATTGGACTGATTAGCCAAAAGCTCATCATCCATTAACCCCGCTAAAACATCCAGCATCTTCTTTTGCTGATCATCAGTATAGGTTTCCTTGTAGAGCACCTTCATGATGTTGGCGTACATATCCACAACTTTCCTGGGATTGGCAGGATAATCTTTTTCAAGATTAGTTGTTGTGATCTGATCAACCACCGTCAAAGTGTAGTTCTCTTCATTGGACGAGCGATGATTCCTGGTAAAAAGAAGAAAAAGTCCCAGTACAACAAGCGCGCCAAAAACTACCAGTAATACCGACTTGATCACTGCTGATTTTGTGTTTTCCATAGCCCCCTCGCTTTCTTAAGCTCTTTTACTCTTCAAACTTAAGTGTGGCACTTCTGCCGTCTTTTGCTGCCACTACATTTTGGAAAATCTTTTTTGTTTCTGGTAAATATTCTGCCGGATTCACAAGTGAAGGGCTGTAGTGAGTAAGCCACAGCTCTTTTACCCCCGCTTTGGAGGCCATCTTCGCAGCCTCGTAGAAGGTCATATGCTTGTACTCTTTGGCCTTTGCGATCTTATCAGGCTCTCCATACATTCCCTCGCATATGAAAAGATCTGAATCTTTCGCATTCTCCACGATACTGTCCGTAGGACGTGAATCCGTTGTATAAGTTAATTTAAGTCCCTTTCTGGTCTCTCCAAGCACCATATCGGGAGTAAATACTCTTCCATCCTCAAGCTCAATGGTGTTGCCCTTTTGAAGCCTGTTCCAGTACTGCCTGTCTATCCCTGCTGCCGTGGCCGCTTCCACATTAAACTTGCCCTGACGCTTAAGCTCCATGGTGTAGCCATAGCACGTAATATTATGATTAACCTTGAATGCCTTTATGGTAAACTCAGGAAATTCCTCCAGAGAAAACTCTTTTTCATTCTCATTAAGCTCCATAAAGTTGATCTTAAAAGGAAGCTCCGGAGCGATCACACGAAGTGAATTAACCACCTTTTCAAGGCCCTTGGGCCCTACCATCAAAAGAGGCTCCGTGCGCTCTGCATTTCCCATGGTCAAAAGAAGTCCCGGCAGACCGCTGATATGGTCTGCATGGTAATGGGTAAAACAGATCACATCGATGGGCTTTGCGCTGACACCTTTCTTTTTCATGGCAATCTGCGTAGCTTCGCCGGCATCGATCAAAATACATTTTCCGTTATATCTCACAAGAAGTGAAGTGAGAAAACGGTTTGGAAGGGGCATCATTCCGCCGGTTCCAAGTAAACAAACATCTATCATAAATTATTTCCTTTTCCAATAAATAACGGCATCCTCTTTGGGATCCTCGTAAAATCCGGGTCTTTTGCCCTCAGATACAAACCCAAGACGCTCGTAAAGGCCTATGGCAGGGGCATTGCCTGCTCGTACTTCCAAAGTATAGTCACCTATACCAAGTCCGCGACCTCTTTCAAGGAGCTGCCTCATCATCTTGTAGGCAACGCCCTCTCTTCTGGTGTCAGGCGATACTGACACATTGGTTATCTCGCCCTCCCCGGATATATTCTGAACTCCGCAAAGACCCACGATCCTTCCGGCCTTTTCAGCCACAAGATAGATAGTATCGTCACGGGTCATGGCATCAAGAAGCTGCTTTTTAGTCCAGGCTTCTCTGCCAAGGTTCATCTCTTCAAGTTTATAGGCATCATCCACATCTTCAGGAGTCATCTCTCTTACCCTGATGATTCCGGGAGCCTTAGGAGTGTTGTCCTTTTTAGGCGCTGCGCCGCCATTTTCCTTGGCCTCGCGCTCAGCCTGTGAAAGTCTTAAATAGTCAGGTGCAAACTCATCTGCTGTTGTAAATCTGTTCTCTGCAGCATAAACATTGGCAAGGGCACAAAGAGCTGCCGCATTCTGCCTGCTCTGATGGAATGGCGCGATGGAATAAGGAACAGTCAAAAGCCCTTCAAGCTTATCCCTGTACACAGGAACTCCATCTCCCAAAAGAACTACAGGTTTCCCGATTTTGTTGATCTCTTCCGCAATGTTTTCCACAGAGGTTGCAAACTGCTCGTGGATCACCTGCATATCAAAGGTCTGCTCGCGAACCTTTCCCTCCTGTCTGTTTGGCACGAAGGTGTAAAGACCTGTATATACCTGATTTCTTTTGGCATCCATCATAGGACAGATGATTTTCTCAACACCGTAGAGATTATAGGCAATGCCATCAACAGTTGGAATGGCTATTATAGGCTTGTTAAGAGCAAGGGCAAGTCCCTTGGCTGTTGCACTTCCTATCCTTAGTCCCGTAAAAGAGCCTGGGCCCTTAGCCACAGCTATGGCATCGATTGTGGAAAGGTCAAGATGAACCTTTTTACAGATGTCATCAAGCATGGGCATAAGTATCTCTGAGTGTGTAGTTTTGTACTGAATAAGGAACTGTGAAAGAAGCATATCGCCGTCTGAAACAGCTACAGCTCCCACAAGTCCTGATGTATCAATTGCTAATATCTTCATTTATATCTCCGGATCATTTCTTTGTCATTGTAATAAGACGATAATCAAAGCCTTTTTCAAGGTTCTTTTCTATGACAATCTCTGTGTAGTGCTCAGGAAGAATCTCCTCGATCAGATTGGCCCACTCAACGAAGCAGATTCCATCGCCATAAAAATAGTCCTCATAGCCTATCTCATCCATCTCGCTCACGTCGCCAATTCTGTAAACATCGAAATGGTAAAAAGGAATCCTTCCCTCATCGTAAACCTGAAGGATTGTGAAAGTAGGGCTGCTGACAGGTCCCTTTATTCCAAGTCCCGCTGCAACTCCCTGAGTAAGCACAGTTTTACCAACCCCCAGGTCACCGATCAGAGTATAGACCATGCCGGGCGCAGCATTCTCACCGATTCTTTTTCCTATTTCGAAGGTTTCTTTTGCACTATTTGTTTCAAGTCTGGTAACTATATCCATATAAAACCTCACAAATATCACATTCTAAAATATAGTATAGCATATTAGACAAGGCGCAAAAAGAGTCGCACTTTTACATGCGACTCTTAAAACCCTCATATTAAACTGCAGCCACCATCACGCATCAGCTTCAGCTGTTTTCTTTTTAGCAACGAGCATGGGCTCTGCCTTTAAAATAGGACTTATCTGCTTGTAGATAAGGAATGTCACTGCACTGTGAACGATGCCCTTGATAAGGTTAAAAGGTGCCACGCAGAACAGACAGAATGTAAAGAGATTATCAACAAATGGATAAATCTCTGTTCCTGCTTTTAAGATGTTCTCTACGCCGCCAAACATAAGGGCGTAAGCAGGAATCATGAAGAATGCGTTCAGTGCTGCACCGATAAATGCGATGCAAAGTGTAGCGAGAATACATCCGATAAGAGCAGTTTTCCTTGTTCTCTTAAATCTGTAAACGATTGAAGCAACCATTACAAAAGAAGCCCCGATCACGAAGTTAGCTATCTCTCCTACGAAAGCAGAAGTTGTTCCCTGAATGAGAACGTTAAGTGTAACCTTGATGAACTCCACCATAACTCCTGCAAATGGACCGGCAGCAAATCCAACTATAAGAGCCGGAATGTCGCTGAAGTCGAACTTGTAAAAGCTTGGTGCGATTGGAAGCGGAAACTCTATAAGCATCAGCACAAAAGATATTGCTGAGAAAACACCGATGATTGCCATCTTTCTGGGTGTTAAGATTCCCTCCGTTTTTCTTCCTTCCTTCAGATCCTTCTTTGCTGCAATCTTTTCAGCCAGATATGCCAGTGCAAAAGCCAGTACTATAAGAAGCACAAGGCCTATGAATCTGCCTGAATTCCCCGCAATGATCTGAAGTAAATTTTGTTCCTGTTTCATTTTTTCCTCCTTTGGTTCGGGGGAGGAGTCCTACACACGACCTTTAAGTTTGGTAAAAGAACTTTCGAAAAATAAAAAATCCCAAGTAAATATACTTGGGGTACGCAAACTAAAAATCGTGCATTCTTCTCTCATCCAGACTTTACTGTCGGTTTTGGAATCTCACCAAATCAGCCACCTATCAATAGACAAGCAGGTCGCGGACTATACCGCCGGTTGGGAATTACACCCTACCCCGAAGAACTATATTTTTTCTAAATCAAATACTATAATGGTTATAGACATATGTCAAGAGTGTTTGACAATTTAATTTTGCAAAATTATAATTTGACTGTACAATTATCACTAAGAATTATATGAACAAACCCATCCAGAGTCCATGAGGTAGCTATGAAAACAGTAGACAGAAAGAGCCTTAAGCCCGGAATGGTGCTGGCAAAAGATGTCCATGTAAATTCACAAAAAGTTGTTCTTCTGAATAAAGGCGATGTCATCACAAGAAAAGATCTTGCAAAGCTTGCTTTTTATTCTATAGACAAAGTCTGTATTGAAGATAAGATCATAAAGCAGCCTCAGTCAGGTACAGATGACGATTTCGGCACTCTCCCTACCCGTTCAGAAAGGATAAAGGCCTCACTAGAATTTCAGGAATTTAAAAAAGATTTTGAAGAGTGCGCAGACACTTTTGAAAATACAATAAATGACGTTATTCTCAAAAACAAAGAATTTAAGGTTGGGGAGCTCATGGCCCCGATCTACAAACTCCTAAAGAACAATCCAAATACCAACACAGTCTTTGATATGCTCCACAATTTAAGAGAATACGACGATGCAACTTACACCCACAGCATCAATGTTGCTCTCATCTCCAACATCCTCGCCAAATGGCTGAAGATGGATGATACCGAGATAGAAACCGCAACCCAGTCAGGTCTTTTTCATGACATCGGCAAAATAATGATCCCTGAAAAGATCATTAAAAAGCCAGGAAAGCTCACGGCTAAAGAATACGAGGAAATAAAAAAGCATCCACAGATCGGCTATGATGTTCTAAAAGACAAGCCAATCGGCAATCACATAAAAAATGCTGCGCTTATGCACCACGAAAGATGCGATGGCACAGGTTATCCACAGGGACTAAAGGCTCCACAGATCGACCGCTATGCCAAGCTCGTCTCCATAGCAGATGTATACGATGCCATGACCAGTGCCAGATACTACCGTGAACCCCTTTGCCCATTCACTGCAATCGAGCTTTTTGAGGAAAACGGCTTCACAAAATATGATTCTGAAATGATCATGACTTTCTTAAAACATATTGTGGATACCTATATATCAAGCACCGTTAAGCTAAGTACCGGAGAGATAGGCGAGATCATCTTTGTAAATCAGGACAGTCTGTCAAAGCCAACTGTAAAAATAGGCGATGATTATATCGACCTTAGCAAGCGCCAGGGAGTCACTATCGAGAAAATCCTGTAAGAACCATATTTTAAGAATTGCATTTTTACTTAATGCACAAAAAAGGAAAGCCTACAACAGCTTTCCTTTTATATTTGTCATGCATTTTTCAATTTAAATTTCTGCATATCGTAGTCCGAATCAACCTTTTCGATATGTGCTCCCAGCTCGCGAAGCTTTTTATCGAAGTCCTCGTAACCTCTTTCGATATACATTATATCCTCTACGGATGAGAATCCTTCGGCTGTGAGAGCTGCGATAACAAGAGCTGCTCCTGCTCTAAGGTCCGGTGCAGAAACTGTAGCTCCGGTGTACTTATCCACACCCTCGATAATAGCTGTGCTACCCTCAACCTTAATGCAGGCTCCCATTCTGGTGAGCTCATCCACGTACTTAAATCTGTTCTCGAAAATACTCTCTGTTACGATACTGATACCGCTGGCAAGTCCAAGGGCAACCGTGATCTGTGGCTGCATGTCTGTTGGAAATCCAGGATAAGGAAGTGTCTTAACATGAGTGTTGGTAAGACGCTTTGTAGCTACAACTCTGACTGCGTCATCTGACTCATGGATCTGACATCCCATCTCTATAAGTTTCGCACTGATTGATTCCAAGTGTTTAGGAATAACATTTTTTATTGTGATATCACCCTTTGTAGCTGCCGCTGCCATCATAAATGTTCCGGCCTCTATTTGGTCAGGAATGATTGTGTACTCAGTACCATGAAGCTTCTCAACACCCTTGATCCTGATAACATCAGTTCCAGCGCCCTTGATATTGGCACCCATGCTGTTAAGGAAGTTTGCAAAGTCTACTACGTGTGGCTCTTTGGCTGCATTCTCGATAATAGTCTTACCTTCAGCCATTGCTGCTGCCATCATGATATTGATAGTAGCGCCAACGCTTACAACATCCAGGTAAATGTGACTGCCGATCAGCTTGTCTGCGTGAGCATCAATGATGCCATGCTCAATGCTCACCTGTGCCCCAAGAGCTGTAAAGCCCTTGATATGCTGGTCAATAGGTCTAAGGCCGATGTTACAGCCGCTTGGAAGTACAACTCCTGCTTTTTTGTACTTACCAAGAAAAGCACCAAGCAGATAGTAAGAAGCACGTATCTTTTTAATGTAGTCCTCTATAGTAAATGTGTGGACCTGTGAAGCATTAATTTTTACTGAATGTCTGCCGGTTCTCTCTACAAAAGCTCCGGTAGAGCTTATGGCCTGAAGCATCGCATTGGTATCTGACTCGTCAGGCATATTGTCTATATAGACAGTTTCGTCCGTCATTGTAGCTGCAGCCAAAATAGCCAGCGCAGCGTTTTTAGCGCCACCTATTTCAACTTCACCTACAAGAGGAACTCCACCTTTTATTACATATTTTTCCATAGGAATCCCATCCCATATAACCTAATTTTAAAAAAATAACTCATTTGCCAAATTATATTAATAGCACAATATGATATATGTGTCAAAAATGGCTAATTTAAATAGTTCAAAGGATTGACCTGAGTTCCGCCAACCAAAATCTCGAAATGCAGATGCGGCCCTGTGGAAACACCCGTGTTACCTGAAAGAGCAATCTTTTGTCCCTGAGTTACAGACTGGCCCACAGAAACAAGAACTTTTGAGAGGTGACCATATCTTGTCTCTCTTCCGTCAGGGTGTCTGATATATACACAATATCCATATCCGCTTCCCCAACCGGCTCTTGTAACTACACCTGAAGAAGATGCAACGACTGCAGTTCCAACAGGAGTCGCCCAGTCAACGCCCTTATGGTAAGAGCTTGCTCCCTTGGTAGGTGCATTTCTCTTTCCAAAGCCTGATGTCAAACGACCACCGGATATAGGCTTAATGTATGTAGGAGGAACAATCGTACCTTTTTCAACAATCTTAGGAACAGCCTGATATGTGACTTCTTCCTTCTGGATCTCGCTGGATACCTCGCTGGCATCATTATATGTAACAAGGGCTACAACCTTTCTGTGTCCTGCAGAAGGCTCCTGAAGGACCTTGGTCTCTGTGGTATACCATGAATCGTTGTAGACATACTGAACTTCTGCCTCATAGTCCTCTTCGTAATACTCCTGAACTGTGTAAACAACAGAAAGCTCAGGTTCAGGAACTGTTACTATAAGTTCATCACCGGTTCGGATCGTGGTGTTCTCACTCTCCAAAAATCCGTTCATGGCAACGATATCCGCTACAGTAAGATCATATTTTAAAGCTATGGAGCCAAGAACATCTCCTTCCTGTACTTCATAGATCTGATTGGTCTCTTTGTCCTTGGTTACTTCATCAATAGCATCTGAGAGAGATGTGATCTCATCATCAGGCAGGTAACTTTCAACAATCTCAACCTTATCAGCAAAATCTATGGACATAAGTCCCAGCTCATAATCTGAAAAGTCCTTGTCATAAGAAAGAGGCGCAGCATCCTTAACTGCCTCAGTGAGCATCTGAGAAAAACCAGACTCAGGCATGCTTGTCTGGGCATCTTCCTCTTCTTTTTTCACCTCTTCCTTGCTAAGAACAACAGGAGTCAGAACGTTCACTTCTCTTGTGGGATCAAGGGCCAGTGTGACATCGTATTTATCCTCGGTATCATAGGTAGAAAGAGCTGTCTCAAGAAGCGCCATTACATCATCGATAGAAGCCAGATTCACAGAGAACTCATTTATCTTAATGGAGTAAGCCCTGTTAAGGGTACTCTTCCTGCTGCCTGAAAGGACCTCTACCATGGAGTTCGTAACTTCTGCTATAGAATTGACAGCCCCAAAGATCGTGTCACTTCCGTCAATTGTCATATCTGCGCCGGCAAGAGTAAGCTCATCGTCGCTGCTGGATATCTCTTTTCTCGCTGTTCGATATGCTTCATAAGCATCATTCCTGGAAGCAACCGTTCCAACGAACTGTCCGTTTAAAGTTATAGTAAAAAGGTTGTTGCCGCCCTTCTGGAACTTTACAAATGTAGGCATAAATAAGATCCAGAAAGCTATTACCACCAAAGTGGAATGCAAAAACCATATTTTAATCCTGTTTCTAAAAATTGTGTTTCTAAAATTCATGTTGTAAATCTTTCCAAAGCGTATTAAATAATGCCAAAAATTCTAAGAATATTGATAACAAGATCTGCTCCTGCCACAAGGAGTGTAACTATAAGAAGTGGAAGAAGGGCTGAATTCTTGGTCTCAATTGCAAAATGAACTTCTTCGAATTTCTTTTGGATCTCTTTATATTCTTCCTGGTGCTTCTCTTCCTGTTTGTTCAATATTGCCTGAATATTGCGGTAGGTCTGAACACCAACGTCATGGGTTTTTGTGCTATTTTCATCAAACTTCTTGTTGAAGTTCTCCTCCATTTTCTTTGAAACAGCTTCAACAGATTCACTGATAGCTGACTCAACTTCAGCCTGTGTGTTAGCTTTGATCATGTCCTGTGCGCTCATTTCTCTAGTGAGCTTATCCATAATGTTATCCAAAATATTTCCCTCCCAACGTGATCTACTATCCCTCTGTTCTGCATACAATATAGATTATCATTTGTTGTGCAAATTAGACAAGACAATATTTTAAAAAATAGTTTTGTTGTTCACTTTTACTATTTGTTTACCGTTTGTTCATAATTTGTTAATAATTGAATTGTATATTAATACCATAGCCGATGGAAATACGGCAACCTAATTTAGAAAGATAGATTTTTTCATAATAGGCCAGGTGCGGGAAACCGTGTCTGGCCACTCCTCATTAATGGGGCAATTACGGTAATGGCAAATATACCATTACCCATGCCTTAATCCTCTTGTTTCTCTCCAACTGCCTGAATCTCTTCATTAAGCGAAAGCATGCGTGCATCAAGGTCAGCCACCATTTGTGCACATTGTGTAAGCTCAGAATTGATATGGCTGGGAGCCTTGCCCTCGAACTTGTACTGGATCTTGTGCTCAAGAGAAGCCCAGAAATCCATGGCTACTGTTCTTATCTGTATCTCAACCTTAACGTTAACAATCCTGTCTGAAAGATAAACAGGGAGAGACACTATCATGTGATAGCTCCTGTAGCCGCTGTTTTTAGGGTTCATAATATAGTCCTTGACTGTAAGGACCTGAATATCCTTCTGGTTGCTGATCATCTCAGCAATTCTGTATATATCCGAGGTAAAAGAGCATATGATACGAATTCCTGCTATGTCATTAACATAGCGGACCATGTTTCCTATCGTGGACTCATATCCGTTTCTCTTAAGCTTTTTTACAATGCTCTCAGGCACCTTGACTCTTGCCTTAACGTGCTCAATAGGGTTATATCTGTGAACCTCCTGAAACTCCTCGTTAAGGATCTCGATCTTGGTTGTAATCTGCTTAAGTGCTGCATTGTAAAGGAGGTTAACTTCCTCCCAGGTGTTAATATCATCGGAAATCTTTATGTTGCTCTCAGCGAGATCTAATTCCATATCAGCTCCTTGTTTTCCAATACTCTTTGTTCAAACTGCAAGCCTTCACAACGCCCATAGGAAGCTTTTTATAATTTCTTCCAAGCTTATATCCCATCCATCTGAATCCGCACATAACAATATATCCCGGGATAAGATGGGCTTTTCCTATATGTCTGAAATGATCAATTGTCTGTCTTACCATCTTTTTGCCCTCAGTCTCAGACTTGATCTTACCAAAGATCTCCGGATGATCAATCTGTGAAACACCAAGGTCAAAATTCCTGTGAAACTGCTGCATACAGGTGTAATTGTGTGAGTGGATGACTCCTGCCTCAGGAACATACATGATAGCATAGCCGCGCTGGCAGGCATTACCCGCAAATACCATATCCTCGTTAAAAATAGTTCTGTGAGTAAATCCACCAATTACATTATATACGTCACGCCTGTACATGGCACATACATTTGAACAAAAATAAGTTTTTATTCCAAGCTTATCCACATCTTCCTGTGTTTTTCTCATAGGCTCGTTGGGATAATTGAACTTTCTGGAATATCTCTCCGCCAGATTGCAGTCAGACTTTGGATATTGTCTTGCATAGGCTGCTGCAACATCCCTGTCAAGGGCCTTTGCCAGGTTACTTATAAGCATCTTATCCCTTGGAAACGCATCCTGAGTCATCATTAAAAAGAAATCCGAATCAGATAAGGCTACTCCCTGATTTCTGGTTTCGCCGTGGTCAAATTCAGCCTTTGTCACATGCTTTACTATTATGTTGTCATACTTCTCCAAAGGATTTTCTTTTGTCTCCTCAAGAAGCTTATTCCAGTATTTTTCCTCGGTGTTCATGATGATGATGTGGCTTGGTCTAAGGGACTGCTTTTCCAGATCATCGATCAGTGTCAGCAAGGAATAATCCGGTTTGTAGGTAGGAATAATTACGTCTACTGTATTCATCTGTTTTTCCTTTTATATACAACTTATGCTGAGCACATGTTTAGCGTAGCCTTTTCACCCGGTAGGAATACCCTATCACATGAAAAGAGGTATGTGCGCTTTGTTCGAGCACAATACGCACATACCATCTCTACAGTCTAAAATGCCCTCAGCATTAAATAATCAATTCAAATATGGATCTGTATCAGATTTGATCTTGTCACTGTATTTCTGTACATCTGAAGAAATTGTGTAATCTGAATCATTGAACAGGAACTGGTGAAGCCACTTAACGTTGCTAGCAAGATCCACTGCGATTACGCAGCTTCCCTTCTTACCGATAGTACCTGTTGCTCTCATGCTCTCTTCAGGGAATCCGCCATTATCAACTACGTTGTAATTAGCTACATTCTTAAGGAGCTCAAGGATCTCTGACAGATCAAGTGATGTATATGTCTCATCAAATGCCTTGTTGGCAATTGTCTCAAGATCTGAATAGCTCTTGCCCTTTGCCTTTTCAAGACAAGCCATAAGGACTGTTCTCTGTCTCTCAGCACGCTTGAAGTCATCACCTGCTGTGTATCTGATACGGCAGTAAGCTGTTGCCTGAAGACCGTTAAGTGTCTGAAGGCCTGTGCTTGTTACAGGTACATACTCAAGTCCAAGCTCTGTAGCCATTGTTGCCTGATAGTTGTTAAGGTGAGAAATCTCAGCCTCTGTAACATCAATCTCAACACCACCAAGAGCGTTAACTACATCTGTAAGTCCCTTGAATCCGATAGTAATGAAGTCCTCAATATCCATATCAAGGTTCATGTTAAGCATTGAGATAGCCTGCTCAGGACCACCCTCAGCATAAGCTGCGTTACACTTAGTGTACTCATCGTTACTAAGGTTAAGGTATGTATCACGGTAAACTGAGCAAAGCTTAACCTCACCATTTTCATTATTTATAGAAGCAATAATGATAGTATCTGTTCTGGTGTTTTTCTTGATAGCGCCCTGGTTTTTAGCTTCATCACGGGTATCAACACCAAAGAGTGCGATATTGGTATAGCCCTTCATCTGCTCGTTCTCAGCAGCTGCCTCACTGATACTCTTTGAAATAACTTCCTCGTTCATGTTAACCTTACCAACCTTGGTAACATCAACCTTGAAGAATACGTGGTAAGCAACAAGAACAAGAATACATGCTACTAAAACTTCTGCAACAAGAATGAAGATTGCCTTCTTGTTATTTTTCTTTTTACCTGACCCGCCATGTGAAGAGCCTCTTCTGGATGAGTGGCTTCTGGTAGCACTTGAGTGGCTCTTGGCACCGCTCTTGGAAGAAGAATGGCTCTTAGAACCGTTTGAACTTCTCCTTGCAGGTCTCTCATCATAGTCATCGTAATCATCATAATCGTCGTAATCATCACGATATCTATTATCACGAGTAGACTTTCTCACTTCTCCGTTATTCTTGTGAGATGAACGTCTCTCGTCTCTGTCATAATATTCGTCATCACGCCTTGACATTTTCTATCTCCTTTATCCCAGCAAAATAATAATTTACATAAATAAAAACCAAGTTATACTATGCCACAAATAAATAAAATATACAAGCGCAGGATAAATTATTCTATCCTGCGCCTGTTTCTCACTATTTAGTATGCGTTTTTATTTACAAAGCCATATCGGATGGTTCCAAGCATTATCTTAAAATCAAAAGCCATGGTCCAATTCTCGATATAGTAGATATCGTAATCAATTCTTTTTCTGATGGATGTATCACCGCGGTATCCGTTGATCTGTGCCCAGCCTGTGAGTCCCGGTCTAACCTGATGTTTTACCATGTATCTTGGAATCTGCTCTTTAAACTTCTCAACAAACTGCGGTCTCTCGGGACGAGGCCCAACCAGAGACATCTGCCCGATAAAGATGTTAAAGAACTGTGGCATCTCATCAATACTTGTCTTTCTAAGGATCGCACCAACTCTTGTAACTCTCGGATCTCCCTTAGTGGTCCAGCCCTTTTTCTCCTCGTCTTCAGTCTGAACCTTCATGGTTCTGAACTTGTACATCTTAAAAGGAGCGCCGTTAAGGCCTATTCTCTCCTGCTTATAGATGATAGGTCCCTTGCTGGTAGCCTTGACTGCTATAGCCGCAGCCAGCATGACCGGTGAAAAGATAATAATAGCAAACAATGATCCTATGATATCCACAAGCCTTTTCATCGCCTTATTAAATGAATTGGAAAGTGGCACGTACCTGATGTTGATAACCGGCATTCCCTGAACATCCTCAGTGTACGGATTACTTGGGAAAAGAGATGAATAATCCGGAATGAACTTGGTGTGAACGCCGGATTTTTCACACTGGGCTACCAGCTCCTCCAGTCTGTCGTAGTCATCCAGAGGAAGGGTGATAGTTATCTCATCATAATTATTGTTTTCAAGGTAAAGGCCAAGCTGCTCGATCTTGCCCACAACCTTAACACCGTGGTAATTGGTCCCAAGGGGAACAAAGTCGTCCAGAACTCCTGCTATCTCATATCCCCACTGAGGATTGTCAAGAATTCGGCTTATATAGCCTTCTGCAGCCCTTGAATAGCCAACAAGAAGCACATGCTTTAGATTGTAGCCCTTTTTCCTGATATATCTTAGGAACTTCCTGAGAACAATCCTGAAAGCTGTGGCAAAGGTCACATTCAGCACTGCAAATATGATCATCATGGAACGGGAGAAATCGTTGTGCTTTAAAAGGAAAAGGATTACCCAAAAGCCAAGGATCCCGGCCACATTGGCCTTGACCACATCCATGAACTCGTCCCACATTCGTAGGGCACGGCGCGGCGTATACAGCTGAACCATATAATAAAGAATAAGGTAAGCCGGCACCAGAAAATAAAGTGCCCTGAAGTAGATCTCCATAGGCAGATGGCCGCCCGGCAGCCTTTTACTAAATAGCTCAAACTTTATAAAATAAGACGCAATGTAAGAACCGGCTACAATGAGCCCGTCCGCAACTACATGCGCCCTGTTTAAATGAACCTGATTGTCTTTTATCATAGAAATACAGCCCCAAACTTCCTGGCACAGTTAATCCACAGCTCCAGCTGCATCCTTAAACTGTTAAAGATTTCTTTTTTTCCAAATGCCACTTTTCTGTCGGCATTAACTCTAATCTTGGATAAGCCAAGGGCAAGTCCCTTAAGATGTGCTCCTCCAAGCCCCCTCTTTGTATAAAAAATATGCTTTATCAATATACCTGCCAGAATGAGTGGCAGATTTATCACTATCTGAAGGATAGGCATATTTTTATAGATAAAGTATAAATTATTACCCGCTGTAAGTTCAACCTTAAATCTGTTATATCTTGAACCACTTGTGCCACTTCCTGCATGATAAACTATGGCCCTGGGCTCGCAGACATTGATATATCCCTTTAATCTGGCCCTGTAGCCAAGGTCCACATCCTCAAGATAGCAAAAATGTGCCGGGTCAAAAAGTCCAACTTCGTCAAACAACTCTCTCCTGTAAATTGCAGCTCCCGCGCAGGCGCTGGTCACAGGTTCTATGCTTGAAAAATACTTATTATCCTTGTCTCTTCCCGGAGAAAAAGCCCATCCCAAAGCACAGTAAAGATCCCCCGCATCATCGATAAGGTGGGGCTCTTTAAACTGAAGCATCTTGCCCTGAGCGCTGAAGATTTTCTTTTTCCTATCCATAGTTGCTACTAATCTTTCCAGGACATCTTCCGAGCAGACAGTGTCATCATTTAGTAAAAAGACATACTCTGACTCGCAGGATTTTATGCCGATATTAACCGCATTGGCAAAGCCAGTATTTTCAGGAAGCGCCACCAAAGTCACCCTTGGATAGTTATTCTTAATAAAATCCTGACTTCCATCTGTTGAACCGTTGTCAACAATAAGCACTCTAAAATCCCTGAAAGTCTGCTTTTTCAGACTTTCAAGGCAATCAGTCAAAAACTTTTTTCCATTGTAATTGGGAATTATAACCGAAACTTTTTCCATAAGCTCTTTCCCTATATTTTCTTAACGACCTGAGGATCCCACATAACCCTTAGGCCACGTCTTTTCATCTCTTCCCCGATTTTCAAGTTGATCTTAAGAATTTCTTCCTCGGTCAGACTGTTGATATTATCAAGATATTCCCTTTTGCTCTCAACCTGAACATCATCATGAGACTTATCAGTCATGTTCCCTTGCAAATCGCTAAAGGTATCCACATAGTCAAAGCCTGCAATATCCTTAAAGACTTCTACAAACTCAGGTCTAAGTGCCATGCACCTGATATCCACTGCGTAGCAGTCCTGCTGCACGACAGCTTTATGCTGAAGGCCGCCGCTGTATCCAAAAGGCATGCCCTTGAAGATCGCGGTTCCATCTTTTTTGTAGATGCCGCCTGCGACTCTGCCTTTTTTATTTATGAGCTTGCCGCCGACACAGCCAATGTCTTTTCTCTGGGAAAAGATATCTCCCGTATAACCTGCACGATAAAAGCCAAGGTGAGGGAGCTGGGCAATCTCCGCCTCCACTCCAAAATTCTTAAGAGCATCGCCTATAGCGATCTGTCCTGCTTCATAGGCATACATCTTGCTGGCAGGGTTGGATGCTGTGGAGCCCTTGTGGCATCTCCAATGATAAAGAACCTTATCAATATGGGCAATCTGATCAGTAGCCATAGGCATTGTCAGCGTTGCCTCAAGGCAGGCCCTTAAAACCAGGTCAAAATCCTGAGCTCCATCGTACTTTTTCCTGAATTTAAGTCTCTTTATTATATCAGCCCTCATTACTGTGAAATGGCAGATATAGTTATTGGACAAAAGATAATCCAAATTAAATGAAGGCTTTTGATGATGCTCATAGTAAAGGTTCTTATGGTCATCAAACTTGTCTTCATCAGAATAGATAAGCCTAATAGGACATGTCTGAAACTGTGTCAGATGGTTTCTTGACATGCTCTTTCTGATAACTCTTGAAACTTCATATAATGCGTCCGGTGTAAGGAGATCGTCATGATCCAAAAGACCTATATAATCCCCTTTAGCCTTCTCGATACCTCTGTTTGTGTTTTCTGAAATTCCTTCATTGGAACCAAGGTAATAATATTTTATCCTTGGATCTTCCTTCATATACTCTTTTACCAGGTCAGATTCAAGGGGTGAGGCATCTGCAAGAACCAGCTCCCAATTGCCGTAGGTCTGAGCCACTACGGAATCTATCATCTGGCGAAGGTATTTCTCCGGAGTATTAAAAAGAGGCACTACAATGCTAAACCGCAAAGCGCCTCCTGTTTCAGCCAGAGTCTTGTACTCCTGCTTCTGCTCATTAAGTACAGCCTCTGACAATTCATTATATGTATACTTTTCTTTCCTGCCTACGGATAATCTCTCAACGGCAGCAAAGAATGCAGCCCTAGCACCATTGCGTTTTGCATATGCTATTGTCTTTTTAGCCGCATTCTTTATGCCCATGTGAATTCATTCTCCTAATTTCTTCATAAGGAAGTTTTGCTCTCGGCTAAAGCCTCGCCAAAACACGTTCGCACTAGCCTCGAAAGGACCTCGGCAAGTGCTCTCAGCCAATTACAGCCTTAACTGCAGCTGTAAGCTCTTCCTGAAGTTTGTCTGCATCAGCAAGGTCTTTTCCCTTAACACCCATGTAGAACTTGATCTTAGGCTCTGTGCCTGAAGGTCTTGCACAGCACCAGGCATCGTTATCAAGTGCAAAGTAAAGAACATTTGATGTAGGAAGTCCTGTCTCGCCTTCCTTGCCTGTAGCCATATCCAGAGTCTTGCCTGTCTTGTAGTCTCTGAACTCTTCAACCTTCCACTGACCAAATTCCTTAGGTGGATTGCTGCGGAGCTTATCCATAAGTGCTGCGATCTGCTCTGCGCCTTCCTTGCCCTTCATTGTGATTGAGTACTGGCCTTCTTTGTAATAACCGTACTCCTCGTACATATCGATCATAGCATCCCATACGCTCTTGCCCTGCTTTTTGTAGAAAGCAGCAAGCTCGCAGAGGCACATAACTGCAACAACAGCGTCCTTATCTCTTGCGTGTGTTCCTGCGAGACATCCATAGGATTCCTCAAGGCCAAATACATAGTTATAAGACTGACCGTTCTGCTCAAAGAGCTTGATCTGCTCGCCGATGTACTTAAATCCTGTAAGAACTTCTATGTAGTGGCAGCCGTATTTCTTAGCAACAGCCTTAGCCATGTTTGTAGTAACGATTGTAGTAACAAATGCAGGGTTAGCCGGCATTGTGTTTGTCTTTGTGCGCTCTCTTAAGATGTAGTCACCGATGAGCATACCTGACATGTTACCTGTAAATCCTACATACTCGCCTGTCTTTGTATCTTTTGCATAGATTCCAAGACGGTCTGCATCAGGGTCAGTTGCAAGGACAATGTCTGCATCCTTCTCTTTTGCAAGCTCAAGAGCAAGCTTAAATGCCTTAGGATCTTCAGGGTTAGGATAATCAAGTGTTGTGAAGTCAGGATCTGGAAGCTCCTGCTCAGGTACTACGAACACATTCTTAAATCCAAGTTCCTTAAGAACTCTTCTTACAGGAAGATTACCTGTTCCGTGGAATGGTGTGTAAACGATAGTGAACTTATCAGCCATCTCATCGATAACATCCTGATGAATGATCTGCTTCTTAAGCTCAACCATGTACTTATCATCAAGTTCTTCGCCAAATGACTCGTAAAGACCTGCCTTAACAGCCTCTTCCTTTGGCATTGTCTTAACTTCGTTGTAATCAGTGATAGCCATAACTTCACTGATGATTCCTGTATCGTGAGGAGGTGTGATCTGTGCGCCGTCCTCCCAGTATACCTTATATCCGTTGTACTCAGGTGGATTGTGAGAAGCTGTAACCATTACACCTGCGATACATCCAAACTCTCTAAGTGCAAAAGAAAGCTCTGGTGTAGGACGAAGGATATCACTCACATAAGCCTTAATTCCGTTTGCTGCAAGACAAAGAGCTGTCTCCTCTGCAAACTCAGGTGAAAACTTTCTGCAGTCATAGGAAATAGCAACGCCCTTCTTTGCTGCATCAGCTCCGCCGTGCTTTTTGATGTAATTAGCAAGACCCTGTGTAGCCTTTCTTACAGTGTATTTGTTCATTCTGTTTGTGCCGGCTCCGATAACTCCACGAAGTCCGCCAGTACCAAATTCAAGTTCTCTATAGAAACGATCTTCGACCTCATCAGCATTGTTTCTGATGGCAAGGAGCTCATTCTTTGTCTCCTGGTCAAAATAATCATTGTTAAGCCAATACTCAAACTGTTCCGTAGCTTTACTCATATCTCTTTCCTCCTAGTATTTATCACACTCTATTTCCACATTTTAATATTCTGAAGCACTTATAATATTATAGCATATAAAGTCGATTACTGTGTTCTCAGGCTCGAATACCCTTCTACATTAAGGCTGAAATCACTTCTGTCAAGGGAGAAGTTTGGATTGTAGTAAGGGTCTCCCTTATCGAGAACTTTTTTCCATTTAGTCCTGAAGTGCTCTGACTCTGCCTCGTAGCGCTTTGCGTTTTCACCTTCAAGGTCAAGGCCTCTTGATAAGGATTCATAATGGAACAGCTCTGCAAATGGTGTAAATACGTTCAGATAGCCCTTGTCGCGAAGCTTTAAGCAGAAGTCTACATCGTTAAGACTTACCTGGAAGCCCTCGTCAAAGCCGCCGACCTCATCGTATTTTGCCCTGCTAACCATGAGGCATGCACCTGTAACAGCGCTTACGTCCTGAGCATAGCAAAGGCGTCCCATGTATCCAAGATTCATACCCGCCTGTCCATAGTGTGAATGACCTGCAGTTCTGTGAGCACCAAGTTTTAATACAACGCCCGCGTGCTGGATCTTTCTGTCAGGGAAGTAGAGCTTGGCACCAACCGCACCAACGTCACTTCTCTGGGCATACATAAGGAGCTCTTCCATCCAGTTGACTGTGATAACCTGAGTATCATTATTCAAAAGAACTATATATTCACCGGTAGACTTTGAAACTCCGTAGTTTACAACTGCTGAATAGTTAAATGCCGGCTTTGAGCCGTCTGCATTTAAGTGAAGCCCATTCTCGTAGAAATCAACCACCTTCACAATATCTTTTAAGGAGCCATTCTTAAGTTCTTCATAATAGCCCTTTATTTCTGAACCCTTGCTGCCGTTCTCAACAACGATTATCTCGTAATTGTCGTAAACAGACTTTTCATATATGGAATCAATACATCTCTTAAGGTCCTCAGCATGCTCACAGTTGGGAATCACAATACTTATCTTTGGTGTTCCCACAACTTCGTAAGAAATCTTAAAGATTGTCTCAAAGGCTCTGGTACTTGTGATCTTAAAATGGTCATAGCCGTGTCGCCTTAAGTGATCAGCAACTGCACCCTTTGCAGCCTCAATAGCATAAGGTTTTGCATTGATATCTGATGCAACTGACCCGGCATGGGACCTCCAGTAATACAAAAGCTTTGGAATATGAACGATGTGCTCAGCCCTGTCTGTGAGGCGAAGGATCATGTCATGGTCCTGGCTTCCGTCAAACTTTGTTCTAAAGAGCTCTGTTCCGTCCAAAAGAGTTCTTTTAAATACACTGAAATGACAGATATAGTTGTTAGCTCTTAAATTATCGATTGCATAATCAGGCTTAAAGTGCATGGTTATCATCTTGTTGATGTCGTCGCCCTTAAAGGTGGTCTCATCACAGTAGAGATAATCTGCCTTTTCCTCATTGATTGCCTTTACATACCAGTAAAGGACCTCAGGATGAAGAATATCGTCATGGTCAAAAAGACCTATATATTCACCTTCAGCCAGCTCAAGACAGTGATTGGTATTTCCTGAAATACCCTCATTCTTCTCAAGCTTCATGTAGCTAATCCTGCTTTTTAATCTCTTGCCAGCTGCATCACCGGCATTTTGCTGAGCGTCTTTATCCTGATACTCCTTAACGATCCTTGAAACAAGTTCTATGTGTTCAGCATCAGAACCATCAGCAAGACAAAGCTGCCAATTAGAGTAGGTCTGAGCCAGAACTGACTCAACCATGTCTCTTAAAAACTTCTCCGGAGTGTTATACAAAGGAACCAGGATTGAAATCAAAGGTTCATATTCAAACTTAGTATTTTCCTGCTCTCTCCTTGTCTCCTCACTTGGAAAGCTCTCTGTTCCGTAGTGAGTCATGGCCTTTTTCTCAATCTGCTTGTACTTTATCTTGGCAATGACTCCCTTTAAAGAGCCCTGGTTTCTGATACGGTCTCTTTGTCTGATCACCCAGTGCATGGTATTTCGCGCAGGTGTTGAAGCCTTCCATATAGGATTATTCTTTATCCTGTCCAGCTTGAACTGAAGCTCCTGGTTCTTATCTTCAAGTTCAGCTATTCTGCTGGCCAGCTCTGCACTTTTTAGTTTCTCTTTTTCATATGCAGACTTATAGTCAATTTCGCTCATCTACTACTCCTAAATTCTGTATATCCATTTATTCCTTGACATTAAGGATATTTGGCACCCAGTTTACAAGCTTTAGCCTGCTTGTCTTATCAACAGCAAGCATGCCGATCTGGTAATACCCGGGCTCAAGATCGCCTTTTCTGATCTTTACCTTATAGCCTGTCAGGTCCACATTGACCTGATCCTGAAGCCTTATCCGGATGTCCGGCCTGTACCAGGTATAAAATGGCACAGCATAAACCTTCCTGTCAGCAGGGCCCGCTCCATCCTCATGTCTCTCCACAAGGCGCAGCAGCAGCTGCTTTTCGAAAATAGCATTATCAGATCCGATAACAAAGCTATAGCCCTTTAAATAATAGCCTTCATCATTCCCCTCAGCAGTTACGCCGTAGAGCCAGTTGTCCAGAGTACCGTTGTACTCGCAGCCAATCCTTAAGCACTGATCTTCCCTTGCGCCCTTGATTCCCTTTTCATGAACAGAGATGCGGCTGTAAGGGATGTCCTCAACAGGAGTGTAATCCTCCTTTGGAATGATGGCCGAAATAGTCTCATCCTCAGTAAGATGGGGACTATAAAACGGGTCGAAATTATAAAGATGAGAATGGCGTCTCATAAGGGTATCTCCCTCACGGCCAAGTCTCTCCATCTTTTTAGGGTCCAGATTATCAATTCCCCTGGTCAGGGACTCATGATGATACAGGTAAATATGATTACAGCAGACATTGTAGTAACCAGCCTCTATCACAGAGTAACAGAAATCCACATCATTAAAGGCCACCTTCAGCTCCTCAGGGAAACCTCCGATGTCATTATATTTTTTCCTGCTTATCAAAAGACATGCCGCAGTAACACCGATGTTGTTGTGAACACCTCTGTTGTAGCCAAAATAATGGTTCTTGCCATCGTGCATCTTCTGAAGCTTGTGGACAGGACCTCTCCTTACATTGGCAATTCCAGCGTGCTGGATAAGGTCCGTATCAGGGTAAATGAGCTTAGCACCCACTGCTCCCACATGGCCAAGCTGGGCCTGGGAGAGCATCTCGCGAAGCCAGCCCTCTTTTTTAGCCTCAATATCATCATTTAGGAAAAGAAGATACTCCCCTGTTGAATTCCTCACGCCCTGATTGCACATAGCGGAGAAATTAAACTCCTGAAGCTTATAAATGTAATTGATATTGGTAAGTCCGTTCTTTCTAGGCGCGCGGCTGCAGTATACGCCGTACTTAACCCTGTTTGCAGCAGAGGAACCGTTATCAATTATCACGATCTCATATTTGATATTCTCATCACCGGTGGTCTCAATAATGGAATTAAGACACTGCTGCAGTATCTCCGGATGGTCCTTTGACGGAATGATAATGCTGACTGTAGCAGGCTTTAAGAGCATATGCCTTGAATTGTGGAATGACCTTCCGTAAAAGACCTCCTGCTCAGCGCTTCTGTGGAATAAAACCTCTCTTATATGACCGATTGGAAGCTCCATTCCGGTTCTTTTTGCAAAGGCTCTCTCATGTATTGCAAGCATACAAAAGAGGACATCTGCTGATAATAAAGATGCCTCAAGACCAACCTGTTCCGGTGAATTCTTTTTGTTGGAAACGCCACCAAGCATCCTGACTGCGTTGTCGTATTCTGTAGCTGCAGCATGCATGGTTTCTGAACGGCAGGCAAAAAAGCTGCCAATATAGAAAGCATTTAAATAAGAGTCCGGAGACCAGTCCGGCTTGAAATATGGATGGATGTACTTGCCACCACTTCCCATTTCATCCTCATCTCCGTAAACTACATTGTGCTCCGGATGAGCAATAAAGTACTGCTGAATGACCTCTTGAGCCCTTTTTGTAAGCTTTCCTCTGCTACTTGCAAAAATGTAGATGGTATTCTCATCGCCCTTCACATCAGAGACTTCCCAGACCTTGGAATAGGCAATAACCTTCACCTTAGGCTCAGGCTTTTTGTGAGGCACAACCTCTCCTGTCTCCAAAGTCTCCATGATAACAGGCGCATCTGCTTTAACAACAGGCTCTTTTTCTATGGCTTTCTGCCACTTGTCATAGGCCGAAGACTTAGCATTAACTGTTTTGTTATATTTAGTTACACTCCTTTTGATCAGAGCACTCTTTGCCAGGTCTTTAAGCATTCCCCTTTACTTACTCCTCGTCGTCTTTGTAGTACAGCTCTTCACGCTTACTGATTATCTTTTTCCCGATCTTTTTAATGATATTCTCTTTTGGCTCAGCTACTGTCACTTCAGGAATGGAGTTTGCGATAGCATCTGCCGCATTCCTTGGGATCAGAGTTGTCAAAAGAGATACCTTCAGATGATTCCTCTCCTGAATACTGAGTTTGTTGCTTGTAAGGTTAAACTCAATGTTAGGGTCATCACTGTTAAAGACAAAAGAATCATCTGATATCCACTGTCCATTGACAGGGTGTATATCTATGTCCGCTCCGCCCTCTGAAATTGAAGTACCATTCCAGGAAGCGTCAACGATAGTCACTACACAGGATGCAAAGGCAGGATCAATACGGACTGTCTTGCAGTTTGAATCCACCCTGATATCAAGGTTTACAGTATTTTTCTCATCGTACTGCTCCTCAGGGAAAATGGATTCATCCTCTGAATAGCCTTCGCCCTCATCAAGATAAATCTGAATAAGGTCCGCGGGTCTTGCCGCATTCTGTGCCCCCAAAGTCACTTCCTTCGGCACGATGACCTTTCGTCCTATATCCTTCCAGATCTCAACCATGGACTTTCTGTTGCCGGTCACATATTTCTGGAAAGCATATTCCTCATCAAGAAGAACCTGGATCTCTTTTTCTGTAATACCAATCTTATTAAATATAGGCTTTGGATCGAAGCTTTCTCTTTTCCTGTCCTCTAGCCTATAGCAGTAAAGTGCCCTCCACATCTGCTCTTTTGCAGGGATGCACTTACCGTAAGTCCACTCATAATCTATTATAGTCCAAATGGGGCCATTAACCATAATATTTGAGAAAATAAGGTCATAATCCGATACAGGATAATCCTCTTTATACTTTATTCTGCGGTAATACTCATTTATAAGGGCGTTGAAGCCTTCGAAGTCATCCTTATCAATGCACTCGTCAAGAAGGGATGACAGGGGCACTCCGTTGACAAAAGAGAAAATGGCACAGCCCTCTTTTTCATCAAGCTGACAGTCATTGATCTCAAGGTCTCCGCCTCTGAACTTCTCAACAAGGCCAAGATACGCATCCCTTATGCCAAAGACATGCTCTTTTGCAGCCTCTGTCAGAGGATACTTTTTGATTATCTTTCTGCCTGCCCTGTCTATTGCAATGTCAGTACGGATCTTGAACTCATCCACCCTGTCATTACTGTACTTACTGTATATTGTATCAACTCCCGGTCCCAAAATAACCAGGAACGAATTGGCAAAATCCTGATACATGCCGTCTTTTATAAGATCCTCGTAGGCATGTTTTTCATTAAAGAGAACCATTCGGTCTCTGTCGAAGTTTCTTACATTATCCTGAAGCTCCCCGAATTTAGGAAGATATGAATCCGAGTGTAAAAGAGTCATAAGCTTGTAGTCAGGATATGGATAATAGAAATGGTAATCGTTCATGCCGCATTTTTTGAAAATGTTTATGAGACCATTTCTGGTAAAAGTCTTGGCTACGCTGTCAGGTGAATAACCTTCGATACCTGTAAAATAGGTTCCAAGGTGGTCCTCAGCGCATCCTGCAAAATACTTAAGTCCAAGTCTGTTTTCAATGGCAATGACAAGTCTTCCGCCCTTTTTCATGTGTCTTGAGAGCATTCTCAAAAACTTCTCGTAAGGATTGTCTGTGCCAATATAGCCCTGACCATATTCAAATACACCGATCAAAAAGATATAGTCAAAATCGTTTGGGAGATCAGGCTCAATGTCTCTGAAGTTACCAACATGAATAGTTACGTTGGAACACTCCTGATTTCTTGTGGCATTGATCTCAGAGCGCCTTCTTGAAAGGTCGCAGGCCACAACCTCTCCTGCCTTTGAAGAGAGCATGCCTGTGATGGCGCCGCACCCCGAACCAACTTCCAGGACTTTAGCCTTTGGGTCCATTGGGATCCACTCAACAATATTGGCTCTCTGATCAGATAAATGATAAAGGATAGGCCAGTTTGCCTTCTCCTCTATGATCTTCTGATACTCTTCTTTTTTATGATTTTTAACAATATCAAGAAGGTCGTTCTCTATAGCGCCATCGCTATAAAGATCAACCCCTGAATAGTGTTTAAAGTTAAGGGTGACTTCCCCGATCTTAATCTCTTCCTGCATGCTCTTTCCTCGCAAGTGCTGATTTACGCACCTGTTTCATGTTCTTCAGTCGTTTTTTGCATCACTGACTTTACATATGCTGTTCATGTCATAGTATCCAACAGTGTTTTTATCGGAGACGACTGATACGTTAAGCACATCGTAAAGCCTGTGATAAACTGTAAAATCATTCTGTTCAAAACCTGTTACTCCAAAGCTGAGAAGGTAGTCCCCTCCCTGAAGTGACATATTCTGAGTAAAGGTAATATCTTTTACATCTCCTGCTTTTACAGGTTCCAAGAAGGCCTTCTCAACCATGGAATTGGTACCTGTAATCTCTATGCCCATAACGTTTTTAAAGGTCATGGCAAAAATAGGAGCTGAAACATTTCTGTTAAACTTAACTCTCATGTGAACAGTGAAATCTGTTCCCTTGATGATGGAGTTTGTGCGAACATCCTTGTTATCAGTGATGTAATACTCAGTAATAACTGCTGCGCCGTCGCCATACTCGAGGGCCTCAACATCTGAAACTGATTCCTTATCTTTTGACGTCTTTTTGTCGCCCTTGATCTTGGCGTCAGCTCTTTTGTCTGCTGAAGCGGCAGCTTCCCTGATGGACTCATCATCTAAAAGATTCTCCACATCACTTGACGGAAGCGGGTACTGTCCAACAAGAACCTGCTTGTAGATGTCGATCATCTTCTTGGGAGTTCCCTCACCAAGGAGAACACCCTGATTTAAAAGAACTGCTCTGTCACAGTATTTGCTGATACTTGAAAGGTCATGGGATACAAAAAGAATAGTCTTTCCTTTCTTTTTGAACTCCTCAAACTTGTGATAACACTTGGCCTGGAAGAATACGTCACCTACAGATAAAGCCTCATCGACAATAAGGATCTCAGGATCAATATTTATGGCAACTGCGAAGGCAAGACGCACGAACATACCGCTTGAATAGGTCTTAACAGGCTGATAAACATAGTCGCCTATATCAGCGAATTCAAGGATAGCGTCCATCCTCTTTTCAATCTCTTCCTCAGAAAAACCGATCATCATACCGTTGAGGTAGATATTATCGATTCCGTTGTACTCCATGTTAAAGCCTGCTCCCAGCTCCAAAAGAGCTGAAATATGGCCGTCTACGTTCACTTCTCCCTCTGTTGGAGAAAGAACTCCTGTGATTATCTTAAGGATAGTGGACTTTCCTGAACCATTTGTTCCAATGATTCCGACAGTCTCGCCTTTTTTGACAGAAAGGCTTACGTTGTTAAGCGCCCTGTGCTCCTTAAACGTGCCTTTTTTAGCAAGTCCAAGAGAGTCCTTAAGTCTGTCCATGGGCTTATCATAGAGCTTATATATTTTAGTCAGATTTTTGACTTCAATAGCAATGTCTTTATCCATACAAATCTCCGATTATAGAACGTCTGCAAAGTGCGGTTTAGAGCGCTTGAATATGAGGGATCCGATACAGAATACTGCAACTACAAAGATCCAAAAATAAGTTGATGAATAGAAATGCTCAAAGAACCAGGTATCGCCGTAAATGGCATTTCTGTAGCCTTCAACAATATAGGTCATAGGATTGAGCTTGAAGATCCACTTGTACTTGTCCGGTACAATATCCAAATTCCAGAGAATAGGTGTAGCCCACTGGAAAAGCTGAAGTCCTATGTTGATTATCTGCAAAAGATCTCTAAAGAACACCACAATTGCGCAGGTTGCATAGCTTATGGACAAAACCAGAATAAATTCGCAGCCCACATAGTAGATAAGCTGGAGCCAGTAAATACTTGGATAATAGCCGTATACGCAGGCAATGAATAAAAGCACGCAAATAAAGAACACGTGGATAAACATAGCTGCAATTATCTTGATAATAGGAAGGATACTGATCTTAAAAAGCACCTTTTTTACCAGATAGTTGTACTCAAGAAGTGATGTTGTTCCGTTGGTCAGTGCCTCTGAGAAAAAGAACCATGGCACAAGGCCCGCTGTAAGGAATAAAACATAAGGAACTTCAACACCGTCAGATACGGCCTGAGCTCTTGACTGGAAAACCCTGTCAAAAACGATGTAGTACATAACTACCGTTACTACAGGCTGGGCAAGAGCCCACACAATTCCCATGTAGGAACCGGCATATCTTTTCTTAAAGTCATTTATTGATAATCTCTTTATGAGCTTTCTTGAATTGTACAGTTCAACAGGCAAAACAAGAAGTCTGTCATACCAAAAGAAGACCAGAACACAGCTGACACCTATCAAGATACATCCACATATCTTTTTAAGCATCTCTGTGTGCGGGTCTGCAAGAGTGTTCGTGTGAAAAATAACTAAGAGCGCCAGTGAAAGCGCCAGTACGTAGAAAATCCCCAAGCCTGCGCGCTTGGGAAGTTTCTTAAGTCCCCTGATCAATACTCTTTAATTCCTTTCCACTTTGTATCCTTGTCTGAAAGGTCAATTTCTACGCCCTCAAGAAGTGGCCATTCTACTCCGATATCAGGATCGTTCCAGATAAGACCGCCCTCATCGTTTGGATGATAGAAATCAGAACATTTGTAAGCAAACTCTGCATAATCAGATAAAACGTAGAAACCATGAGCAAATCCCTTAGGAATAAAGAACTGTTTCTTGTTTTCTGCTGAAAGTCTTACGCCAAACCACTTTCCGAAAGTCTTGGAATCTCTTCTAAGGTCAACTGCTACGTCGAATACCTCGCCGTTGATGCATCTTACAAGCTTATCCTGTGGGAACTCCTTCTGAAAATGAAGGCCTCTAAGTACTCCCTTGTGGCTTGCTGACTGGTTGTCCTGAACGAACTCTACATCAATTCCAGCCTCTACGAAATCATTCTTATTGTAAGTCTCAACAAAATAGCCTCTTGAATCTCCAAAAACTGTAGGTGTTATAACCTTAAGTCCTTCGATCTCACATGTTTCTACTGTTATCTTACCCATTTTAAAACTATCTCCATTTTATAAATTTATTCTTTTATCCTGAACTGCTGCTTGCAATCAGATTAATTTCTTTTTACAAAAATCAGTTTCCAGGTACAGTTCCAACCGCAGTTCCCGGTGCCTGCCCTGCAGGAGGCGGAGTCTGTGGCATCTGCCCATTGTACTGAAAAAGGCTGCTGTCAAGTGTGGCCGGATCAACGCCCTGTCCGTTTGGATTAAGGAGTTCTCCAACAACAGCCATTCCTGTGCCTGACTGTTCATCCGGATTTCCAGAGCTGGATGCAGATGAACTTTCCGAAGAATCTTCAGACGAAGAAACCTTCTTTATGACAACAGCAGAAGAAACCTTCTCTGTCTCATCAAAGAAGTCCGGATCTGCCAAAAAGCCGTCCAGGTCATTGCCAATCTGCAGGCCATACTCAGATAAATCCCCGCTGTAATAGGAGGCAGCCACCTCAGAAGTATTCTCTTCCGCTGTAGTCTGTCCCCATCCAAAAAGTGCATTTATTTTTTCAGTGTTGGCGGCATACACTATAACAAGGACAAGGAAGATTGCGCTTATTATAGTCAGTATCGCCATTCTAAACACTCTTTTGTCCATACAAAGCCCCCTCGGCAGTGCTTATAGGCCCTCAGCAACCTCTTTAAGGTACTTACCGTAATCTGTCTTCATCAAAGGCTCAGCAAGCTTAAGAAGCTGCTCTTTGTCGATGAAGCCTCTCTTATAAGCAATCTCCTCGATGCAGGAAATGTAAAGTCCCTGTCTCTTCTGGAATGCGCAAACGAAGTCTGATGCATCAAGAAGTGAATCATGGTTACCTGTATCAAGCCATGCAAAGCCCCTGCCCATAGTCTCAACTCTGAGCTCGCCTCTTCTTAAGTACTCGTTGTTGATACTTGTGATCTCAATCTCTCCTCTTGCTGATGGCTTTACATTAGCTGCTATATCAACTACCTGGTTGTCATAGAAATAAAGACCAGGAACAGCATAATTGCTCTTTGGGTGTTCAGGCTTTTCTTCAATGCTGATAGCCTTGCCGTTTTCATCAAACTCTACAACGCCGTAAGCTCTTGGATCTCTTACATAGTAACCAAAGATAGTTGCGCCCTTATCTCTTGCTGCAACTTCTCTGAGGAGCTTTGAAAAGCTCTGACCGTAAAAGATATTATCTCCAAGAACAAGTGCTACTGAATCACTTCCAATGAACTTGGCACCGATGATAAATGCGTCAGCAAGTCCTCTTGGCTGATCCTGAACTGCGTACTCAAAGTGCATTCCAAGCTGTGATCCATCGCCAAAAAGCTCTTCGAACATAGGAAGGTCTCTTGGAGTTGAAATAATGAGAACTTCTCTAATGCCCGCAAGCATAAGTGTTGAAAGTGGGTAGTAGATCATTGGCTTGTCGTAAACAGGCATCATCTGCTTAGACATTGCACGTGTAAGTGGATAAAGCCTTGTTCCTGATCCACCAGCTAAAATTATACCTTTCATCTCAGTTCTCCTTACTTATTTTTATACATCTTTTCATAATACTTTTCGTAGTCACCGGATGTAACGTTAGCCATCCAGTCCATGTGCTCGAAGTACCACTTTATTGTCTTACGGATGCCTTCTTTGAACATTGTCTCAGGCTCCCAGCCAATTTCTGACTTGATCTTGTCAGGAGCGATAGCGTAACGTCTGTCATGTCCCTTACGATCTTCTACGTATTTGATAAGATCATATGAAAGGTGAGCCTTTCTTGGATCTGAATCATCAAGTTCATCCTTAAGAACATCAATAATAGTCTTAACGATCTCGATGTTCT
This sequence comes from Butyrivibrio sp., assembly GCF_015056685.1. Lineage (GTDB taxonomy): Bacteria > Bacillota > Clostridia > Lachnospirales > Lachnospiraceae > Butyrivibrio. The sequence goes on along the minus strand of NZ_SVFW01000034.1, from coordinate 9,896 downwards.
GCTTCTCGTTGTGGCCACCAACGTTGTATGTCTCGAAGAGACGGCCCTTTTCCTGAACCATGTCGATTGCCTTAGCGTGATCCTCAACATAGAGCCAGTCACGAACGTTCTTACCATCACCGTATACAGGAAGTGTCTTGCCTGCAAGAGCGTTGTTGATGATAAGTGGAATGAGCTTTTCAGGGAACTGGTAAGGTCCGTAGTTATTGGAGCAGTTTGTGATGTTTGCAGGGAACTTATATGTATCCATATAAGCCTTTACAAGCATGTCTGAACTTGCCTTACTAGCTGAGTATGGGCTGTGTGGTGAATATGGTGTTGTCTCATAGAAGAAAGCTGTTGGGTCATCATCAAGTGAACCGTAAACTTCATCAGTTGAAACGTGAAGGAACTTCTTGCCCTCTTTGAATGTTCCGTCAGGAAGCTCCCAAGCCTTCTTGGCTGCGTTAAGCATTGTAGCTGTTCCCAAAACATTTGTCTGAACAAAAATCTCAGGGTTAACGATTGATCTGTCAACGTGGCTTTCAGCTGCGAAATGAACAACTCTGTCGATGTCATTCTCTTCAAAGATCTTGTTGATAGCATCTCTGTCGCAGATATCAGCCTTTACAAATGTGTAGTTATCTCTGTTCTCGATATCCTTGAGGTTTTCAAGGTTACCCGCATATGTAAGAGCATCAACGTTAATGATTCTGATCTCGTTATCATACTTTTTGAACATGTAGTGAATGTAGTTAGAGCCGATGAATCCGGCACCACCAGTTACTAAATAAGTTCTCATTTATTTTTCCTCGTTTTCCTTTTGTTCTTTTATTTACTTAGCTATGATAAGACGGATTGCTCCACTTCGTTCTCGCAATCCTACAAAAATATTCTCATCATAGGAGTATACCACAACTCATCAATAAGTAGAAGAGTCCCATAGAATAGCACATATACCTGGGCTGTGGGAATATCATAGAGCCCGTAACCACGCTGTTTATAAACACTCCTACGATAACAATGAATGCCATTAAAAGAATATCCTCTTTTTTCCTAAGGACTCCCATTCTGAACATCAAAGTCAGATACAAAATGTAAATTACCAAAGATGCTGTAATAAGAATCCCTGGGGATATGTTAGCCACTGATATGACAAATGCCTTGAGCAGATTTGCCTTGAATACATACAGGAAGGCTTTGGACTCTCCCTTAAATATTCCCGAAATATCTTTTTTCATAAGCTCTGTCAAAAGAACTTTCTCAACCGCGTCCTCTTTTAGCTGAGCTTCCACCTCATCAAGCTCCGGGAAATGCTCCGCCACATACTCTTCGCAGATGGGGAGCACAACGTCAAAGCCTATAACATCGTAGCAGTCCGCATAGTGGGATGCCATGGATACCCAGTCAGAGTTGGAAATCGTAGATTCATCACCAAGTTCATACCCTGATGGAGCAAAGTCAATTGTAAGCTCCCGCTCGATCAAAGTATCATAAATCCTGGTGTACAGCGCACTAAGCTTTGGATAATCCTCAGAACTATCATACTTTTCATACAAAACTGCATCCTCAGCCTTTGCAGTATAAAGAACTGTATCAAGAGCTCCCTTGCTGTTTCCTGTGTGCTCCACAAAATGCCCGCGAAGAACGTAGTTATAGCTCCTGTCTGCGACGCTGATGCAGACAACTGCAAGGATCACAAGGATACAGGTTTGCACAAATCTCCTGATATCTCTGGTTCTTTTCCACAAAAGATGCATGACAAAAGACACAAATCCCCAAACAAGAAGAGTTATGAGCATCTGCTTTCTGATGCTTGATATCAGGACGCACAGCAAGAACAATACAGTCACATTCAGCTTGTTGTAATCCTTAAGTGCCATAAAGAGCCTGATGTTAAAGAGCACAAACAGTGGCATTGCAAGAGACTCAGTCATTATACACTCTGAATACATAGAGCCTCTGGCCGCAACAAAGCGGTTCAAAACGCACACAGTAATCTGAAAAAAGACAGCAAGGAAACCAACAAGTCTTGCCTTGTTCTCATAGGTGTTGTCACCTGCCACCCTGTACATAAAAAAGCCAAGTCTTGCTGTAGCATAGACCCACAAAAGGCTCTGAATGATCACAGCGCAGAAAAGATATGAAGGCTGCCCGTACATCTGACCTGCAAAATCAAAAAACTCAAAAACTCTCCTGATGCCTAAGAGAAATAGAGGATACACAGGCTCCCTGGTGAAATCCATGCTCACGTAACTTGGTGAATCCACGCACCATACTGTCCCATCAAACACTGCAAATCCCAAGAAAAATGCCAATGGGAGGATCAGGTATAAAAATATCAATTTTCTATCATAAAAAATTTTTTTCATACGTCCGTTTGTTAATAGTAGATGTTCATATCTACGTTTCCGGAAATACCGGACACTTTTCCTTTTGAAGTGTACTGCCACATATTTACCTTGGAAGCTGAATATTCCATGGCTGACTTGTACTGGGCAAGCCAGATGTTGTAGCTGCTAAGCTGAGAAACATTCATCTTCTCAGTAAACCAGGTCTTATTGGAATAAACACCAACTGAGTAACCGGCATTTGCAATTGTTCCGCAGAAAGCCTTGATATTGGCTGTTCTCTGGTCATTACTGATTCCATCGCCACGGCCGTTACTCTTTTCAATATCCAGGTAAACCGGGTATGAAAGGCTGTAGCCCTTTATAAGGCTGATAACCATTGAAGCTTCCTCAACGGCCTCAACTTCATTAACTGCCTGTGAAAAGAAATATACACCGACCTTAAGTCCTGCATCCTGAGCACCTTTTATGTTGGACTTGAACTTGGAGTCCTCAATAAGTGCGCCCTCTGATGAACCTCTGTAACCACATCTGATGATAACAAAGTTCACACCTGAGTTCTTAACTGCGGCCCAGTCAATATTTCCGTTCCACTTGCTGACATCGATACCCATAACGTTGGATGAACCGGCAATAGCACCGTCGCTTCCAAAGGTGTACTTTGCCCCCTGAATAACCTGCTCACCGGTCACAGCAACGCCGTTTTTATCAAAATAGTAGGTCTTTCCATCGATAGTCTGCCATCCGGTGTACTTGTAAGAAGTTGCACCATTTCTAAGATAAAAGGCAGATTCAATATAGTAGTCACCATAGTCGGCCTCTATGTAGTTGCCTTCGCTGTCCTTGATGTAAACCTGTTTGCCGTCTTTAGTCTGGAGCTTTTCGGAATTGCTCTTTACAGTAACTGTCACCTTTGCCTCTGTATAGCCATCCGCTGTTACAGTGACTGTTGTCTCTCCGGCATCTTCACCCTTTATGGTTGTGCCATCAACAGAGACTTTTCCGGTGTCTGCAGAAGTTACCTTAAGTGATATATCAGAGTTTTTAGGCTCAATCTTAAAGGTCCTGCCCTTTACAAGAGTAACCTTTGTAATGCTGATAGGTGCAGTTTTATCTGCAGAAGAACTGCTGCCTGTGGTGCTTGAGCTACTGGAGCTTGACGAAGAACTGCTTGAGCTTGCGCTACTTGATGAGCTATCTTCCTTCTTAACAGTAACCTTTACAATTTCCTTCTGATAGCCATCGGCTGTGATGGTAATGTACTCAACACCCTCGCCAACAGCTGTGATTGTTCCATCATCAGAAACCTTTACAAGATCAGGATCAGATGAAGAATAATTAAACTCTGAAGGTCCATCAGTTATCTCTATCTTGGAGGTCTCGCCGATCTTCAGGGTAACATCGTAGGACTTTACCTTGAACTCTTTATCCTCTTCATCATTATCAGAATTCTCTTCAGATGTAGCTGCAAAAGCAAGGAACATGAATCTTCCAACACCGTTCATTGCACTGCTGGAAGGATCAACAATGTTGCTCTTATCCACAGCCTCGTAGGTATAGCTGCCATCTCCGCTGTCAGTTCCTTCTCCAACCGCAGTCTTGGTGCTTTCAACCCACTCAACTGTATCAGTAAGGGCTGACTCAACCTTGTCTGCTACGGCCGTGTCCTCTTTTGCCACGTTGACTTCAGATTCCTTCTTAACTTCGCCTGTAACGTCAACGGCCTTCATCTCCACTGTATTCTTAACAGTAACAGACTTGGAAGACGTATCCACCTTATACTTTGCATAGTCACCTGTAAGAGCATTTGGAGTAACTGTGTACTTTCCTGCCGTCAGGTCTTTTTTATAGATGATTCCGTCCTGATCGTGGTCGTCATAGGTTACGCTGCTGCCATCAGGATTTTTAACTGTTACTGTAAAAGGAGTGCTTGCAATAAGCTTTCCTGTCTTGGAATTGGTAAACTTTATCTTAATATCGCTCTTAATAGTGGTAACTGACATGGAAACATTGATCGTTGCGCTCTCATCCTCTTTCTCACTATTTTCCTCTTCCTCAGCTTCCTCGTCCGCAGAAATAAGCTGTGCCGCCTCAAGCTTTGCTCTCTGGGCATCTGCCACTGCAATAAGTCCGCTCTCACCCACGATCTCAGTCTCGCCGTAGTTCTCTCCCACACTGGCAAAAGAACTGATCTCATGATTTTTGTCCATGGCTTTTTTGTAGAAAACACCTGTAGCCACAGCTCCGGCAATCAGAACAACAAAAATCAATGCTGCGATTCTCTCAACAGCAGAAGACTCGGTGATGATTCTAAGAAAAGTTGGAAGCTCATTCTCATGCCAGTCATCATGGGCTCTGCCTCTTCCAGACTTCCTATCATCATAATCCCTATCACGGCGATTATCTCTTCTATCTTCTTCACGATATCTGCTACGCCTGGAATCAGCCACATAGTCATCATAGACATCGTCGTAGTCTTCATCATCCTCATCGTAGTCGTCGTGCTCATAGTTCCTACGGGCATCGATGTCTTCTACATTTCTGTAGTCCTCGTCGCCCTCGTAGAGCTCGTCATCTTCTTCGTAGGAATCATCATCCTCATAATCATCTTCGTAATAATCACGGTCGTCGTCATAGTCTCTGTCGTATTCGTCATCATCTATGCCGTCTGTCTCGCGCTCATATTCCTGATCATCCCTACGATCATCTGATCTGTAATCTTCATCTCTTTCGTACGCATCATCGGATTCATCATACTCACGATCATCCTCGTAGTAATCGTCATCCTCTACATCGCTGTAATCATCCTCATAGTCATCCTCAGGATAATCATCGTACTCATCATCGTACTGCTCTCTGTAATCTATATCCTCGTCATGGCGCCTTGTACGCGAACTCTTCCCAATGAGCCCCAATCCTCTTTTCGAACTTCTTCTCATACCTTAACTTTTCTCCCTTTAATCGCCATCGGTAACATCCTTTGGCTTAAATCCCTCTTTAATCGTACTTCCAATCAGTTCTGTCCTGTTCATCATATCGTGATAGCAGGTGTTTGGATAGTAGTTGTAACTGTTAACCTCTTCATCTGTAGAATTATACACCGTGACACCATCCATTTCACAGATATCCGTTTCCGCATCCTCAAACGGGATGGGCCAAAATATATATCCATCCTTTGTATAATCCTGCACAAACTCAATATCATCCCCAATATAATTGACTGTCCATGGTCCGAACAATACTGCCACTGCAAATACTATAGTCAAAAGCCTTATCTGCCACCTGTGAAACATCTCACCAAAGTAATCACCCAGAGCGCACATAGGCAGCAAAAGCAGATATGCAAGACCATACCTTATAAATGGAGCTGTCAAAAACCACAGAGCAACGCCTCCAAGAAGCGTTATGTAGAAAACTATCATATCATTTCTCAGCCTGTGACTTCTGTCAACCCTTCTTAGGAATATGAAAGTAACAAGACATATTCCAACAGCCTGTGAAAAGATAAGAAACTTACCATAAACCTGTTGGCCACCCCACCAGATGGGAAGCCACTCCGCAAGTGGAAGATCAAGTTTACTTATGTCATATAGAGCCCTTCCCCAGGCAGTTATCTGCTGCGAATCAACTTTTACATACTCAGCAGGTATTTTCCAGACCACGTCAAATAAATCTATTGCTGTAACAGGATATATCAGATACCCCGACAGAATCACGTTCCTAATCAAAAACGGAAGGAAGGATAAGAATCCAACCAAAACATATATTACAATCAGGTGAAACTTCTTTTGCCTGATCAAAAGAGCTAGCGGAACCACAGCAAGTAAAACAATAGCAGCTGCAGACAACTTCATGCTTACAGTAAAGATTGCAAAAACTGAAAGAATCCCGTACAGCGCAAGGTCTTCCGATTTATCTTTTTTCTCCTCTGCATGAACGATCCAGGCTGTAAAAATATACATCATCATGTAAATGGTGCCATAATCAGTGGCAGGGGACTGAAGGCCGTCCAATACAGTCACAGAGTACATGATAATGGCTATCCTGGCCATATCAGAGCCCTTCCAGCCGTGGCCTTTTGACCTTATAAGCCCGCTTACTGCGTAGCCTGTAAAAAGAACCATAAAAAATCCTGTCATGGTGTGTAGAGCCTGCGGCAAAATAAAGCTCATGGTAAACAATGCGCATAAAGCCAGATATGAACTATTATAAGCAAAATGAAGCTGGAAATTCCCCAGCCCCTTAAGGCATCCGTACTCCTCTAACAGGCGTATGGCCTGCGCGTGATAAATTCCTGTATCTGTATGGTATTGTCCTCGGGAAGAATAGAAAGACGCAGTAACAAAGATAATAGAACACAAGACAAATTTTAATCTGTTGTCATGAACAAGCTGATTCTTAAATATAGGCACTATTTCTTTTCTATATATGAAAAAGCTCGCTAAAAAGGCTATAAACATTATTCCATGACATAGCCCCCCAACCTTATAAAAAATGCTGAAATACTCAGCATATACAGTCATACTCACCAGTCCGGTCACTACAACGCCGGCAATACCAAGTGTCTCAAGAGACGGTATCGGAATCACTTTGGACAGCAATTTCAAAACAGCATATCCAAGGCAAAAGCTTACACAAAAGATGTAGCCCCAACTGATCATTGTTATTATCATTATTATTACTCCTCTTTTTCCAAATACCTCCACATAAAACAGTAATCCCCTCGAAAAACATTCTAGCATTTATAAATCACATCATCAACCAAGCCCCTTTTGTCACCTCTCCCACAGGGTGTAATCGTGGTCCAGAACATAGATGACAAATTTACCAACTTCTTCTGTATTCACAATTTCAGGCTCATAGGTTTCAAGAAATACATTAAAATCCTCAGTCATAGCCTCAGAGACTATATAGCAGGTTTCCCCCTCCTGGGATTTAACAGGCGGATACCAGGTAGTGTCAGAGAGCCACTTGCAGCCGGCCATTTCAGCCATGTTATTAACAGCTCTGACTTTGACAGTGTTGTTTCCCATAACAGTAATATAGTTGGCATAATCAAATGTTGTATAACCGTAAGTATAGCCATTCTCAGCCATCCAGTTATAGGCCTTATAGGCATATGTGTCATAGGAATAGTCATTAATCACAAGGTCACTATAGAATACAACAGCAGAAAAAGCACCATAGAAAGCCACAACGAAAAGAGATGCTGTAAGAATAATTCCTCTCAAAAGAGCAAAGTCCTGAAACTTTTCTTTTAACTGGTGGATCAAAAGAGAAAAGCCTGTAGCAACTGTAAACAAAAGCATAAGAAAATATCTCCCTGCCACATCTGCAGTAGTAAAGGTCTCAAGCAGCACACACAAAATAAATCCAAAAGGAAATACCAACATGCTCCAGTATCTGTAAGTCTTATCAGAGGAATCAAGCTTATAGTCTGACAGAGCAGCCCTATAATTCTGGAATATATCTTCATCAAACTTCTTACCTGCATATTTAACAAGCTTGAAAATGTAAATAACAAAGCCTGCAAGCGCTGCAGCAAGAACCAGGATGACTAAGACTGGCAACCTGTTGAAACTAAGTGTTGTTCCAATAACAGGACACACCTCACCTACAAATTTCTCAAAGGCATGTCTGATATTTCTGCTCGCTCCGAAGTTGGTGGTAGCAAATATCTTGGTACATCCAAAAGAAACAACAAATAAAATAGCAGTCCATATCAAAATGAAAGGATCACTCTGTTTCTTTTCCCTGATCCAGAAAACGAAACGCCTTAAAACCTCAACCACAACCAAGGGTATATAGCAGAAGAGGCAGGCATGCATTCCCTGTAATCCATTGAGAACAGCTATCAAAAGAGAAAGTGCCAAAGTCCACCAGCTTACCTTGTTATCTTTTAACCATTTGTTATAAAAAATAAGGATGATAAACAGCGTTATAGCATGACTTACATAGTATGAAGCGTACAAAAACAGCATTCTCTGAAACTCATCTGCAGCATTTGTAAAAGACAAGATGATCACAAGGCTCGTCAAAACCTGAGCCCAGGAAAAGCCTATCTGTCTGAAGTAGACAATCATAACCGCAAGAAGTAAAACCATCATTATGACACAGGCTATCCCTGCTGCAAGATTGGCATTCTGTGAGACAAGGGGATAAATAAATGCAGCAAGATTAGGTACGGATATGACCCTCACTGTAGTCGAAGCATACCAGGTTGATGGCTGAACAAAACCGTTGTCATATATCACTGTCCCCAAAAGAGTCTCTGACGCAATATCCGCTTCCATCCTGGCTGTGTAATGGAAAATATTTGCACTGATAAATACAAATAAAAGCGCAAGAACTACCACAGCCATTATGACTGTGATAATCCTTGCGATTATATTGTTTACCTCTAACTTTTGCTTCGCTTTCAATTTTTCACCCCAATGCGTAGAAAACAGCTATTCCGGCAATAATAAACAGCATTCCTAAAAGTTTTCTGTTCGTGATCTTTTCTCTAAAGAAAAATCTGGACATGAACATAACAATAATATAGCCCACAGGCTCCATTACTACTACCCCCATATATCCAAGTCCATCATAACAAAATATGGAAATGATCATGGATAAAACCAAGAGTCCATATCCGCCAATTACAAGTCCATTTAAATACTCTCTGATAAAAGAAGAATACTTACGTCCGGCACTCTGCTTAAGAAGCATCTGTGAAGTGGAGGCTATAAACTCAGATACTATCATCAGGAAAAAGTAAATGTTAATCATCTTCACCTTCCCCCTTCACTGCGCCTGTATTCATGATCATAACTCCGATTACTACCAATACTACACCCACAACCTTAAATGGAGTTATACCCTGACTAAAAATTATAAAATTCCAAAGCATCGACCACATAAGTGTCATCGCCTTGTTGGCATAGGCTACTGATAGCTGGAACCTTTTTATCATCTGCTGCCAGATAAGTGCGTAGGCTGCCAATATCACAAACTCAAGTCCAAAAAACAAAATGTATCCGGCTGATAAAAATTCATATTTTGAAGCCAGATTGGCTGCCACAGTAGACAGAGAATAAACAACTACTGCACTCTGGAGCAGCAAAATATCTGCTAAACCAATTCTCTTTTTCATAAAACCTCTCAATTACCGTAATCAGGATAGATGACTCTCACAAAGTGATCTGCCATGTAGGCATTACAGTCAGCATTCACGTGGACGTTGTCCAAAAGCCACGTTGAACTGTTGTCCTCATGAATCGTGCCATAGTAGTTATCTACAAAAGAAACTCCAGTTGCTCCGGAAACATCAATCATAAACTGCAGGTAAGTTGTAAGCTTACCATTTCCAAAATCATATCTGTCGCCGCTCACAAGCTGGCCTGACGAATCATAGGCATAGCACATAGGGAAAGACATACACACAATCCTTATGAAAGGATACTTCTCCTGGATAAGCTTAATACCTGCATTAAGCGCACCACTAAAGGTCACAGGATCGCTGTCATTGTCAGGATTCATACCAACTCTTAAGTTGAGATAATCCTGAGCGTTATAGAAAATAAC
>NZ_SVFW01000033.1 GCF_015056685.1 Butyrivibrio sp. | reverse complement strand
ACAGCTAAGAAGAACAACATTCCGTTCAAAGCAATCAAGATCCAAAGTAGAGACGAAGCCCAGAATGCGCCTACTCCAATCACAAACTATGCACTGTTCCATGACGGAGAATATATTACCAACGAGCAGATGAACGATAAAAAGTTCCTGAAGCTTGTAAACGGATAAGGCAGTACATCATACAAGGAGCTATTTAGCTTTGCGATAAAAGAACTTCCCGTATGGAACGTGTGCACTAAATTATGATAAAATATTTACATGAAGACGTGGCTTGTTGATTCCCTGAGAAATATACAAAAACGTTTTGTGTCATGGTTATCAATAGTGACAATAGTCCTGATAGGAACAACGCTCATATTGGGACTTTATTTTGCGTCGTCCACAGTCAGGAGAGCTTCTCTTTACTATATTGATGAGCAGAATTTCAGGGACTTTGATATATCAAGCAGTATCGGTATAAAACAGGAAGATGTCGACAAGATAAAATCTCTTCCGGAGGTAAAAGATGCTGAGGGGCAGATTACCTTCTATGGAATCGCAAGCTTTTTAGAAAACAATTCATCAGTTACTATCGTCTCAATTACAAAAAATGTCAGCATACCTACAGTTACATCCGGGGCTCTTCCAACCGCCCCAAATGAATGTGCCATTTCCTACAGCGCAAGCCAAAAAATCGGAGCCGGTATAGGCGATGAGATTGCCCTGGAGGTTTCCTCTGCACGTTTTTCTGATGTTCTCCCAAACAAAACTTATAAGATAACAGGCATTGCATCCCACCCTGATTACATGGTAAATACGTCCACAGACTATGTTGTACTGCCCCCGGATTCTTTTGATGTTGCCGATCTGTCTTTTGACTATTCAAATATCCTTGTGGATGCAGATGTATCTGTGAGTTCCTTTGATCACGCATATCAGGATCAGATACAGGAAATAAAGGAGGTTTTGGAAAAAGAATCTGTGTCAATAGCTGACAGGCGAGCAACGTCCATTCTGTCAGACTTAGAACAGGAATATGATAGCGCTGAGATAAAGATACGTGATGAGCTTGCCAAGGGAAAAGCTGAAATCGACAAGAACAGAAAGACATATGAGGATGCTATAGCAAAGGCTCTTGAAGCATTGCAGTTAGGAGAAAAAGAATTTGAAGAAAAAAAGGCCACTGCAGAAAAAGAGCTTTCGGAAGCAGCTAGAAAGATAAAGGAAGGTGAAGAAGAGTATAACACCCAGATAGCTGATGGACAGGCGCAACTTGAGCAAGGTGAAAAAGATTTGGAAAAAGAGCTTAACGATACCAAATACAAGCTCTTTTATGGAATGCTCGAGCTTGATAAGGCTGAGCGTTTTCTTAAAGAAAAAGAGGAAGAATATAGTAAAGGCCTTGATAAGCTCTGTGAAGCCCAGGACCAACTAAATGAAGGACGCGAAAAATATAATGCGGCAGCAGAAGAAGTAAATAACATATTATCATCTGATGTTATAGATGTCATGATTGTGGTTTTAGAAGAACTTGGCACGGATTCAGACGGTACAATAGCAACCCTTGAAGAAGCGTCTGCCTGCAGTGACCCTTGTGAAAGGTGTAAGCTTGCCATTAAAGCTTATGACGAAGCTCCAAACGATGATATAAAGACAGTGCTCTTTTTAATTGATGAAAACAGATCCTATATGGAAGAATTCATCAGTGGCAAAGAAAAGCTTGATGAAGGCGAGCAGCAGTTTAATGATGGAAAAGCTAAACTTGAGGAAGCCCGCAAGGAACTGGATGATGGGTGGTATTCATTCCATAAGAGTCAGGAACAGCTTGCTCAGGCTGAAGCAGAATTCGCAAAAAGAGAGCCGGAGGCAAGGCAGAAGCTTGAAGATGCCAAGGCTGAGTTTGAGCAAAAAAAGACTGAGGGAGCAAAGCAGCTGGAAGATGCCAAAAAGGCTCTTTCTGAAAAAAGCGTAGAAGTTAAGGAAGCTCTAAAAATTGCGGAAGAAGAGCTTTCAAAAGGAAAAGCTGAATATGATGTTCAGATAGCTGATGGAGAAAAAGCTCTTAAAGAGGCAGATGAACAGTATGCAGAAGCTAAGAAAGAAGCAGACGACAAACTTTCAGAGGTGCGTGACCAGATCGAAGCATTTAAACAAAATCCATGTATATATATGGTCAGAACCAGGGATGTTAATTTTCCGTACGTCCAGACGAACTCATTCATAAAGGCTATTAGTGGGTTCTTTGGGGTTTTCACGCCTTTATATTCCGCGATAGTAGCTATAGTGTGTTTCTTCACAATGACAATCATCATTGAAGAACAGACAAGTCAGATAGGTACCTGTAAAGCCTTCGGAATGTATGAACATGAAATCACGCGCAAGTACATAGTATTCGGCACTACAGGTGCTCTGCTGGGTGCTGTACTTGGTGTGCTTGGCGCGTTCGCCATAGAAAAACTGCTCATAGACACTATGCGTTCCACTCTTGCCTTTTCTTTGGAGGGCATACCTCATGATGTACCGATGATAATACTTCTTCCTGCGCTTGAGGTTTTGATAACTGTCATTGCAGTTCTTTGGTCCTGCCGCAAGTATGTAAAATGCTCAGCAGTGGGACTGATAAATGGAAATGAACCCGCCAAAAGGTATAGAAGTAAGGCTATCGCCTCACCTATTAAGGGCGTTTATTTTAAACTGATATTAAGTAACCTGATGACAGACGTAGGCCGTGAGACAGTTTCCATAGCCGTTATCATTATGTGTGTTTTTCTTGTGGGATTTGGAATTGATATCAAGATGGCTTATGAAGGTGCCTTATCAAGACAGATGACTAGTATCTGGCAGTATGATCTGGCTTTGACAGAATCCGGTATCATAACAGATGAAGAAAGGAAAGCCATAAAAGAAGCCCTGTCCGGGTACGATACTATCTATCTTCCCGTTACTGCCAGCGTGATAGGAACAGGTGATTCACAGATAATCACCACTATCATCTGCGTAAATGACAAAGAAAACTTTAGCAGATTTTATTCAGTTATAGATGAACATGGAAAAGAGATCCAGGTTCCTGACGAGGGCGTTTTAGCCACAAAAGAAATGAGTGATAAAAACCACATTTCTAAGGGAGCTACAATAAATCTCGTAGGCGGAGATCTGCGTGTTTCATCTGTGGATGTAATGGGGAATTTCATGCTCTATGCAGGGAAAACTTTGATAATGACAAGTGAGTTTTATGAGGAAAAGCTGGGTATTGCTCCGACATCGAACACCTATTACATCAAGGCCCAAAAAGAAAGTATAGAAGATATCAGATATAAATTAGAGCAGCTTCCCGGAGTTTCATCTGTTTCACCGGTTAGTGATCTAAGAGAGAGTAATATGGCTGTAGTAACTGTTTATAATGCAGTAGTAGCTATTGTAATTATCTTTTCAATTCTTCTTTCATTTATGATTCTCTTAAATCTGAGCAATATACTGGTTGCTCATAGAATGAGAGAACTTCTTACCATGCGCGTCAATGGCTTTTCAAATATGCAGGTAATCGGATACCTTGTAAGAGAAGTCTTACTTACAACTACGCTAGCCATGCTGATAGCGCTGGCACTTGGAGTTCAACTTACAGGTAAGATCATTCAGAGCCTTGAAACTGATGCCTTCATGTTTGTAAGGGAGCCTTTTGCAATGGCCTGGACTGCGTCAGTTCTGATAAATACTCTTTTCTCAGTAGTGATCAATTACTTGGCCTTTAGTAAGGTTAATAAGGTTCCACTTACAGATATAGCAAAATACTAAGCTGCCCAGATCAGATAAGTCCTGCGAAGACTGATGCAAATATGACAGTCAGGATGCCGGCTACAGCTATTGAAAGTGAACTCATGGCACCTTCTATCTCGCCGATCTCCATAGCTTTGGCAGTTCCTATTGCGTGAGCTGCAGTACCTAGGGCAAGGCCTTTGGATATAGGCTCATGTATCCTAAAGAGTTTAAAGATAATTTCAGCTAAGATATTTCCTAAAACTCCGGTGATGACAATAACTGCAACTGTGATAGTTACATATCCTCCAAGCTCCTGTGAAACGCCCATTCCTATGGCTGTTGTGATTGACTTTGGAAGGAGTGTTACATAGCTTTCATGAGAAAGCCCCATGAGCTTGGCAAGTACAAATACTGTCACAAGGCTTGTTATAACCCCTGAAAAAATACCGATAACAACGGCTTTGGCATTGCTTTTAAGAAGCTCCCATTCTTCATATAAAGGAATGGCAAGACACACAGTAGCAGGTGTCAAAAGCCAGCTAAGATATTTGGCTCCTTCGTTGTAGGTGCTGTAATCGATTCCGCATCCAAGCAAAACCAGCATTGTCACTATCATTGAAATAAGAAGCGGATTAAAAAGTCCAAGGCCTGTTTTCTTTTTAAGGAAGTTTCCAAGACCGTAAGAAATAAGGCTTATTGTTACGCCTGCATAGGCGCTGCTTTGCATAAATTCGTTCATAATGTTTTCTCCTTCTTGTCCCTACGGATGATAAACTGTGATACTAATCCGGTGGCAGCCATTACTGTAAAGATCGTGATCACAGTAATAACCGATACGGGGATAAGAACCGGCTTAAGTACATTCCATGATGACATAAGGCCAACGCCGGCAGGGATAAATAAAACAGGCATGATCTCAATGAGAAATTTACCTGCGTCCTTTACCTGATCGAGTTTGAGGATTCCTGTGAGGAGAAAGACAAACATAAGGACCATTCCATAGATACTGGCTGGTATTGGTAGCGGGAGAAGAGTTTTTAATATCTCACCCAAAAGAGAAATCGCCAGAATAATAAGAAACTGTTTTAAATACTTCATTAATTTTTCCTCGATATTACAAAAAAAGTACCTTCCTATTATACATAATGATCTTAAAGAAGCAAGAGGCGGAATTGACAGTATTTTTCTTTTGTGTTAGTTTGACATAGAAAAAAATAATAGATTTCATGGAGCTTAGGTGTCCATCATTGCGGATGGGTGAAAAGGGAATCCGGTGAGAATCCGGAGCGAAGCCGTCACTGTGTTAGGGAGTCTGTGCTTGTTATCACTGAGAAATTGGGAAGATAGCACAGATGTTGATCGAAGTCAGGAGACCTGCCTAAGTTTTGCAATTTTGATTTGCGGACTTCGAATCAGATTCATGTGAAATATCTTTTGATATATCTATCTGAATTTGAAGACCACTACGCATGTGGTCTTTTTCTTTTTATTGCGTCAAAGTTGCAGAATGAAATCCCTGTAAAGGAGAGGAAAAATGAAAAAGAATCTAGTTACTACACTTGTTCTGACAGCTTTGACAGCACTTGCAGTTTGCGGTTGCGGCAGCAGTCAGGCAGGTAATTCCGAGAGTGCTGCTACAGAAACATCAGCCGCAGCAGAAACACAGGCAAGCACGGAAGCAGCTACTACTCAGGAAACATCTGATCAGGAAGCTGCTGATAAGGTAGCTGCTTTAATTGATGCTATCTATGTTCAGACAAGGACAGATGAGACAGATGCTCAGTGCGCTGCTGCCAAGGAGGCTTGGGATGCACTCACTGATGCACAGAAAGAAATGGTCGAAGGAGAATTTGCTGATCCTGATTATTTTGGAAGAGATACAGGTGATGCTTCATTGGATGATCCGCTTAATCAGGACGAAATAGGTGAAAATGAGATCCTTGTTGTAAGCTTTGGTACGTCTTTTAATGACAGCCGCGTTGAGGATATTGGCGGAATTGAAAAGGCAATTGCTGCAGCAAATCCTGATTATTCAGTAAGAAGAGCATTTACAGCTCAGATCATTATCAACCATATTCAGGCAAGAGATGGTGAGAAGATCGATAATGTGGATCAGGCTCTTACAAGAGCAGTTGATAATGGCGTAAAAAATCTTGTGATCCAGCCTACACACCTTATGCATGGTGCAGAGTACGACGAGCTTGTTGAAACAGTTAATAAATACGCTGATTCTTTTGAAACAGTTAAGATCTCAGAGCCACTTCTTGGAGAAGTTGGCGCTGATGCAACGATCGTCAACGAAGATAAGCAGACTGTAGCAAAAGAGATAACAAATGCAGCTCTTTTGGATGCTGGCTTTGAGAGTCTTGAAAAGGCTGCAGATGAGCAGACTGCTTTTGTATTCATGGGCCATGGCACAAGCCATGCTGCAAAGGTTACCTATTCTCAGATGCAGACTCAGATGAAAGAACTTGGCTACAAGAATGTTTTCATCGGAACTGTAGAGGGTGAGCCTGAAGAAACATCATGCGAAAATGTGATCGCTGCAGTTCAGGAAGCAGGTTATACAAAGGTTATCTTAAGACCACTTATGGTTGTTGCAGGAGATCATGCCAACAATGACATGGCAGGTGATGACGAGGATTCATGGAAGTCAATGTTTGAGGCAGCAGGCCTTTTGGTTGATTGCCAGATCGCAGGTCTTGGCCGAATCGAGAATGTTGAGGCTCTTTATGTTCAGCACACAGCTGATGCAATAAAAAAAAACAGTGATTCAGTAAAATCAGAGGAATCTGGTATAGCTCTTGAAAAAGGTACTTACGAAGTTTCTTTTAACACAGATTCAAGTATGTTCCGTGTCAATGAAGCCAACAATGGAAAAGGCACACTGACAGTAAATGAAGATGGAACAGCGTATGTTTCAATTGCGCTTGTTTCCAAAAAGATAGTTAATCTCTATGTTGGAACAGCAGCCGATGCTGAGAATAATGAAGCAGACTGGCTTCAGCCTTATGACGTTGAGGTTACTTACAGCGATGGAAGCAAAGAAACCGTAAATGGTTTTGATGTTCCTGTAGAGAAGCTTTCAGAGGAGTTCGACCTTGCCATTTTAGGTGAAAAGGGCAAGTGGTACGATCATAAAGTTTCTGTAACACAGTAATATTTTCTAATCCGGAGGCATTTATTTTGAAAAAGACACTTGCAATGATCATAGCTCTTTTGCTCATAATTACGGGTTGTGGCCAGAATACAGAAAACAAAATACTTGCCGACGGAGAATATGTTTGCGAAGTTTCTTTAGAGGGAGGAAGCGGTAAAGCAACAGTTGAATCTCCGACTGAAGTAGTAGTGAAGGATGGAAAGATCAAAGTAGTGGTCACATGGTCCAGTTCAAACTATGATTACATGATAGTTGATGGGCAAAAATTTCTTAACGAGGCTTCGGCCGGAGAAAAATCAAAGTTTACTATACCTGTTCCTGAATTTGATCGGGAATTTACGGTGATTGCGGATACAACTGCCATGAGTACGCCCCATGAGATAGAGTATAGGCTTAACGTTCATGGAACAGGAGAAAAAGACATCTCTTCAAAAGAGAGCACAGCCCCGGTAATAAACTTAGGAAGCGCTTCGACGGAAGGACTAAGTCTTACAGGAAGCCTTGAACTTAAGTATGCAAAAGAGTTTAAGGTCGACTTTTACGAGGATAGCGAGAAAAACAGATACAATTTCATAACTATTGGAAGTGGAGATTTAGAGCAGAGTTTTTTGCAGAGCTGCTCAGATGCGGCTTCCCAATATGAAACAATAAAGACTGATAAAACTTATCTGGTGTCAACATCTGTAATGGACCTTATTGCTTCAATAGGAGCTCTGGACAGTATAAGACTATCAGGCACCAAAAAAGAAGACTGGTCAATAGAAGAGGCAAAAAAGGCCATGGAGAGCGGCAGCCTTCTCTATGCGGGGAAATATTCGGCACCTGACTATGAGCTTCTTTTATCGGAAGGCTGCAATTTTGCAATAGAAAATACGATGATCTATCACAACCCGGAGGTCTATGAGAAACTTAAAAGCCTTGGAATCACAGTTATGATAGAGCGCTCAAGCTATGAGAGTGACCCTCTTGGAAGACTTGAGTGGGTAAAACTCTACGGAGTAATTTATAACAAACTTGATGAAGCAACAGCTCTTTTTGATGAGCAGGAAAAAAGAGTAAATGAGGTTAAAGTAAAAGAAAAAACAGGGAAATCGGTAGCAGTTTTTTCTATTAATTCAAATGGAACAGTGACAGTCAGACAAAATGGAGATTATATAAGCTCCATGATAGATCTGGCGGGAGGCATTTATGTTCCAAAAGGTTTGACTGACGAAGAAGATAGTAATCTTTCCACTATGAATATTACAGTGGAGGATTTTTATGCAGGGGCAAAAGACGCAGACCTGCTTATATACAACGGCACCATCGAGGGAAATATAGACAGGAAAAAAGAACTGACGGAAAAGATGCCGCTTCTTGGAGAGTTTAAAGCTTTTAAAAGCGGCATGTTATATTGCCTTCCGGAGAGCTTTTTTCAGCAGAGCACAAGCGCTGCTGATTTTATAGAGGACGTTAATAATATACTTGAAGGCGATACAAAAAAACTTAGCTTTTTGTACAGGTTAGAGGAATGATTTTGCAAAAAAGAACCGCTGATCAGATTCTTATTATTTTCATATTGGTAGTTCTACTTGTGATCCTTGGGTGTATTTCTGTGCTGACAGGAAGTGCAGATATAGGCATCAAAGAGCTTTATGCTCTTTTTAATGGATCAGTAGATGAGTTTGCCAGGAATATTTTACTGACAATAAGACTGCCAAGGATCCTTGCGGCAGTTATCATGGGCGGAGCGCTGGCTGTTTCAGGCTTCTTATTACAGGTATTTTTTGGAAATCCCATTGCAGGGCCTTATGTGCTTGGTGTGTCTTCATCAGCCAAGCTCTTTGTCGCACTTGTAATGGTCTTTTTATTAAAAAGCGGCAGGGTATTTTCATCTTTTGGAATGATAGCTGCAGCATTTTTGGGGTCACTTCTTTCCATGGGGATTGTCCTGATCCTGGCCGGTAAAGTTCGCAGTATGTCTCTTTTAGTAGTATGCGGCGTTATGATCGGATATATATGCTCTGCAATAACTGATTTTGTTGTGTGTTTTGCAGAGGATTCCAATATAGTTAATCTCCATAACTGGTCCCTTGGGAGTTTTTCGGGAACTACAATGGAGCATGTGCAGATATCATTAGGCTTTGTGATTGCGTGCCTTTTTTTATCATTCATGCTCTCAAAGCCTATTGGCGCATATCAGCTTGGTGAAGCGTATGCAAGGAACATGGGAGTTAATATAAAGGCATTACGAGTAATCCTTATTCTTGCATCAAGCCTTTTGTCGGCAACGGTGACAGCTTTTGCCGGGCCTATATCTTTTGTGGGAATAGCAGTTCCACATATCATGAGAGGCATTTTAAAAACAGCAAAGCCACTTATCATGATACCTGCATGTTTCCTTGGAGGAGCGATTATTACACTTATCTGCGATGATATAGCAAGGACAGCCTTTGCGCCTACGGAACTTAGTATCAGTTCTGTGACAGCTGTGGGACTTGCACCTGTTGTCATCCTGCTGCTATTAAGGCGAGGGGAGAGACGAAGTGAATAAAGTATTAAGAACTTACAAGCTTGATGTTGGCTATCAAAAAGAAGTAGTGACAGATATCACAATGGAAGTTATGCCGGGGGAGATCATCGCCCTCATAGGCCCAAACGGGGCAGGCAAGTCCACAATCCTTAATACCATCACAAGGCAGATTGAGAAACTATCAGGAAATATCTATATAAAAGAAAAAGAGGACAAACTTGTAAATGGCGAAGAACTCTCAACTGTTATGTCTTTGGTCACAACAAAGAGGATCACGCCGCAGCTTATGTCCGCAAGAGAAGTGGTGGCAACAGGGAGATACCCTTATACAGGAAGACTTGGAATACTATCTCCAAAGGACTGGGAAAAAGTTGATCAGTCGATCGCTTTGGTTGATGCAAAAGAAGTAGCAGAGAATGACTTTAGTAAACTGAGCGACGGGCAGCGCCAGAGGATCATGCTTGCAAGAGCAATCTGTCAGGAGCCTGAGATAATGATCCTTGATGAGCCCACTTCTTTTCTTGATATCCAGTTCAAGGTGGATATCCTGTCCATAATAAAGAGGATGGCTAAAAGAGAAAACATAGCTGTTGTGCTCTCTATCCATGACCTTGAATTTGTGGAGGCACTTGCTGATAAAGTGGTAGCGATAAATGATGGAAGAGTAGTAGCTGTTGGAAGACCAGAAGAAATAATAACCGGTGAGATTATAGAAGATATATATCATATGGAAAAGGGTAGTGGTAAGACGCTGATTGACGGACTTAGAGGCTATTCAAACGCTCTTTTTCAGCTTATAAACAGGTAAATATATGAAAACAAAAGTAATAATGGTTCAGGGAACTATGTCCAATGTGGGAAAGAGCCTTTTAGCAGGCGGCCTTTGCCGGGTATTTAAACAGGACGGGTATAGAGTTATGCCCTTCAAATCCCAAAATATGGCGCTTAACTCTTTTGTCACAGAGGATGGATTAGAGCTTGGAAGAGCCCAGGCAATGCAGGCGGAATGCGCAGGAGTAAAGCCTTCAGTGTACATGAATCCTGTTCTCTTGAAGCCCACAAATGACATTGGCTCCCAGGTTATAGTAAATGGCGAAGTTATAGGTAATATGCCTGCCAGAGAGTATTTTAAATATAAAAAGAAACTGATACCCGATATACTTGCAGCCTATCACGAGCTTGAAAAGCAGGCAGACATTATTGTGGTTGAGGGCGCAGGAAGCCCTGCGGAGATCAATCTGAAGGCAGATGATATAGTCAACATGGGACTTGCAAAGCTCATTGATGCGCCGGTCCTTCTTGTGGGGGATATCGACAGGGGAGGTGTATTTGCCCAGCTCCTTGGTACTTTGGAACTCCTTGAAAAAGACGAGAGAGAAAGAGTAAAGGGCCTGATCATCAACAAGTTCAGAGGAGATAAGAGTCTTCTTGATTCAGGCATAGAAATGATAGAAGAGATGGGACATGTGCCTGTTGTAGGAACGGTGCCATATACAAGGCTTCTTATTGATGATGAGGACAGTCTTAGCGAAAGGCTTACGGATCACAGGCAGGAGAGTGGCCCTTCAATAGAGGTTGCAGTAGTAAGGCTTCCCAGGATATCCAATTTTACTGATGTTGCTCCATTTGAAAGCATAGATGGGGTAAACGTAAGATTTATAACAAATCCCAGAGATATAGAGAGCGCGGACCTTATCATCATCCCCGGCAGTAAGAATACTATAGGGGACCTTAGGTGGATGCGTGAGTCCGGAATGGGGGCTTTTGTAAAAAGAAAATCTGCCTCCTGCCCTGTTATCGGTATATGTGGGGGCTTTCAGATGCTTGGAGGAATAATAAGCGATCCTGACAAAGTTGAAGAGGGTGGAAGTATTAAGGGACTTGGCCTTTTGCCTGTAGAAACTATGCTTAAGGATAAAAAAAGAAGAACCCAGTGTGAAGGTACTTTTGACCGGATGGATGGCTTCTTTGATGTGCTCTCAGGAGCAAAATATACAGGTTATGAAATACATATGGGTGAGACTAAGGGCAGAAATGGAAAAGCTCTTTTGTCATACCAGCAGGAGAATGTTTTTGGCACCTATGTTCACGGAGTCTTCGATGAAGGTGACATAGCCCTTAACCTGGTAAAAAAGATAGCAGATAAAAAAGGCATAAAGCTTGGAGAGGCAGTAAATTACAAGGCCTTTAAAGAAAACGAGTATGACAGGCTGGCTAAGGTCGTCAGAGATAACCTGGATATGGATTATATATACAGCATTTTGGGGTGAATATGGAGAATATCGAATTTGTACTTCCTTCTGAAATAGAAAAAAGAAGCTTTGAGATAATAACAAAAGAGCTTGAGGACATGGGCAAGGCTATTCCCGATGAAGAGGCGCCTGTCACAAAAAGAGTGATACATACAAGTGCTGACTTTGACTATGCGGATACTCTTACCTACTCAGAAAACGCCATAAAGATTGCCAGAGACATGATAAAAAACGGCGCACATATCGTCACTGATACCAATATGGCCATGGCTGGCATCAACAAAAACAGACTTTCCATGTACGGCGGAGAGGTCCACTGTTTCATGGCTGATGAAAATGTTGCTAAGGAGGCGAAAGAGCGCGGAGTCACAAGGGCAACTGTAAGTATGGAAAGGGCAGCAGAGCTTAATGTCCCCATAATTTTTGCCATAGGAAATGCCCCGACAGCCCTTATTTCCTTATATGAGATGATGGAAAAAGGTATCTACAGACCTGAATTTGTCATTGGTGTGCCTGTGGGATTTGTAAATGTAGTAGCGGCAAAAGAGCTCTTTTTACATTCAGATGTTCCATACATAATAAACCGCGGAAGAAAAGGCGGCAGTAATATAGCTGCTGCCATTGTAAATGCATTGGTATATGGCCTATGAGAAAAGGATTTACAACAGGGAGCTGCGCTGCGGCTGCATCAAAGGCAGCAACGTACATGCTGCTTTCGGGAAAAGAGAAAAGCACGATTGAGATAGAGACCCCGGCAGGAGTTATGTTTGAGGCTCATATCGTTGATATACAAAAGGGAAAGTCTTTTGTCACCTGCGCTGTTATCAAGGATGGGGGTGATGATCCGGATGTTACAACAGGAAGTCACATTGTTTCAAAAGTAAGTATCATAGAGGATTCTTTTGAAAAAGATATGCATACCTCCTTGAAAGTAATAATTGACGGCGGAAGCGGAGTTGGAAGAGTTACAAAACCGGGGCTTGACCAGGAGGTTGGGAATGCTGCGATAAATCATGTTCCCAGGGAGATGATCCAAAAAGAAGTTACAGAAGTGTGCAGCTTTTTTGATTTTAACGGAGTCTTGAAAGTTGAGATATCAGTTCCTGAAGGGGAAGAGCTTGCGGGGAGGACTTTTAACCCGAGGCTTGGAATTGAGGGCGGAATCTCAATACTTGGGACTACAGGCATTGTTGAGCCCATGAGTACTAAAGCTATCCTTGATACCATAAGGGTAGAGCTTAATCAGAAAAAAGCTCTTGGGCAGAAGGTTGCCATAGTATCTCCCGGCAATTTTGGCCAGCAGTTTATGAAGGATAATTTTGGATATGACCTTGATAAAAGTGTAAAGTGCTCCAATTTCATCGGTGAAACCGTAGACATGGTATGCGATATGGGATTTGAGAAAATGGTTCTTACAGGCCACATCGGAAAGCTCATCAAAGTTGCGGGCGGTATCATGAATACTCATTCCCATGAGGCTGACTGCAGAATGGAGATCCTTGCCTGTTGCGGGATCCTGGCTAATGGTGATTCTGCACTTGCAAGAAAGATACTTGGGTGCACAAACACTGAGGAAGCACTTCGCCTTGTGGAAGAGGCTGGGATACTTAAGGAGACCATGGACATTGTACTTGAGAAGGTTTTGTTTTACCTAAACTTCAGGGCTCAGGGGAAAATACAGATAGAATGTGTCATCTATTCCGGGGATTTTGGGATACTTGCAAAGTCTGCCGGTGCAAAAGATTTACTGATGTAAAAGAAAGAGGAAAAAATGGTTCATTTTGTTGGTGCAGGGTGCGGTGCTGCTGACCTTATAACGGTAAGGGGCATGAAGCTCTTACAAAAAGCAGATGTAATAATCTATGCAGGATCTTTGGTTAATCCACAGCTTTTAGAATATGCGAAAGAAACCTGCGAAATATATAACAGCGCCCTTTTGACCCTGGATGAAGTTATGGAGATAATGGTCCTTTCAGAAAGAAATGGAAAGGAAGTGGTCAGGCTTCACACAGGGGAGCCTAGTATATATGGGGCTGTTATGGAACAGATGCAGCTTCTTGATAAAGAAAATATAAGCTATGACAGCTGCCCGGGTGTCAGCGCCTGCTTTGGGGCTGCGGCTTCGCTTAATCTTGAATACACACTTCCTGATGTAAGTCAGACCCTTATAATCACCAGAATGGAGGGAAAAACCACAGTACCTGTAAATGAATCAATAGAGAGCCTGGCAGCTCATAAGACCTCAATGGCAATATATTTAAGTGCGGGAATGCTTGATGAATTATCAAAAAGGCTGATTAACGGTGGATACAACGCTGATACTCCGGCTGCAATCGTGTATAAGGCAAGCTGGCCTGATGAAAAGAAAATTCTCTGCACAGTGGGAAGCCTTTATGAGAGCGGGCAAAAAGAAGGTATTAAGAATCTGGCAGTTGTTCTTGTTGGAGGAGTGATAGCAAAATCCGGATATTCACAGTCAAAACTCTATTCACCGGATTTTGAAACAGGTTTTAGAGGAATAAAAAAATGAACCAGATCAAAGTGGTACAGGTCTCCTATATTACAGATAAAGGAAGGCAGTTGGCAGAAAAGCTCTTTTCCGAAAATAGTGATATTCTTGCTGAGATAAAAAGTGAGGATGAGAAGCTCTCTGACTTTTTTAAAAGATGCTTTGAAGAACATCAACCTATAGTATTTATCGGAGCTGTGGGAATTGCAGTAAGGCTCCTTTCTCCATGCATTCAGAATAAATTAAAAGATATCCCGGTAGTTGTAATAGATGAGCTGGGACACTTTGTCATTCCGATTTTGTCAGGGCATTACGGAGGTGGCAATGACCTGGCAGCTCTTTTGGCCAAAAGAATAGGTGCTACAGCAGTTATCACAACTGCAACGGATATTAACAGAGCCTTTGCCATAGATGTTTTTGCCAGGAAAAACGGTCTTGTTATCTCTGAAAAGGAAAAGATAAAAAAGATATCTTCCAAGGTTTTAAGGGGCGAAAAGGTTAGGTTTATCTGTGACCTTAAGGAAAAAGAGTTTGTGGGAGAAGCGCCAGTAGAGCTATCAGAGATCAATATGAATTTACAAAATGATGGCACTGGGCTTTTATGCATTCCTGATTTTTATATAGGTGATGAGAAAGAAAAAAAGCTCTTTGATGATGCGCTTTTTCTTTATCCAAAGCGCATGGTCTTAGGCATGGGATGCAAGAAGGGCAAGAGCTTTGAGCAGCTAAAAGCATTTGTGCTTGAGCAGTATGACGAAGAAGAGCTATCCAAAAACCTCTATGCCATCTGTTCAATAGATGTGAAAAGTAGCGAGATTGGTTTACTTAAGCTGTGTCAGTATTTTGGAGTTAAGCTCATCACATTTTCCTCTGAAGAACTTGAAAAGGCCGAAGGGAATTTTGAGGAATCTGATTTTGTAAAGAGCAAAGTCGGCGTGGGAAATGTATGCGAAAGGGCAGCAGTTTTGGGGGCAGGCCAAGGGGCGGGGCTTTTAAAAACTAAGACTTCCAGAGATGGAATGACCCTTGCGGAAGCAAAGAGAAGGATGATCACAATAACATGGTAGGAAAGATATTTATAGTTGGAATGGGTCCCGGAGATAAGAGCATGATGACCGGGCAGGCAATTGAAGCTATGGAAAGTAGCGATATCATTGCAGGCTATACAGTCTATGTGGATCTTGTTAAGGATCTTTTTCCGGGGAAAGAATTTTTTACAACCCCTATGAAACAGGAAATTGAAAGGTGCAGGAAAAGCTTTGAATTTGCCAGGGAAGGGAAAAATGTAGCACTTATCTGCAGCGGCGATGCTGGAGTTTACGGTATGGCATCACCTGTGTATGAACTTTGGGAAGAGTATCCTGAGGTAGACGTTTGTGTGATACCTGGCGTTACTGCAGCAATTTCCGGGGCAGCAGTCCTGGGATCACCCATAAATCATGACTTTTGCGTGATATCCTTAAGCGACTTATTAACTCCGTGGGAGCAGATAGAAAAGAGGCTGAAAGCAGCAATAGATGGGGATTTTTCGATAGTTATCTACAATCCTTCCAGCAAAAAACGAGCAGACTATCTGAAAAAAGCCTGTGACATCATGCTTTCAAGCGGTGTAGACGAAAAAAGAGCCTGCGGTTACGTGGAGAATATTGGCCGAGAAGGCACAAGGGCCCATGTGTGCACTTTATCAGACCTAAAAAACGAGAGTGTAAACATGTTCACCACAGTATTTATTGGTAATTCAAGATCTAAACTTATTGGTGACAAATTGGTGACTCCAAGAGGATACAGGATAAATGAATAAGATAATCATTTTTGGCGGTACAACTGAAGGAAAAGAACTGGCAATAGACCTTGCAAAGGCTCAAATACCATGTATTTATCTTGTTGCAACAGATTACGGGAAAATGGTTATAGATGATGATCCTTTTATTGACGTGCGCATCGGAAGGCTTGACAGTGGTCAGATGAAAGAGCTTTTTGAAAAAGAAAAGCCTCTGGCGATAGTTGATTCAACTCATCCCTATGCAGAGCTTGTGAAAAAAGAAATCGATGATGCAAGAAAGGATCTTTCTGATATTCGTTTTTTTAGAGTGCACAGAAGCAATGAGAAGATCGATGCCTCTGACGCAAGGTTCTTTGAAAGTGCCAGGGACTGTGCCAAGGCACTTCTTGAAACGAAGGGTACAGTTTTTTTGACAACAGGCTCCAAGGATATCCCTGAGTTTTGCCGCGAAAAGAGCTTATTAGAGCGCCTTGTGGTAAGAGTCATCCCAAATAGTGAGAGCCTTAAGATCTGTTACGACAATGGACTTTTGGGAAAGCAGATAATAGCCATGCAGGGGCCATTTTCCTATGACGTAAATCTATTTTTTTTAAAAAACTATGATGCAAAGGTCGTGGTCTTAAAGGAGAGCGGAAAGGCTGGAGGAGAGATTGAAAGGATACAGGCTGCAAGGAATGCGGGAGCTCAGATCTTTATAATAAAGCGTCCGGTCGAAAATGCCGGTGAGGACTATGAAAGAGTCAGAGAGAAAATTATCAGTCTGTTTGGCCAAAACACAGGTAAAAAGCAGGCAAAGAGCCTGCAAGTTACCTTGGCGGGTTTTGGAATGGGGAAAGAAACCCTTACTTTGGAAGTACAAAAGGCCTTAGATGAAGCAGATTACATTTTTGGTGCGGGGAGAATGCTTGAGGGCATAGCTTCAGAATGCCGGAAGTATCCTTATTACCTTGCATCTGACATAGTACCTGCCCTTGAAAAGATAAAAGAAGAAAATGAAAAAGAAACTATTAAAGTGGTAGTTCTTTTCTCAGGTGATACTGGATTTTACAGCGGCGCCGGAAAGCTCCTTGCAGCGCTTAAAAATGAAGGCTTCAGCCCCAAAGTTTTGCCCGGCATATCATCAGTAAGTGCCCTGTGCGCAAGGATAGGTGATAACTGGCAGGATAAAGCTATCATCAGTACTCACGGGGTAGATGAGAAAAAATGGACAGGAGAGCTAATAGCATCTGTAACAGGAAATGCCGGCACCATAGCCATTACTTCCGGTGTAAAAGACATAAATACAATCGGAAAACTTCTGGAAAAACTGGAGGATAACAAAAAAGGTAAGTTTACAGTATATGCCGGCTGTAATCTTTATGGTGATGAAAAGATCTGTGCGCTTGACGCTGCAGGGTGCGCAGAACTTGATGAAGAAGGTCTTTACACCCTCATGATCAAAAATGAGCAGAAGGCAGAAAAAGAGCTTCTTCCGGGACTTAAGGATGAAGAATTTATCAGGGACAAAGTACCAATGACAAAAGAGGAAATAAGGACTTTGTCTGTTTGTAAGCTAAAGCCATGTGATGGAGATGTCATATATGATATCGGAGGAGGAACAGGCTCTGTTTCAGTGGAATGTGCAAGATTATCTCCTAAAATAAAGGTTTACTCAGTTGAGAAAAAGAAAGAGGCATGCGACCTTATTAGGAAAAATGCTGACAAATTCATGCTTTCAAATATCGAAGTAGTGGAAGGCATAGCGCCAGAGGCTCTTGATGCGCTGCCTGCTCCTGACAAGGTTTTTATTGGCGGCAGCAGTGGGAATCTAAAGAGTATATTTGAAAGATTGAGAACTTATGAAAAGAGGATAAGAGTTGTTGCAAATGCAGTTACGATCGAGACAATCTCTGCATTAAATGAACTTATCAAAGACTATGAGATCAAAGATGCAGATATAGCACTTGTCCAGGTAAGTAAAGCAAAAAGCCTTGGACAATACTCCCTTATGGAAGCAGAAAACCCGGTATATATCGTCTCTTTTACGATTGGACATTGAGGAAGAATGAATTATCCAAGAATACTTATAGCAGCCCCTAAGAGCGGAAGTGGGAAAACCACTGTAACCCTCGGAATATTGGCTGCATTGAAAAAACAGAATATAGATGTGTGCAGCTTTAAATGCGGCCCGGACTACATTGACCCCATGTTTCACAGAGATGTGGTGGGTATTCCTTCAGGGAATCTGGACACTTTTTTTACGGCGGATGACCTTACAAGAAAAATCTTTGCAGATGAGTATACGGGAGATATGGCTGTAATAGAAGGCGTAATGGGGCTTTACGATGGCATAGGCGGAGTAGAGGAGCAGGGCTCATCTTATGATCTCGCAAGAGTTTTAAGGACTTCGATAGTTCTCGTAGTTGATGGGAGAGGCGCCGGAAGGTCTCTTATTGCGCAGATACGAGGCTTTCTTGACTATGACAGTGAAAAACTCATAAAAGGCGTGATCCTTAATAAGACATCAAAGAGCTTTGCGGCTGTACTTATGCCCCTTATAGAAAAAGAGCTGGGAATAAGATGCTATGGCTATGTTGAAAATAAGAAAGATATTGAACTATCAAGCAGGCACTTAGGCCTTATTCTCCCCAAAGAAATAGATGGTCTTAAAGAAAAACTTGATATTACAGCCGGGATAATTGAAGAAGGCGTAGATATAAAAGGCCTTTTAGAGCTTTCTAAAAAGGCAGAAGCTATTTCTTTTACCAAAAGTAAGGCTGAACCAAAGGCGTTAAGAGCAAGGATAGCAGTGGCATATGATGAGGCTTTTTGTTTTTACTACAGAGAAAACCTCGAACTCCTAAAAAGTCTTGGGGCTGAGATTGTTTTCTTTTCACCGATCAGGGATAAGGCACTTCCCAAAAACACAGATGGCCTCATTCTTGGTGGGGGATATCCTGAAAACTATCTCAAAGATCTATCAGATAACAGGGATATGCTTCATGACATAAAAGAAAAGCTATCACTTGGGCTTCCTGTTTTGGCGGAGTGCGGAGGATTCATGTACCTGACGAAAAAGATCACGGATCCTGATGGGAATTCCTATGAAATGGCTGGCTTTATTGATGCTGATACAAGCTGGGCCGGGAAAAAGGTACGCTTTGGTTATGTTGAGCTAAGTGACGATGAGTTTCAAATAAAGGGACACGAGTTTCATTATTATGACACTGATAATAATGGAGAGGCTTTTGTGGCCAAAAAGCCAGCCGGAAATCGTAAGTACATGTGTATTCATCATAAAAATGGCTCATATATGGGCTTTCCGCACCTTTATTATCCCTCATGCCCTGATTTTGCTGAAAAGTTTTTAGATGAGGCAGCAAAGCACTGAAAAAAATTCGTTTTTTTTTCACAATTTTTTGCAGATATTTTCACAGGTGATTTGTTATATTTAAATCTAACTTTTTAGGCAGATTTTTAACTAGTTGAAAAAAAGGGTTTTATTAAAGGGAAAACATGTTTTCGAAAGACACGCAGATATTACTTTGTATATCATCTAATGTATCTGAACAAGAGAATATCCGTAATCTGATAAATGGGGACAGAAATTGTGTCTTTGTTAAATCTGAGAGAGAGGCACTGGCACTTCTTAAGTCCAGACTTCGTCCGTCACTTATCCTATTGGATCTTGATTACCCGGGGAATGATTATTTTGCGCTGTTTTCAAGGCTTAAGTCTGATCCGGTATTAGAGAATACACCGGTGATCATCCTTATTCCTGAAGATTCAGGGAAGGAAGCTTTTTTCCTTACCATAGGTGCGGCGGATGTTATCAGAAAGCCTTTGGCACAGGAAGTTCTTAACAGGCGAATAGATAATGTAATAAACAGTCAGTACGTAAATGATTATCTCATTACCAAGATGTATTCATATAGAGACTCTCTTGCAGAGGAGCACAAAAAGCTGGTTATTTACACCAAACAGATCATCAAATCACTTTCTTCTGCAATTGATGCCAAGGATACATATACTAATGGCCATTCAGTGCGAGTTGCCGAGTACGCCTGCGAGATTGCTGAGGCGATGGGCTACGATGACAAAATGCTTGAGATCATCTATCAGGCAGGATTGTTACATGATATAGGAAAGATCGGAGTATCTGACACAGTTCTTCGTAAGCCCGGAGAACTCAATGAAAAAGAGATGGCTGCCATCAGACAGCATCCTATAATTGGCCATGAGATACTATCATCTATTACAGAGATACCGCTTATTTCTTACGGCGCCAGATGGCATCATGAAAGATATGATGGAAAGGGATATCCTGACGGATTGAAGGGCGATGAGATACCGCTTATCCCCCGTATAATCTGTGTGGCTGATGCCTATGATGCCATGACATCAAACAGGTCATACAGAAGGCAGCTATCGCCACTTGAAGCAAGAGAAGAAATCCTTAGAAACTGCGGAACACAGTTTGATCCGGAGATAGGGAAGATAGCAGCTTCCATAATTGAGAAAAATATCTCAGGTGAAATAAGCTTTAAAAACAGAGAGACTACATTTACATCAATTTTCTCACCAAGCAATAATAAAGCGCTTTATGCATAATGAAGTGGATTTTATTGTCATTTTTGATTTTCAATGACAATAAAATCCACTTTTTTTGACTAAAGTCATCTGCTAAAATCAACCTTATGAAAGTAAGAAAAGACTTATACGCAAAAAAAATAAGAAGACAGTATCTGGTGCTGATACTAACGCTTCTTTTTACGCTTTTGACACTTATCTTTGGGTCGCTATACTTTAGATTTTACAGATTAGAGCTTGTTAAACAGGCGGAAGCTCACACCTATGACAAGTATTTTGTGATGATAACTGATAATTACAAGACAGATTTTTGGCAGTCAGTGTATGAGGGAGCGCTGGAAAAAGCCAGGGAATCTGATATCTATGTAGATCTTTTGGGGATGAATCTTTCAAGGGACTATTCCTGTGAAGAACTGATGAAGATAGCAACAGCATCAAAGGTCGACGGGATCATGGTCTGTGCTGATGAGTCAAGTTCCATGACTGCGCTCATAAATGATGCGGTAAGTAATGGGATACCTGTAGTAACGCTCTATGGTGATAACACCCATTCCGACAGGCTGAGCTTTGTGGGGATCGGTGGATATAGCGTGGGCAAGATGTATGCCAAGCAGATCATCAATATTATCAAGGACGCAAGACGTGAAAAGCTTCTTGGAGAAGATGGTGTTGAGGATACCAGAAAGGTTCAGGTCGCAGTTCTTGCAAATGCTGATACCAAAGACGCCGGACAGAATATCATTATTTCTGCCATTCAGGATACTATCAGTGAAGAAAATGTAACAGACGCAGAGTTTGATGTTTCTATTGTCACGGTTGATAACACAAATGCATTTTCGGTAGAAGAATCAATCAGGGATATCTTTTTAAAAGAGGATGTTCCTGATGTAATCGTGTGCCTGAATGAGCTTAATACTACCTGTACTTATCAGGCAGTTGTTGATTTTAACAAGGTAGGAGAAGTCAGCGTACTCGGTTATTACGACTCCTCTGAGATTGTTAAGGCCATAGACAGAGGCGGTGTCTATGCTACTATCTCAATCGATACCAAGCAGCTGGGAGAGTACAGTGTTTCTGCCCTTTTGGACTATTATGAATTTGGAAATACAAGCGAATATTATCTGGCAGACGTAACACTTATCGACAGAAGTAACGTGGCAGATTTCCTGAAGAAGGAGGCTCTTGATGAATAAATTCTTAAACAGCCCCCTTCAGACCAAGATCATAAGCGCCTGCGTTCTTGCCAATATAACCATATTTATCGTTAATCTCTTTTTGATAGTCGGGATCAACAGCATGTCAAAAGACATGGAGATGGTCTATGAAAGTAACAGGTCTTTAAATGAGCTTTCCGTGGCGCTTAACATGGTTCAGGATTCCATGACTGAGTATCTTTCTTCAAAGACCAGTGACTCTCTGGAAAACTACTATATAAATGCTCAGAAGTTCAAAGATCTGACTGATGATCTGGGAGATAAAGTTACCGATTTTTCTTTTAACCGAATGGAAAGAAATATAAAGTACATGTCGGGTGAATACCTTGAGCAGGTTGAGCAGACTATAGAGGCCAAAAGAGGAAGAAATGTAGAAAAATACAGAGCCTACTATGAATCCTCCACGGATCTTTTTGAGAACATACAAAGCTATATTACAAGTCTTAATCTGGAGCTTTTTGTAATAAATTCAGAGGACTTCATAACCCTGATCCAGACCTTTAGAACCTTTGAGATCATAGGCGTTGTGGTAATGACTTTTGTAATGATAGGAAATGTGATCATAATCACAAGCTTTGTTAAGGCGATGATAATGCCACTTAAAAGCCTTGCGGATTCAGCCAATGAGATCGCAGACGGTGATTTCGATGTGACACTTCCGTCGGTCTCCTATAGCGATGAAGTCGGCATTGTTATCGGTGCCTTTAACAAGATGATCGTCAGCATCAAGGACTACATTGAACAGCTTAAGGTCAGCATGGCCAATGAGCGCTATATGCAGGAAAAAGAGCTGATGATGGAGGCACATCTTAAGGACGCACAGCTGCGGTATTTGCAGGCCCAGATAAACCCACATTTTCTTTTTAACACGTTAAATGCAGGTGCCCAGCTTGCAATGATGGAAGGTGCTGACAGAACTTATGAATATGTTCAGACTGTAGCTGACTTTTTCAGATACAATGTTAAAAATCAGAAGGACGCTGTTACTTTAAGGGAAGAGGTCACTTTAGTTGACAACTACATCCACATTTTAAATGTGCGTTTTTCAGGGGATATTGGTTACGAAAAACAGGTGGATGAAAGACTTCTTGATCACAAAATGCCAAGCATGATCCTTCAGCCAATTGTAGAGAATGCTGTAAATCACGGTATAAGGGAAATGGCCGGGGATGGCAGGATTGTTCTTAGAGTTTACAGGCAGGACAAAGATGTCTGCATAAGTGTGAAGGATAACGGAAAAGGCATCAGTAATGAGACTATAGAAAAGATCCTTTCAGGGGATTATGTAAGCGATGAAAACGCCTATGACAACAACGGAATAGGCATGGACAATGTGATAAAAAGGCTCCGTCTTTTTGTGGGGCATGAGGACGTATTGCAGATATTTAGTGAAGGAGAAGGCAAGGGCTGCGAAGTAGTGATTCGTCTGCCTCTTGAGGGAGCAAAAAATGTACAGGGTGATGATTGCTGATGACGAGGGTATCGTCATCGACTCAATGAAATTCATAATAGAAAAAGAGTTCGGGCAGTTATGTCAGGTTGAGTTTGCAAAGTCGGGCCGAAAGGTCATAGAACTTGCAGAGAGTTTCAGACCTGATATTGCGGTTATAGATATCCATATGCCGGGGATCAACGGCATTGATGCCATAAAAGAAATGAAGAGGTTTTGCACTAACACTGTTTTCATTGTTATGTCCGCCTATGATAAGTTCGATTATGCTAAAGAGGCCATAAAACTGGGAGTTTTGGAGTATATCACAAAGCCCATGGAGAGGATAAAGGTAATCACAGTTCTGAAAAAGGCCATGGAGCAGATAGACAGCGATCGTGAAAAGCGCAGCAATGAGCTTTTAATCAAGGAAAAGCTTGAGACAGTTGAGCCTATTATCGAGAACGGACTTATTTATGACATTCTTTTGCAGGAACATTTTGAAGAGGATATAGACAGCTACAGGACTATTCTGGGGATAAATGAGAACTATGGCTGTATGCTTGCCATTGTCTGTGGTGATTCCCAGGAGGGAAACCACATGACCAACGCGGTTGGAAGCTCTGTAAAAATATCCGGTAAATATCAGGAGATAAGAGAAGGTGTCAGGACCTTTTTTGACTGCAAGATTGGAAACGTAATGGCCAATAAGATAGCAGTTCTTTTGCCTCTTGAAAAAGAGAGTCTTGATTACAACGAGAGAACTGAGATCATTGACAGGGCAAGGGAAATGGCCAGGTTTCTTAAGAAAAAGACAGAGATCAGCTTCAGAGTGGGGATTGGCGGAGTTAAGCCCTTAAGGGAGCTTGCAGAGTCTTATAAGGAAGCTTTAAACGCACTTATAGCTACAACAGGCTCAGTTGCTCATGTGGATGACCTTACTATTAGCTGTGGATATGAGGATGATTATCCCAAGGACCTTGAAAAGCCCATGTTTGATGCGGTTACAAAAGGTGACCAGAATGGAACTTTGGTATATGCGGAAAAGTATGCCGACTGGATGTGCCAGAGAGCCAGGGATGGAGACCTGATGTCCATGAGGCTTAAAGTACTGGAGTTTTCTTTATACGCAGAGCATCTTGCATATCAGAACGGCGGACAGACCTACAAGTACTCTGGGAGAAATAACTACCTTCCTGAAATAATGGAGCTTGATTCACCTGCGGAGATAAAGAAATGGTTCATAGATAAGATGTCAGGTGCCTGCAGGAACGTGATCAGCAAGAGGGAAGAGCGCTCAAACAGCATTATGAAAACGGCCATGGATTATATCAAAGACAATTTCCATAAAGACATTTCCCTTGATGATGTCTCAAGAGTCGTTAATATATCGCCTTACTATTTTAGTAAGATATTTAAAGAAGAAAATGGACTTAATTTCATTGAGTATCTGACAAATGTAAGAATAGAAAAGGCCAAAAAGCTTTTGGAGGAGTCGGATCTTTCTATTAAGGAGATATGCATTTCCTGTGGCTATACCGATCCTAATTATTTTAGCCGCAGCTTTAAGAAAAACGTTGGAGTTACACCTACAGAATATAAAGACAGGTTCTAAAGGGTATTTAAAATGGGGAAAAGAATAAGAAGGGTTATTTGTGTTTTTTTACTGGCTTTTTTAACTGTAATGTCCTTTAGCGGATGTGAAAAAGAATCGGCGAAAGCAGATAATAGTGCGGAGAAGGAAAGCGATAAGATCCAGATCGGCATGTGCTTTGACTCTTTTGTCATAGAGCGTTGGCAGAGGGACAGGGATGTATTTGTTTCCACGGCAAAAGAGCTGGGGGCAGAGGTTAATGTCCAGAATGCCAATGGAGATCCTGCCCAGCAAAGGCAGCAAATCGATTATTTTATAAAAAAAGGCATGGATGTGATAGTTATCATTACTATTGATTCCGAGGAAATCTTGGAGAGCGTAGAAAAGGCCAGGGAAGCAGGAATCAAGGTAATCGCCTATGACAGACCTATTGCAGGGGCAGATGCAGATCTCTATATTTCTTTTGACAATGAGAAGGTCGGGGAAATGATGGGAAATGCCCTTATGAAAAAGGGTCTGAGCAGCGGGAAAGTGCTTATGCTCTGCGGATCGCCAACAGACTACAATGTACCTATGGTTGAGAGCGGCTTTGGAAAAGTAATGGAGGAGAATAAGATACTTGTCCTTGATGTCTTTCATGCCGATGGCTGGAGAGCGGAACTTGCAGGGGATTATATCTACGAGCACATGGATCTGGTTGAACAGGCTGATGCTATTATGTGCGGCAATGATGACCTTGCCAGCAAAGTGGTCCATGCGCTGTCTGAAAAGAGACTTGCAGGTAAAAAGCTGGTTGTGGGACAGGATGCTGATCTTGAAGCCTGCCAGAGGATAGTTGAGGGAACTCAGCTTATGACTGTGTATAAGCCAATCGAGAAGCTGGCTCAGAAAGCGGCGCAGTCAGCAGTTAAGCTGGCTAAAGGGGAGGAGCTTTTGGAAGAAGAACTCTCCGTATATGATAATGACGGAAAAAAAATCCCGTATCTAAAGATAGAACCGGTCAGTGTTACAGCGGATAATATCGATGAAGTAATAATTAAGAGTGGCTTTCATTTAAAAGAAGATGTGTACTTAAATGTTCCGGGAAAAATGCCAAAATAATGACAGTAGCATTATTTTGAAAATCAAAAAGCTGTGCTTGCAATAAAATGCTAGCACAGCTTTTTTTATAAAAATTTAATAATAAAAATGTGCTATAAGTCGTAAGTTACTCCTATTCTCCCGATGCTAGAATGACACTCGTAAGGAGCAGAAAACAATCTGCAAAAAACTACTAACAAACTATTGTGGGAGGAAAAGAAATGAAGAGAAAACTATTAAGTGCAGTTCTTTCAATGGCTATGGCAGCATCGCTCATGGTTGGATGCGGAAGTGCAGCACCGGCTCAGACACAGACTGACAACAGCGCAGCTCAGACTGAGACCAAAACAGAGACAAAGACAGAAACACCTGCACAGACAGAGAGCGCAGGCGGCGGAAAAGTCGGCGTTGCAATGCCTACTAAGGATCTTCAGAGATGGAACCAGGATGGTGCCAACATGGAAGAGCAGCTTAAGGCAGCAGGCTATGAAGTTGACCTTCAGTATGCATCAAACGATATTGCTACTCAGGTTTCTCAGATTGAGAACATGATCAGCTCAGGGGCACAGGTTCTTGTTATTGCTTCTATCGATGGTGATTCACTTGGAACTGTTCTTGCTCAGGCAAAGGAAGCAGGAATCTCAGTTATCGCTTATGACCGTCTTATCATGAATTCAGATGCTGTTTCATACTATGCAACATTTGATAACTACATGGTTGGAACAAAGCAGGGCGAGTACATCAGAGATCAGCTTGATCTTGACAACGCAGCAGGCCCATTCAACATTGAAATCTTCACAGGTGATCCTGGTGACAACAATGCAAGATTCTTCTACGGCGGCGCTATGGACGTACTTAACAAGTACATCGACGAAGGCAAGCTCGTTGTTCAGTCAGGCCAGAAAGACTTCGATAACGTTGCAACAGCTAACTGGTCAACAGAGAATGCACAGTCAAGAATGGATGCTATCATTTCTGCTAACTATGCAAATGGAACAAAGCTTGATGCAGTTCTTTGCTCAAATGACTCAACAGCTCTTGGTGTTACAAACTCTCTTGAAGCTAACTACACAGGTGATTGGCCAATCATCACAGGTCAGGACTGTGACGTTGCAAACGTTAAGAACATGATCGCTGGTAAGCAGTCAATGTCAATCTTCAAGGATACACGTACACTTGCAGCTAAGACAGTAGAGATGGTTGACGCTATCATGAAGGGCACAGATGCTCCTGTTAACGACACATCAACATACGACAACGGAACAGGCGTTATTCCTTCATACCTTTGCGAACCTGTATTTGCTGATGTTAACAACTACAAAGAACTTCTTATTGATTCAGGTTACTACAAAGAGAGCGATCTTCAGTAATTAAGCTTTATACAGGCGGGTCTTACTGGCCCGCCTTATATTTGAGAATAGGCCGATACAGATAGAAAAGGAGGAGGGGCAACATTGGAAAAGATATTATTGGAAATGAAAAATATCACCAAGACCTTTCCTGGTGTGAAAGCATTAGACAACGTTAACTTAAAAGTTGTGAATGGTGAGATTCATGCGCTTGTTGGAGAAAACGGGGCAGGAAAATCCACACTGATGAATGTGCTTAGTGGTGTTTATCCATATGGTTCTTATGAGGGCGATATTGTATATGATGGTGAAACTTGCAAGTTTGGAGCCATAAAGGATAGTGAAGAGAAGGGAATAGTTATTATTCATCAGGAACTTGCGCTTATTCCCTATATGACTATTGCTGAGAATATGTTCCTCGGAAATGAGAGAGGAAAGAAAATAAAGATTGACTGGAACGAGACAAACAAGCAGGCGAGAAGATACCTGGATATTGTTGGACTTAGAGAAAGTACACAGACATTGATCAAGGATATTGGTGTTGGTAAACAGCAGCTTGTAGAGATTGCCAAGGCTCTTTCTAAAAGGGCAAGGCTTCTTATTTTGGATGAGCCTACATCATCACTCAATGAGACTGATTCAAAAGCGCTGCTTGATCTTTTGCTAAGGCTAAAGGAAGAACGTGGTCTTACTTCCATTATCATTTCTCACAAATTAAATGAGGTTTCTTATGTGGCAGACAAGATCACTGTCATAAGAGACGGAGCGACTATTGAGACTCTTACAAAGGGCGTTGATGACTTCTCTGAGAGCAGGATAATTAAGGGAATGGTAGGTCGTGAGATCTCAGACAGATTCCCAAAGAGAGTGCCAAACATCGGCGATGTGAGCATGGAAGTAAAGAACTGGAATGTTTACCATCCTTTACATAAAGATAGAAAAGTTGTTGATGACGTAAATATCTATGTCAGAAAAGGTGAAGTTTTAGGAATCTCCGGACTTATGGGAGCAGGAAGAACAGAGCTTGCCATGAGTATTTTTGGAAAGAGCTACGGAGAGAATATCACCGGACAGATTATATTAAACGGAAAAGAAGTACAGCTAAATACTGTTAAGAGTGCGATAAAGCATGGACTAGCATATGTTACTGAGGACAGAAAGGGAAATGGCCTTATTCTTTCAAATCCGATCAAGACAAATACTACAGTTGCAAATCTTGAGGCAGTAAGCCACAGAACAGTAATTGACAAGCATAAAGAATATGCGGTTGCGGTAGAGTACAAGGATAAGCTAAAGACAAAGGCGCCTTCTGTAGAACAGCATGTTGGCAACTTAAGCGGTGGAAATCAGCAGAAAGTTCTTTTGGCAAAATGGATGTTTGCTAATCCTGATATCCTCATACTTGATGAACCTACAAGAGGTATCGATGTAGGTGCTAAATACGAGATTTACTGCATAATAAACCAGCTGGTAGCGGAAGGAAAATCTGTAATCCTTATTTCTTCCGAGCTTCCCGAGGTACTTGGAATGTCAGACAGAATCTATGTCATGAACGAGGGAAGGATTGTAGGAGAACTTGATGCCAAGGAGGCAACTCAGGAAAAGATAATGTCAAGAATTTTGCAGACTGCTGGTTAATAAATAGGAGGAAAGTAATGAATAAGGAACAGGTTTTGGGGTTTTTAAAGAAAAACACCATGGTTATAGTCTTAATTATTGTAGTAGCGTTTTTTTCATGGAGAACAGGTGGAGCAATACTTCTTCCTATGAATGTAAGTAACCTGATCTCACAGAATGCATATGTGTTCATTCTTGCAACAGGTATGCTGCTTTGTATTCTGACAGGTGGTAACATCGATCTTTCAGTTGGATCGGTGGTGTGCTTTGTAGGTGCTATCGGAGCTCTTTTGATGGTAAATGTAGGAGCTCCTGTGTGGCTTACAATTCTGATAATGATTCTCATCGGAACAGCAATCGGTGCATTCCAGGGATTTTGGATCGCCTTTGTAAGAATTCCTCCTTTTATTGTTACACTGGCAGGAATGCTTGCATTTAGAGGTTTATCAAACGTAGCATTAAACGGTCTTACAGTATCTATTAAGGATCAGACAACCTTTGTAAACCTCTTCGGAGGCGGCGCAGATTGCTATATTCCTGATTTCTTTGGAAATGGGAGCCTTAACCTCACATGTCTCTTTGGAGGAATCCTTGCGGCATCTGTGCTGGTTCTTTTACAGGTTCTCAGCAGAGTTAAGAAAAAGCAGAATGGTTACGAACTTGAGCCTGTATGGACCTTTGGAATAAAGCTTGCAGCCTTGGCAGCAGTGATCATTCTCTTTGCTTACAAGCTTTCTCAGCACAAGGGAATTCCTACAGTTCTCATCTGGGTTTTGGTTGTGGTAATTATATATGGTTACATTACAAGCAACACTACAGTTGGTCGTTACTTCTATGCAGTAGGTGGAAACGAAAAGGCTACAAAGCTTTCAGGTATTGATACTAATAGAGTATATTTCCTTGCATATACAAACATGGGATTTTTGGCAGCACTTGCAGGAATGGTAACAATTGCAAGACTTACATCAGCTCAGCCAACCTATGGCCAGAACTATGAGATGGATGCGATCGGATCCTGTTTCATCGGTGGAGCATCAGCTTACGGCGGAATCGGAACAGTTCCAGGGGTTATTGTAGGTGCGGTTCTTATGGGTGTTATCAACCTTGGTATGTCACTTATGGGTGTTGATGCCAACATGCAGAAGGTTGTAAAAGGTGTAGTTCTTCTGGCAGCAGTTATCTTTGACGTAGTATCAAAGCGTGGCGGCAAGATGATCGTGAAGAACTGATCTAAGATAAGTTTGAAAACAGCTAAAAAACCACTTTGTGGATTAGCAAGAGGATTTCTGCCAACCTGTTTGGTTGCGCAGAAATCCAGAGGGAAGACAGAGGGACGGTTCTTTTGACTTATTGTAAGCAATAAGTCAAAAGAACCGTCCCTCTGTCTTCCAGATTATTTATTCAGCATGCCTTTAGCGAGTTAATGCATTAACTTGTTGACATAATATTTTGTAAACAAACATACGTGATTTCGGCAGGAGATTAATTTTGCTCCTACAGTTTAGTGA
Organism: Butyrivibrio sp.; assembly: GCF_015056685.1. GTDB lineage: Bacteria > Bacillota > Clostridia > Lachnospirales > Lachnospiraceae > Butyrivibrio. The sequence goes on along the minus strand of NZ_SVFW01000033.1, from coordinate 13,764 downwards.
ATTAACTTGATGTATTTTAACAATTCAACGCTTTCTATTGCTAAATTGATACGTATAAAGTATAATGAAAAAATGTAATTTATAAAAATTTAATATTTATAGTAGAAAGTGGGTTTACATAAATGATAAAGTTGTCACAGATGCCTTATGAGCGTCCTGATATGGATGAGATTAAGGCTTTTTATGAGAAATTAATAGAAGACAGTAAGAATGCCAAAAGTGGCGAAGAACAGTTACAACTCCATCAGAAATACAGGGATTTCAGGGCTGATTATTTTACAGAGCTTACTTTGGCAGTTTTTAGACACAATATTGATACAAGCGATGAATATTACTCAAAAGAAAATGACTATGCGGATGAAGTAATGCCACTGATTTCCAATTATGAGAATCAGTACAAAAAGGTTTTATTTGAATCTCCATATCGTGAGTACCTTGAAGAAAAGATAAACAAGATCTTTTTCAAGAACATTGAACTTGCAAACAATTCAATCAGTGAAGAGATACTTCCTCTTATGCAGGAAGAGAATGCGCTTATCAGTAAGTATGACAAGGTAATCGCTTCTGCAAAGATTCCTTTTGATGGAGAAGAGTATAACATTTCACTTCTTCGTAAAAAACTTACAGATGAGAACAGAGACACAAGAAAGCGTGCATGGAAAGCTCTTTCAGAGTACTTCCTCTCAGTCACTGATGAGATTGATGATATTTATGACAAACTTGTAAAGAACAGAACAGAGCAGGCTAAAAAGCTTGGATATGATAATTACGTAGAACTTGGCTACAATCGTATGCAGAGAAATGCATACAGAAGAGCTGAGGTTGAGAATTTCAGAAAGCAGATAAAGGAATCTTTTGTTCCTTTTGTATGTGAGATCCAGGAAAAGAGAAAAGCTCAGATTGGTGTAGATGAGCTTAAATACTATGATAATGACGTTTTCTTTAAAAATGGCAATCCTGCACCTATAGGAACACCCGAAGAAATCATGAAGGCAGGACAGGAAATGTACTCAGAGCTTTCTCCTGAGACAAAAGAGTTTTTTGATTTCATGATGGAAAACGAGCTGTTTGATGTCCTTGGCAGAAAGACCAAGAAAGCCGGCGGATATATGGATTATCTTCCTAAATATAAGGCTCCATTTATCTTTGCCAATTTCAACGGAACAAGCGGAGATGTAGATGTTATAACTCACGAGTGCGGACACGCCTTTCAGGGTTATGTGACAAGAAATGATGAGACTCCTGAAAATAATGATCTTACTATGGAAACAGCTGAGATCCATTCTATGTCAATGGAGTACTTCACATATGGCTGGATGGATAAGTTCTTTGGTGACAGATCAGATGACTATCTCAAAATGCATCTTCAGGATTCAATTACATTTATTCCTTATGGATGTATGGTTGATGAGTTCCAGCATATTGTTTATGACAAGCCTGAGATGACTCCTGCAGAGAGAAAACAGGTTTGGAAAAACCTTGAAAAAACATACAGACCATGGCTTGATTTTGATGGCGATGAGTTCTTTGATGAAGGTGGTTTCTGGCAGAAACAGGGACACATTTTCTGGAATCCTTTCTATTATATTGATTATGTTCTTGCAAGCGTAGTAGCTATGCAGTTTAAAGTATGGATGGACAAAGACTATAAGGATGCATGGAACCATTACTTACAGCTATGCAAACTTTCAACCAGAGATTTCTATGAAAATGAGTTGGCTGAAGTTGGCCTTAAGAGTCCATTTAAGGATGGAACAATAGAAGAGCTTGTCAAGAATATGAAAGAGAAAGTTTGATAGCTCTTTATTATAGGTAGAGATAAGTTTATTTTAAAAAACTTATGTTGCATTTTTAGTTTCGCCGATTTAAAATGGTGAAGTGTTAAAAAGACATATGTGCGCCAGTGACAAACACTGTGCGATTACATATATATTATGCGGGAGGTAGAAATATGAAAAAAAAGACACTTGCGTCTCTCCTTGCTCTTACAATGGTAGCTGGTTCTTTATCAGCTTGCGGTAAGACAACAACAGAGACACCTGCAGCTCCTCAGGCAACTGAAGAGGCTTCTACAGAAGCAACTGCAGAGACAGAAACAGAAGAATCAGAAGAAGTTGTTTCAACTGCTGATCTTCCATCATCAGTTCAGGAACTGAACGGAAAAGAGTATGGTGAGAATGCTGATTACATTTCACTTTACGACAAGTATGGCAAGCAGATCTCAATCGCTGACGTAACAGAGGATGAGGAAACAGGTCTTGCTTACCTCAATGTAGACGGACAGAGCTATGAGCTCGGCCTTGATTTCCTTTCAATGGCTATGGTTTACAACACATCAACAGAGGGAACAGACTTTGCTACAGAAGATGAAGTATATGCTGAGTGGTGGAAATATTACATCACACGTTGGAACTATATGCTTCCTGAAATTCCTCTTTACTCAAACGAGTACTATGATGTTTACAACACACAGATCAAGGGTGTAGACGAATATCCTACAAACCCATACTGGAATCCGGCTCTTGCTCTTATCGACTGGACATCAGAAAAGGAAGATAATTCAATTATCCTTGGTGATACAACAGATCTTTCAGGTAAATTCAGATACGCAGTATTCGGAGCAAGTAACCCTGGAGCATCAGACAATGATATCTACAGACTTACAAACGGTCTTGATATCGTTGCTATGACAAAAGAGGGTGGCTACGAAGTAAATAAGACTGTTGTTGACAGCTTCGATGAAGTAGATAATGAGGATGGTTCAAGAACTTACACAGTTAAGATCAAGGACAACCTTAAATTCTCAGATGGATCTGCTGTAACAGCTAAGAACTATCTGTACTTCCCACTTGCATTTTCAACACCGGTTGCTGCAGAAGCTGCAGGTAAAGATCACGCAAGACTTCTTTATGAAGTAGGCTATAAAGGATTTGCTGCATACGACGGAACAAACGAAGGCACAGATGGCGCAACAAAGGTTATGGCAGGTATTCGTCTTTTAGATGATTACACATTCTCAGTAACAATTGATGCTCAGTATCTTCCATACTTCTATGCTAATACATACCTTGCAAGAGATTACTTTGCTCCTTCATACAAGGATCTCTGGTTTGGTGATTGTGATATAGCTGATGACGGCGAAGGTGTTTATATCACAGGCGACTTCTATGCAAAAGACGGTGATAGCTATGTAATGGCTAAGCACATTACTGAGTCAGCTAACAATACAGATACAACATATCCTTACACAGGCCCTTATGTTGTAAAGAGTTATGATGCAAGCGATAAGTCAGCTGTTCTTGAGAGAAATGAGTACTATGCAGGTAACTATGATGGAGCAGTTCCTTCTATCGACAAAGTAGTTTACAAGAAGGTAATCGCAGAGACTCAGCTTGAAGACTTTAAGTCAGGCGGTATTGATCTCCTTTCAGGTATCACAGGTGGTTCTGCAACTGATGAAGCTGTAGCACTTGCTGATGGTTCAAACGGAGCTTATGCTTATACACACTATTCAAGAGCTGGTTATGGTAAACTTGGATTCAGATGTGACTATGGCCCAGTTCAGTACACAGCAGTTCGTCAGGCTATTGCATACTGCATGGACAGAGCAACATTTGCTAAGGACTTCACAGGTGGTTACGGCGGAGTTGTTGACGGACCTTACTACACAGGATCTTGGATGTATCAGGCTGCTGTAGATCAGGGAATGCTTCTTAACACATATGATACTTCTGTAGATTCAGCTATCGAAGTTCTTGAGAACGATGGTTGGGTATACAATGCAGAAGGTGGCGAGTACACAGAAGGTGTTCGTTATAAGAAGATTTCAGGTGAGTATGCTACAGAGAATGACAAGAACTATCAGTCAGTTGACGGTGCATACAAGACAGTAGAGATCGATGGCGACTACTATATGCCTCTTGTACTTAACTGGTATGGTACTGTTGATAACGAGTTCTCAGATCTCCTTGTAACAGGTTTTGAGCAGAATGATAATATCGCAGCTGCAGGATTTGCTGTTCAGAAGACAACTGGTGACTTTGCACCAATGCTTGATGAGCTTGCTCAGCAGCAGATTTATGGTTACTACAGTGGTACACCTATGTACACATGCTTTAACTTTGCTACTGGATTCAACTCAGCGGTTTATGATTACTCACTTAATATGACTATTAATCCTACAATATATGACGATTATCAGGCATATTATATTAAGGATGAAGCAGATATTTATTGGAACTAATTTTCTACTAGAAGTTTCGGTAGGATTATGGTAATATAGGTAACTGACTGACAATCCACGGTTATGGGAATGGGCCCATAACCGTGGATTATTGTCGGTTTAAAGATGATTTTCGCAATATAGATTATTTGTTATTTGAATTTGAATACTCCTATCTGCAAATTGATTACAGATGGTTTATATATAGAATATTTTTAGGAGGTTTTGGCTGTGGGAAAATATATTCTTAAAAGAATAGGCTACATGTTTATTGTTCTTGTAGTTATGTCAGTTTTACTATTCCTTATATATAATCTGGTGCCAAATAACAGAGCTTATACAGACGCAAAAGCGGATATGACAGCTCAGAAAACTCGTCTTCGTAACGCTTCCGAAGAAGAGAAGGACAAGATGTTTAATGATTTGTATTTGGAATACCAGCGTAGATATGGAACGGATACCGATAATATGGCGGTGAGATACCTTAGATGGGTAGGAATTATGCCTAACTATTATGGTACTTATTCCGGACTTTTACAGGGAGATTTTGGTTACTCATATGAGTTCAAGGATGATGTTATCAATGTCGTTCAGGAACCTTTGAAAAACACCATATTTATAAATATATTTGCAACAATTCTTGCACTTGGAATAACAATTCCTTTGGGAATTGTCTGCGCTGTACATAAAGGAAGCAAAGGCGATCAGGCCATGCAGGTTATTACCATCATAGGCTATTCGCTTCCAACTTTCGTAACAGCAATTCTTTTCGTATGGATATTCTGTTCACTTCTTGGAATATTCCCTCCTAGTGGAATGAAGACTCCAGGAAGTAACTATACAGGATGGAAGTGGTTTGTTGACAGAATGTACTACATGGCACTTCCTCTTATAACAATGACTTTCTGCTCACTTGGTTCTATGACAAGATACGTCAGGGCTTCTATGATCGATGCTCTTTCACTTGACTGCATCAGAACAGCGAGGGCTAAGGGTGTTACAGAAAAGGCAGTTATTTATTCACATGCATGGAGAAACGCGCTTATCCCTATTGTTACTCTTGTTGTTGGATGGTTCCTTGGTATTTTCGGTGGATCACTTATTTTCGAGAATACATTTGGTATCAACGGAATGGGCAAGCTTATGATCGTCTCACTCCGTACACAGGACTTTGATGTAGTTATTTTGATGCAGCTTTTCTATGTTGCTATTTCTCTTATAGGCAACCTGATAATTGATATTGTATACGGACTTGTTGACCCTAGAGTCAGAGTAAGCGCCTAAGGAGCAGTGAGATTATGAAGAAAAAGAATTTTTTTGGCCGATTGAACGGCTGGGTACGCAGAGTATTTTTTGGAGGAAGCAGAGATCTTGCAAACTCCATTGATGTTGAAGAAGTAGTAAGCCCTGTAGGACAGATTGTAAGAAACTTCCTTGAGAGAAGACTTGCAGTTGGAGCTTTAATAGTAGTTATTTTAATGTTCCTTTTGGTTTTCTTTGGACCACTTTTTATGCCTAACTACTATGACTCATATACAGAAGTTACTCAGAAAAATGTTGCTCCTACAATGAGCATGATGAAAGTTCCTTCAGGACTTAAAAATGATATAAAGATGATCGACAGCTATGGTAGTTTTTCAGTAGGTCTTTCCAATTCAGGAGATGTATATGTTTGGGGAGCTACACAGCTTGGAACAACAGGTATTGATATTAGTGAGATTCCGGATGCTGTTAAGAATGATACAATAGCTTATGTTGCAGCCGGTATTGACCATATTATTGCAATCAGCGAATCCGGTAAGGTATATGGATGGGGCTCCAATAAGCACGGTCAGTACATAACAACTGATAAAGAGGTTCTTGAGCAGCTTGAAGAAGCTGAGGAATCAGTAAGTGAAGAGGATCAGGCTATCCTTGAAGAGGCTGGTGCTTCATCTTCTGTAGAGGGTGAAGATACTGAAGCTTTGGAAGAGACTACTGAGGAAACAGAAGTTGCAGCAGCAACATCTGCTTCAGCAGGTGAGAATATCATTGCAATGCCAGATGAGCTAGTGAATGGAACTATTGATGTGGCTAATATCAAAAAGCTCGTTTGTGGATATCAGTGCACTGCAATTCTTATGAATGACGGTAAGCTCTATATTTGGGGTAATGCTAATGCATACCAGAATATCAGCAGCTTTGTTGATAAAGATGACCTTACAGATATTGATTTCACACTTAACTATGTAGTTGGTCTTACTGATGCAGGAACATCTATCTACACAGGAAAGCGTGGTCTCTACGATCAGTATCGTACAAATATAAATGAAGCAGCTAAGTCATCCAAGAAATTCCTTGGAAAGAGAAAGATTGTTTCAATCTATGCTACAAACAATCACCTTTGCGGAATGCTTAGTGACGGAAGCCTGTTCTTTACAGGAAACTTCCCAAATGATTCAGTTGCTATGCCTGCTCTTCACGATGGAGAAACAATAGTACAGCTTGAAGCAGGAACATATCACTACACAGCTCTTACATCAGAGGGAAGAGTTCTTTCATGGGGTGGCTCAACACTTCATCAGACAGATGTTCCAAGTGGACTTGATGGAAAAGTGACAAAGGTATTTGCAGGTGCTTTCCAGAGCTATGCAGTTAATGACAGCGGCAAGCTTATTGATGAATGGGGACTTAAGGGATACCTCTTTGGAACAGACGGTAATGGAGCAGACATCTTCCAGCGTATCATTGCAGGTGGAAAGATGACTATGACAATCGGTGCGGTTGCAGTTATCATTTCAACTATTATCGGTATTGTGGTTGGATGCCTTTCAGGATACTTTGGTGGAACAGTGGATATTATCCTCATGCGTGTAGCAGAGATCTTTGCAGCTATCCCATTCCTTCCATTTGCACTTATTCTTTCAGCTATCATGGCACAGATGGATATTTCAGAGAATAAAAAGATATTTATTCTTATGTGTATCCTTGGTGTTCTTACCTGGACAGGACTTGCAAGAATGGTAAGAGGACAGGTCCTTGTAGCACGTGAGAACGAGTATGTTACAGCAGCTAAGGCTATGGGTGTTAAAGAAGGCAGAATTGCTTTCAGACACATCCTTCCAAATATTGTTTCAATCATCTTCGTTACACTAACACTTGATTTTGCAACATGTATGCTTACAGAATCTTCTCTTAGTTATCTTGGATTTGGTGTTACATATCCAAGACCTACATGGGGTAACATGCTGAGTGGTTCAAACAATTCAACTATTATCAAGAATTACTGGTGGCAGTGGGTATTTACATCTATCTTCCTTGCAGTTACCTGTATCTGTATCAACATTGTAGGTGATACATTAAGAGATGTAATGGATCCAAAATCAGATCGTGATAAGTAAGGGAGTGTAAGAGATGGCTTTATTAGAATTAAAAGATTTACATACCTTTTTTAGGACTAAAAAGGGAATAGTTAAAGCAGTTAATGGCGTTTCTTACTCAGTTGATGAAGGAAAGACCATTGGCGTAGTAGGAGAGTCCGGTTCCGGAAAGAGCGTATCTGCTATGAGTATTTTGCAGCTCCTTGATGGAAACGGATACATAGATAGCGGTGAGATCATGTTTGATGGCAGAGATCTTACAAAGCTTTCAGAAAAAGAAATGTACAAGGTTCGTGGTAATGAGATTTCTGTTATTTTCCAGGAACCAATGACAAGCTTAAATCCTGTCTTCACTATAGAAAGACAGGTAAGTGAGCCTTTCATTATCCACCAGGGTATGAATAAAAAAGAAGCAGCTGCAAAGGTTGTAGAGATGCTTGCAGATGTTAAGATTCCTAATCCTCACATCGTAGCAAAGCAGTATCCACACCAGCTTTCAGGTGGTATGAGGCAGAGAGTCATGATTGCTATGGCGCTTGCCTGCAAGCCAAAGCTTCTTATTGCTGATGAACCTACAACAGCTCTTGATGTTACAATTCAGGCTCAGATCCTTAAGCTTATGAATGATCTTAAGAGTGAGTATAATACATCAATTATCTTCATTACACACGATCTTGGTGTAATTAGACAGATTGCTGATACGGTTGCAGTTATGTACTGCGGACAGGTTGTTGAGCTTACAGACGCAGAGACAATCTTCCACGTATCAGAGTTCTCACATCCATATACTGAAGGACTTATGATATCAATTCCAAGACTTGATACACCTTCAAACCAGAAGCTTGATGCTATTCCGGGCGCAGTGCCTCATCCACTTAAGCTTCCTAAGGGATGTAAGTTCGCTCCTCGTTGTAAATATGCAACAGAGAAGTGCTTAAATGAAGAACCACCACTTATCAAGGTTCGTGAGGGCCAGCAGGTAAGATGTTTCTATGCTAGAAAGGAGGATCGTCATGCCACAAAATGATAAAGTCCTCTTAAAGATTACAAACTTAAAACAGTATTTCCCTGTAGCTAAAAAGGGAATGTATGTAAAAGCCAATGATGGTATCTCACTTGATATCTATGAAGGCGAGACACTTGGCCTTGTTGGTGAGTCAGGATGTGGTAAGTCTACTTTCGGACGTACACTTTTACAGCTCTATCGTCAGACCGGTGGAAAGACAATGTATTATGGAGCATCACTTGATGAGCTTGCTCCTAAATATGTCAAAAAGACAGTTACAAACCTTACAAAGCTCAGAAAGAAGATGAATGAGTATCAGGCTGAGTATGATAAGGCTAAAAAAGAATATGATGAAGCTCCGGATGATAAGAAGCTTCACCTTCATACAGACCTTACAGCCAAGAAAAAAACAGCAGAAGATTCTTATCTCAATATAGTTAATCTTATTGGTGGTTTCATTGTTGCTGATGACCTTGCTCCTGTTGAGAAAATCTATACTGAGAGATATACAGCATGTGAGAAACTCAATAAGGATATTGAGAAGCATAAAAGTGCCAAGCTTGATGCAGATGAGCTTGAGTATGTAGTTAATAAAAAGGCTGATAAGGCTACAGATAAAGAGAAGAATAAGCTTGCTTCTCTTAAGGCAAAGGCAGATCTTATTAAAAATACTATTGATGCTGATAAAGCGGCAATAGCAGCAATTGATGAGAGAATAGAGGCTCTTCGCGCAAACTATAGAAGTAATCCTGATTTTGCAAAGCATGAAGAGAATCGTGATGAGGGTATTGATCTTGCAAGACTTTCATACAACGAAGTTCGTCTTATCAGAAATCAGCTCCAGTATATTTTCCAGGATCCATATTCATCACTTAATCCTAGAATGACTGTTGCATCACTTATCGGTGAGGGACTTATGGCTCATAAGTTCTGCAAGGGCAACAATGAGCGTATGCAGGATGAAGTAATCAAGATCATGGAAGACTGCGGACTTGCAGGATACTTCGTGCACAGATTTGCTCACCAGTTCTCAGGTGGACAGAGACAGCGTATCGGTATTGCACGAAGCCTTGCTGTTAATCCTAAGTTTGTAGTATGTGATGAAGCAGTATCAGCTCTTGACGTTTCAATTCAGTCACAGATCCTTAACCTTCTACAGGAGCTTAAGGAGAAAAAGCACCTTACATACCTGTTTATTACACATGATCTTTCTGTTGTAAAATATATTTCAGACAGAATCGGTGTTATGTATTTAGGAAATCTTGTAGAGCTTGCGTCATCAGATGATATATTTGCTTCTCCTGCGCATCCATATACTAAGGCGCTTCTTGAGTCAATACCTACAACTGACAGCAAAAAGGATCTGGTAGTTCTCGAAGGAGATATACCTAGCCCTGTTAACCCTCCTAAGGGATGTAAGTTCCACACAAGATGTAAGTATTGCACAGAAATTTGTGAGCATGTTGTTCCTGAGTGGGAAGAAATTGCTCCTAACCATTTTGTTGCTTGTCATCATAAGCTTGTTTAATTTCTGAAAGGTTATTGGACTTAATGGGATGGAATAGAAAAGTTGACAGAATATTTAAGGCAAGAGAAGAAAATAAAAAAAGTGAAGAAACGCCTGATATATACGCGGATGAGTATTATGATCCGAAAGAGGACAGGATTCCTTATGAAGTAGGAGATAACCTGGAAAAGGGAGATCTCTTTGCTATGATAGTGTCGGCTTGGATTGTTATCATGCCCATAGCTTTGGGAATACTTCTTCTTATCGTATTACTGGCATGGTTCCTTCTTGGACTCTAAAATAATAAACTTTTCATTAAATAGGCACAAAAGTGTTAACTTTTGTGCCTATTTTACGATATAATAATAGAAAAGCAGACGGGATCTGCTTTCGAATTATTATACTATTTTAGAAAGGAGGAAATATGTGTATGACAGCTACATGTGATGCCAGAATGGAAGTTATGGACTGCATTAGAAAGGATTGTGAGAATGAATATTATCCTGATCCTGAAAAAGTTGCCCATATTACCGGTTTACCTTTGGGGGTTGTGTTTGATCTGTTAATCGAACTTAAAAACCAGGGTTGTCTTGGAAAGAGATAATCTTCACCAATTAAATGGAGAATACCATGGAAGAACAGCAAATTTAAAGGTCCTGTGCAATTAAAGCATAGGACCTTTAATATTTTATGTTTATATTGTTATCAAAGCATTTCTACAGGCTCATGTGTAAAGTCAGCTTTTCCTTCATCGTAAAGAGTCTTTACAAAATCTATAGCTCTCTGGCCTGATTCCTCTATAGGAACGTTTTGACTGTATATGTATTTTAAGTTATCACCGGTTGTAAGTAAGAAGTCAATTTCTGTTCCGCTTATCTTGCCATCACCAAAATCCAACGGCTTTACTTCTACAGAGCTAACTTCTTTTATGATTCCTGAACCAAAAAGAACTCTCATTAAGAAAACCTCCTTTTATATAAGTGATATTATAGTCTATATTTTATCACTAAAATGATGTAATTGCGATAGTCTTTGGCTATTTTGCCTATTTGTGCTATACTAAAACTTGTGTTACAAAAATTGTAATATATTCTTGAAAGGAAGATGACAGGGCCTTTTAGGCGCTTAATATATAAAATGAATACAATAAAAAAGTTACTTACTTCAGTTGCATTAACAGCAACAGCATTTTCACTTCTTACAGGCTGTTCTTCAGCCGATAAGACTGCTATCCAGGATACTGCTGATAAATTTCTTGCTATAGTAAAAAGCGGTACAAATGAGGATATTGAGAAATATGCCAGTGCTGAGGTTTCAGAAGGCGAATTTGTTAAAACATTTGATAGTGAATATCTTAAGCAGAACTTTATGGAAGGTTTTGTAAGCAGCGAGATAGATGATTCTACAATGGAAAGAGTTGAATCATTCTGTTCACTTTTTTCCGATATGATAACAGATTACAAGATATCAGAGGTTTCTGTTGATAAAAACGGTGTTGGAACAGTTGTAGCGATGATCGATACTTCTTTTCCTATTGATGTAATAGACAACGCTGAAGCGCTTGAGCTTATTGAAGAGCAGGCACAGTCCTATTATGCTGAGAACGAAGAGCAGATAGTGGCAATGTATGAGGAAAAGACAGAAGAAGAGGTTGAGGCATATATTTACAACGATATGATCATTAAGATCATTGATGTCTACGAGACGCTTATTAAAGAGGCTTCGCCCGAAACCTATGCAATCACACTTACAGTCGAGAAAAACGCTGAGACAGACAGCTATTATGTGACAGGTGTTACATCTTACGATGAAGCGTCAGAATCTACTACACAGGCTGCCACAGAGACTGCAACAACTGTGGAGACTTCACCATCAGATAGCAGCTCTTCTGAGGAATCAGATGCTTCTTCCAGTTCAGTATCAGAATAAAGCATAAGAAAAAGGCTACGCATTTTGTATGCGCAGCCTTTTATTTTTACTCTGATATTTAATCATTAGTCTGCATATCTTTAAGCTTATTAGCCTGCTGGAATATCTCGCCCAAAATCGTCTTGAAGCCTTCGAATTTTTCTACGGCCATATCAGATGAGCGAACACCTTCATTGGATAGAGAAGCAACTTCCTGGCTTGTTGCTGACAGATTGGAGATACTGTCGTTAATTTCTGTAGTAGAAGATGCAATCTGCTTCATTCCTTCTCCAATCTCGGCGAATCTGTCGAGCATTTCTGTTACATTTTCATTGATACTGTTGAAGTTCTCTCCAACAGATTCGATCATTGCATTCTGTTCAGATACGGATGCAACTGTATCATCAATACTTGCCATAGCTTTCTGTACATCTTCATTAAGCTCATTTATGATATTTGTGATCTTTGTAGATGCTGTATTTGTTTCATCGGCAAGCTCTCGCACGTCGTTAGCAACTACTGCAAAGCCTTTACCTGCTTCGCCTGCTCTTGCAGCCTCTATGCTGGCATTGAGTGCAAGAAGGTTAGTCTGTTTGGAAATAGACATGATAGAACCGACAATCTTTTGGACTTCTTCAACCTTATTTATAACTGCCTGAGTAGCATCAACTGTAACCTGGCTTTGCTTTGAAACATCTTCAGATTTGATCTTAAGATCTTCAATAACTTTTACGCCGCTTCTTACAGCTTCCTGAGTACTTTCTGAAGCTACAGTCATATCTTTTCTGTGCTGCTCAGTAGTATTTGTCTCTTCCTGAATTTCCTGAACTCGTTCAGCCTGTCGTGTTACAGCATTAGCTGTACTTTCCATGCTTGATGCTATGTCCTTCATACCTTCATGCTGTGTCTCGATTATATTCTGCAGAGATGCCATATCTTCCTGAGAAGAATTAAATAGGTCAGTAATAGTATTGGCAATTTCTGCCATTGCATTTCCTGTCTCGAGCGACTTTTCAGCATTCTTTGTTATCTTTTCATTGTTTTCATTATTAAATTTAGTTAAAAGAGTTACCGTAGCAATACAAGCTATGAAAGCCAAAGCCAGGGTAATAAACGCCGGTACATGGACCATATCCAAAGTGCCTTCTGTCACAAAGGCTTTGATACACGTGATTATGAATGAAAGAGATATAGCAGAGATTCCTGCTTTACAAAGCCTTACATTTAAGTAGACAATGCTGCTGAAAAGTATCGGAAGACCAAATGCAAAATATGAAATGCTGTCTTCTGCGATAAGTAAAACAAAATAGAAGAGCGTTGAACCACCCATTATGAGAATACAACCAAGTTTCTGTGTGGCGAACTTAAACTCACCAATACAGATCATTGCGCCACCAAGTACAACATTGGCGAAAATGGCTATTTTACCGAGTGTTAATCCCGTAGAAAATGTGTTGATTATTGTTAGTATAAGTCCACTTAATAATATAACTACACAAACAGAAAAAGAAGTACTGTTAGCACGGCGAAATTGTTCTGGGCTCATATGTTATTTTCCTTTCTTAACTACATCGTGTTTTATGATAATCATATTAATTCTACCATAGCAGGATAGGATATAAACTATTTAACGTATTAAAAACTTATTAAAAAAAGATAAAAAGCGAATGCTATAAAGTGATTTTTTATAGATATTTATACTTTTTTAAGAATACATAATAACAATATATTGTAAAATATAGTTAGCGTTCAGTATACACTT